>CAJOIH010000052.1 GCA_905234455.1 uncultured Bacteroidales bacterium | reverse complement strand
ATTCGAACGTGAGTTTGGGAATCTTCAAAAGATTAGCGACAATTACCCAAAATATGTGATTTCAATGACACCTTTCATGGATTCCAGCAAGTATGAAGGTATTATACACATTCCGCTGGCGGAATTCTTGAAGAAGGGGATTGTTGACTAGTTTATAGACATTTGAACCTAATCAATACTACAGCATAGAAAATGAAAGCACTCCTCATCAACGGCAGCCCGCATGCTAACGGCTGCACCTTCACCGCCTTAAGCATCGTGGCGGAAGAGTTACAGAAAAACGGCATAGAAACCGAAATCGTCCACATCGGGAACAAGGATATCCGTGGCTGCATTGCCTGTGGCAAATGCGCCGAATTGGGCCATTGCGTGTTCAACGATATGGTGAACGAAGTGGCACCCAAGTTCGAACAAGCCGATGGCCTCGTGGTCGGCTCGCCGGTGTATTACGCTGGCCCCAACGGAACGCTCACCAACCTGCTCGACCGCCTATTTTTCAGCACCCCATTCGACAAACGAATGAAGGTGGGCGCGGCGGTCGTCTCGGCACGACGTGGCGGCACCACAGCCGCTTTCGACCGGCTCAACAAGTATTTCACCATCAGCGAGATGCCCATCGTGAGCAGTCGCTATTGGAACATGGTGCATGGCCACTCCGCTGAAGACGTGATGCAAGACGAAGAAGGCGTGCAAATCATGCGCATCTTGGGCCGCAATATGGCTTTCCTCATGCGCGCCATCGCTGCCGAACGCGAACGCAACGGACTGCCTGAAAAGGAAGAGACGAAATACACCAATTTTATCCGATAAGTCTTAGCTATGAAAAAAGTAATCGTAATTTCAACCAGTCTCCGCCCCGGCTCGAACAGCCACGCTTTAGCGGAGCAATTTGCCAAGGGCGCGGAAGCCGCTGGGCATCAAGTGGAACTCGTCTCATTGAGAGGCAAGGAAATCAAGTTTTGCATCGGCTGCCTGTCGTGCCAAAAGACGGGTGCCTGCGTCATCAAGGATGATGTGCCCGCCATCATGGAGGGCGTGCTCAACGCCGATGTGGTCTGCTGGGCCACGCCCATATACTACTACGAGATGAGCGGCCAGATGAAGACCCTCATCGACCGCATGAACGCGATGTACCCCATGGATTACAAGTTCCGTGACATCTACCTGCTGACCACAGCAGCCGAGAACGAGGAGTTCGTGCCGAGGCGCGCTGAAAGCGGTCTGTCGACTGCTACGGCAAGTCAAGTCTTAAAGGCCATATCTTCTGCGGCGGTGTGGGCGCTCCGAAAGAGATTGAAGGCAATGCCAAGTTGCAGGAGGCGTTTGAGATGGGAAAAAGCGTTTGAGTATCAAATCGCCAAAAACAAAGTATTATGAAAGCCGCCGTAAGCCATCTCCTTACGACGGCTTTCCTTTTGCCATAATCCAAAACCGTATTTTTGCAGAAACTAGAATTTATGAATAGCCTGAATCAAAAAGTGACCACCACCACCTGCGACAGCGAGGGAAAACTCAAACTGCTACTTTTTACGGGAGGGTTTGCCGTTACATCCCCATCAGCATCACCCGCTCCTCTTTCTTGAAGCCGAATCTTTCATAGAAAGCGGGCAAGACACCCTCACAGGCGGTAATGAGATGAAAGCCCACAATGCCTTGTGACTTGAGGTCGGCGAGGCACGATGCCTTTTCGTTGGTATCGGGGCGCAACGGCAAGGTCGTTGATTTCGAAAGTGCGGCCATAATGGAACAGCATGGAAGTGCCCAAAATGAAGCCTGAAACTTCGCCATCCACGACACATTCCAAACCGTAATGCTGTTGACATTCAAGCAATTCACGGACGTGGATGGTGGCATCTTTCACCGACCAGTTGTCATTCCACGGCTCGCCCGAAAACGCCGCCGCATAGATGGCGCCATATTGGTTCAAATGCTCAATAGTGATGGGGTTGATGATGAGGTTTTGCATAAGGGATATTTTTCGGCAAAGATAGTGGGTTTATTCGTATTACTATTCTTTTGTCTCCGAAACAATGTTGATGTGTGAAAAACAATATGCATAATGATGTTACTGATGGCCAA
>CAJOIH010000051.1 GCA_905234455.1 uncultured Bacteroidales bacterium | reverse complement strand
GAGTCGATATTCAGGGTCTGCACATCGATGAGGATTTCGTTGTCCCAAATCTCATCCATGTTGTTGTTCAGTTTGTTAGCGGGTTGCGGCAGCACGCCGACGGGTTCGATCACACGGTGAGTACCGTATTTGTTACCATGTTTTTGCATTGTCTATTAATTTAATGTTTTGGTATTTAAAGTATTAATGATTATTTTCTGGGTTTGAGACCAAGGATTTCGCGAGCCTCATCAGAGGTGGCAATCGGGCGACCGAGTTCGTTGGCGATGCGGACGACCTTGGCGACCAGTTCACCATTGGATTGAAGCACGCCCTTCGAGAGGTAGAGGTTGTCCTCGAAGCCCACGCGGACGTTACCGCCCATGGCGATGGCAGCGGCGGCCATCGGGAAGGCATGGCGACCTACGCCGGTGACGGTCCAGGTAGAGCCAGCGGGGATGCCGTTCACAAGCCAGCAGAGGTTGGCCACGGTGGCAGGAGTACAGCCGGGAACGCCCAACACGAAGTTGAACTGCATGGGAGCGCCAGGGGCCTGACCCTTCTTGGCCATGTTGAGGATGGTGTCGAGGTGACCCATCTCGAAGCATTCATATTCGGGCTTGATGCCGCGTTCCATCATGCGTTTGCCAAAGGCGCGCATGGTCGGCATGGTGTTGTCGAAGATCTCGTCGCCGAAGTTGCAGGTACCGCAGTCGAGGGTAGCCATCTCGGGCAACGGGTTGGTGTCGGTCGATTGAAGTCTTTCGTCAGGTGTCATACCAACAGCGCCACCTGTTGAAGGGATGAGGATGACATTGGGGCACACCTTTAAAATGGCCTCTTCGCACTCTTGGAAACGGCCACGGTCCTGGGTGGGCGTGCCGTCGTCCCAGCGGACGTGCAGGTGCACGATGGCGGCACCGGCATCGACGGCCGACTTGGCCTCGCGCACGATTTCCTCAACGGTATAAGGCACGTTGGGATTCTGTTCCTTGGTGACTTCTGCGCCGCAGATGGCGGCAGTGATAATAAGTTTATCCATGAACTCTCTAAATTCTAAATTCTTAATTCTAAGTTACTTTCTCTGGCAATCCTTTGGAGTTACGCAAGTACCTGAAGCACGGCAGACCAGGATGGGCTCATCCAGTTCGTCGGCGGCTGAGGGAGAGATGTCGGGACGGGCGACGGCAACCTTGCGGGCCTCAAACAGCATGTGGCGCGAGGTGTTGCCTTCGCGGTCGATCCAACCTTCGGCTTCGATGAAATCGCCGGCATAGACAGGGGCCTTGAATTCAATCATGTCGTATGCGCAGAACAGGCCTTCATCGCCGTCACGCATAATCAAAAGCTCGGTAGCCACGTCACCGAAGAGGTGAACCATGTGGGCGCCATCAACCAAATTGCCACCGTAATGGGCATCCTTTGCGCTCATGCGCAGTCTAATCTTTGTTCTGTATTCCATAGTTCGGATTATTTTTCAACGTAAATACCATCGACATAAATACCGGAGGCGTGCACGCACTCGGGCTTGATCTCACCCACGGGGACCAGCTTCTCGGCTTCGACCACCACGTAGTCGGCAGCGGTAGCCATCAGCGGGTTGAAGTTGTTGGTGGTGCCCAGGAACACCATGTTGCCGAATTCATCGACGATGTTGGCGCGGAGGAAAGCGATGTCGGCCTTCAGGGGCTTCTCAAGGAGGTAGTCCTTGCCATCGACGTTCACCACCTGTTTGCCGTCAGCCATGATGGTGCCCATGCCCGTGGGGGTCAGCACGCCACCAAGACCTGCACCGTAGGCGCGGATGCGCTCTGCGAGGGTGCCTTGGGGAACGTATTCCACAATCAAAGTGCCTTCGTTCTTCTGGAGGGCGGTCTGCTTGTTGGTGCCGGTGTGCGACACGATGGCCTTCTTCACCTGGTGGTTGGTCACCAGCTTGCCATGGGCCACTTCATCGTAAGCGGTGTCGTTGGCGATGATGGTAAGATCCTTCACGCCTTTGGCAACCAGTGCGTCGATAATTTGAACCGGGCTTCCCACGCCGAGGAAACCACCGATCATGATCGTCATGCCGTCGTGAACCTTCTCAACGGCCTGCTCTAATGTAATC
>CAJOIH010000050.1:1852-2915 GCA_905234455.1 uncultured Bacteroidales bacterium | reverse complement strand
GACTGACTGCGGCACTTCTTTGCTAAAACTACCTTGATTGAGAACAATTTGCTATTTTTGCAGCCAAATTACAAACCCATGTCACGAAACGAACAAGAACTTCAAAGTGTCACCCTTTTAGGGAATCAGAATACTCAGTATAGCTATGACTATACTCCCGAAGTGCTCGAGACTTTCGAGAACAAGCATCCGGAAAACGATTACCTGGTGACGCTCGACTGTCCCGAGTTTACCTCGCTGTGCCCCAAGACGGGTCAGCCGGACTTCGGACACATCATTATTAATTACATCCCGCGCACGCTGATGGTGGAGAGCAAGAGCCTGAAACTCTACCTCTTCAGCTTTCGCAACCATGGCGATTTTCATGAGGATTGCGTGAACATCATCATGAAGGATTTGGTCAAGCTGATGGATCCCAAATATTTGGAAGTCATCGGCTTGTTCAATCCTCGTGGGGGAATCTCCATCAAGCCTTTCGCCAACTATGGCGACAAGGATCATCAGGATATGGTTAAGAATAGATTAATGTCGATGATGAAATGAAAGATGCGGTGATTATCATTTCGGGTGGCATGGACTCGACCACCATGCTTTACGAGTTCAAGGACGAAATCGCCTTGGCCATCACCTTCGACTACGGCTCTACGCAGAACGGCCGTGAGCGCATCTGTGCCATCACCCACTGCCAGCGACTGGGTATCAAACATATCGTGGTGCCGCTGGAGTTTATGCACCGTTACTTCAAGAGTGCCTTGCTGATGACTCCAGACGATATCCCGGAGGGAAACTATGACGACGAAAATATGAAGTCGACCGTGGTGCCCTTCCGCAACGGCATCATGCTGGCCATCGCTGCTGGTATTGCCGAGAGCAACGGACTGAAACGGGTGATGATTGCCAACCACGCAGGAGATCACTCCATCTATCCCGACTGCCGTCCTGGCTTTGTCAAGGCCATGTCGGAGGCGACATCGGCGGGAACCTACGAAAACATTACCATTTGGGCACCTTACACCTACCTGAGCAAGAAGGAAATCGCCGAACACGGCAAGGCCTTGGGATT
>CAJOIH010000050.1:0-1821 GCA_905234455.1 uncultured Bacteroidales bacterium | reverse complement strand
CTTGCGGTACCTGCCGTGAACGCATTCAAGCCTTGAAGGACGCTGGAATTAATGATACAACAGAATACGAAAACCAATAGAATATGTATTACGTAAGAAAAACGCTGGAGATTTCAGCATGTCATCAATTATATCTCGATTACGAGAGCAAGTGTGAAAACCTCCACGGCCATAACTGGAAGATCAACGTGTATTGCCGTGCCGAGCAACTCGACAGCAATGGCATGGTCTGCGACTTCACTTTGATTAAGAAGATGATTCACGGTAAAATCGACCATACCAATATTAATGAGGTGCTCGATTTCAATCCCACTGCCGAGAATTTGGCCCGTTGGATCGTTGATACCGTGCCGAACTGCTATCGTGCCGATGTCTGGGAATCACGCGACAATAAAGCATCATACATCAAGGACGACGCTCCCCAATGTTTCGAATAAACGAAATATTCTATTCCCTCCAAGGCGAAGGCTTCTACACAGGGACGCCCGCTGTCTTTGTGCGTTTCAGCGGCTGTAACCTACGTTGTGCCTTCTGCGATACACGTCATCAAGAGGGAGTTCCCATGTCGCTTGAGGCCATCGTCGCCGAAATATTGAATTATCCCTTCGCTCAGATGGTCGTCCTCACTGGTGGCGAGCCGTCTTTGTTTATCGACGAGGATTTCGTGGCGACCCTCAAGGCAAAAACAGGTAAATTCATCGCTGTTGAAACCAACGGCACTCGACTGTTGCCATCGAACCTTGATTGGGTGACTTTTTCTCCCAAAACTGGATTCGAAGGCGGCGACGTCGAACCTGCCGTCCTCAAAAAGTGTGATGAGCTAAAAGTGGTCTATCTTGGACAAGACCTCAGCCAATACGATGGCATCGAAACGCAACACAAGTATCTTCAACCCTGTTTTTCAGAAGACGAAACAGAGTGTCAACTCAATATGAAATCTTGTGTGGAGGCAGTACTCAACAACCCTGGCTGGCGCCTTTCCCTCCAAATTCACCGGGTTCTGAATATTCGTTAATTCTTCTGTCTTCTTCCTTCTGTCTTCTGACTTCTATAAACCAGAAACACCGCCGGCTTCTTGTTCAAGTCGCCTTTAAAGGATTTCCATGAGGCGATGTCTTGGCTGATGATGAGTTCGTCGTCGCAGGTAAGGTTGCACGCGACGCAAACCATGGTGGAAGGGTGGAGGTTCTTGCAAAGATCCTGTATCATGGCATTGTTTCTGAAGGGTGTCTCAATGAAGAGCTCCGTTTCGTTGTTGCTCATGGAGCGACGTTCCAAATTCTTGATGGCATTCTGCCGCTCGGGACTCTTGATAGGCAGGTAGCCATGGAAGGCGAAGGCCTGTCCGTTGAAGCCCGAGGCCATCAACGCTAGAATCATCGCGTTGGGGCCCACCAAGGGAACGACTTGGATACCGGCGGAATGGGCTAGGTCAACCACTAAGGCGCCCGGGTCGGCAACACACGGGGTGCCAGCCTCCGACATCAACCCCATGTCCTCGCCGTTGAGACAAGGGCCAAGATGCTCCATTAAATCAAGGTTGTGGGCGTTGTGCTTGTCGAGTTCGATGAACTCAATATCGTCGATGGCGTAGTCCATCCCGATGCGGCTCAATACACGACGTGAGGTGCGGGTGTTCTCCACTACGAAGTGTTTCAGCCGTTTGACAATGTCGAGTGTGCCCGCAGGCAGTACTTGCTCGGGTTTTGTCGCGCCTAATAGGTTGGGCACCAAATAAAGCTTTCCGAAAACCATTTAAATGAGGATTTTCTTTTCGATTTCGTTCATCATCGACTTGAATTGTTTGTCGGTGTCGATGCG
>CAJOIH010000049.1 GCA_905234455.1 uncultured Bacteroidales bacterium | reverse complement strand
CATAGCGCTCGGGATCGGAGACCCAATAGCCGAAGACGGTGGCTTTCTTGTTCTCCTCGGCATCCCTCACGGCATTGCGCAGCATCGTGGTAAAGCCCGCACCGTAGAAGATGTTGTCGCCCAAGACCAGGCAGGCGCTGTCATCACCGATGAGCTCCTCCCCGATGATGAAAGCCTGAGCTAACCCGTCAGGACTGGGCTGCTCGGCATACTCGAAACGCACCCCGAAGTCGCTGCCATCGCCTAACAAACGCTTGAAAGCGGGCAGGTCGTAAGGCGTGGAGATGATCAATATCTCCCTAATGCCCGCCAACATCAACACGCTGATGGGATAATACACCATCGGCTTGTCGTAGATGGGCAAGAGCTGCTTGCTCACTCCCTTAGTGATGGGATACAAACGGGTGCCGGAACCTCCAGCGAGAACGATGCCTTTCATGGTTTATTGATACCGCTCCTCCACCACCTTCCAATCCACAATCTTCCACAGCTCAGCAAGATGGGCGGCACGGCGGTTCTGGTAGTCGAGATAATAGGCGTGCTCCCATACGTCGAAGGTCAGCAAGGGCTTCAAGCCCTTGGCGACGGGGTTGTTGGCGCCGGGTTCCTGAGTAATGACCAGGGTGCCATCCTCCTGGGCGGAGAGCCACACCCAGCCGCTGCCGAAGAGGCTCACGCCTTTGGCGACGAACTCCTCCTTAAAGGCGTCGACACTCCCCCACTGCTTCACAATCTGTTTGGCCAACGGGCTATTGGGATTGAGCTCGGCGGGAGCAGGCGAGAACTGGGTGAAGTAGAGGTTGTGGTTGAGAATCTGGCCGGCGTTGTTGAACATGCCGCCATCGGCACGCTTCACAATTTCTTCCAATGGAAGGATCTCGAAGGGACTGCCGGGAAGGAGCTTGTTGAGGTTATCGACATAGCCCTGGAGGTGCTTGCCGTGGTGGAATTCGAGGGTCTGGGCGCTGATCACTGGGGAGAGAGCGTCTTTGGGGTAAGGGAGATTGATTAAATTTTTCTTAAATGGTTCAGGTTGGATTGCTTCGCGTTGCTCGCAATGACGGTTCAGGTTGGTTTGCTTCGCTACGCTCGCAATGACGTTAGTCGCGTTTGAAGATATCTCTAGTATATACTTTGTCTTTTACGTCGTCGAGGCAGGAGTCGTAGCGGTTGGCGATGATGGCCTGGCTGCGGCGCTTGAACTCGGCAAGGTCGTTGACCACCAACGAACCGAAGAAGGTACTGCCGTCTTCCAACGTAGGTTCGTAAATGATGACTTCGGCGCCTTTGGCCTTGATGCGCTTCATCACCCCTTGAATGGACGATTGGCGGAAATTGTCGGAGTTCGATTTCATCGTCAGCCTGAAAACGCCGATCACACAACGATGCTCGTTGGCGGCATTGTACTGGCCTTGGTCATAATAGTCATAATAGCCCGCCTTCTTCAGCACCTGATCAGCAATAAAGTCCTTGCGGGTGCGGTTACTATCAACAATGGCCTTGATGAGGTTCTCCGGCACATCGTTGAAGTTGGCAAGGAGTTGCTTGGTGTCTTTGGGCAAGCAGTAGCCGCCGTAACCGAAAGACGGATTGTTGTAATCGGAGCCGATGCGGGGATCCAAACAGACGCCTTCGATGATTGCCCGGGTGTCCAGGCCTTTCATCTCGGCATAGGTATCAAGCTCGTTGAAGTAACTCACTCGTAAAGCGAGGTAAGTATTGGCGAACAACTTCACCGCTTCCGCCTCAGTGGAACCCATATACAGCACCGGTACATTTTCCTTGATGGCGCTCCTCTGGACGATCTCGGCAAACTGCCGCGCTGCCGCCTCAATCGAAGGATCGTCACAACCGACAATAATGCGTGATGGGTACAAGTTATCGTAAAGGGCCTTGGATTCACGCAAAAACTCCGGTGCAAAAACAAACCTGGCACCCTTGTATTGGGCACTCACGCTCTTGGTATAGCCCACCGGCACGGTACTCTTGATCACCATCACGGCTTGGGGATTGACTTCCATCACCAATGCGATCACTTCCTCCACATGGGTCGTGTCGAAGAAGTTTCGCATGGGATCGTAATTGGTAGGAACCGCAATCACCACAAAATCCGCTTCGGCATAGGCCGAACGGGCGTCCAAAGTTGCCGACAGGTCCAAAGGTTTCTCTGCCAAATAACGCTCAATGTATTCGTCCTGAACAGGCGAAACCCTTCGGTTGATCTTATCGACCTTATCAGAAATCACATCCACAGCCACCACATGATGGTGCTGAGCCAGTAATACAGCGATACTGAGCCCGACATACCCGGTGCCTGCTACTGCGATATTCATGGTTAACGTCCTTTATACATGTCTTCGTAATACTTTTGATAGTCACCCGAGGTGACGTTGTCCATCCACTCCTGGTTGTCCAAGTACCAGCGGACGGTCTTTTCGATGCCTTCCTCGAACTGCAACGAGGGCTCCCAACCGAGTTCGCGCTGCAGCTTACTGCTGTCGATGGCATAGCGCAAATCGTGGCCGGCGCGGTCGGTGACATAGGTGATCAGGTCCATGTCGGCGCCTTCGGGACGGCCCAGCAGGCGGTCGACGGTGTTGATCAAAACCTTGATGATGTCGATGTTCTTCCACTCGTTGAAGCCGCCGATGTTGTAGGTTTCGGCAATCTTACCCTTGTGGAAAATCACGTCGATGGCGCGGGCATGGTCCTCCACAAAGAGCCAGTCGCGCACGTTCTCGCCCTTGCCGTACACAGGCAGCGGCTTGCGGTGACGGATGTTGTTGATGAACAGCGGGATCAGCTTCTCGGGGAACTGGTAGGGTCCGTAGTTGTTGGAGCAGTTGGTCACCACTGTGGGCATGCCGTAGGTGTCGTGGAAGGCTCGGACGAAGTGGTCGGAGCTGGCCTTAGCGGCGCTATAGGGACTATGCGGCTGGTATTTGAGGTCCTCGGTGAAGAACTTCTCGCCATAGGCCAAGTGGTGCTGCCCGCTGCTGGCCTTGGTGGTGAACGGGGGCTCGATGCCTTCGGGGTGGGTCATCTGCAGGGCGCCGTAGACCTCGTCGGTCGAGATGTGGTAGAAGCGC
>CAJOIH010000048.1 GCA_905234455.1 uncultured Bacteroidales bacterium | reverse complement strand
GATTACATTAGAGCAGGCCGTTGAGAAGGTTCACGACGGCATGACGATCATGATCGGTGGTTTCCTCGGCGTGGGAAGCCCGGTTCAAATTATCGACGCTTTGGTTGCCAAAGGCGTGAAGGATCTTACCATCATCGCCAACGACACCGCTTACGACGAAGTGGCCCACGGCAAGCTGGTGACCAACCACCAGGTGAAGAAGGCCATCGTGTCGCACACCGGTACCAACAAGCAGACCGCCCTCCAGAAGAACGAAGGCACTCTGATTGTGGAATACGTTCCTCAAGGCACCCTCGCAGAGCGCATCCGCGCCTACGGTGCAGGCCTCGGTGGCGTGCTGACCCCCACGGGCATGGGCACCATCATGGCTGACGGCAAACAAGTGGTGAACGTCGATGGTAAGGACTACCTCCTCGAGAAGCCCCTGAAGGCTGACATCGCTTTCCTCCGCGCCAACATCGTTGACGAATTTGGCAACATGGTGTTCCTGGGCACCACCAACAACTTCAACCCGCTGATGGCTACCGCCGCCGACTACGTGGTGGTCGAGGCCGAGAAGCTGGTGAAGGTGGGCGAGATCAAGCCCGAATGCGTCCACGCCTCTGGTATCTATGTTGATGGTATTTACGTTGAAAAATAATCCGAACTATGGAATACAGAACAAAGATTAGACTTCGCATGAGTGCGAAGGATGCCCACTACGGTGGCAATTTGGTTGACGGTGCTCACATGGTTCACCTCTTTGGTGATGTGGCTACCGAGCTTTTGATTATGCGTGACGGCGACGAAGGCCTTTTCTGCGCATACGACATGATTGAATTCAAAGCCCCTGTCTATGCAGGCGATTTCATCGAAGCTGAAGGTTGGATCGACCGTGAAGGCAACACTTCTCGCCACATGCTGTTTGAGGCCCGCAAGGTGGCTGTCGCCCGTCCCGACATTTCTCCCTCAGCCGCCGATGAACTGGATGAGCCTATCCTGGTTTGCCGTGCTTCAGGTACTTGCGTAACCCCTAAAAACTGCCAAAGAAAGTAATATGGATAAACTGATCATCACCGCCGCCATCTGCGGCGCAGAAGTCACCAAGGAACAGAATCCCAATGTGCCTTATACTGTTGAGGAAATCGTGCGCGAGGCCAAGTCGGCCGTCGATGCCGGTGCCGCCATCGTGCACCTGCACGTCCGCTGGGACGACGGCACGCCCACCCAAGACCGTGGCCGTTTCCAAGAGTGCGAAGAGGCCATTTTAAAGGTGTGCCCCAATGTCATCCTTATCCCTTCAACGGGAGGTGCTGTGGGTATGACCCCTGACGAAAGACTTCAATCGACCGACACCAACCCGTTGCCTGAGATGGCTACCCTCGACTGCGGTACCTGCAACTTCGGCGACGAGATCTTCGACAACACCATGCCGACCATGCGCGCCTTCGGCAAACGCATGATGGAACGCGGCATCAAGCCCGAATACGAATGCTTCGAGATGGGTCACTTGGACACCATCCTCAACATGGCCAAGAAGGGTCAGGCCCCTGGCGCTCCCATGCAGTTCAACTTCGTGCTGGGCGTGCCCGGCTGCACCCCCGCCACCGTCGCCAACCTCTGCTGGCTTGTGAACGGCATTCCCGCTGGCTCCACTTGGACCGTCACCGGCGTAGGTCGTCATGCCTTCCCGATGGCCGCTGCTGCCATCGCCATGGGCGGTAACGTGCGTGTAGGCTTCGAGGACAACCTCTATCTCTCCAAGGGCGTGTTGGCCAAGAGCAATGGCGAGCTCGTGGAGAAAGTGGTGCGTCTCGCCAAGGAACTGGGCCGTCCCATCGCCACCAGCGACGAGGCCCGTGAAATTCTGGGCCTCCCCAAGCGCAACTGACCTTAGTCACTGGCGTATGCCAACTAGAAACTAGGGACTAGAAACTAAAAACTAAAATAACAATAACCGTTTAACACTAAAACTTAATTAAAACAATGCAGAAACACGGAAATAGATTCGGTACTCACCGCGTCATCGAACCCAAGGGCGTTCTTCCTCAGCCCGCTAACAAACTGGACAACAACATCAGACCTTGAATATTGACTCCGCTTCATTCACCGACATCCACAACTATGCCAAGCAGCAGGCCAAGGATCCCAACAACGAGGCCGAGGTGCTGGAAGAGATCAAGAAGGAGATGTTCCTGAACGTCGAACTGCAGGGCAAGCACCGCAACCGCCGCACCGGTTCGGGTGGTATGCTCCTGGGTAAGGTAGAAAAGATCGGTGACGCCCTCAAGGGCAAGATCGACCTGCAGGAGGGTGACCGCATCGCTACCCTCGTATCCTTGTCGCTCACTCCGCTGCGCATTGACGAGATCCTTGAGATCCGTGCCGATGTGGACCAGGTGGACATCAAGGGTAAGGCTATCCTGTTCGAGAGCGGCATTTATGCCAAGATACCCGATGACATGCCCGAGAAACT
>CAJOIH010000047.1 GCA_905234455.1 uncultured Bacteroidales bacterium | reverse complement strand
CAAAACCTGTTGCCGTCGAACAACTATAGCATTGGAGGGAGCATCTCGCTCAACCAAGACCCTATCATCAAACTCACCGATGAGCAGGCTGCTATTCTTTTTGCCGATTTTCACCGTCTCCGTGATCGCCTCAACGACCGCCACCTGCTATTCTACAACGAACTGATGGGGAGCCTTTGCCTGACGATGATGTATGACATCTTCGAGCCTCACGCCCAACGTGAGGCTACCGACACCCACAGCGACCGAACGGCCTACATCGTCCGTCAGCTAACCGACTTACTCGCCACCGGCATCAGTCGCACCGAGCGTGAGGTGAGCTACTATGCCGAGCGGTTGAACGTCTCGCCGAAGTACCTCTCCGCCACAGTCAAACGCGTGACGGGCCACAGTGTCAGCAGTTATATCAACCGTGCCACCGTGCCCATCTTGAAAAGCTTTTTGGACGATGAACGCCTCTCGCTCACCCAAATCGCCGACCGCATGAACTTCACCTCGTTGAGCTATTTCAGCCGCTACTGCACCAAACATCTCGGCCAGTCACCCAGCGAATACCGGCGGAGCCTGCAACCTAAGTCAATTTCGCCAAGAAAGGATACTTCTTCCTGATATTGTCGGCAAGGAACTGCGCCACAGCTTCGGTAGGCATATTTGTGACGTTAAGCACAAAATCGTAGTTACGGGCATCGTAGCGCGAGGTCTCGGCGACGGTTTTGACGAATGTGTCACGAGCCTTGTCGGTTTTATCGATGACCTTGGCGGCCTCTTCGGGGCTGAGGTTTTGCTTGGCGGCGATGCGGGCGATACGTGCGTCACGGTCGGCCATGATAAGCAGGTGCAACGCATTGGGATTGTCGCGGAAGATGTGGAAACCGGCACGGCCCACAATGATGCAACTCTCCTGTTCGGCCAATTCTCGAAGCAGACGAGCCTCAGAATAATAAAGGGTCAAAGGCGTGGCTTCTGGATTGGAATTACCAGCACGGCTAGACGTATCAAACTGACGATAAAAGTTACAGAAATCGTTCCACCAATTGGCTCTCTGCGCCTTAACACGATCCATGTCTTCAAGGGTCGTATTAAAATGATCTGCAACGCTTTGCAATATGGCGCGACCGTAAACCTTGAGGCCCAATTTCTCTCCCAGCAGACGGGCTATCTCGCCACCTCCACTTCCACTTTCACGATTGATGGTAATGATAATCTTCGGGTTTTCCATAATAGCATCCTTTATAATTAACAAAGAAGTGAATAGTGCCGCAAATCAATCAATGCTGACAATGGTGTATTTTCTGGTTCCCAGTCCGATGGCTTCGGCATGCTTGATGGTGTGGGTGCCGTGTTGCTTGTCGATGCGGCTGAGTAGGTCGGTGGGGTCGTTGGTGGCGGTCACCTCTTGGTTGTTGATGATGTCGACGCAGGCTTGGTCGAGAGCAACGGGGTCGGTACTGGCGAGGATGCCGTAGTCCTCAAGTTTCACGGGGGCGGGATGGTCGACGCAGTCGCAGTCGATGCTCATGTTGTTCATCACGCTGATGTAGATGATGCCCTGTCTCTTTTGGAAATAGTTCGTCACAGCTTGGGCCGCTGCTGCCATGCTCTCAAGGAAGCCGTCCTGGTCGCCAATGTATTCGGGCGTCCAAAGCTTGTCCATATCGAGTTTCTCCATCTTTCCCGAGGAGTGGATGTAGGCTTTACCGTTGCTGCTGGCGCAGCCGATGCTGAGGTTCTTCAGCGCGCCGCCGTAACCACCCATCGGGTGACCCTTGAAGTGGTTGAGGGCAATCATGAAGTCGTAGTTGGCCATGTGTCCACCCACGATGTCGTATTTGATGTGCCTCTGGTCCTTCACAGGGATGCGGATTTCATCGTACTCGTCCATGATATCGACGGGGAAGTAATCAGTGAAACCGTGTCTGCGAATGACTTCCCAGTGAACAGCCGAGTTGTTGCGCTCGTCCTTCTCATCGCCAGGGCCGTTGCCGTAGGCGGTGTTGCACTCCACGATGGTGCCGTCAACCTCATGAACGAGGTCTTTGATAAGTTCGGGTTTCAGGTAGTTGGGGTTGCTGCCCTCGCCGGTCGAGATTTTCACGGCCACGCGGCCTTTGGCTTCAGATGTTCACCAAAGCTTCCGGGCTGATGTTGCGAGTCAGATAGACTTTTGCTGTGTTTTCCATATTCGTGTCGTTTTGATTGTTTTTATTGTCTTCAGTTTGGTTGTTGGTGCATGCGGCAAAGGCTAGCGCACACAAAAGGGTTATTGCTATTTTCTTCATCGTTTTGGTTATTATATGGTTGCAAAAATAGTAAATATCCTCAATTCACCGTACCATCCCCGCCAACGGGTTGACATCAATCAGTTTCAGACTCTTCACCATTTGGGACGTACCTTCCTTGTATTTCTTGAAATGAGCGGTTTGGCGTAGATTTCCAGGATGTAGATCTTGCAAGGGTCTTCCTTGGTTTGCATCGAGAAGAGGGTCAGCACGCCTGGCTCCACCTTCACTGAGGTCTCGCCGACTTCCTTGGCGAAGGCCATATATTCCTCCAAAAATTCAGGCACCACTTCGATTTCGGCGAGGCGGACGATCTTTTCTCCGTATTGTCGCAATGGCAGGCTCTCGCCAAAAAGACGTCGGGCGTTGTCTGTGAAGATATCTTTCGGATTCAGTCCGTGCGAGGCGAGGCGTCCCTCCAAGGCCTGCTTCCCACCGATGAGCACGGGTTCTGCCACATACGGATAGTCGCTACCGTAGAGGATATGGTCGGGCGTGGTGATGGTCAACAGGGCATCGAGGACTTCGTCTGTGGGTGCGCCGGCAAGGTCGTAATAGAGCCGTGACAGGTTGGCGTCGACATCCACAGGCTGCATCATGCCTTGTTTCACCATCACGGGCAGGAGGGAGCGGAAACGGGGCAAAGCATTGGGCAGGAATGAACCGCAATGCGGCACAACAACTTTCAGATGTGGATAGCGCACCAATACATCATGTGCTACCATGTTGAGTACTGTGCGCGTGGTCTCGGCCAAGTATTCATAACTCGGCAACCAGTTGTGCATTGACCGCCGAGGGTTTGTGTGGGTGCAGGATGACGACGGCGTTCTGTTGATCGAGATAGGCCATCAGCGTGTCCAAAGCGGAGTCACCGAGATATTGGCCGTAGCTGTTGGTAGCCAACTTGACGCCATCTGCCCCCAAGACCTCCAAGGCATAGCGAGCCTCCTCCAATGCGTGTGGCACATCGGGTAGGGGCAATGCGGCACAAAACATGAAACGTCCAGGATAGCGTGCCTTGAGTGCGGCGCACTCTTCATTGTAGCTGCGGCACACCGCTGCCGAAGCCTCCGCATCGCCAAACCAAGGCTGCGGTGCAGGCATGGTCAGCACAGAGGTCTGTATGCCAGCCTTGTCCATAAAGGCAATATGTTGTTCCACGTCCCAAGAGGGTAGGGGGAAACCTTCGTCCATCTCGGCACCATTGGCCTTGATGTAATCGAGGTAGCCCTTAGTGATGGCGTGGCTGTGAAGGTCGATTTGGGCCGTGGATGGTAACGCTGAAAGGATCATAAAGGCTATAACAAAAAGGGGGTTGCGCATGGTGTTGTTTGGGCTGGTTACTGACTGATGATTATTTCAGTTTCAAGCCGTCCTTGAAGGCCTCACCAACGCGCTTTGAGACTTGATAATAGCCGTGCGTGTAGGGGTCGAAAGTGATGGCTTGCAGGGCTTCCACGTCCACTTTGCCGTCCTTCATCTTGCTGGCTTCAACGGAGGTCTGCAGCACCTTGCCGATGACGCCAAGGCCAGTGTCATCGCTTTGGTATTCAATGAACTCACACTCCATGGCGATGGGCAGCTCGTTGATGATGGGGGCGTCCACCAACGAGGATTTGGTCGCGGTGAGACCACTCTTGGCAAACTTGTCCTTTTCGGTCTTGCCCGAAACGACGCCGAAATAGTCGGCCTCCACCACATGGGCGGCATCGGCGATATGGACAACAAAGCCCTTGCGTTGTTTGATGTTCTCCACGGTCTTGTGGGTTTCAGTCAGGTTGAGGGCCACACGGTCGCGGTCGAGCATGGTGCCCCACGCGGCGTTCATCACGTCGATGGTGCCGTCTTCGTTGTAGGTGGCCACAAGCAAAACGGGCATCGGGAAGATGGCTTCGGTTACTTTAATGGGTTGTTTCATAAGTTTTCTATTTTACTTGTTTATGATTGTTTCTGCCATGCGCTTTCCGGCTTCGAAAGCCTTTTGCAGGTCTTCTTCCCAGTGCTCTTCGCGATACTGGCGTTTGGCTTCCTCCGAAAAGCCTCCCAACTCGAAATTGGCGTAGTTCTTCACTTGGTAGGTGTTGTTGGCAAACAGTTTCTCCGGT
>CAJOIH010000046.1 GCA_905234455.1 uncultured Bacteroidales bacterium | reverse complement strand
ACCGTCGCCTCAGCCTCGGCCACAAACAGCTCGAGGAGAATCCTTGGGAAGTGTTCGAGACCGTGTTCACCGTCGGCTCTGTCCACCAAGGCACCATCATCAGCGCCGCCGACAAAGGCGTCGTGGTGTCACTGCCCTACGGCGTGGAAGGCTTCTGCCCCAACCGCTACCTGAAGAAGGAAGACGGTACCACCGCCAAGATCGACGAAACCCTCGACTTCAAGGTCATCGAGTTCTCAAAGGAAAGCAAGAAGATCATCCTTGCCCACTCGAAGATCTATGAAGACAAGGAAGCCGCTGTGAAAGACGCCGCCGACAAAGCCGCCGAAAAGGCTGCCAAACAGGCCAAGCGTACCGTGAAGCAGATCAACGACACCGTCGAACACAGCACCCTCGGCGACCTCGAGGTGCTGGCCGGCCTGAAACAAGACCTTGAAAAGCAGGAAGCTGCCGCCAAGGACGAACCCAAAGCCGAGTAATCAAAACGTGTGTTATTGATGAAAACAAAAGCCGTCCTTCGGGGCGGCTTTTTTAATAAAACATTGAAAATGGCACAAAAACTCAATAGAATCCTATTTACGCTCCGCGAAGGGGAGACCTTCATCCCATTAATTGCCCTGCTGAAAGCCACCAACGTGGTGTACTCGGGCAGCGAAGCCCAAGAAGTCGTCACCGCCGGCATGGTGCTCCGCAACGGCGAAGTGGAACTCCGTAAAAGAGCGAAGATCACCTCCGGAGAGGTGATCTTCTTTCAAAACTACGAAATCGTCGTAGAATAAGATTATTCTGCACTGAACTTGCAAACCAAGTTGCGGTCGCCATAGGCGTCGTCGATGCGGGTGACATGCGGGAAGTACTTGTCCTGAACGTCGCTCTTCATCGGGAAGCCGGCCTCCTGACGGCTGAAGGGGAACTTCCAGTCGTCGGCCATCAGCATTTCGGCGGTGTAAGGAGCGTGGCTGATGATGTTGTCGCCTTGAGGGGCCTTGCCGTCTTCGATGTCCTTGATTTCCTTGCGGATCTGGATCATGGCTTCGACAAAGCGGTCAAGCTCGGCGATAGGCTCGCTCTCGGTGGGCTCCACCATCAAGGTCTCGTGGACCGGGAAGGCTACCGTCGGTGCGTGGAAGCCGAAGTCCATCAAACGCTTGGCAATGTCAATAGCAGCTACGCCAGTGGCTTTGTTGATGGCGTTGATGTCCAAAATCATCTCGTGGGCCACATGACCGTGGTTGCCGGTATACAGAATCGGGTAGTAGTCCTTCAGACGGTCCTTCAGGTAGTTGGCGTTCATGATGGCGCCCATGGTGGCTTTCTTCAGGCCTTCACCGCCCAACATCTTGATGTAGCAGTAGGTGATGGTGAGGATCTGAGCGCTGCCGAACGGAGCGGCTGACACGGCGCCTTCCTGCTTGTCGCCACCGCAGTGGAACAGGATGTGCGAGGGCAGGTAGGGCTTCAGGTGTTCGGCCACGCCGATGGGACCCACGCCGGGACCGCCGCCGCCGTGCGGGATGGCGAAGGTCTTGTGCAGGTTGAGGTGGCACACGTCGGCACCGATGAATCCAGGGCTGGTCAAGCCGACCTGGGCGTTCATGTTGGCACCGTCCATGTAGACCTGGCCGCCGTTGTCGTGAACGAGTTTCACGAGGGTGCGGATGCCGTCCTCATAGATGCCGTGGGTGGAAGGATAGGTAACCATGAAGGCGGCCAGGTTATCCTTGTACTGTTCGGCCTTGGCCTTGGCGTCTTCCAGGTTGATGTTGCCATGCTCGTCGCAGGCCACCACCACCACTTGCATGCCAGCCATGGCGGCCGAAGCGGGGTTGGTGCCGTGGGCCGAAGCGGGAATCAGGCAGATGTTGCGGTGACCCTGGCCGTTGGCCTCTTGGTAACGGCGGATGGTGAGCAGACCGGCATATTCGCCGCTGGCACCCGAGTTGGGCATGAAGCTCATGCCTTTGAAGCCCGTGATCTCGCAGAGGTCTTTCTCCATCTCGTTGATGAGTTCGAGATAGCCTTCCACTTGGTCAGCGGGGACGAAGGGGTGGATGTTGCCGAACTCAGGCCAGCTGAGGGCATACATCGAGGTGGCGGGGTTCAGCTTCATGGTGCAGCTTCCCAGCGGGATCATGCAGCGGTTGAGACTGAGGTCGCGGTTCTCGAGTTTCTTCATGTAACGCATCATGTCGGTCTCGCTGCGGTATTTGAAGAACAACGGGGCCTGCATGAACTTGGAGGTGCGTTGCATCTCAGGCTGGATGCCGCTGAACTTCTGGCAGTTCGGGTCGCAGACCAGTTCTTCGTGCTGTTTGCCGAGGGCTTCGGCGACGACGATGCCGATCTCGTTGATGTCCTCGCGGGCAGTGGTCTCGTCGAGGCTGATGCCAAAGTGCTTGTTGTCAATGATGCGGAAGTTCATGCCGTGACGTTCGGCGGCTTCCTTCACCTTGGCGGTGTCGCCTTCAGCCAGTTCGAACAGCAGGGTGTCGAAGAAGTGCTTGTTAAGCTGTTTCACGCCGAGCTTGGCCAGTTCGCCGCAAAGCTTGCCGGCGAGGCAGTTGATATGGTGCGCAATTTCGATCAAGCCTTCAGGGCCGTGGTAGAGGGCGTAGAAGCCCGACATGATGGCCAGCAGGGCCTGGGCGG
>CAJOIH010000045.1 GCA_905234455.1 uncultured Bacteroidales bacterium | reverse complement strand
CCATGGCTACGACATCGTCAATGGCGACGATGACCCGATGGACGACAAGGGTCATGGCACGCACTGCGCTGGAACCGTTTTAGGCGATGGCACCGCAGGTTCGCTGACGGGCATGGCGCCCGAGGCCACCCTGATGTGCGTCAAAAGCATTGATGCCGAAGGCTTTGGCGGTTCCGCCAACATCGCCGGCGGCATGGAATGGAGCGTGGAGCACGGCTGTGACCTCATCAGTATGTCGTTGGGCATGGTCAACGCCGAGATTCCCGACCGTGAGCTGCTGCGCCGCTCATGCGTCTCCATTTTGGATGCAGGTATCGTAGCTGCCGTGTGCGCTGGCAACGAAGGCCACATCCAGTTCTATTGCCCCGTGCCGAACAACATCCGCGTGCCCGCCAGTTGTCCGCCGCCCTACCTCGACCCCGACCAATTGGAGAATCCTGGCGAGTTGAGTTGCGTGATTGCCGTGGGGGCTGTGGACAGCAATGACGAGGCCGCCTATTTCTCTTCGCACGGCCCCGTCACTTGGACCAACACCGAGTTTGGCGACTACGCCTACGAACCTGGCATCGGCCTCATCCGTCCCGACCTCAGCGCCCCAGGCGTGGCCATCAAGTCGTTGGACTACCTGACCACCGACGGTTATTGCAACATGGATGGCACCTCACAAGCCACGCCTTGCTTGGCGGGTGTTGTCGCGCTGATGCTGCAAAAGAACCCCGAACTTCTGCCTGCCGACATCTGCCGCATTTTGGAAGAGACCTCCGTCAAACTGACCGAGCACAAGAGCAACGTCACGGGCATTGGCCGCATCGATGCTTTGGCCGCCATCAATGCCGTGGAAGCCTCCGATGGTATGAATGAAAACAAGATTGAAGCTAACATTTATCCCAACCCGACCACCGACATAGTGACCATCCAATGCGATGGCATGACACAAGTAAAGGTTTTCTCTATGGATGGCAAGTTGGTGAGGAATTGGGTTGTAAATAATAATGTGTGTCAAATTAGCAACCTGGAAGATGGTATATATTTAATTAAAATCGAAACAGTTAAAGGAGTTTTGATGCAAAAAATTGTGAAGCGGCGATAGCTTTCAGCCACTTTTTTTGTGATATTGTTTACATGGGGGATGACGAAATGCTATCTCTTCCAAGCTCCAATTACCTCACCGACATACACCGTATGAATACCAGCATCGAAGCCGTCATACCAGTTCTTCGGCGTGTCGTTGCGGAAGTCTTGCTGCGTCTGGTGCCAGACGGTCATGGTCTCGCACTCGATGACTAGGTTAGCTTCCTTGTAATAGGGTGTGCCATGATCGGTGTAGGCCACATGAAGGCCGAGGGCAGCAGCCTTGTCGCCGTCGCGCCCGCTGTTGCTACCCATGTACTTCCACACTTTAGGGTCATCGAACTGCATGATGGTGAAGCGCGGGTATTTTTCCATAAACTCCCATGTGTAGCGTCCTGGGGCCACATAAACGGTCACTGCTGGTCGGTTGTGGCCGAGGTAATTGCCGATGCCACCCCAGCCGATGGTCATGGCGTTGCTCTCAGTGGTGTCGCCTGAACATACGAGGAGGTTCTCGGTGAACCAGTTAAAGCCGTTTTTCTGGAATTCCTGCTGCACGTCGAAGGCGGTCAGTTCATTGTTTTCCTTGTCCATTGTTTCGTTGTTTTGTTCCTGTTGTTGAGCACCGGCACAGCCGAAGAGGGCGATGCATAATAGTGTTAAAAGGTATGGTTTCATTGAAAATGATATGTTTATTCAATTGCAAAGATAAACACAGCCACCGCACTGTTTGCCGAGGTGGGCTCGAAGCGCATGGGCTCGCTGCCTTTCAACACCATTCGCATGACGATGTCGTTGCTGTTTCTTGCCGTCACGCTGTGGCTGGTGATGGGTGTGCCTTATCCGCGTTATGCCGATGGTAGCACTTGGATGTGGCTGTTGCTCTCTGGCGAGGTGGGCTATGTCATCGGTGACTATTGTTTGATGCAAGGTTACATCAAAATTGGTTCTCGTTTCGGCCAGCTTTTCATGACCCTTTCAGCTCCCACAGCAGCGCTTACCGGTCGACTGCTTCTCGGCGAGCAGATGCGTCCCATCGCCATTCTCGGCATGGTCGTCACTTTAAGTGGCATTGTGCTTTCGATATTGTCAAGGAGTGACGAATCAGAGCATCATGCCCTACATTTCAAGTTGCCGGCGAGAGGTATTTTCTTCGCTGCGATGGCAGGCTTTTGTCAAGGTATTGGCTTGGTGCTCAGCAAGGAGGGCTTGATGCATTATGATGCAGCTCTTACGGCTGCAGGCATCTCAGGCGATTCGGTCTTTGCCAACGCCGTGTTACCTCTGCCTGTCAGCGTCAGCATGTCGTTTGCCGCCACCACGATCCGCGCTTACATCGGACTTGTGGGATTTTTCTTAGCGTTGGTTTTGTTCAACAAAGACGGACTTGCCCAGTTGCGTCACGCCGTGAGCGACCGCAAGGCGATGTGGTGCGTGCTGGCATCCACTATATTCGGACCTTTCATCGGAGTCAGCGCGTCGTTATTGGCCACGCAATTTACCTCGGCGGGCATCGCACAGACACTCTTTGCGCTCACGCCCATACTTATCATTGCCCCGGCAGCCATCCTTTTCCATCAAAAAGTGACCTTACGCGAAGTCATAGGCGCTATCATCAGTGTCGTTGGAGTGTGTCTGTTTTTTGTGTAACTCATTGGATTTCACAAAAAAGATGCGGAACCAGAACCCTTGTCCCGCATCTTAAAACTAACTCAAAATTCATCCTAGTACAGTATGACAAAAATCTGCTGCAAAGTAACGGCCGTTTCAAAAACCGTGAAATCCCAATTGATGGGTAATGTCAAGTGATCTTATCCCAAGTTTTGATGATTTTTGAAAAAAAACCGTCGCAAAAGTCATGAAAACATTGCGACGGTTTAGTCATTATAACTACGACTTACCTTATTTGCTTTGCTCAAACAGCCAATCCCTGACGGGTGCCAGTTTATAGGCATAGTCGAACGAAGCCATGTGTTCCATGCCTTGGCCCGATTTGGGAAGAACGGTACCTTTTTCCCAGACAATGAAGTTGATGTTGCCGCCTTTATTGATGAGCGCTTGAGCCAATGAGTCTTGCTCTGTTTGGGGGAGTTTTGCGCTCCATGTGGCGGAATGGATTTCAATGCCTTGGTTTTCAAACAATTTTGTAAGGTTGTACATTCCTTCAGAAGCTCTTTCATCGCCGCCTGCCACGATATAGAAGAACTTTTTATGCCCCAAAGAGTGCATCAATGTGGTGTCCCACTGGCAACTGACGAACAACGAAGCGGCAAACAAATCAGGATGCTCAATGTTGAAATGGAACGACATCATGCCGCCC
>CAJOIH010000044.1 GCA_905234455.1 uncultured Bacteroidales bacterium | reverse complement strand
GTCATCCCAATCTTTTTTCCTAGTAATCCTGACATTGCTACTTAGCTTTAATTTTTTGTACTAGATAGGTTTTTTACAATTTGATTTCTACTTCCACACCACTGGGGAGCTCCAGTTTCATCAGTGCGTCGATGGTCTGGGAAGTCGAGTTGTAGATGTCGAGCAGACGCTTGTAGGTGGAAAGCTCGAACTGTTCTCTCGATTTCTTGTGAACGAAAGTCGAACGCAGCACAGTGTAGATCTTCTTGTTGGTCGGCAACGGGATGGGACCGCTGACAACTGCTCCAGTCAACTTAATAGTGTTCACGATCTTCTGGGCTGATTTGTCAACCAAGTTGTGATCGTGTGACTTCAATTTAATTCTAATTCTCTGGCTCACAATAGTTAATTATTAATAGTTTGTCTTTTTCAATATATAAAATACAATCCTTTTGCTTTCTTGATGACGATGTCGGCAAGAGCTTCGGGCACTGGGGCATAGTGGCTGAATTCCATGTTGAACGTGGCGCGGCCCGAGGTAATCGAGCGCAGGGTGGTGATGTAACCGAACATCTCCGCCAGCGGCACGTCGGCCTTGATGACTTGGAAGCCCATGTCGGCTGCGACTTCGCGCAGAATGGATCTCTTTTTATTCAAATCGCCTGTGACGTCACCGATGTACTCGTCAGGGCAGTGGATTTCGACGCGCATAATGGGCTCAGTGAGGACGGGGCCTGCTTTGAGGCCGGCCTCTTTGAAGCCGATGCGTGCGGCCGATTCGAACGAGAGTGCGTCGCTGTCGACCGGATGGAATGATCCGTCGGTGACGACGACTTTGGCGTTTTCGACAGGGAAGCCTGCCAGCACACCGTTGGAGAGGGCTCCTTTGAAGCCTTTCTCTATGGCGGCGATGAACTCGCGGGGGATGGCACCGTTTTTGACTTCGTCGACGAACTGCAGCCCGGCGATACCCTCGTCGGCGGGACCCATTGTGAACTCGATATCAGCGAATTTACCCTTGCCACCGGTCTGTTTTTTATAGACTTCACGGTGCTGAATTGTGAGTGTAAAGGTTTCCTTATAAGCGACCTGTGGACGACCCTGGTTGACTTCAATGCCAAATTCTCTTCTGAGACGGTCGATAATGATATCAAGGTGTAATTCTCCCATTCCGGAGAGGATGGTTTGACCCGAGTTTTCATCGAGGTGGACGAACAAGGTGGGATCCTCTTCGACGAGTTTGGCGAGAGAGAGTTCCATCTTTTCAACGTCAGCTGCTGTTTTGGGCTCGATCGCGATGTTGACCACGGGGTCGGGGAACTGGATGTTCTCGAGGACCAGGGGTTTGTTTTCGACGGTGAGCGTGTCGCCGGTGCGGATGGCTTTGAACCCGATGGCTGCGCCGATGTCGCCTGCAGAGATCTCCTCCATGGGATTCTGCTTGTTGGCGTGCATTTGCACGATCTTGGCGATGCGTTCGCGTTTGCCAGTTCCGGTGTTCAAGACGGTCTCGCCGGCTTTCAGGGTGCCTGAGTAGACGCGGAAGAAACAGAGACGACCGACAAAAGGATCGGTGGCGATTTTGAATGCCAGGGCGCAGAACGGCTCATTGGGGTCGGCTTTGCGCACTTCCTCTTGTTCGGTCTTGGGGTTGATGCCGGTCACATGGTCGACATCGAGCGGGCTGGGCAGGTAGTTGACGATACCGTCGAGCAGCATCTGCACGCCCTTGTTCTTGAACGAGGCGCCGCAGAACACGGGGCAGATGTTGAGGCTCAGGGTTTCCTTGCGGATCTGGTCGATCAACTCCTGTTCGGTAATGCTGTCTGGGTCGTCCATGAACTTCTCAAAGAGGGCTTCATTGTCTTCGGCGGCACCTTCGATGAGTTGGGAGCGGTATTTTGCCACTTCCTCTTTCATGTCATCGGGGATGGCCACCTCTTTATAATGGGAGCCGTTGTCTTCCTCGTCCCACACGAATGCCTTGTTTTTGATCAGGTCGACGACGCCGACGAAGGTGTCTTCGACTCCGATGGGGAGTTGGACGGGGACGGGGTTGCCGTGCAAGCGTTCACGGATTTGGTCCATGACCTTGTAGTAGTCGGCTCCCGCGCGGTCCATCTTGT
Source organism: uncultured Bacteroidales bacterium (assembly GCA_905234455.1). Lineage (GTDB taxonomy): Bacteria > Bacteroidota > Bacteroidia > Bacteroidales > F082 > Limimorpha. The sequence continues at coordinate 1,372 of CAJOIH010000044.1, read as the reverse complement.
TGACAAAGCAGATGCGAGGCACTTTGTATTTGTTCGCCTGACGCCAAACGGTTTCGGACTGAGGCTCCACACCGCCGACGGCGCAGAAGATGGCGATGGCGCCGTCGAGGACGCGGAGCGAGCGCTCCACTTCGACGGTGAAATCGACATGGCCTGGGGTGTCGATGATGTTGATTTTGTATGCCTCGTTGTTGAGGTGCCAGAACACCGTGGTAGCGGCAGAGGTGATGGTGATGCCACGTTCCTGCTCCTGGACCATCCAGTCCATGGTAGCGGCGCCGTCGTGGACCTCACCGATCTTATGGCTGCGTCCCGTATAATAGAGGATACGCTCGGTCGTCGTCGTCTTACCGGCATCGATGTGAGCCATGATGCCGATATTACGCGTGAGGCTGAGGTTGTTCATATTTGCGGTGACGTTTGCCATGGTTGTCTTAACCCTTTCTAACTATTAGAATCTGAAGTGCGAGAAGGCCTTGTTGGCGTCGGCCATGCGGTGGATCTCTTCCTTCTTCTTGAAGGCTGCACCCTCTTCCTTGTAGGCTTGCATGATTTCAGAAGCGAGCTTCAGGGCCATCGACTTCTCGTGACGTTTACGAGCGTAGTTGATCAGGTTCTTCATACCGATGCTCTGCTTACGGGCAGGACGGATTTCTGAAGGAATCTGGAAGGTGGCGCCACCGATACGGCGGCTGCGAACCTCGACCTGAGGGGTGACGTTGGCCAGGGCCTTCTTCCACACCTCGACAGGATTCTCACTGAGTTTTTCCTCAATGATGTCCATAGCTTCGTAGAAAATCTCATAAGCCAGATTCTTCTTTCCTTTGAGCATGATGTTGTTCACGAACTTCGTGACCTGCACGTCATTGTACTTGGGATCCGGAAGGATGATTCTCTTTTTTGGTTTCGCTTTTCTCATTTCTCAAAAAAGTCTTAATTGTTTACTTGCCTCTTACTTCTTAACGGCTGCTTTTTTAGGTCTCTTGGCACCGTACTTTGATCTACGTTGACGACGTCCGTCGACACCGGCGGTATCCAGAGCGCCACGGATGATGTGGTAACGGACACCTGGAAGATCCTTAACACGGCCGCCTCTGACCATGACGATGCTGTGTTCCTGCAAGTTGTGACCTTCACCGGGGATGTAGCAGTTGACTTCCTTTTGGTTGGTCAAACGCACCCTGGCGACCTTTCTCATGGCTGAGTTAGGCTTCTTAGGGGTCGTCGTGTAAACACGAACACATACACCGCGACGCTGAGGGCATGAATCCAACGCGGGAGACTTGCTCTTGTCGATCAATTTCTGGCGCCCTTTGCGCACTAATTGTTGAATAGTCGGCATTTTGTTAGAATTTGTTTAACTGTTTGTTTT
>CAJOIH010000043.1 GCA_905234455.1 uncultured Bacteroidales bacterium | reverse complement strand
AATCTCGTTGCGGAAGGCCTTGCCGGTCTGGGCGATGCCAAACGGGATCTTCATGCGGCCGGTCTTCTGCACGTTGAGGTAGTTGACGAAGATGCCCTGCGCCGTCTCGGGACGCAGGTAGATGGTGTCGGAGCCGTCGGCCACGCTGCCCATCTTGGTGGCAAACATCAGGTTGAATTGGCGCACGTCGGTCCAGTTGCGGGTGCCGCTGATGGGGCACACGATCTCCAGGTCGAGGATGAGCTGCTTGATGGCATCGAGGTCGTTCTTCTCCATGGCACCATACAGACGGTGGCTGATCTCCTCAATCTTGGCCTTGTGCTCCAGCACACGGGGGTTGGTGGTCACAAACTGCTCCTCGTTGAAGGCATCGCCGAAACGCTTGCGGGCTTTCTCCACCTCCTTATTGATCTTGTCCTCGATCTTGGCCATATAGTCTTCGACGAGCACGTCGGCGCGGTAGCGCTTCTTGCTGTCGCGGTTGTCGATCAAAGGGTCGTTGAAGGCGTCCACGTGGCCCGAAGCCTTCCAGGTGGTGGGGTGCATGAAGATGGCGGCGTCGATGCCCACGATGTTCTCGTGCAGCTGCACCATGGCCTTCCACCAGTATTCGCGGATGTTCTTCTTCAGCTCCACGCCGTTTTGGCCGTAGTCGTACACAGCCGAAAGTCCGTCATAAATCTCGCTCGAAGGGAAAATGAAACCGTATTCCTTCGCATGAGCAGTTATCTTCTTAAAGAAATCTTCCTGATTCATAGTCGTATGTTTAAAAATTTGACGCAAAATTACGATTTTTGATTTGAAAACACCAAAAAAAGTGTTATCTTTGCAATCCAATAAAGGTCCAAGCGGGGCTTACTTCTATCCTTATTTGGTTTCAGCTTCGCAATTACCTTATTTAAATGAAAGAAGATGAACGGACAAGTTCTTCAAAAGGTTGCCCTGCGTTATAGGGCAATTTTTTTGCCTGTCGAGCGCGACGGGCTGACCGGCCCCTATGAGCCGACGGTGCCGCTGATGGCCTTTGTGAAACGCCTGAAGGAAAACGGCTACAGCGTGAGCGAAGAGCTGCTCTATGCCCTGTCCAAAGTCCCTGCCAAGACCCTGGGCGACATCACCCTGCTGATCAACGAGGCCCTGGGCGTCGACCTCAACTGGATGCCGCTGGTGAAAGGCTGGGACACCCCCACGGGCGAGACCCGCTGGGACCACCTGATCACCTTCCTCACCAACCTCTTCGGCGGCGAGGAAGCGGGCTTCAAAGGCATCACGCTGCCCTGCGGACACTTCATCCCCGACGACACCTTCCCCCTGGAACGCTACAACGGCTGCCCCTACTGCGGCACGCCCTTCGGCACCGCCGGATTCGTGTACCACGGCCAAGCCAGCAAACTCAAGGAACTGAGACTCTTCACCCTCGACGATATGCATGAGGTGTTCCTCGGCTTCCTGACCTCCGCCACCCCCCTCGACGCCACCCAGCTCGATTCACTGAAGCTGCTGCTTCAGGTGTTTGAGGTCCCCGACAACCTGGATATCCCCATGAAAGAAACCGTCATGACGGTCATCATGAACTCCGTCACCCTGGGCCTGCGTTACCTGAAAACCCCCACCGACATCCTCCGCTTCTTCTGGTACGAAAAAACCGGCCAAATCAAGATCATCGAGCCGAAAACCCTGGTGGCCATGGAACGTAAAGCCCATACCAACCCCTGGATCGCCACAGACCAAAGCACCGAAAAAGCCGAAGAAAAACGCCAACAGCTGAAACTAAAATACGACCGTAGGCACTGCCGCATGGCCGCCACCTGGCTCAACGCCGTGCCTATGAGTGCCGAACAAGCCGCCGAAAACATGAACCCCAAAAGGGGTATGTGGGTCCGGATGATCCATGCCCTCCGCCTCGGCGAATATGCACGCCGCCCAGGCTTCGACCACCTCGCCGAAATCCTCGACGTGTTCTACAACCATGAGTACGCCACCTGGCAAGGCCAACTCGACCAAGCCCAATATGCCAACGACAAAGACCTGACACTCAGGGTGCTATGCGAACGCCCCGGACTCTTCGCCCGCTGCCTCTTCGCCACCATGCTGCGCATCGGCAAGGACGATGCCCTCCAAGCCTTTACCACCGTCCTCGACCAACTGCCGCCACGCCTCCTCCTCAGCCTGGGCAACAACGCCGAACTCTATTTCGACCCCAACGGACCCCGCCTCGTCCGACCCATCACCGGAGGCACCAAGACTATCGCCCGCAACCCGCTCATCGCCCTCTACGACGACGAGGAACTGAAAGCCATGGCCCAGGCAGTCAATGACCTGTATGCCACCGCCATGCGCCAACGCTTCGCCCAGCAGCCCACCAAGTCGAAAACCATCTATGTCGACCCGCGTTTGTATGACATCCCCGTCAGCGTGGGCGACCGCAGCACCACCATCCAGGACACGGCCTGTGCCCTGCCAGGCACACGGTTCCACCTCGAAGGCGACAGCGTGCGCCTCTTCATGCAATGGGGCAAGGGACTGCCCGCCCAGCATCTCGATATGGACCTCAGCTGCCGCATCGCATACCAAGGCGATAGGGTAGAGGAGTGCGCCTACTACAGCCTCACCGCCCCGGGGGCCAAACACTCGGGCGACATCCAACACATCCCCGACCAGGTGGGCGCAGCAGAGTATATAGAGCTCTCCCTGCCCGAACTGGAACAAGGCGGTGCCCGCTACGTCACCTTCACCTGCAATGCCTATACCGACGGCACCCTGGCACCCAACCTCATGGTGGGCTGGATGAACTCGGCCTACCCCATGACCATCTCCGACCAGACCGGCGTGGCTTACGACCCCTCCTGCGTCCAGCATCTGGTGCGCATCAGCGAAGCCAACCTCAGCAAAGGCCTCGTCTTCGGCGTGCTCGACGTGGCCGCACACGAGATCCTCTGGCTCGAGATGCCCTTCACCGGCCCGACCCTGAAAGACTGCAACGGCGAAGCCGTCAGCCTGCTGCTCAGAAAAATAAAAGAGAAGCTGAGCATAGGCCAGCTTCTCGATTTGAAAGGTGAGGCGCAACACCTCCGGAAAATGGAGGACCCAAAGGCCGCCGACGAGGTCTATTCCTACGAATGGGCCCTGAACCCCTCCTCCGTCAGTGCTTTGCTAACTCCTCACTCCTAACTCCTCATTCCTCACTCACTTCATCGCTTGCTCCACTGCCACAGCGACGGCGACGGTGGCGCCCACCATCGGGTTGTTGCCCATGCCGAGGTAACCCATCATCTCGACGTGTGCCGGGACTGATGATGAACCTGCAAACTGGGCGTCGCTGTGCATGCGGCCCATGGTGTCGGTCATGCCGTAGCTGGCGGGACCGGCGGCCATGTTGTCGGGGTGCAGCGTGCGACCCGTGCCACCGCCCGAAGCCACTGAGAAGTAAGGCTTGCCAGCCAACAGGCGCTCTTTCTTATAGGTGCCTGCCACAGGATGCTGGAAACGTGTGGGGTTGGTCGAGTTGCCGGTGATGCTCACGTCGACGTTCTCCAGCCACAAAATGGCCACGCCCTCGCGGACGTCGTCGGCACCGTAGCAGTTCACCTTCGAACGGAGTCCAGTGGAGTAGGGGATGCGCTCCACCACAGTCACCTTGCCGGTGTAGTAGTCGAACTCAGTGCGGCAGTAGGTGAAACCGTTGATGCGGCTGATGATCTTGGCGGCGTCCTTGCCGAGGCCGTTCAAAATCACGCGTAGGGGCTTCTGGCGCACCTTGTTGGCCATCTCGGCGATCTTGATGGCACCCTCGGCGGCGGCGAAGCTCTCGTGACCCGCCAGGAAGGCAAAGCACTCGGTCTCCTCGCGGAGCAGACGGGCGGCCAGGTTGCCGTGGCCCAGACCGACCTTGCGGTCGTCGGCTACGGAACCGTCGATGCAGAACGACTGGAGGCCCTCACCGATGGCTTCAGCAGCCTCGGCAGCAGTCTTGCAGCCCTTCTTGATGGCAATGGCAGCACCGCAGTTCTCGAAGCAGATGGGCTGGGTCTCCTCAGCCATCTTGTACGGGTCGATGCCCTTGGCCTCGCAGATCTCGTCGGCTTCCTCGATGCTCTTGATGCCGTATTGGTTCAATACTTTCAGGACATTAGCCATGCGGCGTTCCTGACTTTCGAATTTAACTTCTCTTCTTGCCATGGTTCTGTCCTCCTTATTCTTTACGTGGGTCAATGTATTTGGCTGCATCGGCGAAACGGCCGTAGGTGCCGGTGGCTTTCTTCAAGGCTTCGTTGGCATCGTCGCCCTTCTTGATGAAGTCCATCATCTTGCCGAGGCTCACGAATTCGTAGCCGATAATCTCGCTGTTCTCGTCAAGGGCGATGCGGGTGCAGTAGCCCTCGGTCATCTCCAGGTAACGGGGACCCTTCTCGAGGGTGCCGAACATGGTGCCGATCTGGCTGCGGAGACCCTTGCCCAGGTCTTCGAGCGAAGCGCCGACCAGCAGGCCGCCTTCGGAGAAGGCCGACTGGGAACGACCGTACACAATCTGCAGGAAGATCTCGCGCATGGCGGTGTTGATGGCGTCGCACACGAGGTCGGTGTTCAAGGCCTCGAGGACGGTCTTGCCAGGCAGGATCTCAGCCGCCATGGCAGCCGAATGGGTCATGCCCGAGCAGCCGATGGTCTCCACCAAGGCTTCTTGGATGATACCATCCTTCACATTCAAGGTGAGCTTGCAAGCCCCCTGTTGAGGAGCGCACCAGCCGATGCCATGGGTGAATCCGCTGATGTCCTTCACGTCTTTGACGCGTACCCACTTGCCTTCCTCCGGAATCGGAGCGCAAGGATGGTTGGCGCCTTTCTTCACGCAGCACTGATGCTGCACTTCTTGAGTATAAATCATTGGGAATTAAAGTTTTAAGTTTAATGATTCCAAAATTGAATTTTTCGCAAAGATAGTGTTTTTTGTGGAATAAAAAAGCCTCCAAGAAAAACCTGGAGGCTTTCGAGTACCGAAGGCCGGGATCGAACCGGCACGAGTTTAACCTCATCGGTTTTTGAGACCGACGCGTCTACCTATTCCGCCACTTCGGCATGTTTTCAACGAACGAGGGTGCAAAATTACAAAATTTTCTTTTTATACAACGTTTTTTCAAAAAACTTTGGAGTTCTTCCTAAAAAACTGTAATTTTGCAGCCCGAAAAATCAAACTTTTCAGCGATGTCGCAAAAATTCGTTTCCATTTTCGCGGGAAGAGCCACCCATGAGCTCGGCACCAAAATCGCCGAAGCCTATGGCACTCCTCTTGGAAAGTCGTCGGTGGTCGAGTTCTCCGACCACGAGTTCCAGCCTTCTTTCGACGAGAGCATCCGTGGCCATCACGTGTTCATCGTGCAGTCCACTATGCCGCCCACCGACAACCTGATGGAACTCCTGCTGATGATCGACGCCGCCAAACGCGCCTCAGCCCATAAGGTCATCGCCGTGATCCCCTACTTCGGATGGGCCCGCCAGGACCGTAAGGACCAGCCCCGCGTGAGCATCGGCTCCAAACTCGTGGCCAACCTGCTCACCGCCGCCCACGTCGATAGGATCATCACCATGGACCTCCATGCCGACCAGATCCAAGGCTTCTTCGACATCCCCATGGACGCCCTCTACGCCTCCAGCCTCTTCATCGACCACATCCAGAAGATGAATATCCCCGACCTGCTCATCGCTGCTCCCGACCTCGGCGCCTCCAAACGCGCCTCGGCCTACGCCAAACGTCTGGGCTGCGATATGGCCGTGTGCCACAAGCAACGCGCCCGTGCCAACGTGGTCGAAAGCATGACCCTCATCGGTGACGTCAAGGACAAAAACGTCATCATCCTCGATGACATCATCGACACCGCAGGTACCATCGTCAAAGCCGGCCAGGTGATGATGGACGCCGGCGCCAAGAGCGTCCGCGCCTTCGCCACCCACGCCGTCTGCTCCGGCCCCGCCATGGAACGCCTCGATAAATCAGTGTTCAGCGAAGTGGTCGTTACCGACACCATCCCGCTGCCCGCCAACGC
>CAJOIH010000042.1 GCA_905234455.1 uncultured Bacteroidales bacterium | reverse complement strand
CGTCAACAGCAACCGCTTCCAGTTCAACCGCACCTTCCTGCTGGTGTCGCTGCTGTTCTCCCTCTCACTGCCGCTCATCGGCTTCCTGATGGGGGAGAGCGCCCCGCAAATCGTCAACCTCAAACACTCGATGTTCTCGGGCTATACCCTCAACGAGATCGTCATCACCCCCGAAGGCCAAGAGGTTACCCCGATCACCCTGGAAACCATCACCATCGGCCCCTCCCGTCACATCAGCCTGTGGCAGGTGCTGGGCATCATCTATCTCATAGGCGTCGCGGTGATGGCGGTGCTGTTCCTCGTCAAGCTGACCCGGTTGGCCGTCCTCATCATCCGCTCGCCCAAACGCAAGATGGATGGCTACACCGCCGTCTTTACCCATAAGGAACAAGGGTCGTTCTCCTTCTTCCGCTATGCCTTCTTCCCCGACGAGAGCGTGTCGGCCGACATCGTGCGGCACGAGATGAGCCACATCGCCCATGGCCACTCCTGGGACATCCTCTTCGTGGAAATCATCAAGATAATGCAATGGTTCAACCCCTTCATCTATTTCTATAGGAGGGAGCTCCAGAGCCTTCACGAATACGCCGCCGACCACGATGTGGTGGCCACCGGCATCGACAAGAAAAACTACATGATGTTGATATTGCAGCAGTGCACGGCCGTCGATTTCAGCAACATGAGCAATAACTTCAGTTTAATATTAACCAAAAAACGTATCAAAATGATTACAAGAAACGAAAAGGCCAGGAGCCTCTGGTGGAGACTGCTGGTGACAATCCCCGTGCTGGCACTGCTGCTCATTGCCAACGCCAAAGTGGCAGCACAGGAAAAGACGGCCGTTGACAAACCCATGACGGTTGAAATGGGTGAGTTTGAAATCCGTAACGATGACGGCACACCGCTTCAATTTAAGGATACCGTGATATACAACCCGGACGGTTCCTATATCCAATGCGAAACTTCCGACGCCTTTGATCCCCTATCGGGAGAGCCATGCAAGAAGATGACGCTTACCGCATACCGGGCGGATGGTACTCAAAGCACCGCTTTGAAGCTTAATGAAATTGAAAAGAATGGTGATGTAATGACTTACAGTGTGGATCCGTTTACCATTTCCACCGACAAGGGCAATAAGATCAAAATCATCACGGAAGAAGATTTCAATGTGAAAGTCAGCCATTATGACAACGACACCATTTTCTCGGTCTGTGATGAGATGCCGGAATTCCCCGGAGGCTCGGAAAAGTTCATGGAGTATCTCTCCGGGAACATCACGTATCCCGAGGATGCCAAAGAAAAAGGCATCAGCGGCAGGGTGTTCATCCAGTTTGTGATTGAGAAAGACGGATCTGTCAGCAATGTCAAAGTGATGAAAGGCATTGGTGGCGGTTGCGATGAAGAAGCGGTCCGCGTGGTGAAGGCTATGCCGAAATGGAAGCCTGGAATACAGAAAGGCAAACCCGTGAGAGTGAGCTATAACCTTCCGCTCAACTTTAAGTTGGATGAGGAGTATAAGCCCGTCAAGGGAGAGACGAGGGCCGATGAAAAGATTTACGAAACTCCCGAAACCATGCCCGAATATCCTGGCGGCATGGATGGCCTGAAGACCTACCTACAGGAAAACCTCACCGTTCCCGAGAAATACCAAAACATGGACTCCAAGGCTGAATACCGTGTCATGGTCAAGTTCGTAGTCGCTGAAGACGGTTCCATCACCGATGTGGAGGTGCCGAAGCCCGAGCCTGCCAAGAAGGACCTCAACGATGAGGCCGTCCGTGTGGTCAAGGGCATGCCCAAATGGAAACCCGGCACGGTAAACAACAAGCCAGTCAAAGTGAAATACGTGATACCCATCCTGTTCAAGCTGGGTAAATGAAAAATTGTATAGGACGGTGCGTGCACCGTATATACTTGCAGTGAATCTATTTTTGTTGTATATTTGCCACCAAATAACATCCTGGAGTCATGAATAAGGAAATGATGGAAACTATCCGCGAATATTTCAGAACCCAACCGGTGCTGAAAGCTTGGCTATTTGGTTCGTTTGCTCGAGGCGAGGAAACCCCTGATAGCGATGTGGACATATTGGTGGACTTGGATTATTCAAAACCAGTGGGATTAGAATTTGTTCAGATGCAATTGGATTTGATGGAGCTTCTTAAAAAGCCGATAGACCTCGTTTCCTCACGGGGGCTTTCAAAATACATCAAACCTTATGTTGACAAGGATAAAGTGCTGCTTTATGAATGCTAAGATTTCGGATTCGGTCAGAGTATTCCATATTTTGGATGCCATCAAGGAGATTGAAGAGTATATTCAAGGGGCAGACAAAGATTCTTTTGCCAAGAATTCCATGATGTTCAATGCCACGCTTCATCAATTGGAAATCATTGGCGAAGCTGCAAATGGGTTAAGTGATGAGTTTCTCGAAAACCATCCCGAAGCACCTTGGGCAAGAATAATTGGTTTGCGTAACCTTATCATCCATGAGTATTTTGGCGTTGATGATCAAACCATTTGGAGTATTGTCTCTATCAACATCCCTGAACTAAAACGATATCTGTCTGAACAGAAATATTAAAACAGCATCATGATGAAAAGAGGATGACCCAAAAGGTCAGACGGTAACTGTCATTGTCCACACGGTGTCGAAGATGCTATTTCTGCGGATTTGTGGATTGCTTCGGCCAAAGGCCTCGCAATGACAGAGCCAACACTACTTTTCGGTCACCCTCTTTTAATGGATTACATCGTCTTGGCCCAGGTGTCTTTCAACGCTACGGTGCGGTTGAAGACTAGATGACCTGGAGTGCTGTCCTTATCCACTGTGAAGTACCCGATCCTCTGGAACTGGAAATGATCCAAAGGCTTGGCGTCAGCCAGGAACTCCTCCACATAGCAGGTGGGTCGTACCTCCAGCGAGTCGGGGTTCATCATCTGCTTCATGGCTTCGAGGGAGCTGAGGCCCTGGTCTTGCAGGCGGGCCAGTTCGTCGCGCGGGTTCTCCACCTTCCAGAGGCGGTCGTACATACGCACCTCGGCTTGCAGGCAACGCTGGCAGCTCACCCAGTGGATGGTGCCCTTCACCTTGCGGTTGGCGCCGGGCATGCCGCTCTTGGTGTCGGGGTCGTATTCGGCATACACCTCCACCACGTTGCCGTCGGCATCTTTCTTGCAGCCCGTGCATTTCACGATGTAGGCGTTCTTCAGGCGCACCTCGTTGCCGGGCGTCATGCGGAAGTATTTCTTGGGAGCTTCTTCCATGAAGTCTTCCTTCTCGATCCACAGCTCGCGGCTGAAAGCGATCTTGTGGCTGCCGGCCGTCTCGTCCTCGGGGTTGTTGATGGCCTCCATCTCCTCGACCTGGCCCTCGGGATAGTTGGTGATGACCAGCTTCACGGGGTTGACCACGGCAGCCACGCGGGTGGCGGTGGCGTTGAGGTCTTCGCGGATGGCGCTTTCCATCAGGGCGAAGTCGTTCAGGGCGTCGTAGGTGGTGTAGCCGATCTTGTCGATGAACTTATGGATGCCGCCGGGGGTGTAGCCTCTGCGACGGAAGCCGCAGATCGTTGGCATGCGGGGATCGTCCCAGCCGCTCACCAGGCCTTCGTTGACGAGCACCAGCAGGTTGCGCTTGCTGAGCAGGATATAGTTGAGGTTGAGCTTGTTGAACTCGGTCTGACGCGGACGGTTGTCGTCCAGGTTGTCGCCTTCGCCACGGATTTCCTTGAGCCAGTCGATGAACAAATCATATAAGGGTCTGTGCACCACAAACTCCAGCGTGCAGAGTGAGTGGGTGACACCCTCGAAGTAGTCGCTCTGCCCATGGGCGAAGTCGTACATCGGGTAGGCGTGCCACTTGGTGCCCGTGCGGTGGTGCGGAGTATCGACCACGCGGTAGATGATGGGGTCGCGGAAGTGCATGTTGGGGTTGGCCATGTCGATCTTGGCACGGAGCACCATCTTGCCTTCGCCGATCTCGCCGTTGTTCATCTTATGGAAGAGATCCAACGATTCCTCAATGGGACGGTTGCGGTAGGGGCTCTCCACACCGGGCTGCGTGGGCGTGCCCTTCTGTGCGGCAATCTCCTCGGAGCTCTGCTCGTCGATGTAGGCCTTGCCTCTCTTGATCAGTTCTATGGCAAAATCCCAGAGTTGCTGGAAGTAGTCGGAGGCATAGTATTCGTTACCCCACTGGTAGCCAAGCCATTGGATGTCCTCCTTGATGGCGTCGACATACTCCATGTTCTCCTTGGTGGGGTTGGTGTCGTCGAAGCGCAGGTTGCACACGCCGCCATGTTGTGCGGCGATGCCGAAGTCGAGACAGATGGCCTTGGCGTGGCCAATGTGGAGGTACCCGTTCGGCTCCGGAGGGAATCGGGTCTGCACCCGTCCGCCGTTCTTGCCGTTGCTGAGGTCTTCCTCTACTTTCGCTTCAATGAAATTGAGCGACTTCTTTTCCGTTTTTTCTTCTTCTGGGTTGGTCATAGCACAAAGGATTAAATCAAACCGCAAAAATAATAATTCTGAAAGAAAAATCAAACCAGATCACTTCAATCTTCCAACAGTTTGTAACACCACAGACAGGATGATGAGCGCTATGCCGATTATAAATGAGAAATTCAACTCTTGATACTCGTTGAAAATCAGCATGGCCAGCAAGATGCTGTAAACGGGTTCCAAATTATAGGTCAGGTTGACCGTGAAAGCGTCAATCTTCTGCAATACGATGATTTGCAGCAGACAAAGCCCGATGGTGCAGACCACCACCATAAACGCCATATACGGATAATCCATGCCCGTCGGAAGCAGTTTCCCGACAGGGAAGAGGGTGTCGTAAAGGGGGAACAGCGCAGTGAGGACAACGAGTCCGCCAACCATCTCCCAAAGCAGCATGTTCTTGGCCTCATAATGCCTCCCGACATGTTGGTTGGCAATGGCAAACAGCGCGTACAAAGCCGATGATACAATGCCCAGCACGATGCCTAACCGATAGCGCGTGTCGAACTGAAAGATCAGGTAAACGCCACATACCGTGAGGATGCTGAACAGGAATTCCCTGAAAGAAAACCGGTGCCGGTTGATGATCGGCTCAAACAACGCCGTGAAGAACCCGACCAACGAGAAACACACCACCCCGATGGAGACGTTGGAGGCCTTGATGCTGGCATAGAAAAACACCCAATGGAGGCACAGCAAAACGCCAACACCACCCATCTGTAACAGGTCTTTGGATCGGTATCGCCTCAGCTCCTTGCGGCACAGGAGAAACAAGGCCATCAACCCCGCCGCCCACGCCATGCGATGCCAGACAAGCACCGCCGAATCCAATTCGATAAGCCGCCCCAACACCCCCGTAAATCCAGCGATGAACACCGACAGGTGCAGGAGCAGGAACCCTCTGGACTTTTTGTTTGTATTGCTTGTCATACGGGTTGAACGTGACTGAATCTCGGTGCAAAGGTAATCATTTTTCACCATCTTTCCATTCCTAAACTACCAAGCTTCACGTTTTATAATTATGTTTTAAAAATTAATCTAAAAAAGTATTGACAATTAATAAAAAAGTGGTATCTTTGCCATAATATACATGCGAAACGATAAGAAATAGATGGCATTTTTGTTATGGAAGAAAAAGCATTGACAGTACTAACTGAGGAGTATTTGATGTCGAAAATCTACATCGTCAGGGGCGTCCAGGTGATGCTGGATGCCGACTTGGCGGAAATATATGGGTATTCGACAGGTCGGTTTAATGAGCAAGTTAAGAATAATATTGAGCGTTTTGATGATGATTTCCGCTTTCAACTTACTGAAACTGAATTTAGAAACTTGATATCGAAATTTTCGACATCAAGTTGGGGAGGTACTAGAAAACTGCCTTATGCTTTCACTGAACTGGGAATCTATATGCTTATGACTGTGCTGAAGGGAGAACTGGCAGTGAGCCAAAGTAAGAAACTGATCAAACTCTTCAAGAGGATGAAAGATTTTCTCGTTCAGCTTCAAAACATTTTGCCTTCTTCAGAAGTTCGAGCTCTTTCGATTCAAACCCAAGCAAACACAGAGGATATCCGTCAAATCAAACAAAAAGTGAATGACCTGACTGTTGTGGTCAAAGACTTCACCGACCCGAATATCAAGAAGGATTACCTTCTATTTAACGGTCAGACGGTTGAAGCCGATCTGGCTTATGCTGAAATCTATTCCCACGCCAAGAAAACGATTCATATCATCGACAATTACATCAGTTTGAAAACATTGGTGTTGCTTAAATCGGTTTCGCATGGGGTGAAAGTGGCCATTTTCAGCGACAACGTCAATCATGGCCTTCATCAAACTGAGCTGGCCGATTTTCAGCTAGAGTATCCCAGTGTTGACATCAGCTTGAAGACCTCCGGCGGCATCTATCACGACCGGTATATATTCATCGATCACGGGACTAAGAACGAGATGATATTCCATTGCGGAGGCTCGTCAAAAGACGGTGGCAAACGCGTCACCTCCATCAGTCGGGTGGAGGATGTGATGCTCTATCAGAACATCATCGGGAACCTACAGAACAACCCAACGCTTCAATGGTGAACCGGGAAATATATATAAAAAGGAAAGCCGTGAGCTGTGCTCACGGCTTCCCTGAAAAGCTTCCTTGTAGATCACAAGGTCTTATCGATTCTGTTTTCTCTTCTTCAGCGCATAGGCAGCACCGAAGCCGATGAGCAGGGCGGCACCACTGCCGATGGGAGTGTCCTGGTTGTCGTTG
>CAJOIH010000041.1 GCA_905234455.1 uncultured Bacteroidales bacterium | reverse complement strand
AACCCACCCCCGAAGAGCCTTCCCCAGCCCCCACAACCTTCACCACCGGCGACGAAATCGAAATGACCATCCCTCAATCTGCCCCCGTCGTCATCGGCGACATGGAAACCTCCGACGACAACGGCTTCGAGCTGGAACAACCCGAAACCCTCGGCGACCGCTACCAGCAACAGCAGGAGGAAACCCTCGGCGAACGACTCCAGCATAGCAGCGTCAACGACCTCCAAAAAGCCATCGGAATCAACGATAAATTCTTGTTTGTCAATGAGTTGTTCAGTGGTAGCATGGAAAAATACAACCGCTCCATCGAGAACCTCAACGACCTCAAAACCCTCAATGGTGCACTGATCTACCTCAACGAACTCCGCATCGAGCTCCAGTGGAACAGCAATAACGAGGCCTATAAGAAACTGTTGGAGTTGGTGCACCGTAAATTCGAAGCATAACATGGCAAAACTGTTCTTGGTCCCCACCCCCATAGGCAACCTCGACGACATCACGCTGAGGGCCATCAATGTGCTCAAGGAGGTCGACGCCATCCTCGCCGAGGACACCCGCACCTCGGGCAACCTGCTCCGCCACCTGGGCATCAGCAAGCCCATGAGCGCCTTCCATCTCAACAACGAGCACCAACAGGTCCAACACATGGCCGACCGCATCGCAGCAGGGGAGACCCTCGCCCTGGTCACCGACGCCGGCACCCCCGCCATCTCCGACCCGGGCTTCATGCTCGTCCGCGAATGCATCAACCGCGGCATCGAAGTGGAATGCCTCCCCGGCGCCACCGCTTTTGTGCCCGCCCTCGTCAACTCAGGCCTGCCCGCCGACCATTTCATCTTCGAAGGGTTCCTGCCACATAAAAAAGGCCGCCAGACCAAGATCCAGCAAATCGCCGACTACCCCTATACCACCATCCTCTACGAATCGCCCTACCGCCTTGTGAAGACCTTGCAGCAACTCGCAGAGGTGATGGGCCCCGACCGCCGCGTTTCCGTGGCCCGTGAGCTCACCAAAATCCACGAAGAGAATGTCCGCGGCACCCTGGCCGAAGTCATAGAATATTTCAGCCAAAAAGACGTTAAAGGAGAGATAGTGATTGTAGTGGAAAGTGCAATGGCACAACCCTCAACGAAATGAAACGAGTATTAATATGGACCTTCGCGCTGATGGCGATCCCCGTTTGGGCCCAGGAACCCGAACGTGAACGTACATTAATACACATCGAACATGCCAACGAGCTCAGCAAAAACCTCGGCATGGATGCAGTATTGCTGAAGGGTAGGGTACACATCCGTCACGACAGCACCCATTTCTACTGCGACAGTGCCTATTACTACGAGGAACGCAACAGCTTCGACGCCTTCCAAAATGTGCATATTAATGTGAACGACAGCATCGATATCTACAGCCGTACGATGATCTACGACGGCGACCGACGCTTTGCCGAGTTCTTCGACAACGTGCGCATGAAGGACGACTCCACGCTGCTCGTGACCGAATACATGACCTACGACCGCAACCTGCACCAGGCTAGCTACCCCGACCACGGAGTGACCACCCGGGGCGACAAGCGGCTGGTGAGCGACAAGGGCTACTATCGCGATGATCTGAAAGTGTTCCGTTTCATCCGCAACGTGGAGGCTACCTCACCGAAATACCGCATGGTCACCGACACGCTCTACTACGACACCCGTGCCGACAAGCTGTGGTTCCAAGGCGGCGGGACCATGACCAACGAGAACCATCAGGAGATCACGGCCGACTCACTGCTCTACGACTGCCAAGGACACTTCTCCAAGGCATTCAACGACATCCAGATCACCGACACCTCTTACAAGGTCATCATGCGCGGTCAATACGGCGAGGTCTGGGAGAAAAAAGGCTTCTCCTTCGCCACCGACCACGCCTATGCGGTGTATTACGACGACCCCGACTCGCTCTTCATCGCCTCCGACACCATGTTCTATCACTTCAAGGCCGAACTCAACGACGAAGAGAAGATATTCGGCCGCCGCCATGTGCGTTTCTACAAGTCGGATATGCAAGGCAAATGCGACACCATGATGTACAACATCGCCGATTCGACCATCCAAATGCGGCTTGATCCCGTCCTGTGGACCGAGGACTCCCAGATGACTGGCGACCGGATCGACATCCGTATTGCCAATCATGCCATCGACAGCCTGTTTCAGCGGGGGAACGCCTTTCTTATCTCCAAGGACACCGTGGAGGGCTACAACCAAATCAATGGCACTGACATGATGTCGAAATTCATCGACAGCGCCATCGACCACGTGAAGGTAACCGGCGACGCCAAGGTGATCAGCTGGCTGCGCGAGGACGACGGCGACCTCATCGGCATCAACAAGTCAAGCGCCAAACGGATGCGCATCATCATGAAGGACAAGAGCATCTCCCTCATCCGCTACTACGAGGATATCAACGAAACCCTCTACCCAGAAAAAGATATTAAGGAATCTGACCGCTACCTCGACGGCTTCCTCTGGCGCATCGACGAACGCCCCCTTTCCAAAGAAGAAGTCATCACCGGCATCCGTCCCCCCGAACCTGCTCCCGAGCCCACTCCCGAACCTACACCTGAATAACCTCGCTAGGGCTTTCCTCCTCACTCCTCACTTCTCCCTCGCTTCCCACATTCTTTACCGCCTCCTTCACCAGCTGGAAACCCTCATAAACATACGGCACCGTCATCTCCACATAGGGGTAAAGCTTCGACTCCTGCTTCGTCTTGTCCTTCAACACGCCCTTCAGCTCCAAGGCGTTGATCAACATCACCAACAAACTGCATATTAATATGCCCTTGGCGATGCCAAAGACAAACCCGCCAATCCGGTCGATGAATCCCAAATTAATGGACTTCACCAGCTTGGCCACCAAACGGCCCAGCAAGTTGACCAAGATGGTCAGCACGATGAAGGTGACAATAAAAGCGATGACATTCAGGTATTTAGGGTTGATCTCCACCCATTCTACCAGCTTGCTGGCAGTGAAGTCGGAGAAATGAAATGCCCCATACAGGCCGACGCCGAGGCCTAGCAGGGTGGCCGCTTCAGTGATGAGGCCCTTGCGCCAGCCTCCAATGCCGAAGCCGACAAGCATCAGGAGAATGATGATATCGATGTAGTTCATGTTATTCGGTGTAATAGAGGATCATACGTTCGATGGCACGCTGGCACACGGGGCAGAACACGTGGCCCTTGAAGGTCTTCATCAGGCAGTCCATGTGGGGGCTGTAGATGCCCTCGGCCTCGTAGCCGCCGCCTTCGAACACCCCGATGGTGTTTTCATATTTGGGCTCGCGGGGCGTGGGCACGGGCGTCTTCTTGTCAAGCAGGTCTTTCCATTTCGCATCGAAGTTCACCAGCGTGGTGATGTTGGGCTCCCACGGCTCGATGTCGTTGTTGTAGAAGTCGCCGTAACCGGTCTCATCGGTGTAGTATTCGTCGGCCAACCCCGCAAAGCCATGGCCGAACTCGTGGATGAAGATGTCGCTGCTATAGCTGTTGCCCACCGCACTCGAGCAATAGAAGTTGTAAATGCCTCCGCCGCCGTATTTCTTGCTGTTGACGAGGACGTAGATCTGGTCGTAAGGCACCTGGCCGGCCAGGTCGCGGATGTCGCGGTTGTCGGTGCTCATGCAGTAGCGTTCCGAGTCGAAGGTCCAATAGCTGAAGCGCATCACGGTGTTCCTGTAGATGTGGTCGCCCGGCTCAGTGCATCCCGAATCCTTCGAGGGCGCCATCACCCCGCGGATGTTGAAGCTGGAACGGTAATGGTCGTAAGGCGCATAGGCAAAGATGCTCTCTACAAAGAAGTTGCAGTCCTTGACGAACTTGCCCATCTCCTCCTGGGTGTAACCCTCAGGCAGCAGCACGATGTCGACGGCATGGGTGACGTCGGGATTGCCGATCCAAGCCTCGTAAACCGGCAGCTTGAGGTCGTCGGCCGTGCGGATGAAATAGTCGTCGGGCTTGACCGTCAGGCGCATGCCCTCGTTCAGCCGGCCTTCCCAGTCCTTGTAAAACAGCCCGACCTCAACGGTCTTCTTGGGGAATGGCACGATGGCCGACTCCTCGAAACTCTTCACCGTGGTGGCCGCCTCGTCGGTGGTCTGCCACTCGCCGAACAGGTTCTGGTAGCCCTTGCTGAATAGCACATGGTCTGTGCCGGGTTCGAACACCTTCACGATGTAGTTACCGAACTCGAGCTTGTCGATGAGGTTGGCCTTGGAACCGCTCCAATAAGGCTCGCGGATGAGCTCCTTCAAGGCGAACGAAGTGGTCTTTTGGTTGCCCGTCAGGGTGTAATCCACCCGAAGCGACGCCTCCGTGAACCATTCGTCAAACTGTCCGAACGCCACACAAGGCATCAAAATCATTAATAACACTAGCTTCTTCATATCTCGTTATCTCGTTATTTCCTTATCCCGTTATCCCGAAATCCCCTTATCCCCAAAAAAAATCTTTAAATCTGAAAAACCTCCAGCAAAAATAATAAAAAAACACTACTTTAGCACTTGAAATCAAATTCTAACCTCATGAGAACTTCCTATTCCATTGGCATCGACATCGGCGGAACCAACACCGACATCGGCCTGGTGCGCAGCGACGGATCCGTTGTGGCCAAAAAGAACCTCCCTACCAGAGAATATTTTGATGCAAACAAGTATGCCTCTGATATTTGTTTGAAAATCAAGGAGTTGATGACCGAGAAAAAGATTGATGAGATCGACGGCATTGGCATCGCAGCCCCGATGGGCAATTACTATACCGGCTGTATCGACAATGCTACCAACTTGAATTTCAAGGGAGTAACCAACCTGAACGCCTTGTTCCACCAATACATGGACGTGCCGGTGACCGTCTCCAACGACGCCAACGCGGCTGCCTATGGCGAACTGGTGTATGGCGGCGCCCGGGGGATGAAGAACTTCATCACCTTCACCCTGGGTACCGGTGTGGGCAGCGGCATCGTGGTCGATGGCAAGCTGGTGCACGGCAAGACCGGCAACGCCGGCGAGCTGGGCCACGTCATCCTGATCCCCGAAGGCCGTCCCTGCGGCTGCGGACGCAGAGGCTGCCTGGAGACCTATGCCTCGGCTACGGGGATCCGCAACACCGCCCTGGAACTGCTGGAAAAGCACCCCCAATACCAAGGGGTCCTGTCGCAAATCCCCAAGGAACAGCTCACCAGCAAACACGTGGGCGACGCCGCCAAGGACGGCGACCCCCTGGCACTGGAAGTCTTTGAGCTGACCGGCAAGTGGCTGGGCCTGGCCATGGCCAACGCAGTGGCCTTCAGCGGCCCTGAAGCCATTTTCCTCATGGGCGGTCCCGTCAAAGCCGGCGAGGTGCTTCTGGAACCCCTCCTGGAGTCGTTCAAGAGAAACCTCTGCTTCGTATACGACGGCAGTGTCGACATCCGCGTTTCCGAATTGCCCGACAACGACGCAGCCATCCTCGGCGCCGCCGCCCTCACCAAAGCCTAACCGCC
>CAJOIH010000040.1 GCA_905234455.1 uncultured Bacteroidales bacterium | reverse complement strand
CTGCTGCACGTAGATAGCCTTCAGACGCTGGGCGCGTTTGATGACGGAGGGCTTGGTGAACTTTTGGCGTTCACGGAGTTCCTTCACGACGCCGGTCTTTTCGTACTTTCTCTTGTAGCGTTTCAAAGCTCTGTCGATGCTTTCGCCTTCTTTTACAGGAATAATAATCATGTTAAAACACTTCCTTCTTTTAGATGGTTAATAATAATGAGTTGTTTTGAGGGCGCAAAATTACAATATTTTTAATTACAAAGCTGATTTTTTGAAAAAAATTATCAATCAGCCTTTTATCTGCAAGTTGAAACCTTCGTCGATCAATGGTTTGAGCAATGTCCGCATCTCTTCCACCGTGAACTTCTGCAGGCCTTCTTCGGGGGTGGGGCGGTCGATGGTGTAGGCCATCACCTCACGAGGTTTCAACACTCGGACAATGTCCATCCAGCCATTCAAGACCTCGGGCGAGGAGGAATCGAAATCCTTGCTCTTCAAAAACATGGTCTGAAGGATGAAGTCGCCGTTGAACTGCTTCAATGCCTCCACTACCCTATTCACGTCGTAACCTGGCGCCGGATGATTGATTTTCTCCACCAGCTCGTTGGAAGGAGCATCGATCTTCATGATGGGATTGTCGACTTTGCGGAGGGCGGCAAAAATCTCAGGCCGATGCACCTGGGTGGCGTTGGAGAGCACCGACACCTTGGCAAAGGGATAATATTGATTGCGCAAGGCCAGCGTGTCATCGATAATCCGAGGAAAATCGGGATTGATGGTCGACTCGCCGTCACCGCTGAAGGTGATGGAATCCACTGGCACGCCCTCTGTCTTTAGCTGTTTCAGCTTGGCCTCCAAGGCTTCGCGGACTTCCAAAGCGTTGGGCAAACGGGTGTCGTTGCGACCGTCTTTATTCCAGCCGCACTCGCAATAGATGCAGTCGAAGGTACATATCTTGCCGTTCACAGGCAACAAATTGATACCCAAGGAACTACCTAACCGACGGCTGAAAATCGGTCCGAAAACGGTTTCTTCCCTAACCATGATGCTTATTCTCCCAGCAGATGTTCAAACAAGAAGTTGTCGATCTTGGTAAAGAGATGCATGCGGCATTCGCCGTCGCCGTACTCGTAGCCGCCATAGATGCCGTGGTTCTTGTTGGGATAGATCATCAGGTCGAACTGCTTGCCGTTGCTAATCATGGCCTTGATGAGTTCCATGGCATTTTGGTAGTGGACGTTGTCGTCGCCGCTGCCATGGCAAAGCAGGTAATTGCCTTTGATCATCTCGGTATTGTGCACCGGCGAGTTCTTGTCGTAGCCATCAGGGTTTTCCTGCGGGGTACGCATGAAGCGCTCGGTATAGACATTGTCATAATAGCGCCAGTTGGTCACGGGAGCGACTGAGACGGCCGTGCTGATGACATCAGCGCCTTTGGTGATGCCGTTGGCAGCCATGAATCCACCATAGCTCCAGCCGTAGATGCCGATTCTGCTGGCATCCACATAGGGTTGCTTGGCCATGTACTTGGCAAGGGTAATCATATCCTCGGTCTCATACTTGCCAAGTTGCAGGTAGGTCATCTTCTTGAAGACCTCACCTTGGGCACCGCTACCTCTATTATTAATGGACACGCTGATGATGCCATGCTGGGCGAGCAGCTGCATCCACCAGTAGTCGCTGTCGGCCCAGGCATTGTTCACGGTCTGGTGACCGGGACCGCCATACACGTAGATCAGCACGGGATATTTCTTGGAAGGATCGAAATCGGGCGGAAGGATCTGCCATGCGTCCACGTCGACTTGGGTGCCATCGGGCAGGGTGAAAGCAGGATCGCTGATCTTCATCAGTTTCTTTTCGCCAAGGTTGAAGGTGTTGAGTTTCTCAGCAAACTCATGGTTGTCCTCGAGCACGCGCACCAGCTTGCCCTTATTGGTATAGAGCTCATACTGACGCGGTTGAGTGATGGACGAATTAATATTAATGAGGTAGCTGAAGTCGTTGCTGAAGCGGGCTTGGTTGGTACCGGGACGGCCGATCACCTCGCGCATCATGCCTCTCAGGTTGACGGCGTAGATCTGACGGTCGACGGGGCTCCTTTTGGCGGCTTGGAAAAACACTTCCTTGCCATTGAAGCCGTACACTTGGGTCACGTCCCAGTCGCCAAAAGTAAGCTGCTGGACCATGGTGCCATCGAGAAGGTAGAGATAGATATGGTTGTAGCCACTCCTTTCGGAAGTCATCAGGAAACTGTTGCCGTCCTCGAGGAAGGTCCAATCGTCGGTGATATCGATGTAATAGGCGTTGAGTTCATCGTAGAACACCCGGCTGACACCGGTGGTGGCGTCGGCGGCCAGGATCTCCAGGTGGTTCTGGTGACGGTTGAGGCGTTGGATGGCCAGGATATTGGGGTCTTGGGTCCACTTCATGCGAGGCAGGTAGATGTCGGTCTCGGTACCAGTATCCATCTTCACGGTCTTGCCGCTGGCGAGGTCATAGACATAGATCTCCACGATGCTGTTGTCCTCACCTGCCTTGGGGTATTTGAAGCTGTACCATTCGGGGTAGAGTCCTTCGAACTCTTCCATCTGGAACTCTTTCACGTTCGACTCGTTAAACTTCATGTAGGCGATTTTCTTGCCATCGGGTGACCAGCAATAGCCCTGGGAGAAGCTGAATTCTTCCTCATAGACCCAGTCGGGGGCACCATTGATGATATGGTTGTAGAGGCCGTCATAGGTAAACTGGCGCTCCTCCCCTGTTGCCAAGTTCTTGATGAACAAGTTGTTGTCGCGCATGAAGCACACTTTGGAGGCATCGGGCGAGAAGGTGGCCAGACGCTGTTTGCCGTTTTCAGAGAGGGCTTGCAACGATTGGGTCTTGATGTCATAGACGTAATAGCTGGCCGTGAACGAATGGCGGTAGATCGATTCCATATCGGTCAGCACGAGGATCTTGGACTCGTCGTCGCTCAGCTCGTAGTTCTGCATCGGAATAGGTCTCTCCTCCCCTGGCAGCACCAGATCCTTCATCTCGAAGAGGGTTTTGACCAGTTTACCGGTTTTATAGTTATAGATATTGAGCGCACCTTTCTCGAAACTGCCATAGGTGGCGCCGTCTTTCATGGAGTTCATGCCACGGACGCTTTTCGTCGAGAAGGTCGGACGTTGATAGAGGTCTTCAAGGGTGAAGTTTTTCTTTTCCTGCGCGGTGGCGAGGAGGGTTCCCATCAGAAGGAACAGGGTGAGGAACAAAGATCTGGTTTTCATTTTCAATAGGGTTTAATGATGGGACAAAGGTACGAATTTAAGGGATGGCAAACGAAAACCGTGCTGTTTTTGTGGCAATAAAAAAAGAAAGCCAGCGTAACTTGCTGACTTTCAATGTTGTGGGACGTACTGGACTCGAACCAGTGACCTCTGCCGTGTGAAGGCAGCGCTCTAAACCAACTGGGCTAACGTCCCTCCCGTTGATAGAAAAGACGCTTTGCAGCGTCTCTGTGTGGGGACCTCATGCCTGTCAAGCATGCGCTCTAAACCAACTGAGCTACCGTCCCATTTGCGGATGCAAAAGTACAGCTTTTTTTGTTATCTCCAAGAAATCGGACAAATATTTTTTGAAAAAATTAAAAAATTGCCTAACTTTGCACTCCCATTAAGGGTTTATTGTAATTGTAAATTATTAATAATCAAAATATTATCATCATGATGCAAAACAACATCGTTCCCGTTGACGTAGCGAAGAAACTCTTTGCAGAAAGTGGTTTAGCCTGTATTGGCAAGGCCGGCATCCGTGAAATCAACAAGCTCGCCCGCGACATTGAAGCCGCTTCAGGCAAGAAATTCATCCACATGGAGATTGGCAATCCCGGTCTGCCCGCCGCCCGCGTGGGCGTAGAGGCCCAGATCAAGGCTTTGCAGGACGGCGTCCCGGCCAACTATCCGCCCATCGACGGTGCTCCTATTTTAAAGAAAGAAGCCTCACGTTTCATCAAATGCTTCCTCGACCTCGATGTCGACGCCGCCAACTGCGTGCCCACCGTGGGTTCCATGCAAGGCGCCTTTGCCTCGTTCATGATTGCCGGACATACCAATGTCAAAAAGAACACCATGCTCTTCATCGACCCCGGTTTCCCAGTGCATAAGTTCCAGAACCGTGTGCTGGGCATCCCCATGGAGCATTTCGACATTTACGACTACCGTGGCGAGAAGCTTCGCGCCAAGCTCGAAGAGGTGCTGAGCAAAGGCAACATCCACAGCCTGCTTTACTCCAACCCCAACAACCCCACATGGGTGTGCCTCACCGACGAGGAGCTACGCATCATCGGCGAGATGGCCAACAAATACGACGTCATCGTCATGGAGGACCTCGCCTACTTCGGCATGGACTTCCGTAAGGACTACAGCCATCCCGGCGAGGAGCCTTTCCAGCCTTCGGTTGGCAAATACACCGACAACTACATCCTGATGATCTCCAGCTCCAAGGCATTCAGCTATGCCGGCGAGCGTTGCGCCATCCTCGGCATCAGCGACAAGCTGGCCAAGCGCCATTATCCTGACCTGAAGGCTTTTTGCGGACAGGAGATCTTCCTGCGTGCCATCCTCTTCGGCGCCTTGCACCCACTGAGCTCAGGCACCTCGCACTCGGCCCAATATGCTTTGGCCGCTGTGCTGAAAGCCGTCAACGACGGTGTGTATCGCTA
Organism: uncultured Bacteroidales bacterium; assembly: GCA_905234455.1. GTDB lineage: Bacteria > Bacteroidota > Bacteroidia > Bacteroidales > F082 > Limimorpha. Next base: position 4,942 of record CAJOIH010000040.1, on the reverse strand, counting down.
TCGCGACGACGTGTTGGAGTACGGCCGCAAGGCTGAGCTGATGAAGAAGGCCTTCACCGACAACGGCTTCTACATCACCTATGACGAGGACTGTGGCGAGCCCATCGCCGACGGCTTCTACTTCACCTTCTGTTACCCGGGCTTCACAGGCGCCAACCTGGTGGAAGAGATGATGTATTACGGCGTCTCCGGCATCTCGCTTGACACCTGCGGTAGCCAGAAGCAAGGCATCCGCGCCTGCACCTCGCTCATCCAACGCGATGAGATCCCCGTGCTGGCCGATCGGCTGAAAGCTTTTGCGATGGACCATCCGGTGAAAAAGTGAGGAGTTAGAAGTGAGGAGTGAGGAGTTATGAAAAAGGCTGGAAGGCGGATATGGGTTTGGGTCCTATCAGGATTGGCGCTGATCTTTGGGGTCGCTTGCCATTCCCACAGGGCTCCTTCCACCCTTTATGGACCGCCAGAGGAACTGTACGGTCCTCCGAGCACAGAGAAGTTGTATGGTCCTCCAGTAACGGAAATGGAGATCGATACTACTATGGAAGAACTAGAATAATAGCAAGCGAAGCGACCCTCATGGATCGCTTCGTTTTTTATCGTTCAAATACTTTGAGGATTTTCATTTTTTTCTCCCCTAGTTCCCCTGTATAGGGATGCTCCCTGAGGGGCAGGTTGAAACGGGTCTTGCCTTTCAGCACCGTCTGGGGATGGGTAAACTCACGGAAGCCCCACTCGCCGTGATAAGCGCCCATGCCCGAGTGACCCGTACCGTTGAAGGGAACTCCTTTCACCATCATGTGGATGCATACCTCATTAATACAACCACCGCCATACTGTTGGGTGCGCATCACTCGATTGGCCCACTTCATGTCATGGGTGAACAGATACATCGCCAAAGGATGCTCTCGGTCGGCGACAGTCTCCATCAACAGGTCGACTTCAGCGTCCTTGAAAGGAACGATGGGCAACAGCGGACAGAACAACTCGTGTTGCACGATGTGCTCGTTGATATCGACGGGATAAATCATCGTCGGTGCATAACGGCGGGATTCCTTGTCGCCTGCGCCGCCAAAGACGATACGGTCGCGGTATTCGTCGGCTAGGCGATCGCATTTGTCGTAGGCTCCATCGGTGATGAGCTTGGGGTATTCGGGATTGTTCTCGGCATGTTCCCCTATCTGTGCAACAAAGGCTTTCTTCAGCTCCTCAAGGAAAGGCCCTGCGACCTCCTCGGCAACGGCGATTTGGTTGATGTTGATGCATATCTGTCCGGCGTTGCAAAGCTTGAAAAAGGCAATCTTGCGGGCTGCGTCCTTCAGGTCGGCATCCTTGCGTACCACGCACCAATTGCCGGTCTCGCCACCCAGTTCCAGAGCCACTGGCGTAAGGTTTTTGGCGGCTTCAGCCAGCACGTGTTTACCAACAGAAGGAGAACCCGTATAAAAGATCTTGTCGAAACGCTGAGCCAGGCACAGGTCGGCGATGTCGTGACCTCCATCGATGAGGGTGACGTATTCCGGTGGGAACACCTCGGCAAAGAAGCGCTTCAACGCCGCGGTGCAAGCAGCCGATTTACTGCTCGACTTGACCACCACTGTATTGCCTCCCGCCATGGCTGCCGCCACCACGCCGATGGTAAGCAAGATGGGGAAGTTGAAAGGGCTGATCACCAGTGACACGCCATAAGGCATTTTGTAGACCTTGGTAACCATGCTCGGAAAGCACATCATACCGCTATAGTGCCGTTCGGGACGAGCCCAGCGACGCAAACCACAAAGCATCTCATTGACTTCGGTGATGATGGGGCCGATGTCGCAGAGGTAGGCCTCGACTCGACTACGACCAAGGTCTTCGGACAAGGCGTCCTCGAACTCCCTCTCATGAGCCATGACGGCTGCCTTCAACTTCTTGAGCTGTTTGATACGCCATTTCACCGGAAGGGTGGCGCCGGTGCGGAAGAACTTCCGTTGGGCCGCCACAACAGCTTGTATCTCGCTTTCGGTAAATCCCGAGGCGTCCCGTGTGTCGTTGTTGGTAACGGCTTCGAGTACTTGTTTGATATCATCGTTGCTCAGCGTTACCGGAGAAGAATAGTTGATAGAGTCGGCGGCAATCATCGGGATCAGTTCCTCATGATCGCAGCGTCTCACAGGCGACTCGATTTGGTCCATCCCGCATATGTTCATAAGCTGTTTGACAGCCTGCAGGAAGAGGTCGGCAGCTTCTTCCTCAGAGGCGTCGGCGCCTGCTATATCGCAGTATCGAGCCAGTTCGGCATATTTCCCTAGGCAAACGTCTTTTTGGAATTCCAATACTGGCAGAAGCATGAGCGAAATGGCCTGTCCGTGAGGCAGATGATATTTGGCACCGATGCTATGGGCAAAGGCGTGTACATAGCCTGCCAGTTGGGTGTTGATGGCGTTGCCGCCGTACATGGCCGCACGGCACATCCCCAGACGAGCTTCTATGTTCTCCGGTTCCCTTGTCACGATGGGGAGGTTCTGCAGTATCAGTTTAACGCCTTCCATGGAAAGATGCATATCTTCCTCATCCACATCAACATCGCTCACAGCCCCTTCGATGCAATGGCTGAGGGCATCCATGCCACAGGCGGCGGTCACCTTTTGTGGGGCATGGAGGGTCAGCTCGCTGTCGAGCACCACATGGGTCACATTGAGGCCGATCAGCACGGTGGAACTCTTCACTCCGTGTTCGTTGGTCACTACGGCGCCCACCGTCACTTCGGCTCCCGTGCCGGCGGTGGATGGCACCGCGATGATAGGGAGGGTGCTGCCGCGAACAGGGAGGAACTTCAAGAGCAGGGTCTTCATGCTGAGATGAGGCATCTTCACGCCGGCAGCAATCATTTTGCAGGTATCGAGCACGGAGCCGCCACCAAGGGCAATGATGCATTCCGACCGACAGTCCAAAGCCTTCTGCCGACCCGCTTCGATCACAGGTATGGTGGGTTCGGAGTTGATGTCGGCAAACACGGCATAGTCCACCTGAGCCGCCTCAAGCGATTCAACGATGGCCTTCTCATAACCCATGGCCCTAAGGGTCTTATCGGTCACCAGCAGCACTTGTTTATAGCCACATTGCTTGCAGATTTGTCCGATTTGTTGACGTGACTGGTGACCTTCAACCACCTCCGGCTCTGGAAGGGGGATGGCATGAATCACTTTGCCAGGCAACCGATGGATTTGTTTCCTAAGATGATATGTATCCATAACACTAGAGAGTTGGCATTATTTTTTCTTTTCTAATACTTTTTGCATGACGACAGCACATGAGGCGTCGCCAGTGACTGACATCACCGTGCGGCCCATGTCGATGATACGGTCGATGCCTGCGGCGACGGCCACGCATTCCACGGGAATACCCGCCGAAGCGAATACCATCGCCATCAGGGCCAAGCTGCCTCCCGGGATGCCGGGAGTACCGATGGAAGCTATCGTAGAGGCAAAAGCTATGGCAAAATATTGGCTCATGGTAAGGTCGATGCCACAGCATGCCGCCATAAACACCGACACTACGCCCAAGTAGATGGCGACACCGTCCATGTTGATGGTCGCTCCCAACGAAAGCACGAAACGACCAATAACCTTACTGACACCCAATTTCTCGGTACACTGCATCGAATAAGGCAGCGTAGCCACCGACGAGTCACTTGAAAAAGCGAAAAGCATGGCCGGTTGCATGCCCTTGAAGAACTTCAGCGGGGACAGTCCTCCCAAAAGCGCCACTGCTGAAGAATAGACCACGCCTGCATGGACGAAGAAACACAGGTATGCCAAGGCGATTAAAGCCGCGTATGAGCCCAGCACCGCTGGACCGTTGGCGACCACCACAGGGGTCAGCATGCAGAACACGCCGATGGGGGCTAGCGCCATGATATATTCCAGAATCTTGCACACCACGTCGTTGAAGCTGAGGGTTACCTTTCGGGCCATCTCCCCTTTCTCGCCCACATGGACCATAGCGATGCCAAAGAGCAAAGCGATCACGATGATTTGCATCATCGTCATGGAGCTCACCGGCTCGATGATATTGCTCGGAAACATGTTGACCAGTTGGTCCATCACCGACAGATGCGGCACCTCGACGCTTTCCGCTGCGGGATCCAGGTCGATATGGATGGTTGGGAGGATGCCTTTCAGCAGGCTAGGCACCACCAGTCCCAACGTCACCGCAAAAAGCGTCGTTCCCATGAAATACAGCAGGGTGCGAAGTCCCAGTTTGCCCACTTTCTTGATGTCGTTCATCGACAGGATACCCGCCATGATGGAAAACAGTACCAGCGGCACCACGATGAACTTCAGCATATAGGCTTGATGTACGCATTGACAAAGTCGGCTTGGTTGCGCAGCAGGATACCTGCCGCCACGGCAAGCAGCAGGGCGATGCCAATCTGTGCGGTAAGAGAGGGCTTTTTCATAAACTCTTGATGTATTCGATAGCCGCGTCAAGTTGGGGCTTGAAGTCGCCGTTGTAGTCCTTGCGGAGTATGATTTGATCAGGGTTACAGCCGATACCTTCCAGCACCTTGCCGCCTATCTGGGCCTCAAACGAAGAGGTGTAGACGTAATGGTGCATGGTGCTGATATCACCGAACGGGCCACCGTAGTTAAGATCGATGCACGAGGCCGGCTGCAGGGGACCCGTGCCTCCATAGGTACGTTCACCGATGACATAGCTCGTAGGCAACACGGCTTTGATCGTCAGAGGTTCTATCTCACCCATGCTGACCGAGTTAATGTCGCAAATAATGACGTAAGGGATGTTCTCAGCGGTGATGTCGCGGTGATACTGGATTTGTGGGTCGATGTAATAAGGCGTCCAGACCGAGTGTTCCAGCCTTCCGGGACCTTCCTTGTAACGAGTCCTTAAGATTTCCGTCCGCTCGTTGAGGAAAGTTCCGATGAGGAAGTCGAGGTCATCC
>CAJOIH010000039.1 GCA_905234455.1 uncultured Bacteroidales bacterium | reverse complement strand
CGCCTGCAACGAGGCCAAAGCCGACTATACCGCCTTGGCCGAGGCCATCAACGGCGGCTTGGATGCCGGCTTGACGGTCAGCCAAATCAAGGAAGCCCTATCGCAACTCTATGCCTACACGGGATTCCCGCGTTCTTTGAATGCGCTTGGCACTTTGCAGAAGGTATTGGAACAACGCAATGCCGAAGGCAAAGCCACTGAAGAAGGTATGGACGCCTCTCCCCTGCCCGCTAGCTACGATGCCTTGAAACAAGGCACCGACGTGCAGACAAAACTCAGCGGTCGCCCTTTCAACTATGACTTCTGTCCTGCCGAGGACTACTATCTGAAAGCCCATCTCTTCGGCGACATCTTCGCCCGCGACAACCTCACCCATGCCGACCGCGAACTCATCACCGTGAGTGCGTTGAGCGGTTTGGAGAACGTGATGCCGCAATTACAGGCGCATGTGCGTGGTGCCTTGAACATGGGTGTCACTGAGGAGCAGTTGCGCAATATCCCAGTGGCATTGAAAGCCGCAGGTTTACAAGCTGAGGCTTTGCGGTGTGAGGCTGCCATCACCGCCGCTGTTGACGGCAAGAACGATGTGGTGTGCGCCCAGTCGCCCTGGCCTATCGGAGAACCCAACACCGCATACGCCCAATATTTCATTGGCAACAGCTACCTCGCCGTCCTCGACCCAGCAAGTGGTCTCTGCAACGTCAGCTTCGAACCTGGCTGCCGCAACAACTGGCACATCCACCACGGTGCCGTGCAGATGTTGATCTGCGTGAGCGGTCGCGGTTGGTATCAGGAATGGGGCAAGGAAGCCGTTCCGTTGGTCCCCGGCACCGTCATCGCCGTCCCCGAAGGCGTAAAGCATTGGCACGGCGCCGCCAAAGACAGCTGGATGCAGCACCTCACTTACCATGCCAACGCCCAACCCGGCAACAGCAATGAATGGCTGGAGCCTGTCAGCGATGAGCAATATGATAAATTGAAATAAGACTCGGGACACGGGACCTCTTTTTCCAGTCAATTCGTCATCGAAACGGATTTGGTTGTATCTTTGTACCAAATTCAATAGGATGAATCATTGGAAAAAAGTATTCCTCTTGATAGGCGGGCTGATGTCCGCCTTCATGGTTTTCGGGCAATCCAACCGCCCTACTGACTTTGGAGAGCGCTATACCTTGAAACAAGTGGTGGTGCTGAGTCGCCACAACATCCGCTCGCCGCTCTCTGGCAGGCGTTCCGCCTTGCAACGCATTACGCCGCATGAGTGGCACCAATGGTCGTCGGCGCCGAGCGAGCTGTCGTTGCGCGGTGGCGCCGCTGAGACGTTGATGGGCCAGTACTTCCGCAAGTGGCTCGTCAGCGAAGGGCTGATGCAGGAGAACGAGATTCCCGTCGAGGGCTCCATGCGCTTCTATGCCAACTCCTTGCAACGCACCATCGCTACGGCACAGTTTTTCTCGTCGGGAATGCTGCCCGTGGCCAACATCCGCATCGAACATCATTGCGAGTTGGGCAAGATGGACTCCGTGTTTGCCCCCCAAATCACTGATGACAACGAAGAATTCAAGGAACTTGCCCAACAACAAATTGCCGAAATGGGCGGCGAGAAAGGGTTGGTCGGCATTGGGGAAAAGATGGCTGACAACTACATAATGCTGGAGCGGGTGCTCGACATGACAGCGAGCAAGGCTTGCCTTGAAGGCGACACCTGCCATTTCAGCACCGATGATGCGCATGTGTACCTCGTCAAACACCGCGAGCCGGGCATGGGCGGCTCGTTACGCCTGGCTTGTCAGGCTGCCGATGCGCTCGTCTTGCAATATTACGAGGAACCTGATGACACAAAAGCTGCTTTCGGACACGAGCTTACCCTCCAAGGCTGGGAGAACATCTCCGCCATCAAGGACTGGTATGGCGACGTGCTGTTTACCGCTCCTGCCGTGGCCCGACAGGTGGCACGTCCCCTCTTGCGAACGATGCTCGAAGAGCTTCGGAATGCAGAACGAAAGTTCACTTTCCTTTGCGGTCACGACTCCAACATTGGCAGCGTGTTGGCCGCCTTGGATGCAGAAGACTACAGCTTACCGAACACCGTCGAGAAGAAGACGCCCATCGGCTGCAAGTTGGTCATTGAAAAATGGGAAAATGTTGATGGACAGATCTTTGTGGTACTCAATCTAGTATATCAAAGCACCGACCAACTGCGTCATCTGACCTTACTGGACTTGGATCATCCACCAATGGTTTTTCCCGTCCATCTGAAAGGCTTGGAAGCCAACGAAGACGGGCTTTGTCCTTTTGAGGAGGTTTTGGAAAGAATAGAATCAACCATACATTCAATCTAAGCCTGAAGCCACTTGTACTTCACCACGCTATAGATAGGCAGGAAAGGCAACAGGATAGGGGTTTTCTTGACGTAGGCCTGGTATTCTGGATCGTTGCCATAGACCTCGTTTTGGCGCAGTTCCAGCCGGCGTGCGCCACTGAACATCACATAGAGAATACCAATGTAGCCGATGGCGGCGATGAGCCATTGCCACCACGTGAGGCCGGCGCCAATGCCGCTGAGCATCACGCCAGCCCAGATGACCACCTCGCCGAGGTAGTTGGGGCAGCGCACGATGCGGTAGAGGCCGGTATCGACAAAACGCTTGGGGTTACGCTTCTTGGCAGCGGATTTCTGAGCGTCGCTGACGGCCTCAAGCAGGATGCCGCACAGCACGACGGCGGCACCGATCCATGCCCACAGGTTGTTCACCGCAAAGCCCGCCTCGGTGTTCATCAGCCGGAAGGCCACGGGACTCACCTGCATCACATAGAGCACCGCACAGAAGAGCCACACCGTGATGATGACGCCCACGGGCTTTTTCTGCTTCAGCGACGGGTCGTGGAGGATCTTGTTGTAGGCCGCCGACTTGCGCTCTCTCACAAACAGGTAGGTGCCCAGCCGGATTCCGAAGATGAACAATAGGGCTAAGAGCGCCACGGTTGGTGCCGTGAGGCTTCCGAAATACATAATACACATCGTCACAGCTAATGCCGCCACGCCATAGCCGTAGCCCAAGCTGAAGAAATAGATGAAATACTTCCAGCCCACGGCCGACACCGCAAGCGAAACTGCCAAAAGAATGAGTAAATCTGCCATATTTTCTAAATGTTTATAATGTCGTGAATAACGGCGTTGTTGAAGGTTTTATTGTGTGCGGGCATAACGTCTAAAGGATGATGCAAAAGACGTTTATGTTTCGTTTTGGGAATAAGATTCCAGAATCAGCATTTGGTCGCCCTCCATCAGGGTCGCACCGCCATCCGGCATGATGAAATCATCGCCTCGTTTGATCATAATGACACGTTTCCCCAAAGGCATGTTCAGGTCTTTCAGTAGATTGCCTTTGCTGAGATCCTTCTTGGTGACGATATGGTTGGTCAAGGTGCCCATCTCGTCTGGCATCTCGATCCCCATCGTATCGACTTCGCCTTCGGCTTTCTCACCCACTTTCAACAGTTTTGCGGCAAAGGGGATGGTGGTGCCCTGAAAGAGCAACGAGAGCAGCGTGATGAAGAAGACGATGTTGAACATGTCTTTTGCCTCGGGCACGTTGGCCACGACAGGGTAAATGGCGAATAGGATAGGGGCCGCGCCTTTCAGTCCCACCCACGAAACGAAACTTTTGCCGCGCCAGTTCATCTCCTTGAAAGGCGCCATCAGCATGAACACGCTCAGCGGGCGGGCCACCAGCGACATGAAAACCGCAATCAGGATGGCGGGGAAGGCCACTTTCGGAAGCTCCGACGGATTGACGAGAAGTCCCAAAAGGAGGAACATCAGGATTTGGGCGAGCCAGGTGACTCCATCGAGGAATTTCAGCACATCTTTCTTGAAGGGCAGCTTCTTGTCGTTGCCAAGGATGATGGCGGCGATGTAGAGTGCCAGCAGTCCGTTGCCCTTCAGATCGGCAGCAACGGCGTTGGTGAGAAAACCGAGACACAGCACCATGATGGCGTAAAGCGCGCTGCCGCGGAGCCTGATTCTTTTGATCATCCAGCGCCCCAGGTAACCCATGCCCACGCCTATTCCCGCTCCGATGAGAATCTGAAACAGTAATGTAAGCACCACGACAGGGGTTTTGGGTGCGTTGCCCGCTGTGATGATCTGCACCAGGGTGATAGTCAGCACGTAGGCCACAGGGTCGTTGCTGCCCGACTCAAGTTCAAGCACGGAACCTAAGTTGTTTTTGAGACTCAAACGGCTGCCTCTCAGGATATTGAACACCGAGGCCGAGTCGGTTGACGACATGGCAGCTGCCAACAGGAAGCACCCAAGCACTCCGAAAGGGAGTGCCTGGGGCATCCTCGTTGACAAAAACCAGATGAACCCTCCCGTGAAAGCCACCGTGAACAGCACGCCAAGCGTTGATAGGATGATGCCTTGGCGCAGCACAGGCTTGATGCTGCGGAAGTCGGTCTCCATGCCGCCGGCAAGCAAGATCACGGTAAGGGCGATGTTGCCTACGGACTGCGCTATGTGGAAGTTGTCGAACCTTATGCCGACGCCGTCTTGGCCGAAAGCCATGCCGACGGCAAGAAACAAAAGCAACGACGGCACCCCGAACTTGTAGCCGGCTTGACTGACAAACAAAGCCGTGATGATGACAATGGAAAGCAGCAGCAACAGGTTGTCGGAGAAGAGGTTGACGGGAAATAGCGACAGTAACATAGGCAAAAGTTTTTATACACTCATCAATTGACTTATCTGGTTGACATCCAGCTTATAAAGCTCGCCGTTGTCTTTCCAGTCGTAATCGACAAATTCTTTCAGTTGGACATAGCCCTTCGTGTTGTCGGCGTTGTGATAGACGTAAAGCATCAATCCGTCGCCATCGATCTTGAAGCTTGTCTTCATGGCGATCAAGGCAGTGATGCCAATGATGATGAATACGATGCCGCAAATCAGTACGGAGCTGTCGCTGCTGAAGCACATGGCCACGCCGGCGAGAAGAAACAATAAAGATATGATGAGGTCTTTCTTCGACCTGGTTTTCTTGATTTTGTCTTGCATGATTTTGTTGTTTTAAAAATAAAAAATGTAGAAATAAACCATAATGGTTGACACGAGACACGGGACTTCGGGACGCGTGACCTAACCAATGGTCCCATGTCTCGCGGTTTCACGTCAAATCTGTTAAAGACAAAATCCTACAATCGCAGTTTGCGGATGGCATAGAGGGCGTTGTCGGAGAAATGGTAAGGCGCGGGGAAGTTGACTTTCCCAAACGATGTCGAACTCAGCAGGTTCTTCGTTTGCCCATCAGCCTCCGGCGAACTCCCGTTGGCGCCATGCGGCCTCGCCTGCAACGACGGATTGGTACGTTGCGAATGACTCAGGTTCCGCACAGGCAGTGTGAACGAAGTTGCGTTATTGGAGTCCTACAAATTCATCCCAGCCGGATTGGCCACTACCTTAGTATATCTCTATCCCATTTTTGTAGCCGTCATTATGCTGTTCCTGAAAGTCTATCCCACATGGCAGGTGTGGCTGAGCATTGCCGCCACCGTGGGCGGCGTGGTGGTACTCAGTTGGCCAGGTGGTGGCGTGACGCTTCATTGGGCTGGGATGCTGTTGGCTGCCTTGTCGGCCCTCAGCTATTCCTGCTTCTTGATCATCGTCAACCGTTCGCAACGCATCAAGCACATTTCCGAGCATGCGCTGACCTTTTACGCATTGGTAGTCGGAGCGACATTGTTTTTAGGGTATCAAATCATCGATGGGACACCTATCCTTCAAGGCATCGACCAGCCTTCGGAGGTGCTGAATCTCATCGGATTGGCCATCTTCCCCACGATGATTTCGATGCTGACCATTTCGATGTCAACCCGCTTGATTGGGCCAACGAAGACGGCGGTATTGGGCGTATTTGAGCCGCTAACAGGAATACTTGTGGGAACGCTGATGTTTTCCGAACCAGTGACCGCCAACATCCTTATTGGCATAGCCATCTGCATCGCCGCCGTGCTTTTTATGGTGGTAAGTGAGCGGAAGATGACTCATTAAACAACAAAAAGATTGCAAGAATCAAAAAGTTATCAACGCCATTTCGCGTTGTGCCTGGCGGATTTCTATTCGGTTTCGCTGAATTCCATCAATAGTGAAATCTGTAAATGCAGTGAAGACCCGCTGGGGAATAAACAACGGTTACGCAATAAGTTTTCAAAGGAATTGGATTATTGCGTGCAAGTCTTATGCAAAATCGGGCAAGAAGCCGTTCGTGACAAGTTCAAAGAAATGCTCAAAGAAAAGCATGAAGAACTGAATAGCAATGGCCCGTATTCCAATTCCGCATTGAAATGCGGAAGAACGTTTTTTTAATATACAAATTTTGGTTTTAAGAAAATACTTATCTTAGCCATCGGTAAACGGAAAGGAGTTGATTATGAGTTACTCGGAAAT
>CAJOIH010000038.1 GCA_905234455.1 uncultured Bacteroidales bacterium | reverse complement strand
CATGCCGGTTACTTCGCCACCACCGAAGCCTACAAGCGCGACATGCCCGGCCGTATCATCGGCATCAGCGTCGACGCCCTCGGCAATCCCGCCTACCGTCTGGCTTTGCAGACCCGTGAGCAGCACATCAAGCGTGAGCGTGCCACCTCGAACATCTGCACCGCCCAGGCCCTGCTGGCCATCATGTCGGGTTTCTACGCCCTCTATCACGGACCGGAAGGCTTGACTGAGATTGCCCACCATATCAACTGCCTCGCCGGCAAGCTGACCTCAGAACTGGCCAAACTCGGTGTAAAGCAGCTCAACAAGCACTTCTTCGACACCCTGCTGTTCGAACTGCCCGAAGGCGCCTGCACCTGCAAAGTGAAAGAAGTCGCCGAGAAATACGGCATGAACTTCCGCGTCATCGACAAGCAACATTTCGGCATCAGCATCGACGAGACCACGGCTCGTGAAGACATCAACGAAATCGGCATCGTCGTCGCCGAAGCCCTTGGCAAACAGCACGAAGAGCTGGTCTGCGACCCGAACTGCCAGAAGTTCAGCGGCATCCAACCCGAGATGCAGCGTACCAGCAAATTCATGCAATCCCCGATGTTCTTCAAGTACCGCAGCGAGACCGACATGATGCGTTACATGAAGAAGCTCGAGAACCGCGACCTCAGCCTCAACCGCTGCATGATCCCGCTGGGCTCCTGCACCATGAAGCTGAACCCCGCCACCTCGATGTACGCCCTCAGCTGGCCTGAGTTCGGCAACATCCACCCCTTCGTCCCCGCCGACCAAGTGGAAGGCTATCTCGAGCTCATCAACGAGATGGAGAAAGACCTCTGCGAGATCACGGGATTCAAGGGCATGAGCTTCATGCCCAACTCGGGTGCCAGTGGCGAATATGCCGGTCTGCTCACCATCCGTCGTTATCAGGAAGCCAACGGCCAGGGTCACCGCAACATCTGCCTGATCCCTGCCTCAGCCCACGGCACCAACCCCGCTTCGGCCGCTATGGCTGGCATGCAAGTGGTGGTGGTGGCCTGCGACGAGCACGGCAACATCAACCTCGAAGACGCCAAGGCCAAAGCCGAGCAGTACAAGGACAACCTGGCCGCCTTCATGGTCACCTATCCTTCCACCCACGGCATCTATGAGGACGGCATCCGCACCCTCGTGAAACTCGTTCACGACAACGGTGGCCAGGTCTATATGGACGGTGCAAACATGAACGCCCAGGTCGGCTTGACCAGCCCTGGCTTCATCGGTGCCGACGTGTGCCACCTCAACCTGCACAAGACCTTTGCCATCCCTCACGGCGGTGGCGGTCCCGGCGTAGGTCCCATCGGCGTGGCCGAGCACCTGAAGCCCTATCTGCCTTCACATATCCTGTTCCACTGCGGTGGCGACAAACAGGAAGGTGCCGTTTCAGCCGCTCCGTTCGGTAGCGCCCAGATCCTCACCATCACCTACTGCTACATCAAGATGCTGGGTGGTGAAGGTCTGAAGAAAGCCACTCTTGGCGCTATCATGAACGCCAACTACCTGAAGGATCGTCTGAAGGACTACTACCCGATTCTGTACACCGGCAACCACGGCCATGTGGCCCACGAGATGATTCTCGACATCAACGCCATCAACAAAGCTACGGGTGTGGCCGCCATCGACATTGCCAAACGTCTGATGGACTTCGGCTTCCACGCGCCTACTGTAGCCTTCCCGGTCCACGAGACCCTGATGGTGGAACCCACCGAGAGTGAGCCCATCGCCGAGCTTGACCGCTTCGTCGAAGCCATGATCCAGATCCGCAAGGAAATCAAGGACATCGAAGACGGTAAGGCTCCACAAGGCGACAACATCATCAGCCACGCACCTTACACTGCCGAGATGCTGATGGCCGACGACTGGAAGTTCCCCTTCAGCCGTCAGGAGGCTGGCTTCCCGATGAAGAGCGACGTTCAGGACAAGTACTTCCCGCATGTCACCCGCATCGACGACGCCTACGGCGACCGCAACTTGGTTTGCAAATTTTAATTATTCTACGACTATTTCGTAGTTTTGGAAGAAGATCACCTCACCTGGGGTGATCTTCGCTCTTTTACGCAGTTCCACCTCGCCGTTGCGAAGCACCATGCCGGCGACAACCACCTCTTGGGCCTCGCTGCCGGAACCAACCACGCCAGTGGCTTTCAGCAATGCAATTAACGGAATGTATTCATCGCCCTCGCGAAGCGTAAACGTTATTCTATTGAGTTTCTGTGCCATATTATTTTAAGATTTTCTTGTATGCTGAGCCGATAGCGCCAGAGCAGACATGCGAGATGTTATTTGCCATCAAAATATCGGTGATGCCGTGCTCTTCAACATAATCCTTAATCGTATAGGTGAAATAACGGAAATCGATCACATGGACTTCCTCAAACGATCCGAATAGATAACCAGGGATGGCATTGCCGAAGCTGTCCTTCATCACCAACAACCGGCGAGGACAGTCAGCGTTAGACTTCACTTGGGTGATACGGGCGTCGCTGCCCATAAAGGTACAGTAGGCTGATGATGAACCTGAAACTTTAACGAAGAACTCGCCTTGATGCGCCGGCTCCTCCCCTACAATCTGATACGCTTCGTCCAAGTCATACTTCCGGTATACCGTGGTGTAGTCCACATCCAAAGGCTTGTAATACACGAAATCCTCCGGTGATTTCTTCACGTTGACGTCTTTCGAAAAGCCATACATCGAGCCCACATAATTCTTGATAGTGTCTGACTCGAAATCCTCCAGCTCAGGTACCTTTACACCTGACACCATGGCAAACTGCCGCGCCGCATAAAAGGCTCCCAGGGGCGACCAGTGATGATCGGTGCGAAGATAGATGTCCTCGTCGACATGCTCACCCAACACCCTATAAAGGTCAACCACCTGGACCGCAGTGTCGATCAAGGCATATAATTCGGTGAGCACAGGGAACTCAGGATCGGTGCAGCTCTCGGCGTTCAAGGGGCAATAGTACTCCACCGCTGTTGGAATAATCATGCAATACACGTTCACCTCTGGACCAAAGGTCTTTTGATAGCTGTTGACCACCTGGGCGAAGCTCTTCTCCCCTTTGTTCTTGTTTTTAAAGGCCATCAACGCACGGGCATTGGGGGCGTTGCCCACCACAATGACCCCGGCATTCTCCATTTTGGCGTTGGCGTTCACGTTGTTGTGGAACTCTTCAATGTCGCGCTGGTCGCCCAATTCAGCGAATTCAGGCACCACGACGATTTCGGCTTCTGCAGAAGAGGGTGCAGCATGGAAAGTCACCGCCGACTTGGTTTTGAAAGATTGCAGCGACTTGAACTCCATGCTGCCCCGCATGAAGGCATCGCGGAAAGGCTCGCTGTCGCTGAACCAGTTGGAGACGTTTTGGGTGAAGCTGCCATCGCGGAGACGCTGCCAACTAAATTGAGGGAACCGTAACAGGTCGCGTCGCTCCAAGTCAGAATACGTGCTTCTCGGCAGGGTGCAGAACACCACCGTGAAAGCACTCATCATCAGGGTGACAAAACCAACCAATATACGGTGATGACGCATCATTTGCCTTGGGTCAGGAAGCGTTTGTAATTCTTATAAGAGGTGTTGCCGCAGGCGTGGGTCAAGTTGTTGGCAAAGACCACATCGGTGATCTTGTTGTCCTTGATGTAATCCACGATGTTGCGGTCGAAAAAGCGGAAATCGATGACATGGACTTCCTCGAACGAGAAGAACAGATAGCCCGGAATGGCGTTACCGAAGCTATCCTTGAAGATGATGACACGCCGGCCGTTGTTCACACCGGTACGCACTTGGGTAATCTTCGAGTCGCCACCCATGAAAGTGTTGTAGGCTGCGCCGCTACCGTCGTCGTAATGCTTGAAGAAATCGCCTTCGGCAGCAGGATGTTCACCGATAATCTGTTGTTTCTGCGTTTTATATTGGATATAGGTAGTGGTGTATTCGCAGTCGCGAGGTGTATAATAATAGAAGTCTTCAGGAGCCTCCTTCACGCAGTTCTCGCCCGAGAACGAGGCCATGGTGCCCACAAAACGGTGGATGACATGCTCGTCGTAATGCGCAAGGTCCTCGAAGGGAACGCCGGCTACCTGGCAGAGCTTCATGGCCGCATAGTAAGCCCCACGGGGAGCCCAGTGGTGGTCGGTACGTGAGAAGATGCGCTCGGCGGCATGTTCGCCTAGAATATTGTAGATGTTGACCACCAGCACCGAATCGGAGCAGGCGGCAAACATATTGTTCAGCACAGGGGCCTCGGGATGGGTCCAACTCCTGGCGGCATCGGGACAGTAATACTCGATGGCCGTAGGAATGGGCATGCAATACACGTTGACGCTATCGCCCAGTTCCCGTTTATAGATGTTGCAGATGTCGGCATACGAAAGGCCGTTGTTGGCCGACTGGTTGCAGGGGTTGCAGGCGCGCAGGGTGTCGCCTCCCCCGATGAGGATGATGCCTGCCTTGGCTGCCTTACGGCAGGTGGCATTCGGTGTCAGGGTATTGACATAAGGGGTGACACGACGTTCCGAGCTGTCTTGTGGCAGCAGTGATTGCGCATGAAGGCTGATGCCGGCAACAAGCAGGCTGGCAGCGAGAAACAGATGGGACAGGTATTTCATGGTTTTGAATCTTTAGAATCGGGTATATAGGAAAGCGTTGTTGGTGGCACCTACCAGCAGGGCCACACTCGCGGTAAGCAATAACAGTGCCACGATGCAGCGCACCGCGGTAAGCAAGACGGGACGGGGTCGGTTCCAGCGGGCGACCCATCGGTTGAGCCATTCACGTACCGGAAGGCAAAACACTATGGCCACCACCCAAAGCCAGCCATAGGAACTCAAAGTGTTGATGGCGGTAAAGTCGGAAAACACCTCTGCCCCACCGAAAAAGGCATGGAAGAAATGCTTCATCTGTCCAAAGTCCTCAAAATAGAAGATGCCCCAGCCGATGATTACTAGCACAAGGCTATAGATATGGAGCAAAGGTCTTGGAATACGCTCTTTGACACGAAGCAGGGTATATTTCTCGAGCATCACGATGAGGCCATAGAACACGCCCCAAAGTAGGAAGTTCCAGCTGGCTCCATGCCAAAATCCAGTTAACATCCACACTATCAAAATATTGAGTGCTTGGTGACGGCGATTGCCACCAAGAGGGATGTACAGGTAGTCGCGGAAGAAGGTGCCGAGTGAGATATGCCAGCGACGCCAGAAGTCGGTGATGCTGTCGCAGCAGTAAGGATGGTTGAAGTTTTCGTTGAAATGGAATCCCAGGCAGCGTCCGATGCCGATGGCCATGTCGCTATAGCCCGAGAAGTCGAAATAGATTTGGAGTGTAAAGGCCACGATACCCACCCAGGAGCCCAGGGTGGAGAGGTTCTCCAACCCGCTGCCGGTGAGCATCAATGAGGAGATCTCGGAGAGTTGGTTGGCCAGGATGACTTTCTTGCCCAGCCCCCGCAGGAAACGCATCATCCCCTCGGCCAGGTCCTTGCTGTCGACATGCCGGTCGGTGATTTCGGTAGCGATGGTGCCATAGCGCACGATGGGACCTGCGATGAGCTGGGGGAACATGGAGATGTAGAGCAGCAGGTCGCGGAAACGCCGTTGCGGAGGCGTGGTACCACGATAGACGTCAATAAGATAGGAGATGGATTGGAAGGTGTAGAAGCTGATGCCGATGGGGAGGGCGATTTGCGGCACTTTCACAGGAATCCCCAGCGACAGCAATTCAGCGCAGAAAAACGAAAGGTATTTGAAGGTAGCCAGTACCCCTAAGTTGAACACCAGGCCGATCACCAAAGCCGGCTTGCCCTTCTTGGCGATGCCCAGTCCGACGAAGTAGTTGACCACCACGCTGGCCAGCATCAGCAGCACGTAGACCGGTTCTCCCCAGGCGTAGAACAGCAGCGAGAAGGCTACCAGCACGGCGTTGCGGTGGCGCTTGAAGAGCAGGTAGCACAGCGCGAATGCCGGCAGGAACGCGAACAGGAAGAAGAGGTCGGAGAATACCATACGTCGTTTTGTTATTGAAAAGAGGGTGCGTCGAATTCAACGCACCCTCTTTAGAGAATCAATAACACATCGTGACTTACTCAGCCTTGGGTTCGTCCTTGGCGGCAGCTTCCTGCTTTTCAAGGTCTTGTTTCAGGCCGGCCAGCACCTCGAGGTCGCCGAGGGTGCTATGTTCGACGGTGTCGTTGATTTGTTTCACGGTACGCTTGGCCTGTTTGGCAGCCTTGTCGGCGGCTTTCTCGGCGGCGTCCTTCACAGCGGCTTCCTTGTCTTCATAAATCTTCGAGTGGGCAAGGATGATCTTCTTGCTTTCCTTGGAGAACTCGATGACCTTGAATTCGAGGGTCTCGTCGATCTTGGCGGTGGTACCGTCTTCCTTCTTCAGGTAACGGTTCGGGCAGAAGCCTTCCACGCCGTAAGGCAGAGAGACAACGACGCCCTTGTCGGCGGCGCTGATGATGGTGCCTTGGTGGACTGAGCCGACGGTGAACACGGTCTCGAACACTTCCCAAGGATTCTCCTCGAGCTGTTTGTGGCCGAGGCTAAGACGACGGTTCTCTTCGTCGACGTCGAGGACGACGACTTCGATGCTTTCGCCAACCTTGGTGAATTCAGCCGGGTGTTTGATCTTCTTGGACCAGCTGAGG
>CAJOIH010000037.1 GCA_905234455.1 uncultured Bacteroidales bacterium | reverse complement strand
GTTCTGCAGAGAGATGACGCCTTTAGACATCATGATTTCGCCCAGCATTTCGATTTGTTTGGGTTCCACTTCGGGGGCGGTTTCGTCGCCCGGGCGTGGTGTCATGAAGTTCTTGGCATCATCCTTCAGCAGGGAGATGTCCGAAGGACGGCCGTTGACCATCAGCTTGTTATTCTTGTTAATCAAAACATTCATCACGTTTCTTTCCTTGACTTTGACGTCGTCGTCGTTTTGTTCCACCGGAGGGGGCAGACGACGGGTGATGCCGTAGTCCACGTCCATGGAGGTAGTCATCAGGAAGAAACACAATAGCAAGAATGCTATGTCAGCCTGCGAACTAGAATTGATTTCCGGGGTTTTTCTGGCCATGATGAAATGTTTTATTTACCTGATCTGATAACTGAATAGAGAATGCAAAGAATGCTAACTCCAAGGGTGATGTAGAAGAAATTGAGGCCCCATTCGACGAGACCGTGGGTTGTACCCGAGTAGACGTGTTCGCCGGTCGGGTATTCGACGCCGAAGCTGCCTTTTGACATAAGATAGGCTACAAGTCCAATAACAACAAAGGCACCGATTACCACGCCGATGGTCGACGATGGCGGCGAAGATGGCAGAGCACACGATGGCGACGATACCCAGAATAATCAAGATGTAGCCCCAATTGAGGATCAGGTTGGTGCGTCCCTCATTGTGGAGGTCCAGGTAGAAAAGGATACCCAGGACGACGGTGATGAGAGCCAGTGCGCCAAAGACCCACTTACTGATGTTAAGCTTACCGTTCATGATTATTATTGGTTATTTTTTGTTGTATTTGACGAGGATATCCATGAAGCTAATGGAAGCATTTTCCATGTCGCTGGTGATCTTTTCGATTTTTGAAGCGATGAAGTTGAAGAAAATCTGAAGGATGATAGCGGCGATCAGACCGAACACGGTGGTCAACAGAGCGACCTTCATACCGGAGGCCACGACTGTGGGGCTCATGTCACCAGCAGCGGCGATATCGTCGAAGGCCTGGATCATACCGATAACGGTACCCATGAATCCGAACATAGGAGCCAAGCTGATGCAGAGGCCAACCCAGCTCAGACCGCTTTCGAGTTTGCCAGCGGCAACTGCGCCGTAGGAAACGAGTGACTTTTCAACTTCGTCCAGTGATTGGCCGTCCTGGTAGCGGATGAGGCCTTGGGTGAAGATGCTGGCGACAGGACCGCGGGTGTCCTTGCAGAGTTGCTTTGCGCCTTCCACATCACCAGCCTGCATCTTTTGTTCGATACCGGCAAGCAGTTTGGTGGAGTTGCCATCGGCCATGGTCAGATAGATGATTCTCTCGATGGAGATGGCCATACCGAGCAACAGGATGACCAACACGATGCCCATGAAGGCCGGGCCGCCATCGATGAATTGCTTCTTGATGGATTCACGGAAAGTGGTGGGAGCCTCGGTGGGGGTGAGGTCGGTGGTAGCCTCTTCGACTACGGGAGCAGCGGTTTCAACAACCTGCTCGGTTGTGGCTTCTTCCTGTTGAACTTGCTCTTCTTGAGCAAAGAGATTGGTGATTCCAAATGTCATGAAACCAACAATCGTGAGTAATGCAATTAATTTTTTCATGATTTAGTTAATGTTGTGATTACCAATTGTTTCTGTTCAGTTTGCGGAACCCGCGGTACCCTTTTGGAGTACACACACTTTCCAGGCGTGCTCCTTAAACCACTCGGACATCTCTCCAAGAAAAATCGTTGCCAAAATTACAAAATTTTTTGTTTGTAATCGCAAACGATCTTACATTTTTTTCAAAAAAAGCTATTTCGTCATTTCGCCGCGGATGGAAAGGCCCAGCAGTTCCACCACTTTTTCGCGGGTGAGTCCATGGCCGAGGAGGTACATCAGTTTGGTGACGGCGGCTTCGGTGGTGAGGTCGTAGCCGCTCACCACGCCGATGCGAAGCATGTCGAGGCTGGTCTCGTAGCGGCCCATCTCGACGGAGCCGCCCTTGCACTGGGTGATGTTGAGCACGATGAGGCCGCGGTCGATGGCTTCCTTGAGGGCGTCGAGGAACCATTTCTCGGTGGTGGCATTGCCCGACCCGAAGGTCTCGAGCACCATGGCTTTGAGTCCCGGGGTGGCCAGGGTATGGCGGACGAACTCCTCGGAGATGCCGGGGAAGAGCTTGAGGATGCCCACGTGGCGGTCCATCTCGGTATGGAGTTTCAGTTTCTTGAAGTTCGGCTTGAGGATGCGGTCCTTGTTGTATTTGATATGCACGCCCACTTCGGCGAGGGCGGGGAAGTTGGTGGACACGAAGGCGTTGAAGTTCTCGGCGTTGAATTTGGTGGAGCGGTTGCCTCGCAGCAGTTGGTCTTGGAAGAAGACGCAGACTTCGGGCACGATGGCGGTGTCGTCTTCGCGGGCGGCGGCGATCTCGATGGCGGCGAGGAAGTTCTCGCGACCGTCAGTACGGACCACGCCCATGGGCAGTTGCGATCCGGTCAGCACCACGGGCTTGTTGAGGTTCTCGAGCATGAAGCTCAGGGCCGAGGCCGTATAGGCCATGGTGTCGGAGCCATGCAGCACCACGAAGCCGTCGTACTGTTCGTAGTTCTCGGTAATCTTGGCAGCCAGCTTGGCCCAGAAGTCGGGCGACATGTTCGACGAATCGATCAAGGGATCGAACGAGTAGAAGTCAATCTGGTAGCCGAAGTTCTGCAGCACTGGCAGATGCTTGTAGATATTGTCGAAGTCGAAAGGCACGAGGGCGCCCGTCTTGGGGTCCTGCATCATGCCGATGGTTCCGCCCGTGTAAAGGACAAGGATGGAGGTTTCTTCTTTCTGTGTCATATCTTGAATAATGAATTTGCGTTGTTGGTGGTGATTTCAGCGAGTTGTTCGACGGGGATGCTGAGGTATTCAGCAATCTTTTTTGCCGTATCGACAAGGAAGGCCGGTTCGTTGCGCTGGCCGCGGTGCGGGACGGGCGACAGGTAGGGCGCATCCGTTTCAAGAACGATGCGGTCGAGGGGAATATTGCGCAAGAAGTCCTTCACGGCGCAGTTTTTATAGGTGGTCACCCCACCCAGTCCCAGGTGGAACCCCAGGTCGAGATAGGCTTTGGCTTCCTCTTCGGTGCCGGTGAAGCAATGCATCACTCCATGGAGGCCGCCATCCTGATGTTTTTCGAGGAGTCGTACCATGAAGCTAAAGGCATTGCGGCAGTGGATGGAGAGTGGCAGGTGCAGTTGTTTGGCCCAGACCAGTTGGGTCTCGAAAGCGTCGAGCTGTTCGTGTTCGAAAGTCGTGTCCCAATAGAAGTCGAGGCCCACCTCCCCTACACCTATAAATATATCCTTTTCGAGTTCTTTTTCCATGGCTGTGAGCACTTGACGGTAGTCGCCTTTCACTTCTTCAGGCTGCAGGCCCATCATCATGCGGGTGCAGTCGAGAAACTGCTCATAGGTCTCCATCATGGGTTTGATGGTCGAGGCATCCACGTTGGGCAGGAGCATCATGCCGATACCGTTGTCGAGGGCGCGTTGCACCACTTCGGCGCGGTCGGCGTCAAAGTCCGAGTCGTAGATATGCGTATGGGTATCGATGAGGTGCATCGTTTCTGGGATAAAAGTTTGCAAAAATAAGAATTATTTCATAAATTTGCGGTCATGAAAAGACATTGGCACATCGTATCGATATTTATTGGGGCACTTGTGCTTCTCGTTTCTTGTTCCACCGAGGTGGACTTGTTTGCCGACGGCGAGGATGTGCCCATTGTGTATGCTTTGCTTGACCCTGATGCCGACACCAACTTTGTGAAGATCACCCACAGCATGGGTGTTCCCGGCGATCCTATCAACGCCAACAATCCCGAGTTGACCAACTATCCCGGGAAGCTCGACGTCCGCATCACTGAATACTGCAACGGCGACTCTGTCCGCCAGTTCGTGTTGGACACCATCACCATTTGGGACAAGGAAGAGGGGTTGTTCTACTCGCCGGCTCAGAAGCTGTATTACACCACTGAGCGTTTCAACAAGAACAGCCATGGGAAATGGTACAGTTACAAGCTCACCGCGGTGCTTCCCGACCGTACTTTGACTGCCGTGGCCGACATGGTGGGCTCTGACAGTTTTTTCATCCGGAGTTCTGTCGTTGATTTTTCGGGTGGAAACCACCATTTCGACGGTGGCGGAGGCGGCAAGGCGACGCACGAGATTTGGTTCAATCCAGCAGCCAACGGTGGAATTTACGATATTTACATGACCTTCATCTTTTTTGAGCGCCGTTCGTGGACATCCGACACGATCCGCCGTTCCTTCACCTGGCATGTGGACACGTTTTACCAATTCTTCCTTCCCCAGCACTTGCACAACGGCGCTTTTGTTGCCACCTACTATCCTTTCGACCTCTATTATCAGTTGAACGAGTTCTTGGGCGACGACACCTTGGTACCCGGTTTGAGGCGTTATCTTGACGATGAGCCCATTCAGGTGAGTGTGACGGCAGGCGACCGGAGTTTGGAGGAATACGTGTTTTTCTACAACATGAGCAGCAGTCCGACGGGTGAGAACATCTCCTCTCCCATTGACGGAGGGTTCGGGGTGTTTTCCACCTTAGTCACCGTTGAGCGCGGGTTGCGGTTAGGAGGGACCACCCTGCCTGAGTTGTTGGAGACCAATTGGGGGTTCAAATACGTTGGGGGACACCTATAGAGTTAGGAGTGAGGAGTGGGGAGTTAGTACAGGAAATTGTCGTAGGGGTAGCGGATGGCGTGCATGTCGCGGATTTCCTTGTAGAGTAAATCTCTGAATTCCTGGTAGTTATCACGATTTTTGGCAGAGATGAAGATGCAGTTGTCGTTCATCTTGGCCATCCACGTCTGTTTGAGTTCGTCGGAGAAGGTGATGGCGTCGATTTTGTTGAAGACCATGATGGTTTTTTTGTCGGCGCAGCCCAATTCGGCGAGGGTTTGGTTGACCACTTCGATTTGCGATTCGAAGTCGGGGTGGGAGATGTCGACCACATGCAGGAGGATATCCGACTCACGCACTTCGTCGAGGGTTGATTTGAACGATTCCACCAGGTGGTGTGGCAGTTTGCGGATGAATCCGACGGTGTCGGAGAGCAGGAAGGGCAGGTTTTCGACGACCACTTTGCGGACGGTGGTGTCGAGGGTGGCGAAGAGTTTGTTTTCGGTGTAGACTTCCGACTTGCTGAGCAGGTTCATGATGGTGGACTTGCCCACGTTGGTATAGCCGACGAGTGCAACGCGCACCAGTTTGCCGCGGTTTTTGCGTTGCACGGTCTTTTGCATGTCGATTTCGCGGAGTTTCTCTTTGAGCACGGAGATGCGGTCGAGGATGAGTCGGCGGTCGGTCTCGATTTGGGTCTCACCGGGACCACGCATACCGATGCCGCCCCGTTGGCGTTCGAGGTGGGTCCACATTCGGGTCAGGCGAGGCAGAAGGTACTGATACTGAGCCAGTTCCACTTGGGCCTTGGCATGTGCGGTATGGGCATTGGAGGCGAAGATATCAAGGATGAGGCTGGTACGGTCGAGCACGCGGCATTCGAGGGCTTGTTCCATGTTACGCGCCTGGGTGGCTGAGAGCTCATCGTCGATGACGGCGATTTCGATATTTTCCGCTTTGATGTATTGGTGGATTTCTTCCAGCTTACCTGAGCCGAGGTAGCTGACGCTGGAGGGGTGGTCCATGGCTTGGACGAAGCGGGCGACGGGCACCCCGCCGGCGGTTTCCAGGAGGAAGGCCAGTTCGTCGAGGTACTCGTCGGTACGTTCGCGTGTTTGTTTTTTGGACGCTACCGCGATGAGGACGGCGCGTTCCGGGATTTTTTCGTATGTGACAAAGTCGCCCATGGAAGTGGAAAGCGGAAGGTCAATAAGAACGGAAGCCGATGATTTGACGGACTTCTTTGAGGGTCTTGGCGGCGCTTTCGCGGGCTTTTTCGGCGCCGAGGCGGGCGATGCGGTCGAGACGGTCCTTGTCGGATGCGTAGTCTTGGATACGTTCGCGAATGGGGTTGAGGGCTTGGACCATGTCTTCGGCCAGTTGTTTCTTCATGTCGCCATAGCGCAGGGTGCAGTCGTTCCATTTCTCGTCGAAGTACTTCACGGTGTCGGGGGTACTCACGATGCTCATCATGGTGAAGAGGTTTTGGATGACTTCCGGTTTGGGGCTGTTAGGCTCTTGTGGTCCGTTGTCGGTAACAGCGCGCATCACTTTTTTACGCACGGTCTTTTCGTCCTCATAGAGGTAGATACAGTTGCCGTCGCTTTTGCCCATCTTGCCTGAACCGTCGAGGCCTGGCACTTTGATGGCGTCGCCGCCGAAGTAGTAGTTTTGGGGTTCGGGGAAGAACTCGACGCCGTAGATGTTGTTGAAGCGGCGGGCGCATTTGCGAGCCATTTCCATGTTTTGTTCCTGGTCTTTGCCCACGGGCACCCATTGGGCGCGGTGTTGCAGGATATCGGCGGCCATCAGTGTGGGATAGGTGAAGAGGCCTGCGTTGACGTTGTCGGGTTGTTGGCGTGCTTTTTCCTTGAAGGTGGTCACGCGGCCGAGTTCGCCGATATAGGCATTCATGTTGAAATAGAGGTAGAGCTCGATAGTCTCGGGCACGTCGCTTTGGATGTAGATGGTAGCCTTTTCGGGGTCGATGCCGCAGGCCAGGTATTCGGCGAGGATGGTACGGGCGGATTGTTGGATGTTTTCCGGCTTGGGGTGGGTGGTGAGGGAGTGCCAGTCGGCGATGAAGAAGAAGCAGTTGAATTCGTCCTGCATTTTCACGAAGCTACGGACGGCTCCGTAGTAGTTGCCGAGGTGGAGGTTGCCGGTGGGGCGGATGCCGCTGAGAGCGATGGGGTTCATGGTGAGGAGTGAGGAGTGAGGAGTTAGATTTTGATATTCTCGCCGTGGGCGTTCTGGAAGTTGTATTGCAGCATATGGAATTCGGGCATGGCTTGCACTTGGAATTTCTTGCCGTACTTTTTCATCCACTGTCGGCGGATGGAGTGCCAGCCTATGGTGAGGTAGGCGGCGATGAAGGGGTGCACCTGGAGGGTGACATGGTTTTCGTTTTGATCGAGGAACAGGTATTTGAGGTTGTTTTCGATCTCGTCGATGTAGAGGATGGCGGGGCGGATTTTGCCTTCTCCGTCGCACACGGGGCATTTTTCCTGGACCTGCACTTCGGTGGCGGGGCGCACGCGTTGGCGGGTGATTTGGATGAGGCCGAACTTGGTGGCCGGCAGGATGGTGTGTTTGGCGCGGTCGAGTGCCATTTCCTGGCACAGCACATCATAGAGTTGTTTACGATGGGCTGCCTCGTGCATGTCGATGAAGTCAACGATGATGATGCCGCCCATGTCGCGGAGTCGCAGTTGTCGGGCGATTTCCTTGGCTGCTTCGATGTTGACGATCAGGGCGTTTTCTTCCTGAGAGTTTTCTTTGTTGACTCGGTGGCCGCTATTGACGTCGATGACGTGCATGGCCTCGGTGTGTTCGATGATGAGGTAGACACCGTTTCTGATGGTGACTGTCTTGCCGAAAAGTCCCTTGATTTGTCGGGACACGCCGAAATTGTCGAAGATGGGGTCTTTGCCCTTGTAGAGTTTGACGATTTCGGCTTTTTGCGGCGCGATAGTCTGGATGTAGCTCTTGATGTCTTCATAAAGAGTTTCGTCGTTCACATGGATATTGTTGAACGATTCGTTGAGCAGGTCGCGGAGCATGACTGTGGTTTGGTCTTGTTCGCTGACCATACGGCCTGATGTGGTCATCTTGGTCATTTCCACCATACAGCGTTCCCATCGATCGACTTTGAGATCGGCATCGAGGTCGGCCACCTTTTTATTTTCGGCCACGGTGCGGATGATGACGCCATAGTTGGCGGGTTTGATGCTTTGCATCAGGCGTTTGAGGCGGCTGCGTTCCTCGCCGCTGCGGATTTTTTGGGATACCGAGATGCGGTTTGAGAACGGGACAAGGACGAGGTAGCGACCTGCGAAGGAGATTTCTGACGAGATGCGAGGCCCTTTGGTGGAGATGGGCTCTTTGGCGATCTGGACAGGAATAAGGTCGCCGACATTGAGCATATCGGCGATTTTGCCGTTTTTCTCAATGTCGGGCTCGAGTTTGAATTTGTCCATCGTCACCTCGGTGTTGCCCGAGGTGAGTTCTTTCTTGAATTTGAGCAAGGAGCTGAACTGCGGACCGAGGTCAAGATAATGCAGGAACGCTTCCTTCTCGTAGCCTACGTCGACGAAAGCGGCGTTGAGGTTTGACTCGTCCGAGATACACGTCTCCGACCGCAAATTGGTTGTTGGTCTTCTCTTTATGAAGCTCGACAAGAATCTTGTCTTCCAACAGAGCGATGTCGACCTCCGAAGCGCGGGCGTTGATCACCAGCTCCCGCTCCACCGTCTTGACTTGGATTTCTTGGTTTTCTTCAGCCATTGTCAGTGTTGTTTTGGAGGGTTGACTAATTACTTGCAAGAAGGATTATTTCTTCTTGTGTCTATCCTTTCTCAAGCGTTTTTTGCGCTTGTGGGTAGACATTTTATGTCTCTTGTGTTTTTTACCGTTAGGCATAATAGGATATATTTATGTTGATAAAAAAAAGAATTATTTCACAGCGTTCATGAACACCTTGGCGGGTTTGAAGGCGGGGATATTGTGGGCCGGGATGGTGATGGCGATGTTTTGCGACATGTTTCTACCGGTCTTTTCTGCGCGAGTCTTGATGATGAAGCTACCGAAACCTCTCAGATAGACATTGTTACCCTTGGCCATTGATGACTTGACAACTTCCATGAAATTCTCAACGACAGTCATAACGAGACCTTTCTCGATACCGGTTTTGCCAGCGATTTCTGCAACGATTTCTGCTTTTGTCATTTCTTTTAAAAATTTTTAAGTGGTTTATTATTAGGTTTGTGTAAATTTGCCGGCAAAGGTACGAACATTTTTCATACCTCGATAAAAGAAAGTGAATTTTTTTAATGGACGAGATACATTCAGAACTGGTTCGAT
The DNA here is from genome assembly GCA_905234455.1 of uncultured Bacteroidales bacterium. Classification (GTDB taxonomy): domain Bacteria; phylum Bacteroidota; class Bacteroidia; order Bacteroidales; family F082; genus Limimorpha. The sequence continues at coordinate 6,703 of CAJOIH010000037.1, read as the reverse complement.
GGTTTAGGGATCACCAGCGGGAGTTGCCGTGGAGGAGCCATCCCCTTCCTTATTATGTATGGCTTTCGGAGGTGATTTTGCAGCAGACGCGGGTGAGCCAGGGGCTTGATTATTTCAACCGGTTTGTGGAGCGTTGGCCTTCGGTGGCGGAGCTTGCCGCGGCCAGCGAGGAGGAGGTGTTGAAGCTTTGGCAGGGGTTGGGGTATTATTCCCGGGCACGCAACCTGCACCGATGCGCCCGTGAGGTGGTCAGGCTTTATGGAGGCGAGTTGCCTGCCGACTACCAGCGGCTGGTGAAGCTTCCCGGCATCGGTCCTTACACTGCCGCAGCCATTGCTTCGATCGCTTTCGGGCTACCCCATGCGGTGGTTGACGGCAATGTTTACCGGGTGTTGTCGCGTTTGTTCGACATCGACACCCCCATCAACACCGATGAAGGCGTCAAGGTCTTTGCTTTGTTGGCTGACGAGTTGCTCGACCGCGAGCATCCCGGCCGGCACAACCAGGCCATGATGGAGTTCGGCGCCTTGCAGTGTGTGCCTAAAAACCCCGACTGTTCGGCTTGTCCGCTGCAACCGCATTGTCTCGCCTTTGGGCATCACAGCGTTGCGGATCGTCCGGTGAAGGAGAAGCGCTTGAAGGTTCGCACGCGGTATTTCCATTATCTTGTCGTAGGCGACGCCCACCGGCATTACATGCGTCGGCGCGAGGCTGGCGACATCTGGCAGGGCCTCTATGACTTCCCGTGTGTGGAGCGCGACCAGCCGTTGACCCTTGACGAGGTGACGGAAAGCCCTGAGTTTCGCCATCTGCTTCAGGACAGGGCTTTTGAGATCACCAGCATCTCCCCTCAATTCACCCATAAACTCACGCATCAGACCCTCATCGCCACCTTTGTTGAAATAAAAATTTTCGATTTTTCACCCATAATTCAGGAAAACAATATACTTTTGGTCCCTGAAAACGAAATGGGAAGCTATCCCATCCCCAAACTCATCGACAACTATCTCAACTCCTAACTACTAACTCCTAACTGCTAACTGAAACTATGGCAAGCTTAAACAAAGTCATCCTCATTGGCCGTCTCGGGAAAGACCCTGAGATCACCACATTTGAGAGCGGAAACAGAAAAATGTCGGCCACTTTGGCCACCACCGAGCGTTATCGCGACCGCGACAACAACTGGGTTGACCAGACCGAGTGGCACAACTTGGTTGCCTGGGGCAACTTGGCCAACGACATTGCTGAGAAGCGCCGCAACTATGCCAAAGGCGACATGATGTATGTGGAAGGTCGTCTTCGCACCCGCCAATACACTGATGCTCAGGGTATCAACCGTTTTGTCACCGAGGTTCAGGTCGACAAGATCATGCAACTCGTCTCGGGCCGTCAGCCCTCACAGTCGTCCTATGCTCCCCAAGAGCAGGTCTACCAGGCTCCTGCCGCCGCCAATGACCCTCTCGCCGGTGATTCGATGCCGCAAGACGATCTGCCGTTCTGATTTAGAATTGAAAATTTAGAATTTAGAGGTGACTACCCCTATTATACTAAGTGCCTTTTTTACCGGGTTCACCGTCAACGCGATCATCGGGTTGGTGGTGTTATGCCTGTTGCTCGCGGCTTCGGCTTTGATTTCGAGCAGCGAGACCTCGTTTTTCTCGCTCAAGCCCGCCGACATTGACGACTTGGAGTCGCGCACCGACTCCAAAAGCAAGACCGTGCTGAAGCTTCGCGAGAATCCCAAGATGCTGTTGGCCACTATTTTGATTGGCAACAACTTCGTCAACGTCACCATCACCCTGCTGGCCACCTACATCGTCAGCGAAATGTTCGACATGGTCAACCATCCGGTGGCCGCCTTCGTGATGGAAGTCATTGTCATCACCTCGCTGGTGCTCATCATCGGGGAGATCACCCCGAAAATCCTCGCGGCGAAGCGTCCGGTGAAGTTCTCCCGTTTCATGGCCCGTCCCCTGCAAGTGCTGATGGTGCTTTTCACACCCTTGAGCAAACTGTTGGTCAACTCCACTTCGTTCATGGACAAGCATTTGGAGAAGAAAAAGGCCGAGATTTCGATGGACGACCTCAGCGCTGCCGTGGACATCGCCACCGAGGCATCCACGCCTTTGGAAGAGAAGAACATGCTGAAAGGCATTGCCACCTTCACTGAGAAGGAGGTGAGCAGTGTGATGAAGCCCCGCATCGACATCATCGCCGTGGAGGTCGGGATGCCCTTCCGCGAGATGCTCGAGACCGTCATCAAGAGCGGGTTCTCGCGCATCCCCGTCTACGAGGAGAGTCTTGACAAGGTCTGTGGCATCCTTTATGTGAAGGACCTCCTCCCCTACCTCGACGCACAGGCTTTCGAATGGCGGATGCTGTTGCGCCCCGCCTTCTTTGTGCCTGAGAACCGCAAGATCAACGACCTGTTCCAGGACTTCCGCGAGAAGAAGATCCACATCGCCATCGTGGTGGACGAATATGGCGGTACCTCCGGCTTGATCACCATGGAGGACGTCATCGAGGAGATCGTGGGCGAAATCAACGACGAGTTCGACAACGTGAAACAGGAGCAGCATTACACTAAAATCGACGATACGACGTATTTATTCAAGGCCCAGACCAGCATCGTCGACTTCTGCAAGGTGTTCAACTTGGACGAGGACTACTTTGAGGAGTTGCAAGGCGAGGCCGATACGCTGGCCGGTTTGGTGTTGGAGATCGAGGGCCGCATTCCCGAGGTAGGCTTCAGCTTCGATGTGGAGAAGTTCAATTTTGAGATCACTGAGGCGGACCCGAGGAAGATTATACAGATCAAGGTGAAAGTGAGGAGTTAGGAGGGAGGAGTTAATTATGATGAAGAAACTAGGCATTGTTGTTATCACTTTATTCGTGGGGCTATTGTTGGCTTCGTGCGGCGAGGAGGAACGTCCGTTGCCCAAGCCGAAGGGGTATTTCCGGATCGATTTGCCTGAGAAGAATTATGTGATGGTCGACACCATTGAAAGATACTCCTTTGAAACCCCTGAGTATGCCGTGATTACCCACGATCCTTTGTCGCCCAACGAAAAGAATTGGATCAATGTGGAGATGCCGCAATTCAAGGCTTCCATCCATTTGACGCACAAGGTAGTGAAAGGCAATCTTGGTGAGTATTTGGAGGACGTCCACACCATGATCACCAAGCATTTGCAGAAGGCCAACGGCATGAATGACAGCTTGATTGTCAACCCTGAGCGCCAGGTGTACGGCATGCTCATCGAGATGGACGGCAAAGGCGTGGCCACTCCCCTGCAGTTCTACCTCACCGACAGCACCGCCAACTTCGTCCGCGGCGCCCTGTATTTCAACTTCGTCCCCAACAACGACTCGATGCAGCCGGTGATCGATTACCTGCGGCAGGACATCGACCGGATGATCAACACCTTCGAGTGGAAATGAGGGGCCTCTTGTAAAGATTCTTTACACCGCTGTAAAAAATCTTTACAGTTTGTTCAAATCATTAAATCTTAATTCATTGTATTTCAAATAGTTGCATTTTTGGCACGGGTAATGCTTTCTCGTGGCTGTTTTTGTAATAATTGTTATGATCAATCGTTAAACAAAACAAACATACAGTCATGATTAAAGTAGAAAACCTAGTGAAGATCTTCCGTACGGAGGACATTGAAACCCTCGCGCTGAACGGCGTTTCGTTCGAAATCAACGACGGCGAGTTTGTCGCCATCATGGGACCTTCGGGCTGCGGCAAGTCCACTTTATTGAACATCCTCGGCTTGTTGGACAATCCCACCGAGGGCCATTACGAACTTCTTGGCCACCAAGTGGGCGACTTGAAGGAGAAGGACCGCACCCAATTCCGCAAGGGCAACATCGGCTTCGTGTTCCAGAGCTTCAACCTCATTGACGAGCTCAATGTGTATGAGAACATCGAGTTGCCGTTGCGTTACATGAACATCCCTGCCGCCGAGCGTAAGCAACGTGTGGAGACCATCATGCAGCGCATGGCCATCAAGCACCGTTCGGAGCACTTCCCGCAGCAGCTGTCGGGCGGTCAGCAGCAGCGTGTGGCCATCGCCCGTGCCGTGGTGGCCAACCCCAAACTCATCCTCGCCGACGAGCCCACGGGTAACCTCGACTCGAAGAACGGCAAGGAGGTGATGGAGTTGCTCACCGACCTCCACAAGGAAGGCACCACCATCGTCATGGTGACCCACTCGCAGCGCGACGCCGGCTATGCCGACCGCATCATCAACCTCTTCGACGGTAAGGTGGTGGAAGAGGTGCTGTCGCAACTATAAACAAGTAATGTTTCTTTATTTGGTACTTCGCCGAAACGCATCAAAAACGCAGTTTTGGCGAAGTTTTTTTTTGCTGTTTATGCAAATAGTCCAAAAAAAATTGTATCTTTGCAACTGTTAATATTTAAACAATTGAGTTCTAAAAATGGATATAACTAATAATATTTTATCATTTGATATTGTTTCACCAGAAGGCAAGGCAATGGCTTTGGCGGAACGGGTGAAGGCCCGTCGTTTGGAGATGAATCTGACGCAGGAAGGCCTTTCGGTGCGCTCAGGTTTGCCTTTGGCGACCTACCGTCGCTTTGAGCGGACGGGCAAGATTTCCTTGGAAGGATTGCTCCATATTGCCTACGCTTTGGATGCGTTGAACGATTTCGACCGATTGTTTGAGTCAAGCAAATACGCCACCTTGGATGAGGCACTTGAGGCTAACCAAAAGAACAGAAAGCGAGGGAAGCGCAATGAGTGAGAAGATCGTCGAGGTAAGGATGGGCTCTCATAAAGTCGGAAGAGCCGCTTTGGACAAGGAGGGACGTTTGATGTTCGAATACGATGCAGACTGGATTCGGAGCGGCTTTTCCATTTCACCGTTTCATCTGCCGTTGGAGTCAAAGTTGTTCACCGCCGATGCGAAGCCATTTGACGGCAATTTCGGTGTGTTCGACGACAGTCTGCCCGATGGATGGAGTGCCTTGGTGCTCGACCGTTATCTAAGGTCGCAAGGCAAGTCCCTGGCTTCCTTGAATTTGTTGGAGCAACTGATGTTTGTCGGTTGCCGTGGGCGTGGCGCTTTGGAATACCATCCTGATCTCAGTACGGTTGACGAACAAGACATCGTTAACCTCGACCGCATGGCGGAAGAGTCGCAGCGGGTGATGAACACGGACTATTCTGACGACTTGGACAAAGCGTGGCGGCGCGGCGGTTCCTCGGGCGGCACGAGGCCTAAGGTGTTCGTGCATCACGACGGTTCCGAGTGGCTGGTAAAGTTTCGCGACCGCACCGACCCGCCCGATGTAGGCAGAATCGAATACGAGACCTCGCTGCTGGCTCGGGAATGCGGCATCGAAATGGCTGAAACAAGGCTTTTCAATGGGAAATACTTTGGCTCAAAACGCTTCGACCGTACCGATGACGGCGGCAAACTTCATGTCATCAGCCTATCCGCACTGATGAACCTCGACTATCACCTGCCCACTGCCGACTACGGGCATCTGTTCTGGGCTTGCAGCCAGCTGACGCATTCCATCAAGGAATTGTGGAAAGTATTCCGCCTGATGGCGTTCAACCTTGTTATCGGCAACTGCGACGACCATGTGAAGAACTTCGCCTTTATCCGTCGCAACGATGTTTGGCAACTGGCTCCAGCCTACGATGTACTGCCTTGCGAAGGCTTAGGCGGGTACCACAGCCTTTCGGTGAATGGCAACTACAAAGACCCTGGCAAAGCGGACGTCGTTCAGCTTGCCGTGAAATTTGGCCTGCCAAAAGATGAGGCCGAAGAAGTGTACGAAGACATTCGTAAGCGGTCACTGTAAAGAATCTTTACACCGCTGTAAAGAATCTTTACAGTTCCAACCAATAGCGATTTTGTATCTTGTTGATAATTAAATATTTGTGTTTTTGGTATAATAGATGTTGAATGAAATCATTTATTATAGCGATTATAGCAATTAACCATGAGGCAAACGATCTCCAAACCAAGGCTTAAACATTTTCTCATCAACACGTTCTGCTTGATGATTGGCATTACGGCGGCTACCTTGCTGTTTCAATGGGTGCTGCACGAGTTTTCTTACAACCGTTTCGTTGAAGACGGCGACCGAGTTTACCGTTTGATTTCTGTGGATAAGGCCACGGGAGTGAAACGCCCCGCTGCCGTCTGCCAGTTGCGTGATGACTTGCCCGCCGCTGTGCCGCAGGTGGAGGAATGTGTGGACGTGTGTTCGCACTACACCAACCAGAACCCCAGTACTGTCAGGGATATGGAACACAACGAGTCCTTCCAAGTGACGGCTCTTGAAACCAACGACAACTTCTTCAAGGTACTGACCTACCCCATCGTGGAAGGCGAGCCGCACCATATCCTGCAGCCCAACGAAGTGGCCATCTCCAAGGAATTGGCGCAGAAACTTTACGATGGCCCAGCCTTGGGGCAGCCTTTGGCCTATTCCTATATGGGTAAAAAAGAGATAATTTATACCATTGCCTTGGTGGTGGACGTGCCTTCCAACACGCACCTGCCTTTCGAGGTGGTGGTGCCCATGGACGGTGGACAACTGAACTTATACCGCAACATTACGGAGCACCATCCGATTTACGTCAAACTGAAGGAAAACGCGCTGTTTAGCAAGGCAGAGATGAAACGACTGGCTAACATCCAGGAAGAAAACTACGAC
>CAJOIH010000036.1 GCA_905234455.1 uncultured Bacteroidales bacterium | reverse complement strand
ACCTGACTCGTAGAGTTGTTGTGCGAGGCGCATGGTGTTGGCCACGGAGAAGCCCAGTTTGCGGGCGGCTTCCTGTTGGAGGGTGGAGGTGGTGAACGGTGGGGCAGGGAAACGTGCGGCCGGTTTCTTTTCGATGCTTTCGACCTTGTAGCTGGCTTTGACGCACGACTCGACGAAGGCGCGGGCTTCCTGTTCGGTATCGAAGCGGTTGGGCATCTCGGCGGCGATGGTGTATTCCTGTCCATCGCGGAGGAACGAGAACTGTGCGGTGATGCGGTAGGCGCTGGTCTGCTGGAAGTTCTTGATTTCCTCTTCGCGTTCGACGATGAGGCGGACGGCGACGGACTGCACGCGGCCTGCGGAGAGCGAGGGTTTCACCTTTTTCCAGAGCAGGGGCGACAGCTCGTAACCCACCAGGCGGTCGAGCACGCGGCGGGCTTGCTGGGCGGCCACGAGGTCCATGTCGATGCCTCGCGGGTTCTCGATGGCGTTCAGGATGGCGGTCTTGGTGATCTCGTGGAACACGATGCGTTTGGTATCCTTGTTTTTCAGGTCCAGGGCCTCGTAGAGGTGCCATGAGATGGACTCTCCCTCGCGGTCCTCATCGGAGGCGAGCCAGATGGTCTCGGCTTGGTTGGAGAGCTTTTTCAGTTCGGCCACCAGCGATTTCTTGTCGTCGCTGATTTCATATTCGGGTTCAAAATCCTTTTCGATGTTGACGCTCAGCGTGTTTTTGTTCAGGTCGCGGACATGGCCGTAGCTCGATTTGACGGTATATTCCTTTCCTAAGAAACCTTCAATGGTCTTTGCCTTTGCGGGTGACTCAACGATTACTAGATTTTTTGTCATGGTCATTTGGGTTTTCGGTTGCAAAATTACTAGAATAAACCCGCATATGGGTTAAAAAAAATGAAAAAATTCTTAGTTTATTATAAATAAACTAGGTGTGATGCTTATCTTTGTGACATGGAAAAACTGATTGATCTTGCCATTGAGGCGGCCCGTTTGGCGGGAGAGGCCATCATGGAGGTGTATGCCCAGCCTTTCGAGGTGTACACCAAGGACGACGATTCGCCGGTGACCCAGGCGGACTTGCGGGCGAGTCGCATTATCAAGGAGGTGTTGAAGCCGACGGGATTGCCGTTTGTGAGCGAGGAGGACTTGCCTGAGGACCGATCGGGGTTCGGGCGGTATTGGCTGGTGGATCCGTTGGATGGCACGGCGGAGTTTGTGAAGCGCAACGGTGAGTTCACGGTCAACATCGCCTTGATTGACCACAAAAGGCCGGTGCTGGGGGTGATTTACGCTCCGGTGACTGGGGGATTGTGGTATGGGAGATACGGCAAGGTGCCGCAGGGAGGTCTCCCCGCCGCCGGCGACGACGGGAGGGGGCTGGATGAGAGGCCGTTTACGGTTTTAGTAAGCCGGTCGCACCGGACGCCGGAGGTGGATGCTTATATTGACAATGTGTTACGGCCGGAGCATCCCGACCTGGTGATTGACAGCCAGGGCAGCAGCCTGAAGTTCGCCCGTCTGGTGGAGGGCACTGCCGATGTGTATGTGTGTTACAGCAAGACCAAAGAGTGGGATACGGCCGCGGCCGATGCCATCCTTACCGCTGCGGGCGGCAGGGTATTGAGAATCAGCGACGGGTTGCCTCTGGAATATGACAAGGAGGAGTATCCCAATCCGCCGTTTGTGGCGTGGAGAGGGAGGAGTTAGGAATTAGGAGGGAAGAGTTGGGATTCGATTTCGCGGAGGAGATCTTCGCCTTCGAGGTTGCGGGCGACGATGATTCCGTTCTTAATCAGGGCGTTTTGGGGGATGAAGGCGATGCTGTAGAGGGTGCCGGCGGCGTTGTTCCAGCCTTGGAGGTCGGAGACCTGGGTCCAGGTGAGGCCGTCTTTCTCGACGGCGGCAAGCCATTTCTCCCTATCGGTGTCGAAGGAGACGCCAAGCACGTCGAAGCCTTGGTCATGGAACTTTTGGTAGGCGGCCACCACGTCGGGGTTGGCCTTGCGGCAGTCGGGGCACCACGAGGCCCAGAAGTCGACGAGCAGCAGCTTGCCTTCGGCCAGTTGGCTGAGGGTCACGGGGTTGCCATCGGGATCGTTTTGGGTGAAGTCTATCATCGGCTGGCCGGCTTGCACGCGTTCCAGCTTCTCCACATATTCCTCGATGAGGGTCAGGTTGCTTGAGGTGAGGGTGCTGTCGGCATGGTGGATATTGTCGATCATGGTGCGCAGCTCGCAAGGACCGAAGGCCCATTTGTAGCGGTACATCACGTAATGTGCCACGGGGTCGGTGGGGTTGTCCCACACAAAGTCGAAGCACTGCATCTTGAGTATTTCGTCGGCATCGGCTGGGTCGACGGTGCTGTCGGCTTCGAGTTTGGCTTCGAGTTCGTTATAGGCTTTGTTGAAGTTGTCGAGACGTGTCTGGGTTTCGGAGCCTTTCACGAGGATGGCATTGGGGTTTTGGGCATCGCCTTCGAGGGTCGTCTCCTTTTGGTCGGTGAAGAAGAAGAAGGGGCGGCGCCAGCCTTTCAGCATGATGGCATACATCTCGTTGTCGGTGCACACGGGGGTGCGGAATGTGGCGTCCCAGTTGTTGATGACGGCTGAATCGAGCACTTGTCCGGCTTGATGGAGATACACGGTCTGACCGTCGGCGTTGGCCAGGTTCACATTAATATTAAAGGAGGGCTGTTGGTGGCAGGAAACAAAAAAAATTGCGATGGCTGCAAAAAAAATTACTTTTTTCATAGGGTTTGGTATTTTTTTTGCAAATATACATATATTTTGTAAGTTTGCACTTTGAATTATTATTAACAGTTGCGCCCGACACGTATAAGGGATTACATTATGAAGAAAATTTTGACTTTCGCCATCATGGCATTGCTGATGGGCGGTCTCACTTTCAACGCCACCGCACAGGACAGAACAGCTCAAGGCCAGGAAAAGGTTAAGACCGAAAAGACCAAGGTCGCAAAGAAGACCAAGGAAACAAAGACCGTCAACGCCGGAAAGGACACCAAGGAAGTGAAGACCTCCACGGCTGTGAAGACCTCCAAGAACACCAATGAAGTCGCTCCAAAGACCACTGCTCCGAAGACCGTCGCCAAGACCGACTGGAACAAGACCCTGACCGAGTACGAACAGGCTGTTGACAAGTGCGTCAAGAGCTTCCAGGACCTTCAGAAGCCCAAAAAGGATGCCAGTGGCAAGGATGTCACCAAGATCTTCAACGAGGCATTGGAAAAGGCTGAAAACCTGAAAGCCAAGATCAACAAGGCCAAAGGCGAACTCGACAGAACCCAAGCCGACCGTTTCGACAAGGCCAACGCCAAACTGCAGCAAGTTTACGTAAAAGGCTGATGGACGTACCTTTAGATGACGTGAACTCGCAGTTCACGTTTACCTACGACGACATTAAAGGCACCGTGCACGTCGTAGATCACCTCACCGGTGAAGAATACGATTTATTAAAAGAAGACACGGGCTGGTTTGACGCTGAATTCAAATTCGACGTTTGACAAAAAAAGAGCATCTCGATTGAGGTGCTCTTTTTTGTTTCCACAGACGGGGTTCTTTAACGCTGGTTTATCGCACCACCAGTTTGCGGGTTTCGACGGTGCCGTTTTGGTTGGTGATGTTCACCAGGTAGATGCCTTTGTTCCAATTGGCGGCTTCAATGGTGACTTGCTTGCCTTCGGCTTCGTAGACTTTCTGGCCCACGAGGTTGTAGACTTCCACCTTGGCGACATCCCTGCCTTCCACGGTGAACTGGCCGTTGGTCGGGTTGGGATAGAGTTGGGTCTCGGCGGAGATTTCGGAAACACTGACCAGATTTTCATCAACAGCAACCATGAATTGTTGGTTTCCTCCATCCGATTCAATGACCACGACGGTGTTCAACATTTCGCCTTTGAAGATGACTCCGAGGGGTTCTAGATGAATCGTAAAGCTTTCGCCTGCTTCCAGGGTAAAAGGCAAGTCGTCATGAGCCATTGCAAGAATGGGTCCCGTGGTGTTGTTTTCTTCGTAGATGGCAGTGATCTCGATAGGCGTATGTGTGCCGTAGTTGCCATTGACTACATAAGCCTCCGCATAGGGCTGGTTGACGGTCAACTCAACATAAGGTGAACCGGGAATCCACAAGCCCATGTCATAACTTTGGCTAAGCACCATGGCCACGACGCTCTTCATTCCTGCCGTAGTGTTGATCTCGATTTCATAAGCCAGATACTCGTCTTTTGTTGGTGGGGTTTGCAGGTTGATGTCCACGGTGACCGATTCGCCGGCGGCCAGGTTATAGGGCAATGCTGGCGCCCAAACATTCAAGGCGGAACCGGCTTCGGGTGTGATGGAGTTGATGGTCACCTCGCCTGTGGTTTCGTTGATGATGTTGAATGAGCGGTTTTGTCCCATTTGGTCGAACCACAGGGTATCGGGCGTGATCACCAGTTCGCCTGAAGGGGCGTGGGGACCCACGGTGAAGTGGTGCGGATCGAGTTCGGCAAAGACCGGCTGGGTGTAGCGGTGGCCCGACTCGTCGGCGCCGAACACATAGTAGTCAATCTCCGAGCCGCCTTGGAAGCCGGTGATGTAGCCGACATATTCGTCGGGGTTGCCGGTGGCGGTCATATGGGCAGTTTGGTAATTGCCTCCGTCGATGCTATAATAAACAAGGAGTGAATCCTGTTTGAGGTCTTGGCCGCTATAGGCGATGAACTTGCTCACCACGGGATACTGGGATTGCCATTCCTGTTCGCCGTGCAGCACTTCGCGGTGGTCGACAAAGAGCATGTTGAAGTCCATCACGCCGCGGGTACGGCAGTGGAGGGCGTCGGTATTCTCCCAGCTGATGTAGTAGTCGTTGTTGTAGACTGGAACGATGTTGTAGCCCGGCATGGCTTCCTGATAGACCTCGATGGCGCTTTGGTTGTAGGTGGCGTTTTCGCCCATCGGCACATACACGCTCTTGTTGAGGATGAGGCTGTTGGTATAGGGTGCTAGGGTGTAGCCGCCCGGTTCCTGGACACGGTATACCTGGTAGGGATAGCCCCAGCAGCAGTTGGTGTTAGCGAAGTAATCGGCCACGGCGTTGTAGTCGGCGGCATGGCTGTTGCTTGAAGGCAGCTGGGCGATCAGTATCTTGTCGGGGGCGAGGTATTTGCCCCAGCAGTCGACGTGGGCGATGTAGTCGCCTTGAGGGTCGATGGTGACGTGATAGGGGTCGATGCCGAGGTAGTCACGCATTTTTTGGCGGACGTTTTCTTCGTTGTTGTTGTTTTCCTGGAACACCAGTTCGTCGCTCACGCCGTGGCCGCGGCCGTCTTCCATCATGTTGCCGCCGGTGTGTTCGAGGTTCATGCCATACAGGGGGATGTTCCAGAAGTTGGCGAACACTTGCGACATGTTGTCGTCGTTGGGGCGGGGGCGGTTGTAGCGGTTGTCGACGATGGCGGGGCTGCGGTCCTCGAAGATGTACCACGGGCCGTAGTCGCGCACCCAGTAGGAGTCGGTGGGGGCATTGACGAAGGTGACGTTGTTCATGTTGACGCCGGCGTTTTGGAAGGCGCTTTGGGCGCTGCCTTGCTGCTGGGTGATGCAGTATACGTGGCAGTTTTCGGCGAGGAGGGTCACCAGGTTGACGGGGATGCCGAGGGGGTAGCGGATCATCACGCCCTGCATGGGCTCGAACTCACCCACGAAACGGGGTGTACCGGTTGGCGGGTCGGTTTCAACGAAGTTCTCGTTGCGCACCGGGGTGTTCATCTCCTCTTCGGAGAGGTAGTGCCAGCGCGCCCAGTCGGGTTTGCGGTCTTGGGCCTGGACGGTCATCACGGCCGCCAATGTGATGATTGTAATCAGTGTGAAGATTTTTTTCATGGTATGAGGATTTAAACTATTGTCAACGAAGCTGCAAAGATAATAATTTTTATTTTTGTAGGTGAATTTTAACGACCATGAAAGCCACTGTATCGTATCAAGAGCTCCAGAAGCTCGTCGCTGAGCAGACCCAGCAACCCATCAGTTTTGAATTTGTTGATTCGAAGACATTGAAAGTGTTGTATGAGTTGAATCTCGGCATCATGAAGAAGAAGATCGGCGTCGACTTGAAGGTGTTGGACATTGTGGGTACCGACTTGAGGGTGCGGTATTCGGGCGGTTTCGGCATGGACGGGTTGGTGGGGATGGCCTTGAACATGGTGCGCGACAAGATTCCGGCGGGCTTGCTGGAGGAGCAGCCTGACCATGTGCTCTTATTGCATTTGGCGAAGATCGACAAGGCGAGGCCTGTGTTTGAGCGCATCCAGGTGAAGGACTTGAACATGCTCGCCGACGCCGTGGAGGTGGTGGGTGATTTTATTGGTTTTGAATGAGTTCTTATTCAAAACTATTTCAGCCAATCCTTAAAGTCGGGCAAACTGTCGGGATTGATGACGGGCGTACGGAACGATTCCTGTTCCGGAGCGTCACCGATGTTGATTTGGTTTTTGTCTCTTTCCTCGATGAATTGCTTCAGTTCTTCTTCTGAAACCCCCATCAACTGCATGTTTTTGGCATTTTTCCAACGAACGTAAGCCGTCAGGTAGTGATAATATTCCGCCTGGGAATGGATGTGTGCCAAATGATTCCGGTACTCCTTGTCGTGCAATACCTTGGAAGCAAGTGTATTGCCCGGACAGGCTTCGAGATTTTGTACCATTCGGTTTCTGATGTGGTCTGTGGTGTTAATGAAGTCGTCGTAGATCTCCTTGATGTTTTTGATATCGGCAAAACACTTGCCCGTGTTCTCGATAAACTCAAAGCTTCCTATGTTTTTCCAGGTGTCGATCGAGTTGGAGAAGATATTCTCCGCTGATTTGTCGTGGTTTAAGGTGTAATAAGCCGTAACATTATTAATGCAGTAGAGGAGTTGGTTTTGGTCGACGAAGTCAAGAGAATCGATAGGTATGGCGAGCAAATAGGCGGCCAAAGTATCGTTCCAACCCATGTGATTGGCGCATTGCTCCAAATGGTTGGCGAAGGTCTCTATGTTACCCATCACCATCATGGCGGTCATCTTGCGGTCCTTGGCCTGACGGTAATGTATCAGTAGTGCGTTGGTGCCGAAGGTGAGGATGATGGAGATGGTGATGCTGAGCACGTTGCGGATCATGCCTTTCCAGAAATTGTTGCGGCCGCCGTTATTTTCAGGGGATTCCTCGACGGTGTTCAAAGTGGCGTCTTGGGCGTTGGTGAAATCTTCCATAGGGTCATTATTTGGGCATAATCAATTAATAAGGGGTTCCACACCTTGCCGGTATTGGACTGGGGTGATGCCGAAGCGGCGTTTCACTTCCATTTGGAAGGTGCGGCGGCTGCCGAAGCCCGCTTCGGTGCCTACGGCCTCGATGGTCAGCTCGGGTTTTTCGCGCAGCAGGCGGCAAGCCAGGGTGAAGCGTTTGTAGTTGAGATAATCGCCCAGGTTGGCGTATTGGTGCTGGCTTTTGAACAAGGCCACCACCCGGCGTTGGGTGAGGCCGAGTGCTTTGGCCAGGGATTTCAGGTTGAGGTCGGGATCGGTGAAGATTTGTAATTCGTCCACTTTTTGGTCCACCCAGGCCATGAGTTCGGCATTGGCTGCTTCGTCGATTTCTTCTTGGGGTTCTTCTAGGATAATATCTTGGGATATTTCTTGGGGATTTTCTTCTTGAAGAGTTGTCTGGGATTCTTCTTGAGGATCTTCTTTGGTCGTTGCTAGGGTTTCTTTTGAAGGAAGATTCGGGGTTGTTTCAGCAACATTTTGATGTTGCTTTCTTTCCTCAAGTACTGATATTTGTTTTTTTAGTTTTGTATTCTCCTTTTCCAGTTGTTTGTTGCTTGCGAGCAACTCATTTTGGCTCTCTGCCATTTTGGTATAGGTGGAGATGACCGTTTTCACGCTGTTGTTGAGAACCCGCATCGTGATGAGCAGGGCGATCACGAAAACACCGATAATGAGGGCGATGACGAGGCTGGGTTCCATGGATATTTGTTATTATTTCACATGCAAAAATACACATTTTTCGCAAAAAACACGACTTTTTGCGCAAATTTTTGATTTTTTGCGCAAGGTTGGTTTTGCGCAGGAAACAAAAAAAATCCCGCCAATGATGACGGGATTTTTTACGCTATAGAGACGTGTCACGGCACGTCTTTACTAAATTACGCCTGTTTGCGGGCGGCGATCAGCAGATCCAGCATCTTGATGGCGGAGTCGCTGATGACCGTACCGGGACCGAAGATGGCCACGGCACCGGCGTCGTAGAGGAACTGGTAGTCCTGGGCGGGAATCACGCCACCCACGGTGACCATGATGTCGGGACGACCGAGTTTCTCGAGCTCGGCGATGACCTGGGGCACCAGGGTCTTGTGACCGGCGGCCAGAGAGCTCACGCCCATGATGTGGACGTCGTTCTCCACGGCTTGCTTGGCAGCCTCGGCGGGCGTCTGGAACAAGGGGCCCATATCGACGTCGAAGCCGATGTCGGCATAACCGGTGGCCACCACCTTGGCGCCACGGTCGTGACCGTCCTGACCCATCTTGGCAATCATGATACGCGGACGGCGGCCTTCCAGCTTGGCGAATTCGTCGGCCTTGCGGCAGGCTTCCTCGAATCTTGCATCGTTTTTCGTTTCCATAGAATATACTCCAGAGATTGAACGGATAACTGCTTTGTAACGACCGGCGACTTTCTCGCAAGCCATCGAAATCTCACCCAGCGAAGCGCGGCACTTGGCGGCTTCGACGGCCAAGGCAAGGAGGTTGCCCTCGCCTGTGGCGGCGCAGTGGGTGATGGCCTCGAGGCAACGCTGCACGTCGGCTTCGTTGCGGTTGGCGCGGAGTTCCTTCAGGCGCTTGATTTGCGACTCACGCACGGCGGTGTTGTCGACTTCCAAAGTCTCGATGGGATCCTCGTGGTCGAGGCGGTACTTGTTGATACCGACGATGGTCTCGCGGCCTGAGTCGATCTTGGCCTGCTTGCGGGCAGCGGCCTCTTCGATACGCATCTTCGGCAGACCCGTCTCGATGGCCTTGGCCATGCCACCCATGGCTTCCACCTCCTGGATGTGACCCCAGGCGCGGTGGGCC
>CAJOIH010000035.1 GCA_905234455.1 uncultured Bacteroidales bacterium | reverse complement strand
CATCAAGGAGAGCATGAAAGACACCGCCCGCGTGCTGGGTCGCATGTTCGACGGCATCGAGTATCGTGGCTTCGACCAGGCCACCGTCGAGGAACTGGCCAAATACGCCGGCGTCCCCGTATGGAACGGCCTTACCGCTGAGGCTCACCCCACCCAGATCCTGGCCGACTTCCTCACCATCCAGGAGCATACCGACAAACCCCTCAACCAGGTGAAGTTTGCCTATATCGGCGATGCCCGCTACAACATGGGTAACAGCCTGATGGTCGGTGGCGTGAAGATGGGTATGGACATCCGCATCATCGCCCCCAAGAAACTGCAGCCCGCCAAGGACCTCGTCAAGAAGTGCCAGGAGATCGCCAAGGAAACCGGCGCCAAACTCACCGTTACCGACGACGTGGAGAAGGGCGTGAAGGGCCTCGACTTCATCTACACCGATATCTGGGTATCGATGGGCGAACCCGACAGCGTGTGGAAAGAGCGCATCAAGATGCTGATGCCCTACCAGGTCAACGCCGCCCTGATGAAGAAGACCGGCAACCCCAAGTGCAAATTCATGCACTGCCTGCCTTCGTACCATAACCTCGAGACCAAAGCCGGCCGCGATGTTTACGAGAAGTTCGGCCTGAACGGCATCGAAGTGACCGAAGAGGTCTTCGAGAGCGAAAACAGCATCGTGTTCGACGAAGCCGAGAACCGCATGCACACCATCAAGGCTGTGATGGTTGCCACCTTGGGCGACTAATAGGTGACGACCCGGTGCGAGTGCACCTGCATCGCATCGTCGGTCACACGCAGCACATAGACACCTGCCGCGAGCGAAGTGAGGTCCAACAGGACTTCCGAGCCGTGGCAGGTTTCTTTTTTCACCTGCTGGCCAAAAAGATCATAGATTTCAATCTGCTGCATCGCGGGGCCTTTGACCGTCAGCAAGCCCGAAACGGGATTGGGATAAACCACCAAATCCCCAGTGGAGGCTTCGTCAACCGAAGTGCTGACGAGTCCCGCCAAAGTGGCCACCAACCCAAGATTCAGCTCCGTGAAACGCTGCACCTGGTCCATGTTGTTGACGCTCACCCCCAAAAGATCGTCCACCGAATGGATGAAGGGCGAGCTGTGGTGGACATCCTCGAAGGGATGCACGGCGGGATAGCCGCAGCGGTTGAACGAGGAATAGTCGCTGTCGCCCCAAGCCAGCCAATCCTGCCAGATGGGCATGTCGGGAAAATACACATGGCTGAGGTTGAACACATAGTCGGCGATGAGCGAGTCCTGGGTGGTGTACATCAGGTTGACGTGGAGGTCGGACCCCTCCTCGAGATACCCCGTCATGTCAAGGTTGAAATAGCCCACGATGTCGAGTCGCTGCTCGGCGCAGTCGTTGGCGAAGGCCTCACTGCCTTTCAGGCCGATTTCCTCGGCGGCCCAGCCGCAATACAGGATGGACCGCTCGAAGGTGCATCGGCTGAGCAGCCGCGCGGTCTCGATGATGCCCGACGAGCCCGAGGCGTTGTCGTCGGCCCCCGGCGCCAGCAATGAATCGGGGTGACCCGGGCTGTTGTTATACGAGTCGTAATGCGCCCCGCACACCACATATTCGTCGGGGTAGAGCATCCCCCGCTGGATGGCGATGACGTTGTCGGACGTCTCGCGGAGCGTGTCGTGCCAAACAAACTGGAAGTCGTGCAGCAACACCGTGTCGAAACCCATGGCGTTATAGGTGTCGTAAAGCCAGTCCTGCACCTCATACACCATCCGGCTGTCCCACCGGCGCGTGGGGAACGACTGCATGCGGGCGATGGTGGCCTCGAGGCTGTCCTTCGAGACCTGGTTGATCAAGGCCCGAATCTGAGGCTGCTCCTCGTGGATCACAGGGTAGGTGTGGTCATATAGGTGAGGCGCCTGGGCCCATAGGTCCATCAACGACACCGTCAAAAACAATATCAAACAAACTCGTTTCATCACTTTCTGTTCCTAAAGCCCTTTGACATGGGGTTTTCCTGCAACGAAATCCTTAAGGTAGAAAGGCTCGAAATAGGCCACATCGACGAAATCGCCGGCTTTCAAGGCCTGATCGGAAAGGGCGGCCATATAGGCGGCAGATGGCGTGAAGCCGTCCACGATATGGATTTGGGTGTTGCAGTCGAAACGTTGGTGAAGCTTGGGAGCGCCGTCGCCGAAAAACCAATAACGCGAACCGGCGCAGCCTTCAACAGTGGAGCTTTCAGCGCCGTGGAGCGTGGAAAGCTGGAAGTTTTCGTCGAAGATGACGGCGGCGGTATCGCTGACGCGACGGAGGTTGGCGTCGAACACTGAGCAATATACTTCCATGCGGCGCGCGTCGATCATCGGGACGAGCAAGTCGTCAGCTTGAAGCGTGGCGCCCAGCTTCGAGCGCATCCCAAAGGCCATGGCGTGGAGCGTATCGATGGCCATCAAAGGGAGGCCGGCGGCGTAACATACCCCTTTGGCCGTGCTCACCCCGATGCGGAGTCCCGTGTAGGAACCCGGTCCCTGGCTCACCGCCACGGCATCGAGCTGGTGGTAGCCGATGCCCACTTCGTCCAACACCTCCTTAATAAAAATGGTGATCTTCTCCGAATGCGCGTTCTGTCCCAGGCACTCGCGCAAGGCCAAAGTGCACTCGCCGTCGTTCAGCGCCACCGAACAGGTGAAGGTAGCAGTTTCAAGACAAAGTATCATTTTTGGACAATTTTTTTTGCAAATATAAGAAATTTGTATTTTTGTAGATTCTAAAATGGAATAATATGCGAATTTTAGTCACAGGCGGCACAGGTTTCATCGGCTCCCACACTTTAGTGGAGCTCCATGCCGCCGGCCACGAAACGGTGGTGGTCGACAACCTCTCCAACTCCAGCCCGATATCGCTCGAAAGGGTGGAGGAACTTACCGGAAAAAAGATCCCATTTTACCAAATCGATATCCGCGACCGCGAAGGCCTGAGCCGGGTGATGGAACAGCACCGGTTCGATGCCTGCATCCACTTTGCGGGACTGAAGGCCGTGGGCGAGAGCGTGGAGAAGCCCTGGGAATACTATGAGAACAACATCGGCGGCACCCTCGTCCTGCTCGACGTGATGCGCCAGCACGGCTGCAAGAACATCATCTTCTCGTCGTCGGCCACGGTGTACGGCGACCCCGCCATCATCCCCATCACCGAGGAATGTCCAAAAGGCCACTGCACCAACCCCTACGGCCAAACCAAAAGCATGCTCGAGGAAATCATGATGGACATGCAGAAGGCCGACAAGGAGTGGAACGTGGTGCTGCTGCGCTACTTCAACCCCATCGGCGCCCATCCGAGCGGCCGCATCGGGGAGAACCCCAACGGCATCCCCAACAACCTGATGCCCTATGTGACCCAGGTGGCCGTGGGCAAACGTCCCGAGCTGGGCGTCTTCGGCAACGACTATCCCACCCACGACGGCACCGGCGTGCGCGACTACATCCACGTGGTGGACCTCGCCAGAGGCCATGTGGCGGCACTGAAGGCAATAGAACGGAACTGCGGATGCGCCATCTATAACCTGGGCACCGGACAAGGCTACTCAGTGCTCGATGTGGTGAAGACTTTCGAAAAAGCAAACAATATAAAGATTCCATATAGCATCAAGCCTCGGCGGGCCGGTGACATTGCCACGTGCTACTCCGATCCCGCCAAGGCCGAACGCGAGTTGGGCTGGAAGGCACAATACGGCCTCGAGGAGATGTGCCGCGACTCGTGGAACTGGCAACGGAACAATCCTGATGGCTTTTAAACCGTCGTAATAACGAAAAAAACTGCGCGTAAAACTAAAATAAAATGGACAAAGTAACACTATTGCCTTACGACAGGATTTACAAGAACTTCATCGACGAGAAGTTTCTCGGCGAGGGACGCGACGAGTATTTCTATCGTAACCAACAAGTCAAAAAGCCCGTCAACGGCTGGCGGCACCTCCACTCCGACGAGATCGAGCGGCTGGTGAAGAACAGCAACACCGCCACCAATTGGGACGAGATCTGGGTGACCGATGCTTTCGACACCAACATGATCCGTAACAACCATTTCTTCGGGATGTGCCGCATCGGCAGCGTGACCAACGAGATCCTGCAGTACCACGACCTCCGCGTCCCCGTGGGCATCACCAACAGCAGCATCATCTCGTGCGATGTGGGCGACAACGTGGCCATCCACGATGTGCACTACATGGCCAACTACATCATCGGCGACCGCTGCATCCTTTTCAACATCCAGGAGATCAGCACCACCGACCACTCCAAGTTCGGCAACGGCATCCTCAAAGAGGGCGAGTCGGAAGACGTCCGCGTGTGGCTCGAGGTGATGAACGAAAACGGCGGCCGCAAGATCCTGCCCTTCGACGGCATGACCACCGCCGACGCCTACCTGTGGGCCAAGTATGTCGACGACAAGCCCTTGCAGCAACGCCTGTTCGACATCACCAACAACGCCTTCGACAAGCACCGCGGCTACTATGGCACCATCGGCGAAGGCTCAGTCATCAAGAACTGTTGGATCCTCAAAGACGCCAAGATCGGGCCCTGCTGCTACATCAAAGGCGCCAGCAAGCTCAAGAACGTTACCATCAACTCGTCCGAAGAGGAGCCCTCACAGATCGGCGAAGGCGTCATCCTCGTCAACGGCATCACCGGCTACGGCTGCCACATCTTCTACTCGGTGGTGGCCACCCGCTTCGTGCTCGGCGACAACTGCAACCTCAAGTACGGCGCCCGACTCATCTACTCCGTGCTGGGCGACAACTCCACCATCTCGTGCTGCGAGGTGCTCAACAACCTCATCTTCCCCTCGCACGAACAGCACCACAACAACTCGTTCCTCATCTCCGCCTGCGTGATGGGCCAGAGCAACATGGCCGCCGGCGCCACCCTCGGCTCCAACCACAACAGCCGCGCCACCGACGGCGAGATCGTCGCCAGCCGTGGCTTCTGGCCGGGACTGTGCTCCAGCATCAAGCACTCGTCGCGGTTCGCCTCGTTCACCCTGCTGAGCAAGGCCGACTACCCCAACGAGATGTACATCATGCTGCCTTTCTGCCTGGTCAACAACAACACCATGACCAACGAACTCGAGATCATGCCCGCCTACTGGTGGATGTACAACATGTACGCCATCGCCCGCAACACCTCGAAATACCAGAAACGCGACGTCCGCAAGCGCAAGATCCAGAACATCGAGTTCGAGACCTTCGCGCCCGACACCATGGAGGAGACCATCGAGGCCCGCAAGCTGCTCGAGGTGTGGGTGGCCAAGGCCTACCTGCGCTCTCAGGGCGAAGACCCCGAAAAGCACGACTACTACGACCTCCGCGCCATCGGCAAGAACCTCCTCGACAACGAGCCCGAGACCTGCAAAAAGCTGGAGGTGTTCGGCGAAAACATCGAGAAGAGCAAGCGCAAGGTGCGCATCCTGAAGGCCTACCAAGCCTATCACGCCTATGGCGACATGATCGTCTACTACGCCGTGAAGAACATCGGCCAGTACCTGGAAAGCCATCCCGAAGCCAGCATGGAGAACCTGGTGGCCATGATGAAGGGCAAGCGCCTCCGCAAATGGATCAACCTGGGCGGCCAGACCATGCCCGAGGAAGACGTGGACCAGCTGCGCGACGACATCAAGACCGGCGTGCTCAACAGCTGGAAGGAGATCCACGAGCGCTACAACGAGCTGTGGAAACGCTACCGCATGGAGAAACTCCGCCACGCCTACTTCTCGCTGATGTTCCTCTACAAGGACGAGACCGACACGCTGACCCCCGAGATGTGGAGCGAGTGCCTCGACAAGGCCGTCCGCATCCAGCAGTACATCTGCGACCAGGTGTACGAGTCGCGCAAGAAGGACTACGACAACCCCATCCGCAGCGCCACCTTCCGCAACGACGCCGAGAAGATCGCCGTCGTGGGCAAGATCGAAGACGTGTCCTTCGTCAAGCAAATCAAAAAAGAAACCGAGGACTTCATCGCCTCCATCAACAAAATCCGTAACAACTAAAAAAAACATACCATGAGAGTAATCATTGAACCTAACTATGACAAGATGTCGCGCTGGGCGGCCAACCACATTGTTGAACGCATCAAGGCCTTCAAGCCCACCGCCAAGAAGCCCTTCATCCTGGGACTGCCCACCGGCTCCACCCCGATCGGCACCTACAAGGAGCTGGTGAAGCTCTACAAGAAGGGCGAGGTCTCCTTCAAGAACGTGGTGACCTTCAACATGGACGAGTATGTGAAGATCCCCGAGAACCACCCGGAGAGCTACCACAGCTTCATGTGGAACAACTTCTTCAAGCACATCGACATCAAGAAAGAGAACGTCAACATCCTCAACGGCAACGCCAAGGACCTCGAGGCCGAATGCGCCCGCTATGAGGAAAAGATCAAGAGCTACGGCGGCATCGACCTGTTCATGGGCGGCATCGGCCCCGACGGCCACATCGCCTTCAACGAGCCCGGCAGCAGCCTGACCTCGCGCACCCGTGTCAAGAGCCTCACCACCGACACCATCATCGCCAACTCGCGTTTCTTCGAGAACGACATCAACAAGGTGCCGAAGACCGCCTTGACCGTGGGTGTGGGTACGGTGATGGACAGCCGCGAGGTGATGATCCTCGCCAACGGCCACGGCAAGGCCCGCGCCCTGGCCCACGCCATCGAAGGCGCCGTCAGCCAGATGTGGACCGTGAGCGTGCTGCAGATGCATCCCAAAGGCATCATCGTGTGCGACGACGCCGCCTGCGACGAGATGACCTACGGCACCGTGAAGTATTTCAAGGACATTGAAAAGAACAATCTTTAATGAAAAATTTTGCCCTCATTGGCGTGGGGGGATACATCGCCCCACGCCATCTGAAAGCCATCAAAGACACAGGCAACAACCTGGTCTCCGCCTACGACAAGAGCGATAGCGTAGGCATCATCGACAGCTATTTCCCAAAGACCGCCTTTTTTACGGAACAGGAACTGTTCGACCGCCACAACACCAAGATGATCACGTCGGGGCAACCCCTCGACTTCGTAAGCGTGTGCACCCCAAACTACCTGCATGACGCACACATCCGCTATGGCCTCCGCCTCGGCGCCGACGTCATCTGCGAAAAACCCGTGGTGCTCAACCCCTGGAACATCGACGCCCTCGAAAAAGTTGAGCAAGCCGAAGGCCACCGCGCCTTCACCATCCTCCAACTCCGACATCACGAGTCCATCGTCGCCCTCAAAAACAAGATTGCGAATGGACCAAAAGATAAAATCTACGACATCGACCTCACCTACATCACCCCGAGAGGCAACTGGTACTACACTTCGTGGAAAGGCGACCCGCGCAAGAGCGGCGGCATTGCCACCAACATCGGAGTGCATTTCTACGACATGCTGTGCTGGATCTTCGGCGAGGTGCAGCAAAGCGTAGTCCACGTGGCCACCCACGACCGCGTGGCCGGCTTCCTGCAGCTGAAAAACGCCAACGTGCGCTATTTCCTCAGCATCGACGGCGACACCCTGCCCCAACAGGTGGTCGACAACGGAGGCAAGTCCTACCGCAGCATCCTCATCGACGGCGAAGAGTTCGAGTTCAGCACCGGATTCACCGAGCTCCACACCGTGAGCTACCAAAAGATCCTCAACGGCGAAGGCTTCGAGATCAGCGAGTCGCGCAACGCCATCAACACCGTCTATCAAATCCGCAACGCCAAACCCGTCGGCCTGGTCGGCGACTACCATCCCTTGGCCCGCCTTACGTGTAAACCCCACCCTTTCAAATGGAACTCCTAACCCCTCACTCCTAACTCCATGAACAACTACTGCATCATCATGGCTGGCGGCATCGGAAGCCGTTTCTGGCCCCTCAGCAAAGACAACTATCCCAAGCAGTTCCTCGATATCCTCGGCACCGGCAAGAGCTTCATCCGCAGCACCTACGAGCGCTTCAGCCCCGTCATCCCCGACGCCAACTTCCTGGTGGTGACCAACGCCGCCTACAAGCACCTCGTGCTGGAATACCTGCCCATGCTTAAGCCCGACCAGGTGCTGTGCGAGCCCGCCCGGCGCAACACCGCGCCCTGCATCGCCTACGCCTGCTACCGCATCCAAAGCCAGTGCAGCGACGCCAACATCGTGGTCACCCCTGCCGACCACCTGGTCACCAACGAACTCGAGTTCCAGCGCATCATCCGGCTGGGCTTCGACTTCCTGGGACAAAACCCGCAAGCCCTGATGACCATCGGCATCAAGCCCAGCCGGCCCGAGACTGGCTATGGCTATATCCAGGTCGAGTCGTTATCACGTGATAACGTTATACCGGTATTACGATTCAAGGAAAAGCCTGATTATGAAACCGCGGTGAAGTTTGTCGCCGACGGCCATTATTTCTGGAACAGCGGCATCTTCCTCTGGACGCTGAAGGGCATCATGAACGCCTTCAAGCGCGATCTGCCCGACATGGTGAAACTCTTCGACGAAGGCCGCGACATATTCGGCACCCCCGAAGAACAGGACTTCATTAATAAAAAGTTCCTCGACTGCCAGAACATCAGTATCGACTACGGCATCATGGAGAAGTCGCCCGACACCTACACCATTCCCGCCGACTTCGGCTGGAGCGACATCGGCACCTGGGGCTCGCTGTTCACCCACGCCAAAAAAGACGCCCACGGCAACGCGCTGCGCGGCAAGGTGGTCTCAGTGGACAACCAAAACACCATCATCAATATCGAAGAAGGCACCGAGGCCGTGGTAGAAGGCTTGGAAGACTATCTGGTAGCCTTCCGCGACCACTCGCTGCTGGTGTGCAGGCTCCACGACGAGCAACAAATCAAGGTTTGGATTGAAGGATTGAAGTGATGGCTCCCCGCAACTCCTTGGATTACTTCAAATACAGAAACGCCTGGCGTTACAACGGCGCTCCGCACACCGAAACCCGGTTGACCGACAGTGAGTGCCGCCAGCTCCTGCAGCAAGGCGGCTACCTGGTGCGCAACAACTATGATTTCGACACCGCGGAGACCACCGACTTCTGGTATATCGTGAAGGACAGTTTTGGCGCCTTGGACGAGCTTTCGGGCAATACCAGGAAAAAAGTCAGGCGGTCGCTGGAGCGGTTTGAATTCAAGTTGGTCGACCACCAAACGGTCAGGGATGCCGGCTATCCCATCATCGCGGCCACCTACGCCGATTACCCCGTGGTAGACCGCCCGATGAACCCCAAGGTGTTCGAGGAAATGATGGAGGATTTCAGCCTTTTTGAATATGACTATTGGGGGATGTTCGACAGGACCAACGGCGAGATGGTGGGCTTTTGCATTAATCGTGTTTGGGACAACGCCTGCGGCTACGAGATCTTGGGCATCTTGCCGAAGTACAAGCGCAAGAGCACCACGTATCCCTACTACGGGTTGTATTACAGCATGAACCGGCACTATTTGCAGGAGAAGCGCTTCAAATACGTCACCAGCGGCACAAGGAGCGTGACCGAGCACTCCAACATCCAGCCGTTTTTGGAGGAGAAGTTCCACTTCCGCAAGGCCTACTGTCGCCTGGCCATCCATTACCAATGGTGGATGCGCCTCGCCGTGAAAGCCCTTTATCCCTTCCGGAAAATCATCACCATCCCCCAGGTGAAAGCCTTGTTGAACATGGAATCCATGACCCGATAATCCGCACCTCGAAGAGGCGCAGTGTGGGGATAAAAAAAGTAGGAAACCCTTGCGGACCCCTACTCAAAAAACGCGCCCCCTTCAGGACTTGAACCTGAGACCCCCTGATTAACAGTCAGATGCTCTAACCAACTGAGCTAAGGAGGCATTTGCGGCTGCAAAAGTACAACATTTTTTCAACTACGCAAGCGTTTTTTTGAAGAAAACTTTAAAGTTTTTTGTAATTATTTGATTATCAATTATTTATTTTTGTTCGTTTTTATCATTAATTTTTGTAATTTTGCGCTCGATTTGAAAAACCCTAGCGCACATGAAAAAAATACTTGGAATAGGCAATGCCCTGGTCGACATCCTGACCCGCATCCCCAACGACGATATCCTTGAGAACCTGAAGCTCCCAAAAGGCACCATGCATCATGTCGATGCCGCCACCTCGCTGCACTACGGCGAGATCCTGAAAGACTACGGCTTTGAGATGGCCGCTGGCGGATCCACGGCCAACACCATGAGCGGCGCCGCCAAGCTGGGCGTGGCCACCGGTTACATCGGCAAGGTGGGACGCGACGAGCGCGGATTGTTTTTCGAGGAGGCCATGCGCCAGACGGGCGTGAAGTCGATGATGCTGACCACCGACACACCCACGGGATGCGTCGAAGCCTTCATCTCCCCCGACGGTGAACGTACCTTCGCCACCTACCTCGGCGCCGCCCTGGAACTCTGTGCCGACGACATCCAGCCTGAGATGCTCGACGGTTGGGACCTCTTCTATGTGGAAGGCTATCTCGTGCAAAACCACGCCCTGCTCGATAAGATATTGCCCATGGCCAAGGCCAAAGGGTTGAAAACCGCACTCGACCTGGCCAGCTTCAACGTGGTGGAAGACAACCGCGATTACCTTCGACAGCTGACCAAGGACTATCTCGACATCGTTTTCGCCAACGAGGAAGAGGCGCGCGCCTTCACCCATAGGAACGACCCGAAGGCGGCCCTGGCCGAACTCGCCTCCATGTGCGAGATCGCCATCGTGAAGGTCGGCGCCGAGGGATCCTACATCCAAAGCGGCAACACCGTGGTGACCATCGGTCCCATCCCCGCCCAGGTGGTCGACACCACCGGAGCCGGCGACCTGTGGGCCGCGGGCTTCATGGCAGGACTGGTTCAGGGCAAGACACTCGAGCAGTGCGGCAAGATGGGCGCCACCCTCGCAGCCAACATCATCGAGGTCGTCGGAGCCAAGATGGACGAAAAAAGATGGGAAAAAATAGCAAATTCGTTAAAACTATTGTAATTTTTCGTACCTTTGCAGCCTGTTAAAAAAAAGTATATCAATAAATAAGACAATCAGATAAACAATGAAGGAATTCAAGACCAACGAAATATCGGCGCTGCCAAGTCCGGCAAGACCACCCTCGCTGAGAACATGCTCTTCGAAGGCAAGGTCATCAACAGAAAAGGAAGCACGGAAGAAAAGAACACGGTTTCCGACTACCGTCAAATCGAAATGGAGCGTCAGATCTCAGTGCACGCCACCATGATGAACACCATCATCAACGACCGCAAGATCAACATCCTCGACGCCCCCGGTTTCACCGACTTCTCGGGTGACATCGTGTCGTGCCTCTCGGCTGCCGACACCGCGGTGCTGACCGTCAACGCCCAGTCGGGCGTGGAGGCCACCACCGAGAACGCCTGGCGCCAAGCCGCCCGCACCAACAAGCCCGTGGTGTTCTTCCTCAACCAGCTCGACCACAGCAACGCCAACTTCGACAACGCCATCCGCAGCCTGAAGGAGTACTTTGGCGACAAGGTGACCCCGATCCAGTACCCGGTGAGCACCGGTGAGGACTTCAACGCCGTCATCGACCTCATCCTCATGAAGATGCTGGTCTTCAAGAACGGCAACGGAGCCCCCGAGGTCCAGGACATCCCCGCCGCCGAGATGGGCAAGGCCGAAGAGATGCACAACAGCCTCATCGAGCATGCCGCCGAAGGCGAGGAAGCCCTCATGGAGAAGTTCTTCGAGGAGATGACCCTCAACGAGGAAGACATGGAGCGTGGTATCCGCCTGGGTATCATCAACCGTGAGATGTTCCCCGTGATCTGCGGCGCTGCCAAACGCGGCATCGGCGTGTATCGCCTCTGCGAATTCCTCATCAACGCCTGCCCGAGCCCGGCCGACGTGCCCGCCATCAAGGCTGAGAACGGCACCGAGTTCCACAACAGCAACGACGATCCCACCGCCCTCCAGATCTTCAAGGTGACCACCGAGCAGAACCTCGGCGACGTGGCCTGGATGCGCGTCTACGGCGGCACCCTGAGCAAGAGCCAGGACCTCGTGAATCCCCGCACCGGCAACAAGGAGCGCATCTCACAGCTGCTCTCGTTCCGCGGTAAGAACCGTGAGGAAGTCGAGAAAGTCAACGCAGGCGACATTATCTGCACCATCAAGCTGAAGGACGGCCGCGTGGGCGACACCCTCGTCGACGCCAAAGTGGCCGAAGCCGCCTTCCCGCCCATCCCGTTCCCGGAACCCATCTTCCAAGTCGCCATCAAGGCCGCCAACTCGCAGGAAGACGAGAAGCTCGGCGGCATCCTCAACGACATGCACAAGACCGACCCGACCGTGATCGCCGGCATGTCGCGTGAGCTCCGCCAGAACATCCTCCAATGCCAGGGCGAGTATCACCTCAACACCCTGAAGTGGTACTTTGACAACGTCCACAAGATTGCTGTCGAGATCAGCACCCCCAAGGTGCCGTACCGCGAGACCATCACCAAGTCGGCCAAGGCTGACTACCGTCACAAGAAACAGTCCGGTGGCAGCGGCCAGTTCGGTGAGGTGCACATGATGCTGGCTCCTTACTTCGAAGGCTACACCGATCCTGAAGAGTTCGCCGTGCGCGACAAGCAGGAGTACGAACTGCCTTGGGGCGGCAAGCTCATCTTCGCCAACTGCGTGGTCGGTGGCGCCATCGACGCCCGC
>CAJOIH010000034.1 GCA_905234455.1 uncultured Bacteroidales bacterium | reverse complement strand
GTGTTTGTGGTCGTGGGGCATCACCACCTCGCCCATGTCGCCCGTGCGGACTTCCTGGCCGTTGATGATGGCGGGGATTTCAACGATTTCGTTGGATTGACGTTCGAGTTCCTTCTGGAGTTCGATTCTCTCCGGACTGCCTGGTCTGTAAGCTTTTACAGGCTCGTTGTCCGGCTTCGCAAATGTGATCAGTGCGTTGTTCATTATGGTTTATTTAAAGATTTAAAGATTTAACAATTCCAAGAATTCAAAAAGCACCGCAAAGGTAAGTAATCCAAATTGTTTTTCAAAGAATTCTTTTAATGACCTGAAGCCGGTGGGTGTGCTCGTTGCGCTCCTTATTAAATATGCCGGTCTGGTCGAGGTAGTCGATGCGGACCTGGCCGGAGGCATGGAGGATGCGTTCGGTGTCGAGCATCATGCCAACATGGACGATGTGGCCCTCCTCATTGCTGAAGAAAGCCAAATCACCAGGTTGGATCTCGGGTAAGAAATACACCAACTCGCCTTCTTGGACTTGCTGTGAGGCATCACGAGGCAAGGCCTTGCCTGCCGCACGGGCGCAGAGCTGAACGAATCCGCTGCAGTCGATACCAAAGCAGTTGCGTCCACCCCAGAGATAAGGCACATCCAGCAATTTTTGGCCAAATTCCAGCATGAGGGCAGGGGAGAAGCTTCCAGGGATGGTCATGGAACCCGGCACGGGCTCGAACAAAACGGTTCCCATGGTGAGCAGTCGCCCATGGCACTCAAGCGTGGGCTGGTCCATGATATAGCGTGTTTTGCCCTGGTAATCCCTGAACTCCTGTTCGCTGATTTCGTGATGCTGAATCCCTTGGATCCAACCTTCGTATCCGTCTTCATCCGACTTGATCAAATACCAACCGGGCTTCTCGTCCAGCACTTCGTATAGTTCGTTGTAGAGCAATTGGCTTACCATCTCGCTGGTGTGGCAGCCTTCTTTCCGGATCGGCATCACCGATAGGTTGCAAATTCCGTATTTCATGTGTTGTTTTTTGCAAAGGTAAATATTATTTCTTAATTTTGCGCTTCAACAATCATATTATGGGAAAAATAAAAAGTTTCTTCAACTATATCCGTCATCATTATTATGAATTGGGCAAGGTGCTGATGTTCATCTTTGCCATGGTACTGGTGTACTGGCAGATGCCAAGGGTGGGCAAGTTCCGCTATGAGTTCCAGCTCTACAAGCCCTGGCAGCACGAGTCGCTCTATGCCCCGTTCGACTTCCCCATCTATAAGGACGACGAGATGCTGAAGGTGGAAAGCGAAGAGGCGCTGAAGTCGGTGAAGCCGGTTTTTCGGTATGACCTGGAAGTCACCAAGCAGGCCCGCCAGAAGCTTGAGCAGGCCTTCGACCAGCAGTGGAACCACCATGGCACGATGTCGGAAGAGCTGAATAAAACGACCTTGTTGGAACTGTTTGACCAGATCCAGATCCAAGGGGTGGTGGCACACGACAAGGCTTTTGACGGGTTGGATCCTTCCGCCTTGGTGAGTTTGGTCAAAAACAAGACCATTACCACCGTGCCATTCGGAACGTTTTTAACCATGAACACTGCCCGCGAAGCTGTGGAGGAGTGGACGGGACAGAAACATCCCGGAGTGGCTACACAGATGATCTCCAATCTGCTGCTGAACGCCTTGCATCCCAATGTGGTTTATGACGCGGCGATGACCCAATCGGAAAAGGACAAAGCCCTGTCGGGCATCTCACTCACCTACGGCATGGTACAGAAAGACGAGCTGATCATCGCCGAAGGCGAGATTGTCGATGACACCGACTTTGCCATATTGAATTCACTTCAACATGAATATACTTCAGGATCCTTTGCCAAAAACGACAGCAATCAGGTGAAAATCAGCCAGTTTCTTCTTGTTGCATTGCTGTTCTTAATGGTGGCATTGTACCTGAAAGCCTTGCACAACGAGGATGTGTTCAGTGAATTGAGCAAGATTGTCTTGCTCCTTTTGGTGATGGTGGTGATGATCATACCTTCCTATTGGATCATGAAACTGCATCCATCGTTTATCCTGATGATGCCTGTGGCGATGCTGACCTTGATCATGATCACGTTTTACAGTCCCGGACTGACATTCACCATTCAGGTGATCACGGTGCTCCTGATCTCAATGGCGGTGCCCAATCCCTATCAGTACATCTTCATGCAGTTGGTGGCAAGTATGGTCGTGATCTTCATCCTTTCACGGCACAAGTCCCGGCGCCACTATTTCATCTCATCGATACTGCTTTTTGTGTCCTACATGGCGGTGTATCTGACCTTTACTTTCCTGTCGTCCGGTTCGGTCGACTGGTCTACTGTGGGTATGTTGGCGTTGAACGCCTTGTTCACCATGCTCTCGCTGCCTTTGATCTTCCTATTCGAAAAGCTGTTCCGCTTGACCACTTCGCTGACGCTGATGGAGCTGAACAACACCAATACCCCATTGCTCCGTCAGTTGGCCCAGACGGCTCCAGGCACCTTCCAACATTCCATCCAGGTGGCCAACCTGTGCGACGAGGTACTGTATGCCATTGGTGGCGATACCCTGCTGGCGCGTACAGGAGCATTGTATCATGATATCGGCAAGATGACCAACCCGATGTATTTCACGGAGAACCAACATGGAGCCTACAACTCGCACAACGACATCTCCAATGTGGAAAGTGCCCAAATCATCATCTCCCATGTGCTCGACGGGATCAAGATGGCGCAGAAGGCACGGCTTCCCGAGCAGGTCATCGAATTCATTCGCACCCATCACGGCACGCGTCGCACGGAATACTTCTATATCATGGAAAAACGTGAGCATCCCGACCAGGAGGTCGATCCAGCCGATTTCACTTACCATGGCCCGATCCCCTTCTCCAGGGAGACGGCGGTGCTGATGATTTGCGACTCTGTGGAAGCTGCCTCGCGTAGCCTCAAGGAACCCGATGAGAACAGCATCGGCAACTTGGTGGATAATATCATTCAGAAGCAGATGGACGACGGTCAGTTCCAGAACGTCGACCTCACCATGCGCGATTTCGCTACCATCAAGAAAGTGCTGAAGAAGAAATTAATGAGCATCTACCACGTCAGAATTGCCTATCCGGACAAGTGAAGTGAGAGGTAGCTTCGGGCCCTTCATTGAAAAGCAAATCCAAAATACTCAAATCAGGTTCAAACGGGAATTTTGCGCTGAAAACCTGATAATACTTTGGAAACACACTGGAATCGGGGATCATTTTTGGGCTGAAAGCCTCACGAAAATCGTTCTCGGCCTTGTGAACGTAATCTGTGGTGTGAACGATTTCCTTTTTCACCTTTAACATCCTCAAAACCGCTTGTAGTGCCACATCGTTCAGCTCAATGAGTTTTTCAAATCGGGTCTCGAAAATGGGTTTTAGGTAATCGTAATAGTGGTCGAAATAAGGCGCTGCCTTGTAAGCCGACTCCAAGCAACGACGATGGATTTGCTGCCAATGCTCTTTGTAGCTGACGACCACGTCCTTGGTCATGGTGTGGTTGCCGTTGACCTTGACCACGGGTACGCTTAGGCTCTCCACGCCGTTGGCGGTCATCACCCGGCAACGGTTGCGATAGGTCTGTTTATGGTAGGTGTCAAAAACCTCAATCACGGGCGACGGATCCTCGAGAAACCGTGCCATGTAGCTGATACAGGGGAAATATGCGGTGCTGAAAAGGCTCATTTGAGCAATTTCTCCACAACCACTTTTCGGTAGTCCACTTCAGACATGGCGCCGACTTGCATCATGGGCATGCCTTCTTTCGGGATGAAAAGCACCGTGGGGATGCTGCGCACCTGGAAAGCTGAAGCCAGGTCCTTGGCTTGGTCCACGTTGACCTTGTAAACGTCAAGTTGGCCGTCAAACTCCTTGGCGAGCTTTTCCATGATGGGAGCCACCTTGCGGCAGGGTCCGCACCAATCGGCATAAAAGTCTACAATAGCGGCGTTCTTTCCCTTGAATACGAATTCGTTAGGGTTCTTTTCGAAATCCCAAATATTCTTGATAAATCCGTTGTAGTCAATGTGTTGAACCTTCGTGCCATTGTCTTGCGCCAAGAGTGATGAGCTGGCGATCAGAAGCAAAAAGGAAAAAATAATCGTTTTCTTCATGGTTTTTTCTCTAAAACGCTGCAAATATAAGAATATTTTTTTATTTTTGTGGATTCTTAGGAGCATAGTATGTTATTAGTAAACATCCATGAATTGGTGGGCATCGAAGAAGAAGGTCTCTTGCTGAAGCGGGGACAGCAGATGTCCGTGACAGGCAGAATAAAAAACGCCTTTTTGTTGACCAAAGGGAAAAAGATTTTGGACTACGGTCCCATGGACTCAACCGAATGTAAGCTTTACCTTCATGAGAACCATCGTGTTTATGATATGACGGGCAGCGTGGTGATGCCTGCATTTTGCGACTCCCATACGCATCTGGTGTATGCCAACTCGCGTGAAATGGAGTTTGTCGACAAGATACGCGGACTCAGCTATGAAGAGATTGCCAAGAGGGGAGGGGGTATCCTGAATTCCGCCAAGGCCACCGCAGCGGCATCGGAGGACGAGCTCTATGACATGGCCCAACAGCGTCTCGATGAGGTGATGCGCATGGGCACCGGAGCCATCGAGATCAAAAGCGGCTATGGCCTGACCACTGAGAGCGAACTGAAACTGTTGCGCGTCATCCGCCGACTCAAGGAGAACTCACCGTTGACCATCAAGTCGAACTTCCTGGGCGCCCACGGCATCCCGATGGAATACCGCGGACATCAGGAAGACTACGTCGACTTGGTCATCAACGAGATGATTCCCCTGGTGGCTGCCGAGGATCTCGCCGATTTCATCGATGTGTTCTGCGACAAGGGATTCTTCACCTGCGAGGATACCGAGCGTATCCTGATGGCGGGTATCAAATACGGCATGAGACCAAAGATTCATGCCAACGAGATGGCCATCTCCGGCGGCGTCCAAGTGGGCGTCAAATACGGAGCCATCTCGGTAGACCATCTTGAACAGATAGGGAAGGAGGAGATCGAATGCCTGAAGGACACGGAGACCATGCCGACCATCCTGCCGGGCTGCGCCTTCTTCCTGAACCTGCCGCTCTCACCGGCTCGTGAGATGATACAGAATGGACTGCCTGTGGCCATGGCGTCCGATTTCAACCCAGGCACCTCGCCTTCGGGCAACATGCAGCTTATCCTTTCGATGGCCTGCATTCGCTATCGTCTGACTCCCGAGGAGGCACTCAACGCCACGACCCTCAACACGGCTTATGCCATGGGCGTCAGCGACCAGCTTGGGTCCATCACCCGCGGCAAGATCGCCAATCTCATCGTCACGGAACCCATGGCACAAATGGAGTTCATGCCGTATTATTATGGCGCCAATAAAGTGGCCAAGATGATTTTAAATGGAAAATTCGTATAATCAATATTCACTGTTATGAGAAAACGTTTACTTTTGGGAGCAATGCTGGCGCTGAGCGCTGTATTAATGCTCTCATGCAACAAAAACCGCTTTGATTACGACCACCTCGAGGCGGTCGAAGGCTCCGGTCAATGGAAACTGCCCATTGGCTCCCTCCAAACCACCCTTGGTGATGTGCTGAAACAATTCGGCCAGAACCAACTGATCTCTTATGACGAGAATGGCAATCTTCAGATCGCCTATTCTTTCAAGCTGAAGGATGTCATCAAGGGAACCAACTTCCTTAACTTGGGCTCGCTGAGTTTCAACCCCAGTCCCATCTCATTCCCGAATCCCTTCCCAGGAGTGGTGCTTCCGGTAGGGATCGATACCGTGTATCGCTTCCAGCATAAACTCAAGATCGATGCCGACAGTGCCACTATCGAGACGGCCGTCGTCAAGTCGGGTACACTCGAGTCACTGGTGGAATGCAACCTCGGACATATTTCACGCATCGAGATTTCCTCCTCTGACATCACCTTGGCCAGTGGCGACACGCTGTTCTCCACTATGGATATGGTCGATCTGGCAGGAGCCACCTTCCGTCTGCACGACGAATATGGCAATGCCGACACTACCCTTACCCTGCATTATGCCATCTATTACCAACTCTATGGTGGCGAGGATCCTGATATCTATACGATCAATACCGTGATCGGATTGAAAAACCTGAAACTGCAGGAAATCAGTGGCCACGTGGATCGGTTCCAATATGAATTCTCTTTGGATACTGCTTTCTCGTTGCCTCTTGATGGTGTGAATGGTGCATTGAGCCTTGTCGGAACCAGACTCAAAATCAACCAAAAGAATACGTTCCAGAACCTCTTCGCCAAACTCCTGCTCAATCAAGCGGAGCTCTATGGCGGTACCATAGCCCCTTCACAGATATTCACCAATTACCCTGTCGAGATCAACGTCATTCCATCCAACGATTATGTTGAAATCATGGATGAGACCCTCAACATCAACGTCACCACCGAATACGACGCCATCCGCCTCCAGGGCATGGTCGACTTCAATCCTTCGGGTGTCGACCAGCTCATCGTGATCCGCGACACTTCGTCGCTCAGTCTGGGTATCGACGCTATCATCCCCATGCAGTTCAACGTTCCCGAGGTGACCTATGTCGACACCCTCAACCTCAATTTGGGCGAAATCAACGCTCCGTCGCTGGTGAAGGAAGTCGTGCTGAATGTTGTTTTCAAGTCGCAGATTCCATTCGATTTGAAAGCCCAATTCTACACCTACAACTCGCAGACCGGACAAATCACAGGTAGACTTGTGGATCAACCGGTCGACATCAAAGGCTCGTATGACGGTCGTGTCGTTCTTTCCGAAGCCAACCTCTCCATCACCAACGAGGTGTTGCAACGCCTGATCCAGGCCGACAAGCTGATCATGCAGTTTGCCGTCGACACCGACGGGCATGATGTCGTCCTCAATCTCGCCAATAGTTTTGGATTGACTATCAAAGCCGATGTGATCTATGGCGGCTCAGTGGATATCAACAATTAATAATAGGAGGATACGACAATGAGACATATCAGAATATTTGCAACTTTAGCCTTGATGGCTGTGCTGGGCTCAACCGCAGTCGCACAAATGGTGACGCCCGTCGATTTCATGCGTAACAACCCGAGATCGGTTTTCGCCAACCCGGCCTTCTTTACCAAGGACTATGGCTATTTTGACCTGGCTTTGGGCGGTATCACCATCGGGGCCCAGAATATTGGATTGAAATACAACAAATTCTTCCAGTATGATGATGCCGGTTATCCCATCGTGCTCGACCTTAACAACGGCGTAGCTAGCCTCCGTGACGTGAACTACATCAATGAATACCTTAACTTCGATATCTTCAATTGCGGTCGCCGAACCAAACACGGATACTTTACTTATACGCATCGTCTGCGTGAGATGGAGTCGTTCAGCTATAGCAAGGACTTGGTTAAACTGCTTGCCAACGGCAACGCGGCTTTCCTTGGCGAGTCGAATCCGGCCAACATCGACCTCAAGCTCTCAGCCAGGACGTTTCAGGAATTCGATTTCGGTTATCAGATGTGCCTCACTGACCAGTGGAACATCGGTCTCCGCCTGAAGTTCTTGATGGGCTTCGAGGACCTTAAGACCAACGCCTTGAATGTAAAGCTCTATACCGATCCGGAAACCTATGCGTTAAAGATTATGACGGACGCTGATATCACCGCTTCCTTGCCGTTAGACTCCCTCATCGTTGACGGAAAGCTGAGAAAGAGTGGGATGCGTTTCAACCCTGCCTCGCTGTTTAAGAACTATGGCGCAGGTATCGACTTGGGTGCTGAGTACCTCATCAACGACCAGTGGGGTGTTGCAGCCGCCATCAACGACCTTGGGTTTATTCATTGGAACTATTTCTCATGGAATTATTCTGGTGGTATCCAAGACGGAGGCTCCTTCTATGACGATGGTGCCTTCGTGTTCTCAGGTCTTACTCCCGATATGGTGAATGGCCTCATGAATGATCCCAACTATGGCTCTCAACTGGCGGACTCGCTGTTGGGTTATTTACGGCTGGGTTCCCAAAAGATTGAGGGTTACACCACCGGACTGAACGCCAATATGATGGTTCGTGGCTATTATGACCTGACTCCCGAGCACCGCTTCTCGGCCCAATTGATGGGTTATAACATGGGCCTCGGCATGAAACCCGCCATGACTTTGGCATATACGGGATCGTTTGGCGACAAATACGATGTGGTGGCCACCTATACCATGATGCCGGGCAGTTTCGATAACCTCGGTATTGGTCTGAGCGCCAACTTTGGTGGCATGATGATGTATCTGGCCAGTAACAACGTTTTGGGGTTCTTCAATCTCACCAATACTACTCAAGTACATTTGCAATTCGGCATCTCCTTCACCAGCGGAGACTTCGTCGACCGTGCCGAGACTGTTGTCCTGAAAGACAAGGCCGCACAAGCTGCAGCAGAAGCAGAAGCTGAGATGGAAACAGAAGGAGTGGAAATTATAGAACAATGATTTTTTAACTTTTAACAATATAATGAAACAATTGATTGAATGCGTGCCGAATATCAGCGAAGGCCGCGACAAAAATATCATTGACCAAGTAACCGCTGAAATCGAGAAAGTAGAAGGCGTCAAGCTGCTGGACGTGGATCCCGGCATGACCACCAACCGTACTGTCATCACTTTTGTGGGTGAGCCTGAACCCGTGTGTGAAGCCGCCTATCGTGTGGTGAAGAAAGCCGCCGAGCTCATCGACATGAGCCAGCACCATGGTGCCCACCCGCGCCAGGGTGCCACCGATGTGTGCCCCCTTATCCCTGTGAGCAACATCACCATGGAAGAGGTGGTCGAGTATGCCCACAAGCTGGGCAAACGCCTCGGCGAAGAGCTCAACATCCCGATTTACTGCTACGAAGAGGCAGCCTACATCAAGGAGCGCCGCAACTTGGCCTACTGCCGTACGGGCGAGTACGAGTCGCTGGCTTCGCGCCTTGGCACCGAGCAGTGGAAGCCCGATTTCGGCCCCAACGAATGGAACGAACACGTGGCCCACACGGGTGCTACCCAAGTGGGTGCCCGCGACTTCCTCGTGGCCATCAACTATAACCTCAACACCACTTCGACGCGTCGTGCCAACGCCATCGCTTTCGACGTGCGCGAAAAGGGCCGTCCGATGCGTGAAGGTGGCAAGGTGACTGGCAAGCCGATGAAGGACGAGAACGGCAAACCCATCATGATCCCTGGCACGCTGAAGGCCACCAAAGCCATCGGCTGGTTCATCGAGGACTATGGCATCGCCCAGGTGTCGATGAACATCACCAACATCAGCATTTCGCCCGTCCACGTCTGCTTCGAGGAAGTCTGTGCCAAGGCTGCTGCCCGTGGCGTGCGTGTCACCGGTTGTGAGATCGTCGGCCTGGTCCCCAAGAAAGTGTTGATGGACGCCGGTCGTTTTTATCTGGCCAAGCAGCAACGCAGCCTCGGCGTGAGCGAAGAGGAAATCATGAAGATCGCCATCAAGTCGATGGGCCTCGACGACCTGAAACCCTTCGACCCGAAAGAAAAGGTCATCGAATACCTCATTGAAGACCATACACAGAAGAAACTTGTTGACATGACCTGCACGGGATTTGCCAACGAGACTGCTTCTGAAAGTCCTGCTCCGGGTGGTGGCTCCATCTCGGCCTATATGGGTGCCCTCGGCGCCTCTCTGGCTACCATGGTGGCCAACCTGTCGTCGCACAAGCCGGGCTGGGACGAGCGCTGGGAAGAATTCTCCAACTGGGCCGTCAAGGGCCAGGCCATCAAGGACGAGCTGCTTGAACTGGTCGACGAGGATACCAATGCCTTCAACACCATCATGGCTGCTTTTGGCCTGCCGAAGAAGACCGACGAAGAGAAGGCTGCCCGCACTCAGGCCATCCAAGACGCCACCAAGTATGCCACCCAAGTGCCTTTCCGCACGATGAAGGTCGCCTTCAAGGCTTTCGAAGTCGTCCGCGCCATGGCAGTGACCGGCAACCCCAACTCCGTGACCGACGCCGGTGTGGGTGCCTTGTGTGCCCGCTCCGCCGTGATGGGAGCACATCTTAACGTGAAGATCAACGCCGCCTCCTTGAAAGACGAGGCCTTCAAAGCCCAAATCCTGAAGGAAGCCGCCGACATTGAAACCGCTGCCCTGAAAGAGGAAGCCGAGATTCTGGACATTGTCAATAAAGTGATAAATGGATAATTTGAAAAAAAATTGAAATTATCCCTTGTCGATTCAAAAAATTGTTCTAATTTTGCAGTCCGAAATTTTGAAAGGAAGATAAGCAATGTCAAAGAAACAGAAAGACGCACGTATCAAGGTCATCCTCGAGTGCACAGAGCATAA
>CAJOIH010000033.1 GCA_905234455.1 uncultured Bacteroidales bacterium | reverse complement strand
CATCACCTGGGCGAACTACAGGGCAGGCGACACCTACGACGGCCCGATGTTCGACCGTGGCTACACGGGTCACGAGCATGTGG
Organism: uncultured Bacteroidales bacterium; assembly: GCA_905234455.1. Taxonomy (GTDB): domain Bacteria; phylum Bacteroidota; class Bacteroidia; order Bacteroidales; family F082; genus Limimorpha. The sequence continues at coordinate 11,885 of CAJOIH010000033.1, read as the reverse complement.
AGGCCTTCGGCCTGATTAATATGAACGGTCGTATGTATGACCCTGTGATGACGTCGTTCCTCTCGGTGGACCGCTTCGTTCAGAACCCGCTGACGGCGCAGGGATTCAACCGGTACTCGTACTGCATGAACAACCCGCTGAGGTTTGTGGACCCGACGGGGTGGCTCTCAGGGCCGGGAGGTGGAGGAAACGGAGAGCACCCTCCGGGAGAGTTGTATTACGTCAATGGAATGCCGACCGTTGATTTGTATGAGGTCACTGTCGTTGCGGACAACCCCAGCCTTTCGAACAGGTTGGAAAAGATTAGGTACAATACATATTTTTACGGTGGCGAAAGATTGAATCTATCATGGTCCAGCAATAGCGAAGGACAGTCCGTGGGTCCCAACAGTGGAGGCTGTGGCGGCGGAAGTGGAAGCCACGGAGAAAAAACCATGCAATACCGAGTTAATGAACTTGGGACTCTTCCATTAGATGTAAACTTAAGTTTGGGTTATCATGCTACACAGGTTGCTAATTATAAAATGTTATATAATGTTACTGTCTATCATTTTAATGATATAAACGATATAGGCAAAGACTTAATTGGTATTTCTGTAAGAGGTTTGTCTTATAATACTATAGTAAATGGAGATGTGCAAGCAAGTGCAAAAGCCACCCTTTACATTGATGATGTGCAAATAGATTCCAAACCTCTTGTTGTTGATTCCCAAACTGCTGTTCTTAATCCTATTAATACAACATATGTAGGTTGCGCTTCTTTTGTTTCTCCAGCTTCTGGGGTTATAGTATTGCAAATAAATGGTGGTTGGAGTGTCAATTTAGGTACGGGTTGGATGGTTCCAACGAAAACTTTATTAGGTCCGACAATTAATGCCAATAAAACAATTTATATTTATCCATGAATCTAAAACAAACATTAATAGTATTACCTTTGATATTTGCTTGTCTGTGCTCGTGTAAAAATAAAAGTGCGCAATTCGTTGGTGCTTCGGAAACGGAAATTTTAAATAACCAAGGTTTTGTGTTTTTTAACGAATACCTTTATTCAAATGGAGATTATTCCCTGTTGGATTCTGCTCTACTTTATTTTGATAAGGCTATGGCTGTTGATAAAAACAATGAAGTTGCTCGCCAGAATAAGATTGCGGTTTTATATGAGCAAAAAAAGTATGATGAAATAATAGCCAATCTATATGAGTTAATAGAAAAAACGGAACCTTGCGATTACCAAACAAATGCGATGCTATACAGGAGCTTGGCGTATCCATATCATCTTAAAGGTGATTCTATTATGGAACAAAGTATCCTACTGAAGGCCCAACAATGCTATCAATTGGGGCTAAAAGAACCCTTGGATGAGAGCTTTGTGTTGGATTATCTTCTTTTTGTAGTAAATACGGAGGGAAAGGATAGTGCGTTATTAGAATTGGAAAAACATGAAGAAGCGTTTCAAGATTTCATTCAATACGAAGAAGTGAAAGAACATTTGTTACTAGGGGATTTTGATTATCGAGACTCCCATTAAAGGATAGAGAACCAACATGGAAGAGACCTTCACGTACGAAGGATCTATAATTTTTTGTTTTTCTTTCCAATAATCCAAATAATTGTTAGCTTTACAAAATTATTATTGGAATAATAATTATTGGAATAATAAAACAGCAACCGAAGGACACTTCAAAGATGGCAAAAAAATAAAGAAATTTCAAATTTTATAAAAAAAAACCGCCATTAATTTTGAAATTTCTATATTTGCAAAAAAAATCGAAATGATACAAATTGAGGACATATCGAATGCCAATCTCGTCGCCATGTTGGGTGAACGGTATAAAGACTACAGGATACGCTCAGGCAAATCGCAAAAAGAAGTTGCCGAATTCAGCGGCCTCAGCGTGTTTACGGTGAGCCAGTTTGAAAATGGATCAGCAAAGAACATCACCCTCGACTCGCTCTTTCGAATGCTGCGAGCCATCGGCATGATAGAAGCTGTCGGCAAACTGTTGGAGCCGTTGCCTCCCAGCCCGGTGATCATGGCTAAATTGAACAAGGCACACCGTGAGCGCGTCTATAAACCAAGGAAGAAACGAACCTGACGTGATTTGTTCCGGGCAGGGAGATGTTCCTGAAGGCTTCCGGCATGCCATACTGAAATTCCAAGAGCATGACTATCCGTCCGCTGAATTGGAAATGACTTTCTATGAAATGGCCAAGACGTGCGGCATCCAAATGATGGATTCCGAAATGCTCAAGTGTGAAGGCGTGAACCATTTTCTGACGTATCGATTCGATAGAAAGGGAAACGAAAAACTCTTCTCCCAAACCCTCATGGCGCTTTACCCTTCCGCCGACTGTTATGAAAGCTTCCTTTTTGTGGTAAAAAAGTTTGGATTGGGTTATCCCGACCTTCTTGAGGCCTTCAGAAGAATGGCATTTAACGTGATCGCCCACAATGTGGATGACCACGCCAAGAATTTCTCTTTCCTGATGGACCGCAAAGGCCGATGGAATCTGGCACCAGCCTATGACTTGACTTTCAGCGTGGATATGGAAGCGTTACCGTTTGAGAACTATCATTCGTTCAGCGTCAATTCCAAAGTGAATGACATCACTGACGAGGACATGCTTGCGGTGGCTGAACAATTCGACCTGAAAAAGGGAGACGCAACAAAAACCATTGACGAAGTGAGAGATGCAGTACACCAGTTCCCCACAATAGCCCGAAGAAATGAGGTTCCCGAAGAGTTGATTTATGCAATACAAAAAACATTACAACTTCCGTAAAAAGAAGCGTTTTCAACCCTCCATCCGCTTCAGCGCCTTCTTGAGCTTGTCCTCCCTGGTGAGGGTGTCAAAATCACAAAACGTGATGCCCATGTACCTGGCGATCTTCTTCAAGTCGCCCGAAGGGTCTTTCTTCAACGAAAAGATGTAGGACTGGCAGGCCACGCCGAGCAGCACCTCCTTGAGGGCACTCACCTTGTAGACGATCTCGTTGAACATGCTCTCCGAGCTGATGCCGCTCTTGCACTCGATCACGAAAAACTGGTTGTTCTTGATGAAACACACGTCGAGCTCGTTGTTGTGCTTGATGTCGGTGCAGCCGTCGATGCGCACCCCGATGGCCATCCCGTCGGGCTGGAGCACCGCCTGGATCAGATAATAGACGTACTCCTCGAACCAGCCCCCTGTGAGGTAATCCAGCTCGGCGGTGTTCAAGATGCCTTTCTCGGCCGGCTCGAACTGAATGTATTTCAGGAACTTGCTTAGGTTGGGGATGGGAATCATCCTATCATTAATGGTGGTCTCCACCTCCTTGATGTCGAGATACTTCCAGCCGCGGTACTTCTCGCGAAGCACCTCCATCACCTTGTAGTCGGCATTGCCCAAAAGCTGTTTCGTGAACAGGTTGAACATGTGCTGCGCCTGCGACACATCGCCGACCAAGGGCTTCGGCGTGTCGAGGTCGTGGCTCAGGCCGTACACCTCGAAATACTCGCTCAGCGACAGCTTGTAGCGAATGGGCATAATGACGTCGTCGTTGTCGTAGATGCTGTTGTCGAAAATGGTCTTGACGATGAGGTTCTCGCGGGTTTGGATGTAATAGAAGGTGCTGTGGTAGTTGGAAAACACATGCTGCACCGAGAGGGCCATGTAACGGGTGCCGCCGGCAAGGTTCACGCAATACTCGATTTGCGGGTCGAGCTTGCTGTTGATGGTGCGGCAGATGTGCTCGTAAGTGTATTTGTCGGCGTCGCGGCGCAACACGATGCGCTGCACCACGTCCTTGTCGACCTTCAGGCAGCCGACCAAAGGGGTGATACAGCCGAAATCCTCGTTGGCTGCGATGAAGAGCAGCCTGTCGCCAGGCTCGTACATCTCCTTGATGAAGAGGTAGGCGGCGACAGGATGCTCCGGGGTGATGATGTTGACGATGGTCTTGCCCATCACTTCTTGATGGCTGCGATGCCAGGCAGTTCCTTGCCTTCGATGGCTTCGAGCAAGGCGCCGCCGCCGGTGCTCACGTAGGAGACCTGGTCGGCGAGACCGAACTTGTTGATGCAGGCCACCGAGTCGCCGCCGCCAATGAGCGAGAAGGCGCCGTCCTTGGTAGCTGCCGCGATGGCCTCGGCGATGGCCTTGGAACCAACGGCAAAGGTGTCGAACTCAAACACGCCGCAGGGACCGTTCCAGAGGATGGTCTTCGAGCCCTTGATGACGTTGGCAAACAGCTCGCGGGTCTTGGGACCGATGTCCATGCCTTCCCAGCCTTCGGGGATGTTCATCGGGTCGACGACCTGGGTGTGGGCGTCGTTGCCGAACTTGTCGCCGACCACGCAGTCAATGGCGAGCACCAGGTTGACGCCTTTGGCCTTGGCTTGGGCCAGGATGTCGAGGGCCAGGTCGAGCTTGTCGTCCTCGCAGATGGAGTTGCCGATTTTGCCGCCGAGGGCCTTCTTGAAGGTGTAGGTCATGCCGCCGCAGAGGATGAGGTTGTCGACCTTGGTGAGGAGGTTCTCGATGATCTCGATCTTGGTGGAGACCTTCGAGCCGCCCATGATGGCGGTGAAGGGATGCTGGATCTCGTTCATCACCTTGTTGACGGCGGCCACTTCCTTGCCCATCAGGTAGCCGAACATCTTGTGGTCGGCGTCGAAGTAGTCGGCAATCAAGGCAGTGGAGGCGTGGGCGCGGTGGGCGGTGCCGAAGGCGTCGTTGATGTAATACTCGGCATAGCCGGCCAGGGTCTTGGTGAACTCTTTCTGGGCGGCTTTCACGGCCTTCTTGGCCTCGTCGTAGCCTTCTTCGCCCTTCTCGATGCCACGCGGCTTGCCCTCTTCCTCAGCGTAGAAACGGAGGTTCTCGAGCAGCATCACGTCGCCGGGTTTCATGGCACGGATGGCGTCGCCGGCCTTCATGCAGTCGTCGGCAAAGGTCACCGGTTTGCCCACCAGCTCCTCGAGGTGCTTCACGATGGGCTTGAGCGAAAACTTCGGGTCGGGGTTCTTCTTGGGACGGCCGAGGTGCGACATGATGATGAGCATGCCGTTGTCGCCCATGACCTTACGCAGCGTAGGCATGGCCGCGCGCATACGGGTGTCGTCGGTAATGTTGAAATTGTCGTCCAACGGGACGTTGAAGTCGACGCGCACAATGACGCGTTTGCCTGCAAAATTCACTTGATCGATGTTTACCATGGTATTAGTTATTTTGACAATAGAGATTTTTCGGATGGACTGACAAATATACGTAAAAATTCTTTAATGCCGTTCAAGATTCGATCAGAAACGCTCCGTCATGTTCCCGAGGCTGTCGGTGTGCTACGATGAGTTAAAGGATTATTCGGACTGGGTTCAGGAAGATTTTTATAATTCTCTGCGAATGTAAGATATGTTGAATCAACTTTTCCGTATCCAGGACCAAAAAATAACTCAACGGAAGCGTCTTCAATATTTGGAATTTCAGGATTATTTGGGTGTAATTGTCTTTCAATAGCTTTTTCAATTACTTGGAGGCCAGTTGACTTGTCACCTCTTAAATAATACAAAATAGGGAGATAACGGTCGCGAATATAATAGCTTGTTAAATTAATGTCATCAATAGAGTTAAAAAACGTTAATGGATCAAGGTATTTTGCTTGGAAAGGAAAGGCATAGTTCTGAATGTTGAATACTATGTCATTACAAATTGCGGTATTATCAATCCCTTCAATATATTCCCATTCTTTAAATTTTTTTTCTGGCATGAGATACCCTATTTGAATTCCGATTTGTGGTTGCATGATAGCCAATCTGTTATAACCTGTTAGTTTATAAGAAAGCATCTCAACATCCTCATAAATGATACCAACCATGATATTAATGAAAGAGTGGTTTGCTATACCGTAATGAGCAATGCCAAAATTCAATGTGGAGAAAACACCATCTTTAAGAGCTTTGTAATAACTGTATTTTCTTTTTTTAAATCCCAGATGATTACAACATAAATTATTTAAGCATTGTTTTAAGGTTGTTTGTTTATGAAATAGTTCTGTCATGGCTAGTAATAATGTATTGAGGAAATGCAGTCCGTGCCCTCGACGACGCCGGTGAGACGGTCTAGCCTGTCGTAGGTGAAGCGCTCCGTCATATTCCTGAGACTGTCGGTGTGCGACGCTTGTCTTCCATCATTTGATGATAAATTTCATTAGTGTTAACTATTGGAGTCCAAGTTTTAAGTATTCTTTTAACAAACAATAGCTATTCTCCCAATCTCTTTTCGTTTGAGAATCTTGGTCTATGTCAAATAACAATTGGTTCCAGTTATAACCCCAATCTTGTTCTATATATTTTAAAAAGTTTAGCATGTACTCATGTTGTTGTTGTTGGTTTATCTCCACAGCTCCAGTTTCTTCTATATATTTACCATAATCAAAAGATAAGCGTGAATCATTGTCTATTAGATTACTTAATCCTATTACATACAACCAATTGTCCCATATACAAGTGTCCACCATACGGCGTTCTAATCCAATGGGATTATTGGGTTCTTTCCTATACAAAATCATACTAGAAATACCCAAGAAACCACCTAGATCATTTTGCTTTGTTCTTTGGTAATATAATTCAAGAAAAATACTTATTCTGTTGTATAAATCTATGTTTCTCATGGTTTTGGTGTCCATTGGTTGATTTCGGGGTCATAATGATAATACTTACTCATATATTGATTTTTGGAATGACCATCTGTATCGCCTTCGGGAGCATCTCAAAATCAAAAGGAGAATTGGTAAGTGTCTCACCTTCAGTCTCGAGCAGCAACTTGTGCGACGGGATGGAGACCACACGAATCTTGCTGCCGCGGAAGGTGCTCACCTCCTTGAGCTTGTCGATGAAAGTGCCGTCATAGAGGTTCTTGGTGTTGGCGGCGAATTTCAGCAGACTCACCCTGCGGATGGCAGTGATGTCGAACAGTCCGTCGTCAGGCACGGCATCGCGCATCATCTTCATGCCGCCACCATTGTACTTGCAGTTGCCGATGGAGAGGCTGAGGAGGGCATCGTCGAACACCAGCCGGTCGTCGACAAAGATCTGGATGGGCTGGCACTTATATGTCATGAAACTGTTGACCAAACTGATCAAATAACGCACCGTGCCCCCCTTGCCCTCCGATTTCATCTGGTTGGTCTTGTTGCACACCATCTCGTCGAGCCCCGTGCCGGCAGCATTCAGGAAATACCGCACTTTGGCATCACCGTCGTTGTAATAGGTCACCTTGCCGATATCGTGGCTGAAAAGATGCCCCTGCCGGAGCACCTCCACCAAGTTCGGATAACCCTCGGGAAAGGCAAAAGTCCTGGTCCAGTCGTTGCCCGTGCCGATGGGGAGGACCCCCATGGTAATCTCCGTGGTAGGAAACCGCTCCTGGGTGAAAATGCCATTAATGACCTCGTTATTGGTGCCATCGCCACCTACGGAGATGACCTTCTTATAGCCTTTCTCGGTGATCAGGTCCCTCACCAAATCAATGGCATGGCCGTGATGCCCGGTCAGCACAAAGTCGAAATCAAACCCTTTGGTCGTAAGCAGATCCTTCACTACAGGCCAATCCCGGCCGCCTTTCCCGACGGACGCCATCGGGTTCACCACCACCAGCCATTTGCTATTTTCTTCGTTCATTGAGTCGTTTTCAAAAAATTTGCTCCAAAGATAAGAATAATTGTTGTATCTTTGACGGCTATTTGTAATTATCATCGAAATGAAAAGAACGATCATCTCCCTGTTTTCGGCTTTCGCCATCGTGCTGATGCTCAACGCCTGCAGCACCGACGTGGACCTTTACGCTGAATACAAGGATATTACCGTGGTTTACGGCCTGCTCGACAGCGGAGCCGACACCAACTTTGTGAAAATCAACAAGGCTTTCCTCGGACCCGGCAACGCCCTCACCATCGCCCAAGTGGCCGACTCATCCAACTACCCCGGCAAACTCAACGCCAAACTCATCGAGTACCGCGCTACCCTGGGCAGCAACAACTACCAGAAAACCAACGAGCTGCCTCTCGACACCATCACCATCCACGACAAGGAACCCGGCATCTTCTACGCCCCTGACCAAAAGGTGTACTACACCACACAACCCATCAGGAAAAACAACGAACAATACAAATACCGCTACGAACTGCAAGTGGAAAAAGGCGACAGCATCATCAGCGCCATCACCGACATCGTAGGCGGCAAATCGTTTGTGCTGCCCCAAAGCGCCATGAACTTCGGCTCAACCGCCAGCAACGGCGTGGTCAACTGGACGCCCTGCCCCTACGCCTCGGTCTACGAGGTGGTGTTCAAATTCCACTTTATCGAAACAACCTCCCCGGTCGACTCAGTGGAACGCATCATGACCTGGGCCCTGGGCTCCCACCCCGAGTCGACACTGCACGAGGAAAACGGTACGTTCAGCATCAATTTCAACCCCTCGCTGTTCTTCTACAACCTGGCCCTGTTCTTGGGCAACGACACCCTCAACACCAACGTGGAACGACTCATCTACGAGCCTTCGCTCGAAGTGTGCCTGGCCGCAGGAGGCGACGAGCTCTACAACTTCATCACCGTCAACGGCCCCTCCAACAGCATCGTGCAAACCCTGCCCGAATACACCAACGTGAAAGGCGGCTACGGCGTGCTGTCGTCACGACACATGCTGAGGAAACGGATGCGCCTCGCCGGAAATACCATCCCCGAACTCACCAACCACGACTACTGGAACTTCAAGCAGATTAAATAATATTCACAACAATACACTAATCATATGGAGAAATTTGAAAAACTCTTCGAGGAATTTCCACCGGTGACCACCCAGGAATGGGAAGCCGTCATCGAGAAGGACCTCAAAGGAGCCGACTACAACAAAAAGCTGGTTTGGCGCACCGCCGAAGGCTTCAACGTGAAGCCCTACTACCGTGCCGAGAACCTGGCCGACATCCCGTGGACGGGCCAAAACCCCAACGAGTTCCCCTACGTCCGCGGCAACAAGCCCGAAGGCAACGAATGGCTTGTGCGCCAGGATGTCACCGTCAAAGACGTCGCCGAGGCCAACAAGATCGCCTTGAACGCCTTGAGCCGCGGTGCCAACAGCATCGGCTTCAAGCTGGAGTACGACAAGGCCTACACCGCCATCGAGATCTCCACCCTTTTGAATGGCATCGACCAGAAAGCCGTGGAAATCAACCTCTACAACAACAAGTACCACCTGCCACTGCTCGAGATGCTCTCAAAGATCCCGGGCATCAAAGGCTCGTTGAACTATGACCCGCTGACCCGTTACCTCCGCCGCGGCGTGTGGTATGTGACCGAAAACACCGACATGGAACTGGCCTACATCATGGTGAAAGCAGAGATGCCGGGCTTCCAGACAGTGGGTATTAATGGCCATGTGTTCACCAACGCCGGCGCCACCATCGTCCAGGAGATGGCCTTCAGCCTCGCCGTGGGGGCCGAGTACCTCGACAAGCTCACCGAGAAAGGCCTGACCATCGACGAGATCGCACCCAAGATGCGCTTCAACCTCGCCATCGGACAGAACTACTTCATGGAGCTGGCCAAACTGCGCGCCTACCGCCTGCTGTGGGCCAACATCGTGAAGGCCTACAACCCGGCTTCGGAAGCCGAGACCTGCAAGATGCACGTCCATGCCACCAACGCCGAGCTGGGCATGAGCCTCTACGACGCCTACGTCAACATGCTGCGCACCACCTCGGGCACCATGTCAGCCGTCCTCGGCGGCGTGGACTCCTTCACCGTGATGCCGTTCGACACGCCGTTCGAGATCCCCACCGACTTCGCCGACCGTATCGCCCGCAACCAGCAGCTCATCCTCAAGGAAGAGGCCCACTTCGACAAGGTAGCCGACCCCGCCGCGGGTTCCTATTACATCGAGAACCTCACCGAGAGCCTCGCCGCTGCCGCCTGGGACCTCTTCAACAAGATCCAGGACGAAGGCGGCTACCTCGAAGCCGTCCGCAAAGGCATGATCCAAGGCCTCATCAAGGAAAGCGCCGCCAAGAAGTTCAGCAACGTGGCCACCCGCCGCGAGACCATCCTCGGCACCAACCAGTTCCCGAACTTCACCGAGACGATGAAATTCAACCCCGAACCTTGGGTGTTCGAAGCCGACGACCGTCGCGATGCCAATGCCGAAGTCGAGACCATCGTCACCTTCCGCGCCGCCCAGCAGTTCGAAAAGCTACGCTTCGCCACCGACGTCTACGCCCAGGACCACAAACGTCCCGTGGCCTGGATGTTCACCTACGGCAACCTCGCCATGCGCAAGGCCCGCGCCAACTTCGCCTCCAACTTCTTCGCCTGCGCCGGTTTCCAAGTCGTCGACAACCCTGGCTTCAAAACCTTGGACGAAGGCATCGCCGCCGCCCGTGAAGTGAAGCCAGAGATTCTGGTCATCTGCTCATCTGACGAGGAATACGGCGAAGGCAACGCCCTTCAAATCTACGAAGCCTTGAAGAATGAAACCATCGTGGTGCTTGCCGGCAACCCCGAAGGCACCGCCGACATCCTCAAAGAGGCTGGCCTGAAGTACTTCATCCACGTGAAGAGCAATGTGCTTGAGACCCTCCAAGATTTTCAGAAACAATTAGGTATAACAAAGTGATAGAAGTCAGAAGACAGAAGTCAGAAGTAAGAATGAAAGGAGTTTGAAATGAAACCCAATTATAAAGACATCAACATCAACGCTATACCTAATCACAACGGTATCATCCTGCCGAACGGCGAAAGCTGGGAGACCTCCGAGCATATCATGGTGAAACCCGCCTACACCGAGAAAGACCTCGAAGGCATGGAACACCTCAACTATGCCGCCGGCATCGCCCCCTTCCTCCGTGGACCTTACTCCACCATGTACGTGATGCGTCCCTGGACCATCCGTCAGTACGCCGGTTTCTCCACCGCCGAAGAGTCCAACGCCTTCTACCGCCGTAACATCGCTGCCGGTCAGAAAGGTCTGTCAGTGGCCTTCGACCTGGCCACCCACCGTGGCTACGACGCCGACCATGAGCGTGTCATGGGCGATGTGGGTAAGGCAGGCGTGTCCATCTGCTCCGTCGAGGACATGAAAGTCCTGTTCGACCAGATACCTTTAAATAAGATGTCAGTCTCCATGACCATGAACGGCGCCGTGCTGCCGATCCTGGCCTTCTACATCGTCGCCGCCCTGGAGCAGGGTGCCAAGTACGAAGAGCTGCAAGGCACCATCCAAAACGACATCCTGAAGGAATTCATGGTACGTAACACCTATATCTATCCGCCTGCTCGATGCGCATCATCGCCGACATCTTCGAGTTCACCTCGCAGAACATGCCGAAGTTCAACAGCATCTCCATCTCGGGTTACCACATGCAGGAAGCCGGCGCCACCTCCGACATCGAGATGGCCTACACCCTGGCCGACGGTTGGGACTACCTCCGCACCGGTGTCAAGGCCGGCTTGGATATCGACGCCTTCGCACCGCGTCTGTCGTTCTTCTGGTGCTCGGGCATGAACCACTTCATGGAGATTGCCAAGATGCGTGCCGCCCGTATGCTGTGGGCCAAGATCGTGAGCACCTTCAACCCGAAGAACACCAAATCGTTGGCCTTGCGTACCCACACGCAGACCTCTGGCTGGTCGCTCACCGAACAAGACCCGTTCAACAACGTGGCCCGTACCTGCATCGAGGCTATGGGCGCCGCCCTGGGCCACACCCAGTCGCTGCACACCAACGCCTTGGACGAGGCTATCGCTCTGCCCACCGATTTCAGCGCCCGTATCGCCCGTAACACCCAGATCTACATCCAGGAAGAGACCAACGTCTGCCGCGTGGTCGACCCGTGGGCAGGTTCCTACTATGTGGAG
>CAJOIH010000032.1 GCA_905234455.1 uncultured Bacteroidales bacterium | reverse complement strand
TTCGATTGATTCGAGCACTTCGCGTACTGCCTGTAAATACTCTTTTTCGCCTGGATGTTTGGCCTCCAGAGCGGTCATGATTTCATTTACTTTCATTTTGTTTGTTTGAATTATTAAAAGGTTTATTTAAAGTTTTCTTTTTTAAAGCGGTGCAAAGTTAACACATTAAACCTTACAAAAAAAATAAAATCGTAAATATTTTATTTTTCCTCCTCATCACCTACCCATTCGCCATATTCGTACAAGGCGACACGGGTGATCTTGCCGTCGGGATTGTAGTAAACCTCCCTCCCATGCTTCACGTTGTCGACGTAATGGGTCACCAAGCATTGGTAGCCCGACTGCTCATAACTCGTCTGCACACCGGTGCCTTTGTCGAAGTCAGCCTTGGCCGCCAGATTACCATCAGCGTAAAAGATCAGCCATGACCCATCCATCATGTCATCGGCATACCGACCCTCTTGAAACACCTGACCGTTCTCGTACCACCTGCGATAATCACCGTTCAGCTTGCCATCAGCATAATAGCCTTCCTCAACCAACAAGCCTTTCAGGGAATACCCCCTGAAGACGCTGTCCTGAACCCCGTCACGGTACCACGACTCCTCCATGAGGTTGCCGTTCTCGTACCAGCGGCGCGTCAAGCCGTTCATCTTGTTGTGACGGTATTCAACCTCCATTTGGAGCTTCCCATTGGCCATGTACCACCGACAGGGGCCATCGAGCTCACCGTCGACATAGCTCAACTCCGACTTCACCTTCCCGTTTTCCCAATAGTCTTTCTTGACCTCTACCCCATCGTGGCAGGAAGCCATAACCAGCAACAAAAGCAGGCCGACACAAAACCTTCCCATCTCATTCCTCCTCCTGATAGATCCAGATGGGTTTCAATTCCACCGAACGGCTGTCATACTGGTACATGTTCCAATACCGGTTTTCCAGCCCATCTTGATAACGACTCTTGGTGAAGTAATATCGGGTGTGCAACAGAGGCATATGCTCGTACGGGAGACACCCAAAAGCCTGGGGCCCATATTGCGCAAGGGCATTCAAGAAATACCAACCCACATCGAAACCCTCGAACGCATAGTCCAACGGCTCGCTTTGGTACTTCGCCCTAAATCCATCGACGAACGCCAAGGTCAACGAATCGTTGTAATCCACGAAATGATCGTCGAAATAAATGGCATTCATATTCAACAGATTGGGCACCAAAAGGTTGTCGAATTCGGTCCATGAGGGCAGACCGATAAGCGTTATGGGAAACTTTTGTGCAGATTTATTAATTGTATTCAATATTTTCGTAGCAAATACTATATCTCTTCCAAAGGCGATAAGCACATTGTCGCGAGCTGAGGAAAGGTCCTTTTGGAAGGCATCGATCTCACTCGATGAGAAGCTTTGGAAACTGTTCTCAAAATACACCTTGCCTTCAGGATCTTCCTGCAAGGCTTTGGTGGAAAAGATCTGGCCTTCGGCCTCCATGGTCGACAGCATCCGCTTGCCCATGTTACGACGACGGCTCTCCGCAGCGATACGTTCAACGATCTCCCCGTTGGTCACCATTACTTCGCTGGCCACCGCCGAGTCAAGGGCATGCTCCAATGCGGCGATCAAGGCCGTGTCGGCCAAATGGCCATCAGAGATCAGGCTCACCTTGGCTTGAGGATAACGGGTGGTGATAAGATCGGCAACCTGGCTTACCATGGTCTTGGGACTGGGTTTCAGCTTGATGACATTGGGGGCGTCGACGACGATGCTCTCGCGTTCCGACATGGGGTTGACGATGGGAATATGGTGCCGCAGGGCATAGTCCTCCACCACAGCAAACGACTTGCTGAAGAAGGGTCCCACAATGAGGTCGACCTGCTCGCTCTGCAGGCTGCTGACGGCAGTCTGGGCGGATGACACATTCTCGTGCACGTCGATGACCGTCAAGTCAAGATTCATCCCCTTTCGCTGAGTCATCGAATCGACAGCCATCATGAATCCCTCATAAAACTGGAGGAACTTCATGGTACGCGAGTTCTTGGTCTTCTCGGCCCTCTCCTTGGAGGTGTCGATACGGTCAATGCCATCGAGATACAGGGGCACCAACAACGCCACGCGATAATGGCGCCGGGCGTTCTGCGGAGAAGGATAGCAGGTGTCAGGACGTTGCTCTGGCAGCACAAAAACACTTGTTGGCTCCTCGGGAACCACGAGGGTGTCCGCCGGTTGCTCCGTGGTTTGAACGACAAGCGTGTCCGGCTCCTGAGCGACAGGTGTCGGTGTCACGGGCTCATCAGAGGGAATCAGCACTTTCTGTCCCACGAAGACCTCTGATCCCACCGAGGGATTCAGGCGCCGGAAGTCCTCCTCGGAGACATCGAAACGGCGCAGCAGCTTTCTTGTTCTTTCGGCCTCTTGAACGGTATAGACAAAGTATCCTTGACTGGCCTGAACCACCGGGATGCCAATGACCATGCCGGTTTGCAGTCCCAATTCATCGATTTCCGGGTTGAGCCGCTTGATTTCGTCTTCGGTCACCAAATAGGTACGAGCAAGGCTATAGAGGGTTTCGCCCTGTTTTACATGGTGCATGTAATACTGCTTGTTGCTGATGGTGATGATCTCGGTGGATCGCTCAATCGGCACTTGGGCAAGGGCCGCCATCGGCGCCACAAAAAGCAGCCCGAACCATATGCATACGGCTATCAGTTTCTTACTCATAACTTTCCACTTTCAATTATTCCCACTCAATGGTCGCCGGCGGCTTCGACGAGATATCGTAGCACACGCGGTTCACTCCTTTTACCTTATTTATTATGTCGTTCGACACCTTGGCGAGGAAATCGTAAGGCAGATGCACCCAGTCGGCTGTCATGCCATCGGTCGAGATCACTGCACGCAAGGCGATGGTGTATTCGTAGCTTCGCTCATCGCCCATCACGCCCACCGACTTCACTGGAAGCAGCATGGTGCCCGCCTGCCAGATGCTGTCGTAGAGGTTGTCGGCCATTTCGTTGGGATACGAGGCGCTCGGCAGCTCACAGGGCCAGCTACGCAAGCTCTTGATGAAGATGTCGTCGGCATCGCGCAGGATGCGGAGTTTTTCTTCGGTGACCTCGCCCAGGATACGGATGCCGAGGCTGGGTCCCGGGAAGGGATGGCGTCCGATGAGTTCGCGCTTGATGCCCAAGGAACGACCCACGCGGCGCACCTCGTCCTTGAACAGCGACCGCAGCGGCTCCACGATCTTCAGGTTCATCTTCTCAGGAAGGCCACCCACGTTGTGGTGCGACTTGATCTTGCAGCTGGGGCCGTTGACGCTGACACTCTCGATGACATCGGGATAGATGGTGCCTTGGGCCAGCCAGCGGGCTCCCTCGATCTTCTGGGCCTCGGCGTCAAACACTTCGATGAAAGTGGACCCTATGGCCTTACGTTTGGCTTCGGGGTCAGTGACGCCTTCCAGCTTCTTCAGGAACAAAGCCCCGGAATGGACGCCGATGACATTGAGTCCCATCTCCTTATAGGAATCCAACACATCGTCGAACTCGTTCTTGCGCAGCAGGCCGTTGTCGACGAAAATGCAAGTCAGGTTCTTGCCAATGGCTTTGTTGAGCAGCACAGCGGCCACCGTGCTGTCGACACCGCCTGAGAGTCCCAGGATCACCTTGTCGTCACCCAGTTGCCGTTTGAGGCTCGCCACGGTGTTGTCGATAAACGAGTCAGGGGTCCAATCACCCTTGCAACCACAGATACCCAGAGCGAAGTTGGCCAGGATCTGGGGGCCTTCCTTGGTGTGGAACACCTCGGGATGGAACTGCACCGCATAGGTCTCCTCCCCTTCGATCTTGTAGGCCGCATTCTCCACATCGTCGGTCGAAGCGATGACACGGGCATGTTCAGGCAGCCTGGCGATCGTGTCGCCATGGCTCATCCATACCTGACTGGTGGGGCTAACTTTGGCAAACAATGGCGATTGGGTATCGACCACCTTCAAGATGGCACGTCCATATTCACGCGCAATGGATCCGTTGACCTCACCGCCGAAATGATGGGCCATGAATTGGGCTCCGTAACAGATGCCCAACAAGGGCAGCTTGCCTTTGATACCGCTAAGGTCGGCGAAGGGCGCCTGCGGGTCGCGCACCGAGAAAGGACTGCCGCTCAGGATGACGCCTTTCACGTCCTCACTGATGACCGGAATCTTGTTGTAGGGATGGATTTCGCAATAGACGTTGAGTTCACGCAGACGACGACCAATCAGCTGGGTCACCTGGGAACCAAAATCCAAGATAAGAATGGTTTCCTGCATAGCAGATTATTTTTTTGCAAAATTAGCTTTTTTCGTGTTAGTAAACCTGAATAATTTGTAATTTTGTCAAAAATTGAACAAATGATACTGTTAGGCATCTCCATCCTTCCCGTTGTCTTGTTGCTGCTTTTCATCTATAGGCAGGACAAATACGAGAAGGAACCTTTCTGGTTGCTCATGCTGGCGTTTTTCGGCGGGATCTTCTCCATCCTGCTCGACTTGATTCTCGTCTCCATCGTCAACGCCATCTGGTATTCGGATACGGTGTTCTACTCCGCTTTCATCGAGGCTGGGTTTCCAGAGGAGTTGTGCAAGTTTGTCGTTCTGTTCCTGTTGATTTGGTGGAATAAAAACTTCAATGAACATATCGACGGAATTGTATATGCCGCTTTTGTTGGCATGGGCTTCGCCTGCATCGAGAACATCCTCTACGTATTCGGTTCGGGCTTTGGCACTGGCATCATGCGTGGTATCATCTCCGTCCCCGGCCATTTCCTCTTTGGCGTGCTGATGGGCTATTTCCTTTCGCTGGCCAAATTCAGCACCAAAGGAAAGCTGGGCTACCTTCTGCTGAGCATCATCGTCCCCGGTGTGGTGCATGGCTTGTTCGACTGGATGCTGATGGTTACCGACCAAGTGGGGCTGCTGGGCCAGCTGCTCATCTTGGCCTTGTTCATCATCGGCGACATCTTCCTATGGATCGTGGGCGTACGCTCCATCCGCAAACATCGCGAAAACTCACCCTTTAAAACAGATTCATCATGGCACTAAACTGTGGCATCATCGGCCTTTCCAGCACGGGAAAGACCACCATATTCAACTGCATCTCCAACACCAAGGCTGAGGTTGGCTTTGCCTCCAAGTCGAACATCGGCATGTGCGAAGTGGTGGACGAGCGCCTGAAACTCATCGACAACATCTCACACTCGAAGCGCATCGTGCCCGCCACGGTCGAAATCGTCGACCTACCCGGACTGAGCAAAGGCGGTCAGGGCGTGGGCAACAAGCTCCTCGCCGAAGTCCAGACCATGGACGCACTCATCCATGTGTTACGCTGCTTCGACGACCCCAACATCCCTCACAGCGAGGGCAGCGTGGACCCTGTCCGCGACATGGAACTCGTCGACCTGGAGCTTCAGGTGCGCGACCTCGACCTGGTGACCCGCAAGTTGGAACGTGTGCAAAAACTGCTGAAGAACGGCGAGAAGGACAACAAAAAAGCCTTCGACGTGCTTACTATATATAAAGAGGTGCTCGAGAACATGGGCAACGCACGCGATGCCAAGGTCGCCGAAGAAGACAAGAAGGTGATACAGGACCTGCAGTTGCTCACCGCCAAGCCCATCATCTACGTGTGCAACGTCGACGATGCTTCGGCCACCACGGGCAACAAATACTCTGAAGCCGTGAAAGCTGCCTTGAAGGAAGGTCAGGAAATGCTGGTCATCGCTGGCAAACTCGAAGCTGAAATTGCCGAACTCGATGCCGACGACCGCGCCCTCTTCATGGAAGACGCCGGTCTGACCGAACCTGGGGTCAACAAACTCGTACGCACCGCCTACCACACCCTTAACTTGCATTCGTTCTTTACCACCGGTCCCGACGAGACCAGAGCATGGACCATCCATGTGGGCGACACTGCCCCCATCGCTGCCGGCGCCATCCACAGCGACCTGCAACGTGGCTTCATCCGCGCCGAGGTGATGAGCACCGACGACTTCCTGCAATATGGCTCCGAAGCCGCCGTCAAAGAAGCAGGCAAGTTCCGCGTCGAAGGCAAGACTTATGTAGTTCAAGACGGCGATATCCTCAACATTAGATTCAACGTATGATGGAACACGTAGTCCTTGTCGACGAAAAAGACACCCAAATCGGGATCATGGAGAAGATGGCAGCTCACATCGTGCCCCGGCTCCATCGTGCCTTCTCCATTTTTATCTTCAACTCCAAGGGAGAAATGCTGCTACAGCAAAGGGCCTTGACCAAATACCACTCCCCTGGCCTTTGGACCAACACTTGCTGCAGCCATCCCCGCAATGGCGAAACTCTAGCCCAAGCCACGGCACGCCGGCTCAAGGAAGAGATGGGACTCAGCTGCGACATGCACGAAGTCTTCACTTTTATCTATAAGGCGCCCGTAGGGCTGGGTCTCATCGAGCATGAATTCGACCACGTGTGGTTCGGACAATGCGACACCACCCCCACCATCAACACCGACGAAGTGGCCTCGTTCAAATACATGAACCTCGACGACATCGCCACCGACATGAAAGACCATCCCGAACAATATACCGAATGGTTCAAGATCTCTTTCGAAGAAGTCAGAAAACACATCTGACTTTTTTTAAAAATTATTAGTAAATATATTTACTATCAATATTTTTACTATTTTTGCCCGCGTAAAATATTGAAAACAATTCTAAATTCTATCTTACTATGAAACGTAACTTATTGTTATTCATTGCTTTATTAGCAATCAGCTTCCCAATGAGCCTTCGCGCCCAGGAACTACCCAAGATTTCGGGATTCGTCCAAGGCCTTTATCAAGCCAATTTCGACGAAAACCTCACCCCTACGAGCAACACCTTCCAAGCCCGCCGTGTCCGTATGTCGATTGACGGCACCTTGGTCAAGGGCCTGACTTACAAAATCCAAGGCGACTTCGTCAGGAAGCCCATGCTCGTGGATTTCTATGTGAAGTACAAAGCTTGCGACGCATTCGCCATCCAAGCCGGTCAGTTCAAGACCCCATTCACGCTTGAAAGCCCCATCAACCCCGTCAATCTCGAGATCTTTGACTACGGTGAGAGCGTCCAGAAACTCTCCGGATACAGCGATGTTTGCGGTGTCGGCGCCCTTGGCCGTGACCTGGGTGTCATGATCACTGGAAACCTGTTCGAGTCATCGGACGAAGAATTCCACTTCCTCACCTATAGCCTCGGCGTGTTCAACGGCAACGGTGCCAACGAGAAGGACAACAACAACCGCAAGGACTTTGTGGGTCGCCTGGATTTCCATCCTTGGCTGAAGGACCTCACCCTCAGCGGTTCCTACTATCACGGCTGGTATGACATCGCTGGCGGCATCCACAACGGCGCCCGCCGTCGTTGGTCAGCCGGTGCCCAGTACAACGACGGTGACCTCGTGGTCCGTGCCGAATACCTCAGCGGTACCACCGGTTTCAACAACGGCACTGTCGACCCCAATGGCAACCCGATCGAGCTCTTCAGATTCAGCAAGGGTTACTATGGCGTTGCCGGTTACAACATCCACTTTGGCAAGGACAACAGCCAAAAGCTCATGCCTGTGATTCGTTACGAACACTTCGAGCCCGGCGACATGAATCCCACTGTTTTCGGCTCAGACGACTACTACACCCTGGGCATCAACTACTGGCCCCTGAAATCCCTGAACTTCAAGCTCGACTTCACCCTGATCCAGCATGTGGAAGGCACCAAGACCAATTCGTTCCGTACTGTCGGTATTCTCACCTATAAATTCTAAGCACTATGGGTAAAGCATCCAATCTCTGGAAGAAAGAGGACTGGCTGGCCGTTTGGATCGGCTTCATCGTCATCGCCATCGCTTGCGTTGCTGTCCTCACTGGTTCGTTCGACTTCTCCGCCGCCAAGTTCGGCACCTGGCATTGGTGGGAAAACGTTGAAGAAAAGAAATCCCTAGCCGCCCAATTCAATGGCGACTTCTGGATCAAGCTGCTTCGCACCTTCCTGGTGACCGGCATTCTCTTTGGAATCGGCATCA
Source organism: uncultured Bacteroidales bacterium (assembly GCA_905234455.1). Classification (GTDB taxonomy): domain Bacteria; phylum Bacteroidota; class Bacteroidia; order Bacteroidales; family F082; genus Limimorpha. Next base: position 12,362 of record CAJOIH010000032.1, on the reverse strand, counting down.
AGTTGCAAGGCGAGAAGATCCGCAAGTTCATCCCGGCTTACATAGTGCTGTTCATCATCTGCATCCTTGTGAGGATGATCAGCGCTGAGTTTACGCTGAAGATGTATCTGGAATGGGCTTTCTGGGCTTTGCTCATCGGTCTGTTGATTTCCAACACCGTCGGCACCCCTGATTGGCTGAGACCTGCCATCCGCACCGAGTTCTACATCAAAACCGGTTTGGTCATCATGGGCTTCTCGGTGCTGTTCAGCAACATCGCCAAGTTCGGCCCCTATGGTCTCGGCATCGCCTGGATCGTCACCCCCATCGTCATCATCTTCATGTGGTGGTTGGGCACCAAGGTGCTGAAAATCGACAACAAGCCTTTGGTGATCACTTTGGCTTCGGCCACTTCGGTGTGCGGCACCAGCGCCGCCATCGCCACAGGTGCGGCAGCCAAGGCCAAGAAGGAAGACCTCTCGTTGGCCATCAGCATCTCCATCATCTTCACCATCCTGATGATGGTGTTCGAGCCCATGATCATCCGCGCCTGTGGCATGAACCAGCTCATGGGCGGCGCCCTCATCGGTGGCACCGTCGACTCCACCGGTGCTGTGGTACTGGCCGGTAACGCCCTCGGTGAGGAAGCCGAACAGGCAGCCGTGCTCGTGAAGTCCATTCAGAACATCCTCATCGGCTTCATCGCCTTCTTTGTGGCCATCTTCTTCGCCACCAAGGTCGACAAGACCGAAGGCACCAAAGTCGGTGCCGGCGAGATCTGGAACCGCTTCCCGAAATTCATCATCGGTTTCTTCGTAGCATCCCTCGTGGCTTCCTTCATCATCCAGCCCATGGGCGGCGATGTGAAAGCCATCAACGGTGTGCTCGACCAGTACAAGAACTGGGCCTTCGTGCTGGCCTTTACCAGCATCGGCCTCGACACCAACTTCAAGAGCCTCTTTAAGCAGATGCAAGGCGGCAAGGTGCTCTGGCTTTACATTATCGGCCAGCTGTTCAACATCGCCCTCACGCTGTTTGCCGTGTGGCTCCTCCTCTCGGGTGTACTCTTCGAGGTTCCCGTTCTCGACATGTTCAAATAATGAACAAACAACACAAAATATTCAAAGTGATTACCATCGTCATGGTGGTAATCACTTTGTTTTTGGCTGGTTGGATCATGGCCAACCAGCTCGGCCTGGTGAAAGGCTACGACTTCGGCGCCGGCTCCTATTACTACGCCGACATCCCGACCGAGCAATACCAACAAATCGACAAAGAAGGAGCCTATCAGACCTCTGTTCCCAAATGGATTTACTACGTTTTGTTCTTCGCCTGGGGCTGGTTGATGTGGCGACTCTGGGTTTGGGTTGAAACGCGAAATAATAAAAAAGACTTTCATAACTAATTATTTATTAGTATTTTTGCCCAAAATAACACCAAAACAAATGGGCAAAAACAACACAACCAGAAAAACACAATGGGTCTTGTTACTCTTGTTTTTCGTCATTGGCATTATCCCCGCCAAGGCACAACTCTATATTGGCGGTGGTTTTAATTATTACAAAACCGAAGAAAGCTATCCCGATAGGCAAGTCAAGCACTTGAACATTTCTCCGGAACTGGGCTATCGATACAAAAAGTTCTCGGCTGGACTGACCTTCTCTTATACCCGAAACAATTCACAAGTATATAACGACTATTATCCTTCAGGTTTCGAACCTTCCGACATAGAAACAATCATTGCCTTGGAACCCTATATTCGTTACGACCTCATTGTACGAAAAGGGTTTGGCTTTTTTGTGGATGCTTTCTATACTTTCACCCATAATTACACCAAGGTAATACCCAACGCACATATGGCCGGATTGTCTCCCGGAGTCTATTACAAGCTAAGTGACCGTCTCATTGCATTATTCCGTTTTGGCCTAATAGGATACAGTTCCCATGATAGCAACGGGTTCAAGGGCTTCGGTGTCGATTTAAGCATGAACACTTCACGGATTGGGTTTTACTATTCGTTCTGGTAAATAAAAAAAAGGAAACCATGAAACGGATTCTCATCATTATTGCTTCGGCAGTTTGTTTATGTTTGAACGCCAAAGCCCAAGTGTTTCTCGGGGGAGAAATGTCCAAATACAACCTAAACAACACCGAAATACGCAAGTATTACTCGTTCATTCCATCCATTGGCTACCAATACAACAGGCTGGCTTTCGGCATGGATTTTTCCTACAGAAAGATCAACTCCAACTACAATAACAAAGATAAAGCCATTGAACTATATCCTTTCGTCCGTTATTATTACTTCAAGAAAAATAATTTGTCATTGTTTATTGAAGCTGTTTTTTCCTATTCCATTCATAAAACCGACTTCAATACCTTTTCCTACAATCACATTGAGCGATACCATTCCTTCTCCTTTGTTCCAGGCATCCAATACAACCTCACACCACATTTAACTGCCGTAGCCTTTCTAGGAACTATCGGTTATTCCGATTCCTACTGGTATGGTTTTAAGGATTTTGGTTGCTCTTTCGGGCTCGGCGCCACGTCTTTATCCTTCTATTATTATTTCGGAAATAGTTCGGAGTAAATATTTAGAACTCCGGATGGAGTTCCTTGAATTTCCGCTCGTATTGGCGGATGCGGTTTAAAGTGCGTCGTGCCCATTCCAAACGGATTTCATCCTTTTCCTCATCGGAGAGATGCCAATCCACATCGTTCATCTGGTGGAGGCGTTGGGTCAAGGTGTATACCAGCAGTGCCGCCGACACGCTGATATTGAAGCTCTCGGTAAAGCCATACATCGGGATTTTCACGAATTTGTCGGCGTGTTCCATCACATAGTCGGTGATGCCGGTCTTCTCCGTGCCAAAAACCAAGGCGATGGGCTGGTCCAAAGGAAGGGTTTCCGGTGAGAAGTCGTCCTGATGCGGACAAGTGGCTACAATCTGGTAGCCTTTGGCTTTCAGTTGCTCAAAAACCGTGGGGGTGTTGAAGTCCAATTCATTGTAGCGATGGATGTCGAGCCATTTGGTGCTACCCATCACCACATCGGGATTAATATCGAAAGTGTAGTTGTTCTCAATGATATGGATATCCTGAATGCCGGTGAGGTCGCAGCTACGAAGCACCGCGCTGGCATTGTGCGGTTGGAAGATATCCTCAAGCACCACGGCAATCTGGCGTGTACGCCAGTTCAGCACCTCCTCGAAGCGCTCCTTGCGCTCATCGGTAATGAATTGGTATAGAAAATCTAGAAAAGCCTTGTTTCTGGGGGTCATTTCGATAGGATTTTTTTGCAAAAATAAAAAAAACGTGATTTTTGTTGATACAAACATAGAATTTCCTATTTTTGCAGTCCGAAAATTTTGAATAGAAAAAGATATGGCAACCAAGAAAGAACAAGAAATCAAAGGCGAAGAAAGACTGGAAAACGTTGAAAGCGCACTCGGCAAAACCGAAATGTGGATTGAAGAGCATCAGAAACTCATCTATGGCATCATTGCCGCCATCCTCATCATCGCCGGTGTCATTTGGGGCTTAAAGGCCTTGAACGACAAAAAGGACCGCAACGCCAGCAATGAAATCTTCACTGCGCAGAAATACTTCGAGAAGGAGATGTACGAAGCCGCCCTTCAGGGAGATGGCAACTACCTCGGCTTCACCGAAGTCTACGATGCCTACAAGAGCACCAAGACCGGTAAGCTGGCCGCCTACTACGCAGGCATCTGCGACATGAAATTGGGCAAGTTCGATGAAGCCATCGACTACCTGAAGAAATACACCAGCAACGACGAAATTCTCGCCCCCATGGCTCTCGGCGCCATCGGCGACTGCTATATGGAACTCGACGACGTCAATAGCGCTGCTGCCTACTACGACAAGGCCGCCAACAAGTCGAAGAACGAGTTCACCGGTCCCATGTTCCTCTCCAAGGCTGGCCTGACCTATGAGATTCTCGGCGACTATGCCAACGCACTGAAGTGCTACAAGGCCCTGAAAGCCGACTATCCGCTCAGCAACGAAGCCTTCGAGATCAACAAGAGCATAGTTGATGAAATAATGCGTCTCGTTTATTTCGGGACACCGGAGTTCGCCGCCTCACAACTGGAAGCCATCGTGCAAGCCGGTTATGAGGTGGCGGCTGTTATTACCATGCCCGACAAACCTGCGGGACGTGGTAAGAAGATCCAGTTTTCAGACGTAAAGAAGACAGCTCTGGAGTATAATCTCCCCTTGCTGCAACCCGAAAAGCTCAAAGATCCTGAATTTCTCAAGGCTTTGGAGTCCTTCCATGCCGACCTCTTCGTCGTGGTGGCCTTCAGGATGTTGCCTGCCGTGGTGTGGAACATGCCACCTTTGGGCACCTTCAACCTCCACGCCTCCCTCCTGCCCCAATATCGTGGTGCCGCCCCTATCAACCATGCCATCATCAATGGGGAGACCGAGACCGGGTTGACCACCTTCTTCCTCAACGAGGAAATCGACAAAGGTCGCGTCATCCTCCAAGAGAAAGTGGCCATCCGTCCCGACGAAACCGCCGGAGAGCTTCACGATGAACTGATGCACCTCGGCAACAAGTTGGTGGTGGAGACGATCCGGAAGATCGAGAACAACGACCTACAAACGGTCACCCAAGAGGAAATGGCCGCAGGAGTCCTCCTAAAAGACGCTCCGAAGATCTTCAAGGACTTCTGCTATATCCGATGGGACCGCGACTGCCAGTCGATTTACAACCACATCCGCGGCCTCTCGCCCTATCCTGCAGCACATACCACCCTTCAACCTGAGAATGGTGCCCCCATAGAATTAAAGGTTTTTCAATCTAGAATCGAGTTTACCAAACCCTCCGAACCCGTCGGCACCGTTTTGACTGACGGCAAGACCTACCTGAAGGTAGCTGCCCAGGACGGCTATCTCCATCTCACCACTCTTCAGCAGGCCGGAAAAAAGGCCATGAGCATCGATGAATTTTTAAGGGGAATACGGCTCGAAAGCCCTTTAAAAGCCCTTTAAAAGGGTAAATTTGAAGTTTTTACTACACAAAAATCACCCCAACGGGCAAAAAAGCCTGAAAAAAAATGCAAAAATGCTTGCAAACTAGATTTTTACATTATCTTTGTGCTCGGTAAACACTTATCACTATTAACCTTTAAATCTTTTAACAATGAACAAAGCTGAATTAATCGATGCCATTGCTGCAAAAGCTGGCCTGACCAAAGTTGACACCAAGAAAGCCGTTGACGCTGCCATCGCAGTTGCCAAAGCTGAACTGAAGAAAGACGGTAAGATCGCTCTCGTGGGCTTCGGCACCATGAAGACCGCTGTCCGTCCCGCCAGAAAGGGCCGCAACCCTCAGACCAAGAAGACCATCAAGATCGCTGCCAAGAAGGTTGTGAAATTCAAAGCCGCTGCCAACATTCTGAAATAATCTTCAGGATATTCACGTCTTATGTAGGGCTGTCACATCGTGACGGCCCTACGTTTTTTAGGGGTCTTCAGGTTTTTCAGGACCTCCCCGTCCAGTTCAAGCACCCCATTGTCGACCATCCATCGGATGGCCTCCACCACTTCCTCTTCTTCACGGTCACCGAAAGCCTCGGCAACCTCGCTTACCGTCATCGGCCTGTCGTAAAGCATGATGGCCAGTGAGTTGTGAATCTGTTCATATTCGACGACACTCAGATGGGGCTCCGCATGGTTCAGGCACACGTCGCACCGACCGCAGACCTTATCGGTCGTCTCGTTGAAATAGCGTAGCAGCTGCACGCTGCGGCATTCCTGGTGATTGTTCACAAAATCGATTACCGCCCCCACCCTTTCCTCGGCATCGTGCTTGCGGTCGCTGTAGTTTTCGTTCGAGATGGTGAAATAACGGGTGTCGAGAAGTTCTGTCAGGAGTTGGATCTGAGGTTGGTCCTTCCGCGGCACATAGGTCAAGAAGTTATATTGCTCCATTTTCTTCAGCTGTGCCATCACCTGATCCACCGTCATCCCAGTCTTCTGGGCGGCCACCTCCTCGTTGAACTTCACGAAATCGCTCAGCACCCCCGGCAGATTGCGTAGCATGTATTTGATAAAGGCGTCGAACTGCGGAAAAGCCACCTGGAAACGGTACAGGTCCTCACGCGGCGCATTGATCCATACCCTGGAAGGCTCGTCGAAACTCTCCGACAGTTCCAGCAGTCCCTCCTTCTCCATGATCTTCAAGGCGCTGAATACTTCCATTGTGCTAAAACCGTATCGTTTGGCAAAGTCGGCCAGGACAAAGGGGTACATTTCCATCTTTCCCGCCCCAACCGGCAGCTGGAGATAGTTGCCCAGAGCCCTGTAAATGGTCTTGATGCGGTCCATCGGGGGAAATGACTGTTGGAGGTTGTCCTTGAGTTGTTGGACATCGGCATCCGACACCAATAGGAAAGCCTCTGCGGGTTTCAGGTCGCGGCCCGCACGGCCCGCCTCCTGGAAATAGGCCTCGATGCTGTCGGGCAGGTCCATGTGGATCACCAGCCGAACGTCGGGCTTGTCGATGCCCATGCCAAATGCATTGGTAGCCGCCATCACCTTCACCACTCCTCTCATCCATTGATCCTGACGCTCATCACGCGTCTTGGCATCCAGTCCAGCATGGTAGAAAGTGGCTGAGATGCCCACCGATTGCAGCCATTCGGCGATGACCTGAGTCTTTCGGCGGTTACGGACATAGACGATGGCACTACCTTCCTGCAAGGCATGAAGCTTACGGTAGAGTACCCCGAATTTATCCGGCTCGTGATACACGTTATAGGTGACGTTCTTGCGTTCGAAGCTGCTTTGGAACACATTACGCTCCTTGAACCCTAGCCGGAACTGGATATCCTCGACCACTTTGGCCGTGGCAGTGGCAGTCAGCGCTAATACTGGTGTCTTGGGGATATACGGTCGTATTTCAGCAATCTTCAGATAAGGTGGCCGGAAGTCGTAGCCCCACTGCGAGATGCAGTGCGACTCGTCCACGGCCAGCAAGTTCACTTTCATCCGTTTGATGGCCTCCTGGAACTGCTCTGTCATCAACCTCTCGGGAGATACATAGAGGAACTTCAGCCTGCCGAACACCGCTTGGTTATAGACCAGCTCCACCTGGGCGGGATGCATGCCCGAATAGATGGCTGCGGCCGGGATACGCTTGATCAACAGATGGGTCACCTGGTCCTTCATGAGCGCGATTAACGGCGTGATCACCACGCACATCCCTTCCATGGCCATGGCAGGTACCTGAAAACAGATCGACTTGCCGCCTCCGGTGGGCAGCAGGGCTAATGTGTCGCGCCCCGCCACCACTGAGTCGACGATCTCCTCCTGAAAGGGTCGGAACGTCGGATAGCCCCAGTATTGCTTCAGTACCGATCGGGTGCGCTGGCTCATATACTCGTGAAAATTTTTCTTCAAAGATACGGATTTGTTTCAACATAGCAAGCATTTTCTGAAAAGATTTCCAAAATTCAAGAATTATTCCTATTTTTGTCAGTTATTTATTAAAATGGAGTATTGTATTTAAGATGCAGAGTATCAGAAACATAGCGATTATCGCTCACGTCGACCACGGCAAGACCACCTTGGTTGACCGTATTTTATACCAATCCAAACTCTTCAAAGAATCCGACGAGGCCCCTGGAGAGCTCATCCTCGACAACAACGACCTCGAGCGTGAGCGTGGCATCACCATTCTCTCAAAAAACGTCTCGGTCCGATACAAAGATGTGAAGATCAACATCATCGACACTCCTGGCCACGCCGACTTTGGCGGTGAGGTGGAGCGCGTGCTCAACATGGCTGACGGCGTGCTGCTGCTGGTCGACGCTTTCGAGGGCCCCATGCCCCAGACCCGTTTCGTCCTGCAGAAGGCCATCGAACTCGGACTGAAGCCCATCGTGGTCATCAACAAGGTCGACAAGCCCAACTGCCGTCCCGACGAGGTGCAGGAAGCCGTGTTCGACCTGATGTTCAATCTTGGTGCCACTGAGGACCAACTCGACTTCCCCACCGTGTACGGCTCATCGAAACAAGGTTGGATGTCCGACGACCCCAACAATGTCACCAGCGACGTCTCTTATCTGCTCGATACCATTATCAACACCATCCCTGAAGCCAAGTTCGAGGAAGGCACCCCGCAGATGCTCATTACTTCGTTGGACTACAGTTCTTACGTCGGACGTATCGCCGTGGGCAGACTGAAACGCGGTACCCTTCAAGCAGGGATGAATGTATCGCTGGTTAAACATGACGGAAGTGTTGTTAAATCAACGATTAAAGAGCTCTATACCTTCGAGGGTTTGGGCAAGGAACGCACCAAGAAGCCCATCCCAGCAGGCGACATCGTGGCGCTGATGGGTTTGGAGGACTTCGAAATCGGCGACACCGTGGCCGACTACGAGAACCCCGAGGCCTTGCCGCCCATCAAGGTCGACGAGCCCACCATGAGCATGCTCTTCACCATCAACAACTCGCCGTTCTTCGGCCGTGAAGGCAAATACGTCACCTCACGCCATCTGCGCGAGCGCCTCTACAAGGAGACCGAGAAGAACCTCGCCTTGAAGGTGGAGGACACCGATTCACCCGACTCATTGATGGTCTACGGCCGTGGCATCCTGCACCTCAGCATCTTGGTGGAGACCATGCGCCGCGAGGGCTATGAGTTCCAGCTGGGACAGCCCAAGGTCATCATCAAATACATCGACGACGTGAAGTGCGAGCCTATCGAATGTCTCACCGTGCTGGTACCCGAGGACTTTGCCGGTCGCGTCATCGAGCAGGTCAGCGCCCGCAAAGGCGAGATGACCCAGATGGAACCCAAGGGCGACCGCATGTGCCTCGATTTCGACATTCCGTCGAGGGGCTTGATCGGTTTGAGGAACACCCTTTTGACCGTCACCGAAGGCGAGGCCATCATCTCGCACCGTTTCAAGGCCTATGAGCCCTGGAAAGGCGAGATGCCCAGCCGCAACACCGGCGCCTTGATCTCGATGGAGACGGGACAAGCCATCCCCTACGCCATCTGGAAACTGCAAGACCGCGGCACCTTCTTCGTCAACCCGAACGAAGACGTGTACGCCGGCGAGGTCATCGGCGAGAACACCCGCTCCAACGACATCGTCATCAACGTCTGCAAGACCAAGCACCTCACCAACGTGCGCGCCTCCGGCAGCGACGAGGCCATCCGCTTGATCCCGCCCGTACGTTTCTCCTTGGAGGAATACATGGAGTACATCCGCGACGACGAGTATCTCGAGGTTACCCCCAAGAGCCTGCGCCTCCGCAAGATCATCCTTGACGAACTCGAAAGGAAGCGGGCCTCAAGGCACGAATTATAAAGCAAGCCCTTTAAAAAAAATACAATTATGAAAAAGAACAAACTCATTTTAAGTTTTGTACTGATTGGCTTCATGGCGCTCACCTCTTGTTCGAAGGATTTTACCGTCATAGTCAACTCGAACAACGAAGCTTGGGGCGTTGCCACTGGCAGTGGAACCTACGCATCGGGCGCCACGGCAACCCTTGCGGCTGTTCCAGCCACCAACTGCATCTTCGTGAAATGGAACGATGACGTGACCGACAACCCGCGCACCGTCACTGTCACCGGTGACATCACTTACACCGCTTACTTCGCCGAAAACAGTGGCGGCACTTTCTCCTTCTCGGGTAAGGTGCAGAAAGGCCCGTTTGTAACCGGGGCCTCCATCACCGTCAACGAACTCAACGAAAGCCTCGGACAGACCGGCAAGTCATTTACCACCTCCATCACTTCCGACGACGGCAGCTTCAGTCTTAGCAATATTGAGATGGAATCGGATTGGGCCTTGCTCACCGGCAATGGCTTCTACTACAACGAAGTGATTGGCCAACTTTCGTCGGCACAAATCAGCTTACAAGCCCTCGCCGACCTGACTAATGATGAGACTGTCAACATCAACGTACTGACTCACATCACCAAGGCCCGCATCGAGACCCTCGTCGGACAGGGCATGAGTTTTTCAGAGGCCAAACGGCAGGCCGAAAGCGAATTCCAAGACTTTCTCGGCGTGACCGAACACTTCAATCAAGGCTTCGAACAGATGTCCATCGCTTCGCAAGGCGACTTCAACGCCATGTTGCTTGCCTTTTCCATCATCCTTCAAAAGCCATCCAACAATCTGAGCGTGATTCCTACCCTTCCGGCCGAACTGACCTTATTAATGACGAACCTCTCCACCGACTTTGCCGCTGACGGCGTCATTAACGACCAGACTTTGATCGATAAGCTGAACGAGAATATCTCATTACAAAACCAAAGGTACATCAGGCAGCGTCTCAAGAATTACTATTCCGGACTTGGCCAAAACGTGGATATTCCCAATTTTGAATCCTATATTGCGATGTTCCAGGCTGCACACCAGGAATTGGTCACCGAATTCACCTATCCCGACATAGCCTCTCCGGCTCCAGAATTGGGAGGAGAAGTACCCAACATTCTCGTGAAAGACATGACCCAATTCGACGGCACACAATCCTACGTCATAGCTGCCATCACTCCTCTAGGGAAGAGCCTTAAGGTGAAAGTCACAGGTGATACATGGCTTGACACTAGTCTCAACAACGGCTGGGTCGTTACTGAATACACAAACAACGGTTTCACCGTTGAGGCCCAACGCCAAAACGAACTCGTCTCCATGCTCATCTGCCTCCTCGGCGACAGCAAAGACGGATCCGCTACCATTGAATATTACGAAGACTCCGACACGCCAACCTTCACCAAGCAAATCACCTGGACAGGCGGTTGGCCTTACTACAACGGTTTGCAAAAAAGAAACTCTTTGAAATAAAACTACCACCATGTCTAAAGTAAAAAACGCACTCATTATCCTTTTCATAGCATTAGGATTGTCGGGATGCGACCAATTGGCACAGATTGCCAACCAAGCAGCCCAGATGGCCAACCTAAGAAACTGCACCTTCGATGTCACTGGCATTAATAAAATCAACATGCTGGGCATCGACCTCAGCAAAGGCATGGACAAGAGCAACCTCACCGCCATGCAGCTACTCAACGTCACCAACTCATTGATGAACAGAAAGCTTCCTGTCACCTTCAACGTCAACCTCGACGTCAACAACCCGAACAGCCTTGCTGCCTCACTGGGCAAGATGGACTACATCATCTCGCTCAACAACAAGGAAGTCATCAGCAGCACCTTCAATAACGGATTCAGCATCGGTCCCAACTCCAAAGGCACTGTCGCCATCCCCATCAGCACCGACCTGTTCCAGCTGTTCAGCAGTGAGACCGCCGATGCCGTGCTCAACCTGGCCTTCAAACTGGCCGGTGCCAAGAGCAACCCCGTCAACCTCGGCGTCAAGGTCAAGCCTTACATCAAGATCAACAACCAATCATTGGCATATCCAGATTATATCACAATTAATAAAGTACTAGAATGATTAGAAACAATTTCATCAAACGCCACAACGGCCCCACCGCATCGGACGCTGAGAAGATGCTGAAGGTCATCGGCGTGGCATCGCAGGAACAACTGGTCGACGAAATCATCGCCCCTGAAATCCGTCTTCCCAAGCCGCTCAACATCGGCGAAGGCATGAACGAGTATGAAGTCATCTGTCACCTCAAGGCGCTGGGTGCCAAAAACAAGCAGTTCCGCACCTACATCGGGTTGGGTTACTACAACACCATCACCCCCGGTGTCATCATGCGCAACATTCTTGAAAACCCGGGCTGGTACACCTCCTACACTCCTTACCAAGCTGAGATTTCGCAAGGCCGTCTCGAAGCCCTCTTGAACTTCCAGACCGTCATCAGCGAGCTCACCGCCATGCCGTTGGCCAACGCCAGCTTGCTCGACGAAGGCACTGCCGCTGCCGAGGCCATGCTGATGTTTTGGCACAGCCGCAGCCGTGCCCAGGTGAAGGCCGGCGTGAAGAAGTTCTTCGTAGCCGACGACGTGTTCCCGCAGAGCATCGAGGTCATCAAGACCCGCGCCCACTTCCAAGGTATCGAGGTTGAGGTGGCTCCTGTTGACCAATTCACTTGCAGCGAAGCCTATTTTGGCATCCTGCTCCAGTGCCCTGGCCAGTTTGGCGAGATCGTCGACCATCGCGCCAAAGTCGCTGAGTGGAAGGCCAAAGGCATGCAAGTGGCTGTCGCTGCCGACCTGCTGAGCCTCACCCTCATCACGCCTCCCGGCGAATGGGGTGCCGACGTGGTCTTGGGTTCCAACCAGCGTTTCGGCCTGCCGATGGGATTCGGCGGTCCGCATGCCGGTTACTTCGCCACCACCGAAGCCTACAAGCGCGACATGCCCGGCCGTATCATCGGCATCAGCGTCGACGCCCTCGGCAATCCCGCCTACCGT
>CAJOIH010000031.1 GCA_905234455.1 uncultured Bacteroidales bacterium | reverse complement strand
ATCAAGCCCTCGAACACTTCAAAGTCGGCCTTGTCGCGCAGGATGTTCTTTGCGGCCCAGTCGAGTCTGATAAAATCGTTGTCGGTATACATATCTTAACAGAGTTTTTACACCGCAAAGATATGTAATATTTTTAAAATGTCAAGTGTTTTTATTAAAAAAATTTACCCGAATTAATAATCTGTATTACATCAGTCCAATAATTATGTAAAAAATCCCACCATTAATAGTGGGATTTCTGGAAAACTATTTGGAAGAAAACCATGCTGGGCTATTGCTTGACCCATTTACCGGAGGCTGCCTTGCTGAAGCCATTCCATACCTCCCAGAGGTAGACGCCGGTGGCCCAGTCGCCCGTGTGGATGTCGGTCTGGAAGTCGAAGGGCTTGGCCAGGACGAGGCGGCCCCGGAGGTCGTAGATGCGCACCACGGCGTTCTCCATGGGGGCGGTGACCGTCAGCGCGTCGCGGCCCGGGTTGGGGAATACGGCAAAACCTCTGTTTTCTTTGTCGCCGACCGCATAATAGGTGGGTTTGGGGGTTTGGGTGATTTCGAACTCGAATTGATTGACCAGGGCGGACCCCATCAAATCCTCGAAAGCGAAGCTATTAAGGGCGTTCTGCTGCCATTTCAACTCCGGCTCGAAGAACAGTTGCTGGCCGTTGAAGGTGTCGAGCACCCATTCGTCGCCACTTTTCTTGTAAAAGGTGGCCGTATAAACGGTGCGGTCGGCCGAGTATTCGTGAACGGTCTTCTTGGTGAACACCCATTCGGACTGTTCCACAGACCAGATCCCTTCGCGCTGTTCCGTCAGGAGGCCTTCGGCATCGTAGACGTATTGGTGGATGGCTTGGGGCATCCAGAGCAATCCCACGGTGAGCTTCTGCGTCACCTTGGCCTCCAGTTTTCCGGCATCCGTATAGGTGTAGCTCGTCCTGGTGCTACCCTTGTGTTCGCCTTCGGGGTCGTATTGGTCCTTCTGTTCCGAGAGCAGGGTGTAGTTCTCGTCGTATTGGCATGTGACGCGGTAGTCGACGTAAGTTACGGCTGATAGTCCCCGGAAGGCCTGGGTGGTATGGGTCTCTATGCGGGTCCTCCCTTGGTTTTCATACTCGAATTGCGACCAGCTATGGACATCCTCGGGGTGGTAGGAGGCATAGTTCTTCCTGGCCAGGCGCCCGTCTTCGTAATACTCGTAGAGCACATACTCGTTGGTGTTCATGTCGCTCCACAGGTGCGACTCCTGCTTCACGCGTCCGTCCTCGTAGGTGAAGCGGAGGGCTTCGTCATAGATGGGCCAGGTGCCTTCGTGGAGGGTGAGTACGGATTGCAGGTAGCCATCCTCATAGTTGAAGGTTGACGTCACGCCGTATTCTGAAAATTGGAAACGGTGCAGCTTCCCGTCGGTGTCGTAGGAGAATGCGGCTTCGTATTCCTTGGTGACCGTGCCTTCAGCATTGATCCTTTTTCCAACCACATGTGTCGGCTGCATGACTGTTTCGTCTTGGGCGAAGCCTGTGACGCCGCCCAGGAACGCAATGGCGAGTGTTAGTAATGCTTTTTTCATAAGATTTAGTTTTAGGGTTTATGTTACAATTCCTATTCAGGACAAATTTGCATAATTACGGTCATCTCGCCACCGATGTCTGTTTGGAACGGACCTGTGATTTGAAAAAGGTCAGTTGCACGGAAAGTTACCTTGTCGTTGTTTGAAACACATACCGGCTCGACTGTGGAGGATATGCTTATGCTCTTTTTAACTATTAAAAGAAATACTTTATTGTGCTATTGCTTGACCCATTTCCCGGAGGCTGCCTTACCGATACCGTTCCACACCTCCCAGAGGTAGATGCCGGTGGCCCAGTCGCCCGTGTGGATGTCGGTCTGGAAATCGAAGGGCTTGGCCAGGACGAGGCGGCCCCGGAGGTCGTAGATGCGCACCACAGCGTTCTCCATGGGGGCAGTGACCGTCAGAGCGTCGCGGCCCGGGTTGGGGAATACGGCTATGGGGCGTTCCTCCGTCTCCTCGGCATCGAGGTAGGTGGGCATCTTGGTGAGCTCGAGGGTGATTTCGAACTGGTTGACGTAGGCATGCCCGTGTTCCAGGTCGAAGGCATAATACCCCAATGCGCTTTGCTGGGCTTTCAAGTAGGAACCGAACATAACGGTCTGGCTGGAATAGTTGTCATACACATCCCAAATCCACTCCCCTTCGCTTTTCTTCAGGAACGAAACCGTATAAGTCTGGCCGTCTGCCGAGGTCTCGTAGGTGGTCTTCTTGGTGAAGTCCCAACTGTTGTTTTCGGCGTCCCACGACCCTTCGAGTGTTTCCGTGACGCGGTCCTCCTCATCGTAGGCGTACCTTTTGACGCTGCTGTTGACCCATTGTCCGTCGTCGAGGACCTGGGTGGCGCACTCCTCCACCTGGCCGCTCTCCGTGTAGGTATAGTCGGTTTTCTCCGTCGAGGTCAGCTCGCTGGAGGCGTTGTATTTCTCGACGAGCTCGTCCAGCAGGGTGTAGTTGTCGTCATAGTGGCTTGTCGTCCTTTCCCTCAACAGCATGCCTAGCGACACAATATACGACGTGCAATACGACTTGACGACGGTCTTTCCGTCGTTTTCGTAAGTGTAAAGCCAGTGCTCATGCGCCACCTCTTCGTCGTCTTCCCTTTTGTCGATCCGCTCCAGCCGACCGTCGTCGAAGTAGCTGTACACGTAAAACAGGGACGGCATCATCTGGTCCATGATGTGTGAAACGGTTTTGAGCCGCCCGTCCTCGTAGGTGTAGCGGTTGTCCTCGTAATAGATGGGGTACCCTCCGGCGTGGGTGATCCACTCCTGGGTGAGGTAGTCGCCCGAATAGAAGTAGCTGGCCGAGATGGCGTATTCCGGGAATTCGAAACGCGTCAGTTTGCCGTCGTTGCCGTAGGAGAAGTCTGAAACGAATACTCGGGTGACCTCACCGTCGGCATTGATCCTTTTTCCAACCACATGTGTCGGTTGCATGACCGTTTCGTCTTGGGCGAAGCCGGTGACGGCGCCCAGGAACGCAATGGCGAGTGTTAGTAATGCTTTTTTCATAAGATTTAGTTTTAGGGTTTATGAATACTGCAAATATATGTAATTATTTATTGTTCGAATGTTTCTTTATGAGGGATGCTGTTCAAAACCAAACGAAACACGGCATCACCGAACTTGTTGGTAATAACTTGCTGTTGAAGGTTCCGTATGGTTGAAGGAAACTGAAAAGACACGTATTTGTTACCCGAGGCATCCTGTTGGACGGTGGCATAATTTGGTGATCCAGAAAGGAGAATGTGGCCGGTTTCGGAATCGTACCATTGGATCATATATCCATTCCCAACCGGTTGGTTTGTGATGGGTATGGTAATCAGATTGCTGCTAGAGCTTGGGGCTGGTTTTTTGTTTGTGTTCAAAGTATAAACATAACCCGCAGGGTCAAAAACGGAGTTTCTGATAAAACGAAGGATCAAACCCCATTGGGTCGATTCATAGTGGGCATTATCCGTAAGCCAACGAAGTGATTGATAAGCGAATGCCGTATCCTGGCTCCAACCAAAAATGGTATCTTCGTTTCCGTTGATCATATAGTAGGTCTGTATATGATTCGGAAATTCCAACACGTGTCCATTTACGGTTCCTGTATGATGTGGGGTAAACGAATTTGATGGAATTGGCATGTTTTGGCTGAACGCAAACAATGGAGCAAAGTGTTTGTATAGGCCTCTTTGATTCACATAAGGCCACCACCAAAAAGAGCCAGCCCCCATCGATGTAGAGAAAAACGTAGCCCATAAGGAGTTGTGCAGGTCTATTCCAAAAGGATCCTTTTCCAGATTGGTTGGAACCGTATCATTTTGTGAAAAACCGAATTCGCCGATAAAGACTGGCTTGGTGGGATGTGTCGTTTGGTTTTCTGTAACTTTGTTAAACAGCCGTTTTAGCAGTTGGTTCCGTGATTCTGCGTTCTGTATGTATTCGTAGCGATGAAATTGGACAAAATCAAGGAGCTCGTTTACCTCATACCGCATGTACGAGTATAGTGAACCGCTTCCTAGGGAAGTGGATACCAGATGATTGAAGGGGTCTAAATAGCGGATGTAATCGCACATCTCATCATGCCATTCTATGACATCTTGTTCGATGTGTTTGTATCCTTCACACATGCCGAACATATGATCCACTTCATTCCACAGCTCCCAAGCCATGATATTGGTGGCATATCCCCATCTGGACACAATGTACCGGAAAAGGTTTTTTGTTGTTTTTTTTGCTCTTGAATCCGTAAAAAAGTCACAGGGGGTATCCAATTCAAGAATCGTGTTGAAGGGATTGTTCTTCCAAATGCTCGGGTCACTCGCGTCTAGGTTGTTCTGGGTGTTGAAGTCTCCCGAGCTGAAGACGCAAGGCATGATGGAAATGCCATGTTGTTTTGCATACGTTACGATATAATCAAGTTCCGCTGAGTCTTTCTGGTTAATCGTGTTGTCGAAGTATACCACGGGGTTTCCGTTCAGATCCGTTTGTGTGTATTCCGGTCCATACAACGAAAGGGCCTGGTAACGGCAGAGAAAAACCCGCATGTAATTGGCCCTGCCGTTCAAAGAATCCACGTACTTTTCATAGTCATATATTCCCTTGGGTTGAGCGAAAGAGCCAATATACCCATACCATGAAACATCGGGACCTATCGGAAAGAAGGAATGGTATTGCCTAACTCCACTTGAGATAATGTCGCGTTTCAAAAACCTTGAATTGGCCTTGGAAATAAAGCCATCGGCGTTCTCAACCGAAGTAAAGGTATAAGGCCTTATTCCCGTAGCGGGCGATTGGGTCGTTGCGCCATGGTGGTCCTGTGCCATTATCTTGAAACTCCACAAGCCAGTACAAGTTGGTGTAAACCTGATTTTCCAACCGTTGTTCTCAGGATGTGGCGTAGCCTCTTCGTAATTGGATACTTTTTGGAAACTATATCCTTCATAATAGAAAGCATCTACTTTGTGGACGCTATTGTCTGGGCCATAGAACAAAGCGTAAACAAGGATAGTATCGGGGTCATAGGGGTTGGAATAAGAGGTTCCCAAAGCGAAAGACACTTCAAATAAATCAAACAATCCGACAGAACCAGGATACGTCGGAGATACTATGGAGAGTTGGGCGTATCCCTTCAAAAACGCTGTTATGAGTACTACCAAAAGAAGTTGCTTCTTCATAGAAAAATGCTATTTGATTATTTTTGAATGAGTTGTTTCAATCTTCCGTCACCTCGAACTCGCCGTAGTACACGTCGCCGTTGGGCAGGGTGAAATAGACGATGTAGCTACCGGTGTTGGTGATGTAGATGTCGACGCCGTTCGGGGTGGGAGTCACGCGGGTAGTCACCTCCCAACCCATGGCCGACACCACCTCAACGCTGACCTGCCCGAGGTTCTCAAGGAAAACGACGGAAAGCACATGGCCTTCGATGTTGGCCTGGATGGCATAACCTTTAGGAAACCCCTGGATGCTAGCTTCCTTAATGTTAATATTGCTGTAATGGTCAGTATTGTGAATGCCCTTCGCGCCGCAGAAAGATGAAAGCACGAAAAAACCAAACATTAAAAAGATTTGTTTAAGATTTAAATGACGCATAATTTAGATTATTAGAGTTAGTGTCACGAAAATATTACGTTTTTTTGCTCTAACCCAACAAAATCCAATTGCATTTTTTACACTTTTTAACCTAACGTCTTGAAAACCAATAATTATATTACACGGGCCTGTTCCAATAGAAAATCCCTTAAGCGCTTTTGGCACCCGAAGTTGTTTTCCAATTTCATAACAAATCGTCTGGCCGTGGCATACGGTTCTTGCAGCAAAACACAAATACTCAATTTGTCCACGTTCAATAAATAAAGACTGCAGTAAAGCATTCCTTTTCGGTCAATGATGGGGTATCTGGTTTTGAGCGATTCAAAAAAAACCGGCAACTTGGCTTCCACGGTTTTCAGCAACAAGGCTTGTTGCTTTGTTGATAAAGCAAAAGCCTTGTATCCAGCCACATCCATGTTGGTTTTTAGCGGACAGTGCTTGTCTGAGTTTAGCTTTTTGACCATTTCGGTTATTTCCCGACAGATTTCCGTGCACAAAAAACCTTCGTAGTCCTGCTTTCCGAAATTATCGGATTTGTCACCCGTGTCCTGTTTTTTAAGGTCCCTTTCTTGTTCTTTGATCTTTTCCAAACTGATGCGCAAGGCTTCGTTGCTTCGTCTCAACCGGCCGGAGATAGCTGCCTGTTGGACCTTGTGGGCTTGATCTATCCTTTTGTGCCTCGCTATCACCAAAAAGATCACAGCAAAAAAGGCGCCTACCACCAAAATGCCGGTCTGTGTGACCTTTTTTACTGCTTGGCGCTGTTTTTTTCAATTATTCCTTGACGATACTCGTCGTACATCACCCTTAGCTGCGATTTCAACGTGCTGCCATTTTCTTCTTGGGTCGCAAAAGGCACTAAAAAGCCGGCATATTCTATCAATTGCGTTTCTTTTTCTTGTAGTTTGCATATCTCGGCCATCAATTCGGCAGATTGCTTTTTTGAGGCTACGATCGGCGATTCGCGGAACACTTGGTCCAAATAACGCCAGGCTGAATCATACAATCCTTCATGATAGTATAGCTCGCCAATAATCGCATAGCGGGATGTGCGTTCCCAGTCGCTTTCCGATTGCCCGCTCAACCTCAACAGGTTTTTCAAAACGCTTTGGTAGTTCTCTCCTTCCTTATAAGACAAAAATGCTTGTACTGTAGCAATATCCCTATACAGCAAGCCGGTTGTGTCAGACAACTCAGCGAGGGCTTTTTGGTAATAAAGGCCTGCGCTGTCGAACATTTCCATCATGTCGTATTGGGATCCTATTTCTTTCAGCATTCGTGAAAGGTGCCATGATGACGAACTCTGTCGTTGGTAAAAGGGCAGTGACTGTCTTGCAAACAATATGGCTTGTTCGTGAAGGTATTGATCGGAAAAGATTTGGCTTAGTCGCGTGTACGTCAGCGCCATGAACTTGGCCTTGGGACCGACAAGGTCTTTTTCGGAGAAGCGTTCCTCCATGATCTCCAAGGCTGTCATGTATTGCTCGCAGGCACGGACCACGCTGTCCATCTCGTAATAGCCCACGCCGTTCATGTAATGGCAGCGGGCAGCCAGAAAGGCCTGTTGGGAAGCCGAACGAGGGCTGGCCGCCGCCGAGTCGAAAAACTCGCCATGGCCGCAAGCAGCTTGGGACGGTTGACTTGGGCGGAGTCGTTCTTGTAGAGCGCCTCGGAGAGCAGCAGGTGGTAATAGGGATCGTCGAGGGGTTCAGCCAGCAGCATGGCCAAGGCGCTGTCGGGCCTGCTTTGCATCAGCGTGTCGATGGACACCAGTTCGGGCCGCAAGGGAGCGGCGGGCACACCAGGGCTTTCGGGCGCACGGTGGCACGCCAGAAGAGTAAGAAACAGAAACCCTATCCATACAAAGCGTTTCATGGGGGCAAAGTTAATGAAAAAAACTTTCGCGGGAAAGGTCAAGGGTTACCCGAACAGCTCAGTTGCCAGGTCATACACAGTGGCCACGGGCACCACTTCGATGTGGAAACGCCCGGGGTTCAGGCCTTTGGCGTTATATTTGGAGATGAATATCTTGGTGAAGCCTAGCTTGTCGGCTTCGGCGATGCGGGCTTCGATGCGGGTGACGGCGCGGATCTCGCCCGAGAGGCCCACTTCGGCGGCGAAACAGTAGCGGTTGTCGATGGGGATGTCGGCATTGGACGACAACACGGCCGCCACCACCGACAGGTCCAAGGCCGGGTCGTCACTGCGGATGCCTCCGGCGATGTTCAGGAACACATCCTTCAGGTTCAGGCGGAAGCCGGCGCGTTTTTCGAGCACGGCCAACAGCATGTTCATCCTGCGGGTGTCGAACCCCGTGGCGGAGCGTTGCGGGGTGCCGTAGGCCGCGGTGCTCACCAGCGCCTGGGTCTCGATGAGCATGGGGCGCTGGCCCTCCATGGTGGCGGCGATGGCGATGCCGCTCACCTCCTCGTCGCGCTGCGAGAGCAGGAACTCGCTGGGGTTGGTGACTTCGCGCAGGCCGGAGGCGTTCATCTCGAAGATGCCCAGCTCGGAGGCGGAGCCGAAGCGGTTTTTGATGGTGCGCAGGATGCGGAAGCCGTAATGGCGGTCGCCCTCGAACTGCAACACGGTGTCGACGATGTGCTCCAGGATCTTGGGTCCGGCGATGCTGCCGTCCTTGGTGATGTGACCGATCAGGAACACGGGCACCTGGTATGATTTGGCCAGCTTGTTCATCTCGG
This sequence comes from uncultured Bacteroidales bacterium, assembly GCA_905234455.1. Classification (GTDB taxonomy): domain Bacteria; phylum Bacteroidota; class Bacteroidia; order Bacteroidales; family F082; genus Limimorpha. The sequence goes on along the minus strand of CAJOIH010000031.1, from coordinate 11,702 downwards.
CCGCGGTCTCACGAATCTGGGTGACGGTGCCTGCCGTGGCGTCGACGTAAGGCGAGCTCAGGGTCTGGATGGAGTCGACGATGACCACGTCGGGCTGCACTTCCTTGAAGTGCCTCAAAATCTCCTTGGTGTCGGTCTCGGTAAGGATCAGGCAGTTCTCGTTGCGGATGCCCACCCGGTCGGCGCGCATCTTGATTTGTGTTTGGCTCTCCTCGCCGGATATATATAATATTTTCCTGTTAAGTTGCAGCGCCGTTTGAAGCAACAATGTCGACTTACCGATACCGGGTTCGCCGCCCACCAGCACTAACGAGCCCAACACCAGTCCGCCGCCGAGCACCCGGTTAAGTTCCTCGAAAGGCAGCACGATGCGTTGTTCTTCGGCGTTGGTAATCTCTTTGATGGGCGTTGCTCCACTTCTCACTCCCAACTCCTCACTCCTCACTTTTAACTTTTCTGTGACCTTCTCTTCGGTGCAGGTGTTCCACTCGCCGCAGGCGGGACATTTCCCGAACCATTTCGGCGACTCATTGCCGCACGATTTGCAGAAGAAGACGGTCTTTTCCTTGGTTGCCATAGCGATCAGTCCTTTCCTTTCTTTTTGTTGCTCGAGAAGAGGTACATCATCACGATGATGAGGAACACCGACACGGGGACGCTGATGAGGATGCGCAGCAGGGCTTGGCCGACGAGGTGGAAGCTGAAGCCTTCGAGCATGAAGTAGGTGAAGTTGTGCACGATCACCATGCAGATGGTGTAACGCAGGAACCAGGCGAAGCCCACGTGGTCGATACTGGGTTCGCGGTTCATCTCGAGTTTCTGGCTGCCCGACACGATGCGGATGATGGCGGGTCGGCAGAAGGCCATCAGCGTAGTGGCGCCGGCGTGCATGCCGAGGGTGCCCATGAAGAGGTCGATGACGATGCCGATGCTGAAGCCTGCGACCAGCAGCTGCCACCCCTGGGTGTTGAGGGGCAGCATCATCACGAAGATGAGGTAGATGTAGGGATGCACATAGCCGCCGAGGCGGATGTGGTTGACGAGCAATATCTGAGCGATCACCAACCCCACAAATCGGATAATATTCATCGCGGCCCTGTTCATTGCACTTGTTGGAGTTGGAGGAGTGAGTCGATGGCTGCCAGGTCGGTATGTTGGATGACATACACGTTGGTGAGGGTGGCGAAGTTGGTGGCGTATTTGACCTTGGCCTGGTTGAGGGTGCCCGAGGGCGACTTGATGAGTTCGACCACGGTGCCGGCCATGAGGTTTTCGGGAAAAATGTAGGAGTAGGAGCTGGTGACGATGGTGTCGCCGGGGCGGGGGCGTAGGTGGGTGGGGATGCCGTCGACGAGGCCGTAGCGGTAGTTGGTGTTTTCCCAGCGCAGGGTGGCGATTTGTTCCTCGTCGTTCTTGAAACGCACGCTGATGGTGGAGTAGCTGTGCAGGAGGCTCATCACCGAGGCGTAGTGTTGGCTCACGTCGGCCACGATGCCCACGATGCCGTTGGTGGAGACCACGCCCATGTCCTTGGCGATGCCGTCGGCGCTGCCTTTGTCGATGAGGATATAGTTGTTGGGTCGGTTGACGGTGCTGTTGATGACCCGTGCGGGGATGAAGTTGTAGACCGTGTCGGGGCTGACCACCTGTTGGTAGCCCTTGGTGGTGTCGAAGGTGACGGTGAGTTGTTGGCGCAGCAGGGCGTTTTCTTCGGCCAGTTCGCGGTTGATTTTGGAGAGGCGGAAGTAGTCACCGAGGTGGGTTCCCGTTTCATACACGCTTCCCACGATGTCGTTGGTCGTGTTGATCCGTTTCTGGCGATGGTAGCCCTGTGTGAGGGTCATGAGCCACACACACAACGCTTCGAGCACCAGGAAGAGAATCACGAAGTGGTGTTTTTGTATGAAACGGAAGAGGTTGTACATCCCTTACTTGATGAGGAAGGTGAAGCGGTCGAAGTTCTTCAGTGCGATGCCGGTACCGCGGGCCACGGCGCGGAGCGGGTCTTCGGCGACGTGGATGGGCAGTTTGGTCTTGGCCGAGAGGCGTTTGTCGAGGCCGCGCAGCAGGGCGCCACCGCCGGTGAGGTAGATGCCGGTGCGGAAGATGTCGGCGGCCAGTTCGGGCGGGGTTTGTTCGAGGGCGTTCAGCACGGCGGTTTCGATCTTCATGATGCTTTTGTCGAGGCAATGGGCGATCTCGGTGTAATTGACCTTGATTTCCTTGGGGATGCCGCTGAGCATGTCGCGGCCTTGCACGGCGAAGTCCTGAGGCGGGTTGTCGAGTTGCGGGATGGCAGCGCCGACTTCGATCTTGATGCGTTCAGCGGAGCGTTCGCCCACGATGATGTTATGCTGTTTGCGCATGTACTCTTCGATATCGGAGTTGAAGTCGTCGCCGGCGATGCGGATGGACTTGTTGTTGACGATGCCGCCCAGGGCGATGACGGCGATTTCGGAGGTACCGCCGCCGATGTCGATGATCATGTTGCCTGTAGGTTCAAGCACGTCGATGCCGATACCGATGGCGGCTGCCATGGGTTCGTGGATCAGGCGCACCTCCTTGGCGCCGGCCTGTTCGGCGCTGTCCTTCACGGCGCGTTCTTCCACCTCGGTGATGCCCGAGGGGATGCAGATCACCATCTTCAGGCTGGGTGGGAACAGGGTATTCTTGAAGTTGATCATCTTGATCATCTCGCGCATCATGTATTCGGCGGCCTGGAAGTCGGCGATGACGCCGTCGCGCAGGGGTCGGATGGTCTTGATATTCTCGTGGGTCTTGCCGTGCATCATCATGGCACGCTTGCCCACGGCGATAATCTTTTTCGTGTCGCGTTGCATGGCCACGATGGAGGGTTCGTCGACGACGACCTTGTCGTTGTATATGATGATCGTATTGGCGGTTCCGAGGTCAATGGCGATTTCTTTGTTGAGGAATGAAAAGGCACCCATGTTGTTCAGTTATAAGTTGTTCAGTTAATCAGTTGTTCAGTTTAATGCTTGAAGTGGCGGTAGCTGGTGAATACCATGCTGATACCGAATTGGTTGCAGCAGTCGATGGAGTCCTGGTCGCGGACGGAGCCGCCAGGTTGCACGATGGCGGTGATGCCGGCTTCGTGGGCCAGGCGGACGCAGTCGTCGAAGGGGAAGAAGGCGTCGGAGGCCAGCACCGCGCCTTGGAGGTCGAAGCCGAACGACTGGGCTTTCTCGATGGCTTGGCGCAGGGCGTCGACGCGTGAGGTCTGCCCGATGCCCGAGGCGCACAGCTGGCCGTTTTTGGCCAGGGTGATGGCGTTGGAGCGGCTGTGCTTGACCACCTTGTTGGCGAAGACCATGTCGGCGATTTCAGCCTCGGTAGGAGCCTTGGTGGTCACCACCTTGAAGTCGTCGGCCGTCTCGGTGTGCAGGTCGCGTTCCTCCACCAGCCGTCCGTTGAGCACGCTCTTGACCACGACGCGGTCGTAGAGGTCCTGTTTGAGGCGCAGCACGATGCGGTTTTTCTTGGTGAAGAGCAGGTCGAGCACGCCGGGTTCATAGCCAGGTGCCACCAGCACTTCCACGAAGAGCTTGTTGATTTCTTCGGCTGCTTCCCTGTCGATGGGGCGGTTGCACACGAGCACGCCGCCGAAGGCTGAGACGGGGTCGCCGGCCAGGGCTGCCAGATAGGCTTCCTTGACGGTGTTGCGGCAGGCGATGCCGCAGGGGTTGTTATGCTTGAGGATGGCGAAGGCCGTGTCGTCGAACTCGCGGATGAGGTTGAGGCCTGCTTCGAGGTCGAGCAGGTTGTTGTACGACAGTTCCTTGCCGTGCAGCTTCTCGAACAGCGCGTCGAGATCGCCGTCGAACCAGCCTTTTTGGTGGGGGTTCTCGCCGTAGCGCAGCTCGGTGGCCGGGGCGAACCATTGGTGGATGGCGGTGTCGTAGTGCGAGCTCTCGGCGAAGGCATAGCAGGCGAAGCGGCGGCGGTCGTCGAGGGAAGTGGCGCCGTTTTGCGCTTGCAACAGCTGGAGCAGCTCGCCGTAGTAGTGGCGCGATGGCACGATGAGCACGTCGTTGAAGTTCTTGGCGCCGGCGCGGATGAGCGAGATGCCTCCGATGTCGATCTTCTCGATGATGGCGCTGGCGTCGTCGGTGTGGGCGACGGTCTCCTCGAAAGGATAGAGGTCGACGATCACCAGGTCGAACGCCGGGATCTCATACTGGGCCATCTCCTGTTGGTCCGACTCGAGCTGGGTCCTGCCCAGGATGCCGCCGAACACTTTTGGGTGCAGGGTCTTCACCCGGCCGCCCAGGATGGAGGGGTAGCCCGTCAGCGACTCCACGGTCTTCACCGAAGGGTCGATGCCCCGGATGAAGTCGTAGGTGCCGCCGGTGGAATAAACCTGCACACCCAATGACTTCAGCTGGCTTACGATGGAATCCAGCCCGGTTTTGTAATATACTGATATTAAGGCAGTTTTAATCTGTTTCAAGGGGTGAAAAATTAGAAAAATTGGTAGTGCAATTTTATTAAAAAAAAGCGTACCCTGCAAGCCTGCACGAAAAATTTTTAATCTAAATTTATTCTAAATAAAAAAGATTTGGAAACTTTGAAAAACTTTTATTATTTTTACAAGTTCAAATTTTGTATAGTGGATACTAGGTGGATTTTAAATAAATCGGTTGATAAACAGCAAGTTGACGAAATCGTCAAGGCTCTCGGCATTGATGAGAACCTTGCCACCTTGCTTGTGCAACGCGGTATTACCACCTTCGACGAAGCAAAAATCTTCTTCCGTCCGGCGCTGACACAGCTCCACGACCCCTACCTGATGAAGGACATGGACCGTGCGGTGGACCGCATCGTGCAGGCCATCGACAACGGTGAGAAGCTCTTGATTTACGGCGACTACGACGTGGATGGCACCACGGCGGTGGCGTTGGTATACACCTACCTCAAGAAGTTCTTCAAGAAAAAGAAGATAGAGTTCTACATCCCCGACCGTTACGACGAGGGCTACGGCATCTCGTTCAAGGGCATCGACTATGCGGCTGAGAACGATTTCAAGCTGGTGATCGCCCTCGACTGCGGCATCAAGGCGGTGGAGCGCATCCAATATGCCAACGAGCGTGGGGTGGACTTCATCATCTGTGACCACCACCGTGCGGGCGACGAGATTCCGGCCGCCGTGGCCGTGCTCGACCCGAAACGTCCCGACTGCACCTATCCCTACAAGGAGCTCTCTGGCTGCGGCGTGGGCTTCAAGCTCGTCACCGCCCTCTCGATGCGGTTGAAGCTGCCCATCGACGAGGTCAACGAGCTGCTCGACCTGTTGGCGGTCAGCATCGCAGCCGACATCGTGCCCATCACGGGCGAGAACCGCGTGCTGGCCTATTACGGCTTGAAGCAGCTCAACAAGAAGCCCCGTCCGGGCATCGAAGCCATCTTGCAGCATGCCAACATCTACCGCCGCGAGGAGGATCCCGACCGTGTGGATGGCGAGAGCGACAACGCCCTAACCCGTGAGCTCACCATCAGCGACCTGGTGTTCCTCATCGGTCCCCGCATCAACGCGGCCGGCCGTATCGACAAGGCTTCCGACTCGGTGCGCCTGTTGCTGGCCGAGAAGCACGAGCACGCCCTCAAGCTGGCGGCCAACATCAACGAGCTCAACGACACCCGCCGCGAGCTCGACAACGGCATCACCGAAGAAGCCTTGAACATGATCGCCGACGACGAGGAGCTGCGCAACGCCCGCAGCACCGTCATCTTCAACGAGAACTGGCACAAGGGCGTCATCGGCATCGTGGCTTCGCGCCTTACTGACTACTACTACCGTCCCACCATCGTGCTCACCCGTGCCAATGACCTCATCACGGGCTCGGCGCGATCCATCAAGAACTTCGACATCTACGATGCCATCGACCATTGCTCCGACTTGCTGGAGCACTTCGGTGGCCACAAATACGCCGCGGGGCTCTCGATGCGACCCGAGAACGTCGATGAGTTCCGCCGCCGTTTCGAGGCGTACATCTGCGAGCATCTCACCGCCGAGGAGCTGGTGCCCGAGCTCGAAGTCGACCTGAAGATCAACTTCCGCGACATCACCGCCAAGTTCATGCGCATCCTCACCCAGTTTGCCCCCTTCGGTCCGGGCAACACGGCGCCGGTGTTCTGGTCGGACAACATCGTCGATGCTGGCGGCTCGCGTCCCGTGGGCGGCCACAAGCACCTCAAGCTCACCGTGCGGCAGCAGGGCGACGACGAGCGCAACGTATTCTCGGGCATCGCCTTCCAGAAGGGAGACCTCTTCGCACGCATCCACAGCGGCGAGCCCTTCAGCATCTGCTATAACCTCGAATACAACTACTGGCAAGGCAAGACCACCCTTCAGCTCAACGTGAAGGACATCAAGTTCAAGGAGAATTTCTGACACCTTTTTTATTATTTATTATATTGCCCCCATGAAACGCTGTGTGTGGATAGCGTTTCTGTTTCTTACTCTTCTGGCGTGCGCCCGAGTTCTAATCCCACTATTAATGGTGGGATTTTTTACACAATTATTGGACTGATGCAATACAGATTATTAATTCGGTTAAATTTTTTTAATAAAAACACTTGACATTTTAAAAATATTACATATCTTTGCGGTCTGAAAAAACTCTTATGCCATGTTTACAGACAATAGCTTTATCCGGTTCGACTGGGCCGCAAAGTACATGTTGCGCGACAAGGCTGATTTCGAGATCTTCGAGGGTTTCTTGACGGTGCTTTTCAAGGAAAAAGTCAAGATCGTGGAACTGCTGGAAAGCGAGAGCAACAAAGAGAAAGAGGACGCCAAGTACAACCGCGTCGACATCAAGGCCAAGAACAGCAAGGACGAGATCATCCTGGTGGAAATCCAACTCGACCACGATGCCTATTACCTGGAAAGAATCCTTTTTGGCGTGTCGAAGACCATTACTGAGCATATCGGTGGAGGGCAGGCATACGACACGGTGAAGAAGGTCTACTCCATCAACATCCTCTACTTCAACCTCGGGACAGGCAATGACTATCTTTACTACGGCACCAACGAGTTCGTGGGGGTCCACACGGGAGACACGCTGCTATTCAACCATAAAGGGAATCAACAGACCGGAAAAACGAAAAGGAGCAACATCTTCCCCGAATATTATATCATTCGGGTGGGAAAATTCAAAAAAGAAAAGCCGAGAACCCACATGGAAGAGTGGGTGCTTTACCTGAAAAATGGATTCATCAAACCCGACACCAAGGCTCCCGGCCTGAAAAAAGCCAGGGAACGGCTTCGCGTGCTCAGCATGGACGACAAGACCAGAAAGTCTTACGAGAATTACCTGCTCAACAAGAACATTGAGAAAAACGTCATTGAGACCGCAATAATGGACGGTAAAGAAATCGGAATAGCCAAAGGATTAGTCCAAGGACGAGCCGAAGGACGAGCCGAAGGTAGAGCCGAAGGTAGAGCCGAAGGAAGAGCCGAAGGAAGAGCCGAAGCTACACGAAACATCATCCAAAAGATGAAAGCCGCCGGCATGGACCCGGCAACGATCACCCAGCTTACCGGCTATTCTGACTGATTACCTCTAATTCTTCAGCCGATCCGGGTTTTCCTGGATGAACTGCGACCACTGGGCGCTGGCCGACTTGCGGGTGTGCTTGGGTTTGGTGTAGTTGACGTCCTTGCCTTTGTCGAGGTAATGGCAAACGGCGGCGGCGAGGGCATCGGTGGCATCGAAGTATTTGGGCATCTCGGTGAAGCGCAGCATGGCCTGGAGCATCTTGGAGACCTGTTCCTTGGAGGCGCTGCCGTTGCCGGTGATGGTTTGCTTGATGGTACGCGGGGCGTATTCGAAGATGGGGATGTCGCGGTACAAGGCGGCGGCCATGGCCACTCCCTGGGCGCGACCCAGCTTGAGCATCGACTGGACGTTCTTGCCAAAAAACGGGGCCTCGATGGCCAGCTCGTCGGGGTGGTACTCGTCGATGAGCTCGAGCATCTTCTCGAAGATCATCTTCAGCTTCATGGCTTGGTTGGGCAGCTTGTTGAGCTTGATGACATCCATGCGGATGATGCTCAGCTCCTTGCCTTTCTGCTGAACCAGACCGAAGCCCATCACGAGGGTGCCCGGGTCGATGCCCAATATGATTTTTTCGACTTCCACGGGGCTTACATCAGCTTTTGGTAGAACTGCCACCATTTGTCGGGCAGTTCGTTGTTCATGGCCTGGTCGTAGTCCTCCTTGGAGCAGGGGATGAAGTGATGCCGCTGGTAGCGCGGGTCGTCGGCGTGCATGAACGACATGTCGATCCACCATTTGCCGGTGACTTTGTGGCAGAGGAAGATGACGTTCTCCTCCCCTTCCCCGATCTGCACGTTGTAGCGTTTGAAATCGGTGCTGTCGGTGCTTGGGAGGTCGTCCTGGCGCACGCTATAGCCGTCGATGAAGTACCAGATCATCTCGGCAATGAGGTTGGCCGTGCGCGAGTTGATGTCGTAATGCGGGTTGTACTCGAAGAAGCCGATGGAAGAGAGCTTGAAGTTGAGTCCGGCGTAGCGGGTCATCTTGCAGCCGTCTTCGCCGTTGAAGCCGTTGGGCGAGGCGTTTTTCACGCCTGGGGCGTCGCCGGCGCGGAAGGCGGCCATGTCGATGCTCAGGATGTTGGCGTTGCGGATCAAGGGCTCGGTGAGGTCGATTTTCGGCCTTAGGGTACCCAGGCGGTAGGTATCGAACAGCAGTTGTTTCATCAGTTCCATGCTCTCCGTATCGACATAATAGGTTTGGTAGCCGATGTTGGTGAAGTTGAACAGGAAGTTGGGCTGATGCAGGATGATATGGCTGAGGTAGGAGCGTGAGTTGAGTCCTTCGCTGTCGTTGCCGAGGTCGAAGATGGGGTCGATGGCGGTGATATTGACCAGTTTGCCGGTTGGTTCGTAGACCTGGTACATCGTGTAGGTCATGTCCTGGCTACCACCGATGATGATGGGCAGGACATGGTGTTTCATCAGCTCGGTGAGCACCTGGTTGAGGGCGTAGTAGGTGTCGCTGATGTCCTGGCCTGTTTTGACGTTGCCGAGGTCGGCGATTTTGATTTCGGTCCAATGGTTGAAGAGCTGGTAGAAGGCTTTGCGGATGTAGTCGGCACCGTCGGCGCAGCCGTGGTTGTCGACGGCGCCGCGTTCTTCCTTGATGCCGACGATGGCCAGCTGGAAGCCATCCAACTCGGGGAAATCCTCTTCATCGCGGAAGATGGTGAGGGTTTCCCCGAAGGTATTCTTACCGGGGCGGACGTTGGCGGTGAAGCACTTGTCCGGCACCGGTTCCAGGAACATGCTGATGTCCATTATTTATAGAGCTTCTGCCAGTTCTTGTACTCACGTTGTTGCCATGGGGCGTTGTGGTAGGCGTAGCTGACGATGGCGGGGATGACGGTGGTGCCTTCGGCGTAGACCATCTGTTGGAGTTCTTCGCTCACTTTGCCCCAGCTGCCGGCTTCGAGCAGTGTTGATGAGGAGCAGGCGCCGTCGCGCACGTCGGCCACGGTGATCTGGATTGCGTATTTATGCATGGGCACTTCGTGGCCGAGGATCTCGGCGCAGACGACGGTATCCTGGGCGAAGTTCTTGGGGGTGCCGCCGCCGACCATGAAGAGGCCTGACTGTGGGCTGTTCATCTTGATTTCGGTGAGTTCGAGGAAGTCGGCCACGCTGTCGATGCTGACGTAGGGTTTGCCGGCTTTCTTGCGGAGCCACTGGTGCTTGCCGATGCCGAAGCCAGCGCTGCTGTCGCTGAAGGCGGGGCAGAAAATCGGCACGCCGCATTCGTAGCAGGTCTGGATGAGGCTTTCCTTCTTCACGCCGTGGCCGTTGGCGAGCCATTTGCCGACTTCATAGAGGAACTCGCGGCTGCTGTAGGGGCGGCATTCGAGGGTGTCGGCCACGTCGCATGTGGCTTGGTCGCAGGCTTGCAGTTCTTCTTCGTCGATGAAGGTGTCGTAGATGCGGTCGATATAGAGTTCACGCAGCTTGGTATCGGGGATGACGTTCTCCTTGGTGCCGATGTAGTGCTTGTAGCCCAGGGCTTCGAAGAGGTCCATGTCGATGATGGAGGCGCCGGTGCTGACGACGGCGTCGACCATCTTGTTGCGGACCATCTCCACGTAGACCTGCATGCAGCCGGCGGCCGAGGTGGAGCCGGCGATGGTGAGGATGTTGGTGCAGTCCTTTTCGGCGATCATCTGGCAGAGGATGTCGGCGGCGCGGGCGGTGTCGCGGCTGGTGAACGACATCTTGCGCATGGCGTTGATGAGTTCGGTGGAGTCGTACTTCTTGATGTCGATGTGTTCGACTACGTCTTTGAGAAGGTCTTTCTTTTCCATATTATTAAGTTTTTAGATGATTATTTCTTTTTGGCGGCCTTGGGCTTGGAAGCGGCTTTTGCTGCGGCTTTAGGAGTGGCTTTGGGGGCGGTTTCCACGAGTTTCAGGCAATCGTCGTAGGTGAGCGACCTGGGGTCGGTGTCCTTGGCGATGCGGTAGTTTTTCTTCTTGTAGGCGATATAGGGTCCGAAGCGGCCGTTGAGCACGCGCATCTCGGGGTCGTTGTCGAAGGTGAGGAGGGTGTTTTCGACGTCTTTCTGGCGTTTTTCGCCGATGAGTTCGATGGCCCGTTCGATGTCGATATGGGCTGGGTTGTCGGTCTTGGCGAGGCCGTAGAAGGCGTTGTTATGCTTGATATAGGGTCCGAAGCGGCCGATGGCGACGCTGACTTCCTTGCCTTCGTATTCGCCCAGGATACGGGGGTATTCGAACAGTTTCAGCACTTCTTCGAGGGTGATGGTCTCGATGCTTTGGTTTTTGCGGAGGCCGGCGAAGCGGGGTTTTTCTTCCGACTCGGTGTCGCCGATTTGGGCCACGGGGCCGAAGCGGCCGACTTTCACGTAGACGTTTTTGCCGGTGGCGGGGTCAGTGCCGAGGAGTTTCTCGCCGCTGAACTTGCCTGAGTTTTCGGTGGTGCTGACCACTTGGTCGTGGAAGCGGGCGTAGAAGCGGCGGATCATCTTGTTCCACTCGCATTTGCCTTCGGCGATCAGGTCGAATTCCTTTTCGACGTTGGCGGTGAAGTTATAGTCGATGATGCTTTCGAAGTATTGCAGCAGGAATTTGTTGACGAGGATGCCAATGTCGGTAGGCAGGAGTTTGCCTTTTTCGGCGCCGACGTTTTCTTTTCCTGTCTTAACGGTGATCTTGTTGTTTTTGAGGGTGATCACGTTGAACGACTGGGTGATGCCGGGGATGTCGCCACGGGAGACGTATTCGCGTTTTTGGATGGTGGAGATGGTGGGGGCGTAGGTGGAGGGGCGTCCGATGCCCAGTTCTTCCATCTTTTTGACGAGGCTGGCTTCGGTATAGCGGAGCGGGTGGCGTGTGAAGCGCTGTTGGGCTTCCATCTTGTCGAGGTCGAGCAGGGTTCCCGTTTCGATGGGTGGCAGCACGCTCACCTTGTCCTCGGCGCGGTCGTCGTCGAAGCTTTCCATGTAGACTTTGAGGAAGCCGTCGAAGAGGATGACTTCGCCGGTGGCGGTGAATTTCTTGTCGGACGAGGAGATGCCGATGTTGACGTTGGTGCGTTCGAGTTGGGCGTCGGCCATCTGTGAGGCGATGGTGCGTTTCCAGATGAGTTCATAGAGGCGGCGTTCGTC
>CAJOIH010000030.1 GCA_905234455.1 uncultured Bacteroidales bacterium | reverse complement strand
TAGAGGGCTTCCAAGCCGTCATATTGAGGCGTGAAACCGCACTTGGAGGCGGTATTGACAATCATCAGAACTTTGCCCTTGTATTGGGCCATGTCCACCTCTTCGCCCTTGTTGTTCAGGGCCTTAAAGTCATAAATAGTAGCCATTTTGAATTACAAGATTTGATATTTAAAGAATTAAAGATTATTTTTCGGTTTGTTTTAGCCCTTCGATAAGCTTGTCGAGCGTAGGAATCATTTGCATAATCTCTTCAGCAGACCCTGCGTTTTTGATGATATCGGCACTCAAACACTCAGGAATATGTTTGGCTTGTTCGCGCATTTCAACCCCTTTTTCCGTCAATGAAACAATGCGCTGACGCGAATCTTCTTTCCCCTTCTTGCGTTTGATCCATCCAGCCTTCTCCATGCGTTGCAGCAACGGGGTAACGGTATTGGTTTCAAGCAGCAACTTATGTGCAATATCATTCACCGGCTGTTTGTCCTGCTCCCACAACACCAGCATCACCAAGTATTGCGGATAAGTGAGGCCCAAGGGGTCAAGATAGGGATGATAGGCCCCCATGGTGAGACGTGCTGCCGTGTAGAGGCGGAAGCAGACTTGGTTTTCGAGTTTCAATTGTTCGTAAGCCATCATTAATTTATATCGTTCACGATGCAAAATTACAAATAATAATTTATATCGCAAGCGATATTTCATTTTTTTTGAAATTTTTTTGAGACCGGTGAGGGTGTTCCCCTAAAACTATAGGACGGACATCGCCTTAAACAGCTGATTTCAAGTGAATTCTTTCTTTCCTCCGGGGCAAATGAGCAACGCCGACGTAGAACCGATATTTAATTCAACAACCTTCATGTCTCGTTATCCTGAAGGTACTGAGAATCGTATTCTCAATCCGAACATCGAAATGGCTGTCTGGTTCAAGTTGCGACAGAATATATAAAATGCTCTGTCGCGAGCACTCACATTGCTGCGGATGGTTTCTCAGCCCACATTTAACTTTAGGGCACGTACATTCCAATCTTTTACACATTCGATGGCTTCTTCTCTATAGCATGCAATCATTTTATTCATATAGTGTTTATTGTCTTTTGTAGTTCATCGATGGCAAGACGGTCGTACTTATACAGTTTCCCTTGCTCAGGCATCAAGTAGAACTCTTCCATCCAACTGGCAGCCTTGTCGATGCACCAGCACAGGAGAAGATTAAACTTAATGTCCCTTCGCCTGCTCTCCTTAAGAAGCCTCGTCACATCGAACGTCTTGGTAAGCATCCACAGTTCAAATGCTTGCGCTCGTCTGCTGTCCTTGGGAGCGATTTCCTGTTTCATATTGTTCTTTCATTGTTTATAATCGGCAAGCGTTTTGACTTCACAGCCTTTACTCTCGTAATATGTCAGCATCTCTGGCAGTTTCTTCAGGTCGTAGCTGGTGATGCAGTCGGAGAGGACATGCACCATGAAGCCTGCCTTGGTCATGTTGAAACACGTCGATTTCACACAGCCCGTAGCGTCTGCACCAGCCACGTAGAATTCATTGATGCCGTTCGCTGCAATGAAAGCAGAAAACGCCTCGCTTGTAAGGGCATTGCTCTTCGTCTTCACGAAGATATTGTCTGACACGACTCTCATCTCAGGCACCAGTTCTTCGCCCTTGCTGCCAGGCTTGAACGTTCGCGTAGCAGCGGTGATATTGTTATGCTTGATATACACAACCACCCATTCTATGGCGGCATTGATGTTATCAATGATATCGCGGTAGTGTTTGGTGATGTCGTTCTGGATGTCGATAACGACAAGTGCTTTATTGTTCATCATTTACCTTTGAGCGAAATCTTCAAAACTCTTGTTCTCTTTCTTCAATCGGCTGCAAAAATAGCGTATTATCCGTTCCGAAATGGAAACAAGATATGGACAATAATATGGACATTAGAGCATTTCAGGCTGGATATATAAGTGTTTTACCTACTTTTGCAGCATACAATAACGGAACAACAATTTTATTATGGCAAGACCAGTAAGCATTACAAAAGACAAGATTCTTGCAGCCGCTTTGGATGTGGTGAGAAAAGGGGGCACCTCTGCCCTCACAGCCAGAAGCCTCTCGTCGGCATTAGGGTGCGGTGTCAATCCCATTTTCTCGGCATACAGCTCCATGGAGGGTGTTTTGGAAGCTGTACGAGCCCAAGCCCGCAATATGTTTAAGGAACGTGTAGGTGCAGGATTTGCCCTAAATCCTCCCTTCAAAGGTTTTGGAATGGCTCTTATGTGGTTTGCTATGGACGAGCCTGAGCTTTTTAAATTAGTGATGGGCGGTGAGTCTTCGGTGACATCTTTCGAGGAGTACATCGACACTCACATAGGTTTCAAACAGGAGTCACTTGCAGCCATAGCCCAGTCCTTCGGTCTTCATGGCAAAGACGCCGAAATGCTTTATTATCAACTGCTTCTGGTCGGTCTTGGTCTGGCCCATACCTGCGTTGAAGGTCACGCTCCACTGAGCATTTTCCAAGCATCAGAAATCATTGGCAAAAATGTGCGGGCCTTTTTGATGGTCATCCGCGCCGGAGGTGATGAGCGCGAATCTTTCATGCCCAGCAAAGGTAACGGGCCAGAAGGCGACGTAAGTTCCTATCTCCTAATGCATACCCTTGCAAGCCAAAACCACTTGCTGCAAGAACTTCATGCCAATCCCCGATATATTCAGGACAGCGAATGGACAGAAATGGAACGTGTGTTCCGAAACAGTTTTTCCCTCACCCCGGAATCCCTCAGGGAGGAGCACCCCAATCTCACTCGGGGCGATGTCCGCATGTTCATCCTCTCCCGTCTCCAGTTTTCCGTGACCGAGCAAGCCCTCCTCTTAGGCATTTCGCCCGCTTCGGTCACCAAAGCCCGGCAACGACTTAAGAGCAAGATAGGAACGAGGGAACGCTTTTAGCTGCGGTGTTATTCAAAACATCTCACCAATCCAAAGCATCTTCAGGAAGTCCAGAACATAGACAAGTTCAGTATCACCCGACCGGCGAGTGACGGGATCCAACGAGACAAGAATCAACAGACAGGTACTTCTGATTTTTATGTAAAAATCGGGAGTATGGTCACGATTTTTTAAAAAAAAATTCTTCAAAAATGAAACATTTTGCCTTTTCTTGACACTTATAGGCGTAACAAAACTTATTACGCTATGGATAATCTACCTCAAAACAAACACCTTTTTACTGACATCTGTCAGATTATTGAAACCGCAAGAAGACGGGTTGCTCTCACGGCCAACGCCGAACTCACGCTGATGTACTGGCATATTGGTAATCGCATTAACACCGATGTACTCCAAAATCAACGCGCTGAATACGGAAAGCAAGTTGTCGCAACACTTGCAACCCAGTTACAAGAAAAGTATGGGGCCAAAAGCTTTGACGAAAAAAACATCAGAAGGATGATGCAATTCGCAACGTTGTTTCCCGATATTCAAATTGTCGCACCACTGGCACGACAATTGTCATGGTCTCATTTTCTGAAAGTTATGCCTTTAAAAGACGAACTTCAACGTGAGTTTTATTTAACAATGGCAGCTGATGCGCATTGGAGCAAGAGAGAACTAGAAAAACAAATTGAAGGGTTGCTATTTGAGCGAACTGTAATAGCAGGCAAAGACGACGAACAAATCCAAAAGGAGTTGGCCAAACTTCGCAACAAAGATGTGATGACCCCAGACTTGGTGTTTAAAAGCCCATACTTCCAGTTGAAGAAAACTGCGACTAATAAATGTTTGTAACGGAGAAAAAACCATGAAAACCCAATATGCATCTGATTTACATTTGGAGTTCCACGATAACGGTTCGTGGTTAAAAACCCATCCTTTGCAAGTGGTGGGCGATGTTTTGGTGTTGGCAGGCGACATCGGCTATCTCGGCGACGACAACTATTCGAGACACCCGTTCCGGGACTGGGCATCGGAGAATTATCAACAAGTTATCGTGGTTCCTGGAAACCATGAGTTTTACAAGTACTACGACATCGACACAATGACCAATGGTTGGGACCTGGAAATCAGAAGCAATGTGCATTGTCGCTACAATTCGGTCATTCCATTATCTGACGAAATAGACTTGATTGTCACAACCCTATGGTCAAGGATACCAATTCAGAATGCCTACGTGACGGAACGTTCCGTTTCCGACTTCTACCGCATTATGGCAAGCGGAAAACGATTGGATTTCACCCGATTCAACGAAGAGCATGAACGTTGCTTCAACTTCCTAAATAAGGCGGTTTCTGAAAGCAAGGTCAAACACATTGTTGTTGCCACCCATCATGTTCCATCAGAGTTGCTAACAGATCCTGTATTCAAGGGCAGCACCATCAATGGAGCTTTCACCGTAGAATTATTCGACTTCATTGCCGACAGCCCGATAGAATACTGGATTTACGGTCACTCCCACCGTAACATCGACGGCATCATCGGCAACACCAAATGCGTTTCCAACCAGTTGGGTTACGTATCTCATGGAGAGCATCTGTATTTTGACACGGGGAAAATGTTTGTAATCGTGTCATAACTCCGACAAACACACCCAAGTTTTACCCAAGTTTATTATCCTATCCAATCCCAAAACAAATAAAAATGGGTGTCAGAAACAACTGACACCCAAGTTTATAAAAGCCTAATAATTAGGGAATAAGAGGGAAAATCCCATCAATATTCGTCCTCGTGGAAAAAGAAATCGTCTTTCGTGGGATAATCAGGCCATAAATCCTCAATACGTTCGTAAATGTCACCCTCGTCTTCGATTTCCTGAAGGTTTTCAATCACTTCCTGTGGTGCACCAGTACGCAAGGCCCATTCCAACAATTCGTCTCTGGTGGCAGGCCACGGGGCGTCTTCCAATTTCGATGCTAATTCCAGTGTCCAATACATAGTTTTTCGGTTTTGAATTTGAGGGTGCAAAAATACAGCAAATCAAACAATTGTCAAGTGTTTTTACTAAAAAAATTTTTAAACACTATTTGTTTGATTCCCAACAAGTTTCATCCCGATTTACCAAAAAGTCAAAGTAACGGGCCAAGACGAAAAAGTAATCCGACAGCCGATTCAGGTACCTCAAGTCGATGGCATCGACCTCTTCGTGCGAGGCCAAACGCCATCCCTGACGTTCGGCACGACGACACACCGTGCGACACACGTGACTCACCGAAGCCTTCAGGTTGCCTCCCGGAATCACAAAAGCCTTCAACTCAGGCAGTTCGGCATTCATGCGGTCAATGTGACCCTCCAGGAACTTCACGTCATCGTCCTCCAACAAAGGAATCATCTTGCTCACCTCGGAGCTCTTGTCCAAAGCGAAATGCGACTCCAAGGTGAAAAGCTTCTTCTGAATCACCCCCAGGGTCTCCCGAATCTCATCAGAAACGCCATCCAGGTCGTTCAACACGCCGATCACCGCACTCAGCTCATCCACTGAGCCGTAGGCTTCCACACGGTCATCGAATTTGGGCACTCGGGTGCCGCCTATCAAAGAGGTCTTGCCGGTATCACCGGTCTTGGTATAAGTAATGTTTTTCATTCGTATTGCAGTTTCTGAACATAAAACACCGTCCTCCGGGTATTGCGCAGCTTGGGGTTCTGCACCAGCTGGCATCCGTGGACCAGAAAACGGCTTCCGAACCATTGGGTGATGCCAGCCACGTAATCATCCTCGAAGGTGTCGTTGGCATAGAGGAAGTCCATGGGCATCACCTGCTGGTTCAGCAGCTGGGTGCCATCGGCATCGAACACCTCGTAGCGGAGGGTCTGCCGTCCCGGCGATGCCACCAGCAACTCATCGCGAGCGGCGGCTTCGGTGGCATGGGCCCAAAGACTCCCACAAAGGTCGTTCTCGAACCGCACCGAGGCATGCCATCGCAACTCGCCCTCATCATCGAAGCTCAGCAGGATCTCGCTGAAGAAATCGTAACCGTCAAACACCGTGTAGGTCACGGGATAGGTGCGATAAACACCGTAATAGCCGTAATCCATTCGAGTCTCGGTGTGGTATATAGGTTGGAAAGCCTCGGCCACAAACACGTGGTTGCCAGCGAAATCGACGAGTCTCGGGGCATAGAACTGGAAGGTGATCTCGCCTTTTTCCTTTTTCTTGCCCTGCTGCATCTTCAGCAGCTCCTCTTTCACGCGAAGGCGGTCCGACGAAGACAGGGCCTGGTCGATGTCGGGCAGGTTCTTGAAGAGATAGGTCTTGGTTTGGGTGCCACTGGCGGCGAACTTGATCCAAGTCACTCCCACGGCTTCCTTGCTGAAGTCCTCGGTCATGCCTTCCACCGTTACCTTTTTATTGCTCTCGCGTTCAAGGGTGGAGAACACCATGAGCTGATGCATCTTGTCGAAGGCAAAGCACATGCGCCCCAGACCGGCGTTCTCGCCATTCTCAAAGCAGTGCGTCTGGGTCAACAGCCCGTCGCGTGAATACACGAAGAAGCTGGTGGCACGGTAATGCTTGTCGACGAACTCGCGGGCGGCCATCACAAACTCCTTGGTCTCAGGGATGGCCGCGAACTGGAACACGATGAAGTCGTTGCCGATGCTGGGTGTGATGGTGCGTTGCCGGCTTTGGTCGAGGTTGTATTGCGAGAGGAACCCTCCTCCCCCTTTGTTGTTGACGGCCAGCATCAAGGTGCCGTCGATGAGGGCTATCGACTGAACGACAGAACGTTCAGGAAGCCGTCCGGTGAAGGTGTTATATTCCTGCTCCATGCGATTGAAGGTGACCACCCAGAAGCCCACGGAGTCGGACCGTGACTGTTTCTCGTTAAGGAACACGAAGGTGGCCCAGCGGTCGGAACCCTTCGCGTCGAAGAGGGTCAGATGGTCAGGCAGGGGAATCAGGTCGACCTTCTGCTCATAAAGGCTGGTGTCGAGGGTGACGAACTCCCAAAGGCGTTGTTTCTCGTCGTTGGTCTTCTCGGTTGTGGACACCATCATGCCGCCTTGTTCGCCGAACGAGACAAACTGGCAGCTTTGGTCTTTACCCCATCGCGGTAGCTCATAACGAGCCGTCTCCACCTGCTGTGCGAAACAACAGGTGGAGACAAGCCATGCTGCGATAAGGAAAAACCTACGCATTAGAATTTCACGAATCTGGCCACTGCGCTCTTGCCGTCGGCATAGCGGACGTTGAGGAAGTAGACGCCGTTATCGAGTTGGGCCACGCTGAGGGTGTTGGCACCAGCGCCCATGGTTTGGTCGGAGACCATACGGCCTGTCAGGTCATAAACCACGACTTGAGCTTGCTGGTCGAGGGTGAAGCGCACCATGTCGTTGGCCGGGTTGGGGGCCACGGTAAGATCGGTGGCGACGGCCTCGGCCACGTTGTCTGAGTTGGAAGCGATGAGTTTCACGTTATCGACTTCCCAGGCGGCAGCGCCCTCATCGGAGCTAGTGTAGGCGAAGGCCAGGTAGAAACGTTGGCCGACGCTGGAAGCGATGTTCACTGCGCCCGACTCGGTCCAGGTGTAGTTGCCGGTGGACCAGGTGAACTGGCTGGTGAGGTCCTCCCAGGTAGCCTGGTTGGGGTTGCTCACGCCATCGTAGTTGGACGACACCATCACGCGGAGGTCATCACCGTTGAATTTCTTGGCAGTGCTGAAGCTGAGGAAGATGAAGGCGAAATTGCCGTTCAACTCGTTGGTGATGAGCCAGTCCTCGTTGGCATGGGCAGCGCCGTCGGCATAGCCGTTCAT
Organism: uncultured Bacteroidales bacterium; assembly: GCA_905234455.1. Classification (GTDB taxonomy): domain Bacteria; phylum Bacteroidota; class Bacteroidia; order Bacteroidales; family F082; genus Limimorpha. The sequence goes on along the minus strand of CAJOIH010000030.1, from coordinate 31,330 downwards.
GTAGGCATAGGTGTTCTCGTTGTAGGTCGCAGGTGCCCATTCCTGGTCGCCTACAAGGTTGATGGCGACGAACTCGCCCAGTGCACCATCCTCGAAGTCCTCGTCGAGCAACACGGTGAGGGCCTCCACCTGCACCTCGGCGGTGGGATAGCTGCCATCGGTCTTATAGTCGATGTTGGCACCGCTGTTGGTGTAGGGGAAGATGGCGAAATGGTAGGTGGTGTTGGACTGGAGGCCGCTGAAAACGACCTCTTGGACGCCGTAGTTGACATTGGCCGTCAGCTCACCGTTGGCGACGGGAGTGCCGTCGACAGGCACGGTGATAGCGCCTGTGGAGCCAACCACGAGGTATTTGCTGGGCAGCTGGGCGCCAGTGGCGTCAACCCATCTGAGGGTGACGTTGGCAGCAGCCAGCGAAGCACTGAAATTGGTAGGATAGTTGGTCGGTTCCGGATCGGGAGCGGCAGCACCGCCAGCCTTGTAGAAATAAACCGTTGCGGAAACGTTCGACGACTCCTTGTAGCAGCCAAACAGGGTCGAAGTGATGTTGTAGCGCATGATGTTCTGCTCAACGGCAGCGTGGCTTACAGGCACCATACCGCCTTCTTCACCGTCGGTGATGGTCCATTTACCACCATCATCGAGAGCGCTTTGGGTCCTGAGGTAGTTGCCACCGCCGGGAGCGTAGAGGTAACCTTCGTTGAGGGGATCGTAAAGGGTCCAGTCGCCAGCCGAGCCACCGAGGGTGAACTCGAAAGGCATGTCCTGCTGCGAGGGATCCGTGGCGACCGTGGCTGTAATGGTACCGTCGGACTCGTCGATGGCGATTGCATGACGGTTATTCGATTTCTGGTAGCTCATGACGAAGGCCTGGCCGTCGTTGTCGAAGCCCACCAAGATGTACTGGGCGCCGGCCTCGAGACCTGAAGCGGAGGTAACCTTGGTGTAAGTGGTCTGGGCAAAGCTGACGGAGGTAGCCAACATCAGCACTGCCATTGCAATGATTGAAAGTAAACCTTTTTTCATAGTGTTTTGTTTTTGTTTATGAATTTATTGAATTTGTTCAACTGCTTTGATTTCCGGGATGGATTTTTTCATCACGCTCTCGATACCGTTCTTCAGGGTCATCGTGCTATAGGGGCAGCTGCCGCAGGCACCGGTGAGCTCCACTTTCACCACCATGTCGTCGGTGAGCTCCACGAAGTTTACATCGCCCCCGTCCTGCTGAAGGTAGGGACGCACCTGATCCAGAATGTTCTTGACCCGTTTTACCAAAAGTTCCTTTTCCATAAAACTTAGAATTTAGAATTAAGAATTGAGCGTGCGATTTGGTCGAAAGCCTTGGTGACTGGCGAGTCGGCATCCAGTGCAAGAGGTGTGCCATTGTCGCCGCATTCGGCGATCTTTTCCACGATGGGGATTTGGCCCAGCAGCGGCACGCCCAGCTGGTCGGCAAACTGTTGGCCGGTCTCTTTGCCGAAGATGTAGTATTTCTTTTCCGGCATGTCGGAAGGCGTGAAGTAGGCCATGTTTTCCACTAGGCCGTAGAGCGGGATTTGGAGTGCCTCTTCCTTGAACATGTTGGCGGCGCGCAGCACATCGGCGAAGGACACTTTCTGGGGGGTGGTCACGATGACGGCACCTGTGACCTGGTATTGTTGAGCCAGGGTCAGCTGGATGTCGCCGGTTCCGGGAGGCATGTCGACCACCATCCAGTCGAGTTCGCCCCAGAGGGTGTCGTTCATCAGCTGGTTGAGGGCGCTGGTGGCCATGGGTCCGCGCCAGATCAGGGGCCGGTCGGCATCGACGAAGCAGCCGATGCTCAGCAGTTTGATGCCAAAGCGCTCGAGGGGCACCATCACGGCCTTGCCGTCACGGTCGAAGCAGGCCGGCTGTTCGCCTTCGAGGCCGAACATCATCGGCACCGAGGGACCGTAGATGTCGGCGTCGATGAGGCCCACACGCTGGTTGGCGCGGGCCAGGGCGACGGCCAGGTTGGCGGCCACGGTGGATTTGCCCACGCCGCCTTTGCCCGAAGCCACGGCGATGATGTGCTTCACCTTGGAGAGAGCCGTCTCCTGTTCCTTCACTTTAATATCGATATGGATGTCGCCGAAGACCTCGGTCAGGGTGCGTTTGGCGGCATTGACCAGGATGTCGTTTTTCGGGTCGTCCTTGTGTTCCACAATCAAATCAAAACGAACGCCTTCCTCGTTCACCATGAGGTTCTCCACCATGTTCAAGGCCATGATGTTGTCTCCTTTGGGGAAGTAGATGACGTCTTTTAAAACTTCGCTAACATTTTCTTTATTCAGCATGATAGTCAAAATGGGGTATGGGTTGTAACTTGAAAAGATTCTTTACGTGTTTGTCGTCGATCTTGGCTTTGGTGGCAGGGTCGTCGCACACGCCAGTGCGGATATAACGGTCAAGGACGGCGTAGGTGAAACCGAGGTTGTCCTCATCGCTCTTGTCGGTGAGTCCGTCAGCGGGGGTCTTCTCCACCAGTTCGATGGGCAGGCCTATTTCCTTCCCTACTGCCTTGACTTCCTGCACGGTGAGTCCGCCCAGGGGTGAGAAGTCGCCTGCGGCGTCGCCGTAGCGGGTGCTATAGCCCACCCAGTCCTCTGAGAGGTTGCAGGTGTTGGCCACGCGGCCGTTGAGCGACTGTGAGATGGCGTAGAGGGTGGTCATGCGCAGGCGTGGCGGCATGTTGATGACGGTCTGGCGGCTGACTTCGGTGTCGAGGCCTTTCAGCTCCTGTTCCACCGCACCCATCAAGGCTTTGTAGGCACTTTCAATGTTGAGGTTGATATGGCGGATGCCGAGGTGGTTGATGAGCTTCATGCTGTCGGAGATATCCTTCTGCACGCCGTTGGGCATGGTGACGCCGATGACGCGGTCTTTGCCGAGGGCTTCCACGCAGAGGCCGGCCACCACGCTGCTGTCCTTGCCGCCCGAGATGCCGATGACGGCGTTGCAGCCGGGACCGTTCTGCTCGAACCAGTCGCGAATCCATTGGACCACTTGGTCCTTCACTTCTTTTGCGTTGAATGCTTTCATGTCGTTGGTTTTTTATTTCGTGTGTTCCTCCACCCACTTGCGGGCATTCACAAAGGCCTCGATCCAAGGGCTCACCTCGTCGTCCTTGCGGTTGTCGGGATAGAACGCCCACTGCCAGGGCAGGAAGGCGCGCTCCAGGTGGGGCATCATGGCCAGGTGACGGCCGTTGTTGGAGCAGATGCCTGCCACCGACCAGTCGCTGCCGTTGGGGTTGCCGGGATAACGTTCCTGACCGTAGGTCATCACGATCTTGTATTTGTCGCGGTAATACGGGAAGTAGAACCTGCCTTCGCCGTGGGCCACCCATACGCCGAGGCGACGGCCCGAGAGGGTCTTGAGCATCACGCTCTCGTTTTGGGCGATCTCCACGTTGAGGAAGGCCGACTCAAACTTGTGCGAGTCGTTGTGTTTCATCACGGGACGTTCCTCGTGGTCGGGATAGATCAGGCCGAGTTCGATCATCAGCTGGCATCCGTTGCACACGCCGAGGCTGAGGGTATCCTCGCGGGCATAGAAGTCGTCGAGGGCTTTCTTGGCTTTCTCGTTGTAGAGGAAGGCGCCGGCCCAGCCTTTGGCAGAGCCCAGCACGTCAGAGTTGGAGAAGCCGCCCACGAAGGCGATCATGTTGACGTCGGTGAGGTCTTCGCGTCCTGTGGCCAGGTCGGTCATGGTGACGTCTTTCACGTCGAATCCGGCGAGGTAGAGGGCGTAGGCCATCTCACGGTCGCACTGGCAGCCCTTCTCGCGGATGATGGCTGCTTTGATGCCGCTCTTCTTGCGGCGGTTCATCACGATGCCGAGGTCTTTGGCCTTGCCTGTGAAGCCACGGCCGAAGCTATAGTGGAGGTATTGTTTCTTGTAGTTCTCGAAGCGCTCCAGGGCCTTGCGCTCACCGCATTGCTTGCGGTCGAGCAGGTACGACGAGCGGTACCACACATCGCGCAGGGCGTCGATATCGAACAGGTAGTCGTGGCCTGCGTGGCGGATGGTGATTTGGCGTTTGACGGTGGGTTTGCCGAGGACTTTGAAGCGGACGCCCAGCTGACGCAGCAGTTTCTTGGCGGCGCCGTCGTCGGTCACTTGAAGCACCACCGAGGGCTTCTCGCAGAACATCACCGAGGTGAAGTCTTCCTTGTCGAAGTCCTTGAGGTTGAGTTCCATACCCATCTCGGTATTGGCGAAGTTCATCTCCAAGAGGGTTGTGATCAAGCCGCCTGCCGAGACGTCGTGGCCGGCCATCACGAGGCCTTCTTCGATGAGGCGTTGCACGGCGTTGAAGGCTTTCTTGAAGTAGGCGGGGCTCTTCACGTCGGGGGCTTTTTGGCCCACGGCGCCGATGGCTTGGGCGAAGCTGCTGCCGCCGAGTTCGAAGCCGTCGCTGGAGAAGTCGACATAGAGCAGCTCGCTGTCGAGTCTACCTTTCATCACGGGGCGCACGGTGCGGCGGATGTCGCTCACCTCGCCGACGGCGCTGACGATGACGGTGCCCGGGGCAACTACTTTCTGGCCGTCGGGATATTTCTGGGTCATAGAGAGTGAGTCCTTGCCGGTGGGCACGTTGATACCCAAGGCAATGGCATAGTCGCTCAGGGCCTTCACGGCGGAGTACAGGCGGGCCACATCCAGTTGGCGCTCAGCGAGACGCCTTGCAGGTTGCCTTCGATGGGGGCCCACACGAGGTTGGTGAGGGCTTCCGACACCGAGAGGCGTGAGCCTGCGGCCGGGTCGATGAGGCCGGCGATGGGTGCATGGCCCAAGGCGGTGGCCACGCCGCGGCGACCGGTATAGTCGAGGGCGCTGATGCCGAGGTTGGCCAGCGGGAGCTGCACCTCACCCACGCACTGCTGCTGGGCCACACGGCCGGTCACCGAGCGGTCGACCTTGTTGGTGAGCCAGTCCTTGCAGGCCACAGCCTCGAGTTGTAGGACCTTGTTGAGGTATTTGTGGAAGTCGCGTTTGGTATAGCTGATCTTCTTGAAGTTGACGGGTTTGGTGTGATCGGTGAGCACGGTCTTGGGGGCGCTGCCGAAGAAGTCGCTGATGGCCAGGTCGATGGGGGCTTCGCCTTTTTCGCGGACGAAGCGCAGGCGTTCGTCGCCGGTCACCTCGCCGACCTCGTAGTACGGGGCACGTTCACGCTCGGCGGTCTTGCGTACCAGGGCCAGGTCTTTTTTCTTCACCAGCAGGCCCATGCGTTCCTGCGACTCGTTGCCGATGATCTCCTTGTCGGAGAGCGTGGGATCACCCACGGGGAGCTTGTCGACATACACCGTGCCACCGGCGTCTTCGATGAGCTCGGAGAGGCAGTTGAGGTGTCCGCCGGCGCCGTGGTCGTGGATGCTGCGGATGGGGTTGGTGTCTTTTTCGGCCATGGCGCGGATGACGTTGCTGACACGTTTCTGCATCTCGGGGTTGGCGCGTTGCACGGCGTTGAGCTCAATGGCGTTGCTGTATTGTCCTGTGTCGACGCTCGACACAGCGCCGCCGCCCATGCCGATGCGGTAGTTGTCGCCGCCCAGCACCACGATGACGTCACCCGGTTCGGGTTCCATCTTCTTGGCGTCCTGTTTCTTGGCGAAGCCGATGCCGCCGGCAAGCATGATCACCTTGTCGTAGCCCAGGGTTTCCTTCTCCTGGTGCTCGAAGGTCAGCAGGCTGCCGTTGATGAGGGGCTGGCCGAATTTGTTGCCGAAGTCGGAAGCACCGTTGGAGGCCTTGATGAGGATCTCTTCAGGGGTCTGATAGAGCCATTTGCGCGGTTCGGCATTGTCTTCCCAGCTGCGGTCGTCGGCGGTACGGGGGTACGAGGTCATGTAGACTGCGGTACCTGCCAGCGGAAGGCTGGCCTGTCCACCTGCCAGACGGTCGCGGATCTCGCCGCCGGTGCCTGTGGCAGCGCCGTTGAAGGGTTCCACGGTAGTGGGGAAGTTATGCGTCTCGGCCTTGAGCGAGATGATAGTGTCGATGCCTTTAACTTGGAAGTAGCTGGCCTCGTATTGTCCCAAGGGGGCGAACTGCTCCACGCGGGGGCCGAGCACGAAGGCCACGTTGTCCTTATACGCGGAGACCAGCCGGTTGGGGTTGGTGGTGGAGGTCTTCTTGATGAGGGCGAACAGGGTGCTGCCCATCTTCTTGCCGTCGATGATGAAGGTGCCGTTGAAGATCTTGTGGCGGCAGTGTTCCGAGTTGACTTGTGCGAAGCCGTACACCTCGCTGTCGGTGAGCTTGCGGCCGATCTTCTTCTCGATGCCTTGCAGGTAGGCGATCTCCTCCTCGCTGAGGGCCAGGCCTTCCTGGGCGTTATAGGCGGCAATGTCGTCGATATGCTTCAGCGGTTCGGGTTTGCGGTTGACGGTGAAGACCTTTTGGTCGAGGTTATGGTAGAGGGCCTGAAGCATGGGGTCGTAGGGGGCGTCTTGCGAGTCCACTTCATGGAACTCCTCGATGCGGACAATGCCTTGGATACCCATGTTTTGGGTGATTTCGACGGCATTGGTACTCCAGGGGGTGATCATTTCACGGCGTGGGCCGACAAAAAAGCCTTTCACTGACTTGGCTTTGACCAAAGTGGCCTTGCCGAACAGCCATGAAAGGCGCGATAGGGTTTCAGAATTGAGCTCCGATACAGAATCAACAGCTATAACTCGTTGATTTCCAGAATTAAAGAAGCATATCATAATAGCAGTTTTTTGCAATTAAATATGCTCGCAAAGTTAATTATTATTTTTAATTAACCAACAATTTCTCGTTCTTTATCACTCGATTTCCCTCGATATACTGAATCAGGTAACAGCCTCGTTGAAGTTTGTTTTTCAATTGAAGCGTTTCGCTCTCTTTATTCCTGATGTCGCTTTGCAACAGTTTCCGTCCACTGAGGTCATACACGATGACTTGGTCGGGTTGGGGGGCGGTTGGGGTCTCATATTCGTCGGCGCTCCAGGTAGGGTCCCAAATCATTCTGGCGTATTCAGGGTGGTCGACGAAGGGGTTGCGGTTATGCTGGTAGTCGTCGTAGATGGCGTTGTTGCGGTCGATTTCCTTTTGGCTGACGGGGTCGAGGTCGTTCCAACGGAGCAGCATGGCGATGGCCCAGGGTTTGATGACCGACTTGTTGGTCATGTCGCTTGTGCCCCAACTGCTATCCTCAGTATAGTAGCGCACGCTCATATACATGATGGCGCGGGCGAAGTCGCCTTTATAGGCATCGATAGGCTCGAACACAGTGCCGTTGAAGCCCGATGTCTTGCAAGAGCCCAGTTTGGATCCGTTTTGGGAGGTCCAGGAGGCTGACTGCACTTCGCCGAAGGCATAGTTGTCGCGTTTGTTGTTGACCCAGCCGTCGGTGGCGAAGATATGGTGCAAGTCGGTTCTGGCGGTGCCGTCGTTGTTGAACCAGCTCTGAGGCCATGAATGTTCGCGGTTGTAGCAGTCGCCCTCGCTGTTGTAGCTGCCGCATTGGTCCTGACCAAGGTGGAAGGTATAGGGCGGTGTGCCGTTGGGGCGGTCGGAATACATGTCCCACACGATGCCGTTGCCTTTGTTGTCGGTACTCCAGAAGGCGTTCCAGATTTGGGCATACGAGATAGAGGTATGGCCTTTGATGATGTTGTGCAGGGCCGATTTCAGCCGGTCGCCGGTAAGGCCGTTGGCGGCATTATAGTAGTTCGCCGGAGGCTGGGCCACAGCGGCCACTGCCAGTGAGAGGGCGAAAACAAAAAGCAACAAACGTTTCATTTTCATCAGATTAAGTCGGTAAATAGATAGAGTATCGCGATGACGATCAGGAACACCGCACCAGAGAACTCAATGAAGCTGGTGGTACGGAGCATTTTCGGGGTATAAAGTTTCCGCACCGAAGGCCAGGCCCAAAGGAAAGCGGCGCCAGCGATGGCAAGGAAATACCCGTTGCCGAAGGGCATATAGCCTTGGCTGCAGACGCTCATCAACAAGGTGTTCATCCCGGCAAGGATGCCGAGTAGCAGATAGCCCCAATTGGAGGTGAAAGAATAGAGGCGTTTGCCTTTGAGCACTTTCATGGAGTCGACGATCATCTTGACGGCCACGATCACCATCATGCCGAAGGTCACATATTTCAGGAGATCGCCGAACAGGTAGCCGACCATCATGCCCAGCAGATGGCCGAGGAGGGCCATCAATGCCTGGGTGGCGGCAAACACCAAGGCCACCAGCACCTGCCTTGACGGGGTGCTTTCCCCTTTCGGTTCGAGTCCCACGGCCCATGGCACGATGCTGGTGGTCAACGCCAACACATAGACGATTCCGATGATGATGGCGGGTGTAGTCATCCTATTATCCCAGTCTCTTGAACTGGCAGGTGAAGTGGCGCATCAGCTCGGCTTCCCAGGTGATTTCGAGACCGCGCTTGATTTCATGGCGACGGTCGTAGACGTTCTTTAGGGCAGCGGCGATGACATCCATGTGGTTGTTGGTGTACACACGGCGCGGGATGCAGAGGCGTACGAAGTCGTTGCCACCGAAGCGGTTCTCGCGGGTGACCGGGTCGCGGTCGGCCAGCACGTAGCCGATTTCGCAGGCGCGGATGCCGGCTTCGAGATAGAGCTCGCAGGTGAGGGTCTGGGCCGGGAACTCTTCCTTCGGGATCTGGTCCAACACCTTGTCGGCATCGACGAAGATGGCGTGGCCACCGGCAGGACGCTGGTAAGGAATGCCGTACTCGTCGAGTTTGGCGGCGAGGTAATGCACTTGTTTGATACGGGTCTCGACCATGTCGAATTCGATGTTTTCTTTCAGACCGACGGCCAGGGCGTCCATGTCGCGACCGTTCATGCCGCCGTAGGTGAGGAAGCCTTCGAAGGGGATGCAGAACAGCTTGGCACCTTCATACCATTCTTTCTTGTTGGTGGCGATGAAGCCGCCCATGTTGACCAGGGCGTCTTTCTTGGCGCTCATGGTCATGGCATCGGCATAGGAGTACATCTCCTTGGCGATTTCGCGGAGGGTCTTGTTCTCGTAACCCTTCTCACGGGTCTTGATGAAGTAGCAGTTCTCGATGAAGCGGGCGCTGTCGACCACCACCGGCACGCCATATTTATGGCAGAGGGCGCATGTCTCGCGGACGTTCTGCATGCTGACGGGTTGACCGCCGACCGTGTTGTTGGTGACGGTGAGGACCATGAACGGCACGTTGCCCTTGTTCTCAACGAGCACCTTCTCAAGTTTCTCGAGGCTGACGTTGCCTTTGAAGGGGACTTCCAGTTGGGTGTCGTAGGCCTCTGGCACGGTGACGTCGATGGCGAAGGCCTTACGGCTCTCGATGTGGCCCTTGGTGGTGTCGAAGTGGGCGTTGCCGGGGATGACCATACCGGGCTTCACCAGGTAGCTGAACAGCACATTTTCAGCTGCACGACCCTGGTGGGTGGGGATCACGTACTCGAAACCGGTGAGTTCGGTGATGGTGTCCTTCATGTGGTAGAAGGAACGGGCTCCGCCGTAGCTCTCGTCGCCCATCATCATCGCGCTCCACTGGCGGTCGCTCATGGCGCCAGTGCCGGAGTCGGTGAGCAGGTCGATGTAGACGTAGTCGCTCTTCAGCATGAAGATGTTGTTGTGGGCTTCTTGGAGCCACTTTTCGCGTTGTTCTCTTGTGGATTTCTTAATGGGTTCGACCATCTTGATTTTCCACGCTTCTGCAAATGGTAATTCCATAGTATACTTTGTTTAATTTGAAGATTTCAGAAAAACGTCCAAAATTACGGATTTTTTCGGAATCACAAGCAGAAAAAAAAGTACTTTTGCGCCCTTAAAAAAGAGTAATAAACAATAAACATATCAACAATGACTACAACATTTACTAAAGCCAACATTATCAAGCGCGCAGCGCTCATTTTACTCGCCCTCGTCTTGACCTGTGCAACGGCGTGGGCAGAAGACAACTCATCTTATTTCACCGACAACGGCACCGCCCCTTCCTGGGACAGCAGCTTCCCGACTTCGGCTACCGTTGCCGCTGGTGAATATTATGAATTCGAGAACGTCTCCACCTATGCGTCCGGTTCCCCGTCACCCACTATCGCGCTGACTTCGGCCGACTCCGAGGACTACCTTTTCGACAATGACACCTTCCTTTTCAACACCATCTTCCCAGGCACCTACGATTTCACCTTCACCGCCACCAACAACCTCGGCACTGCGGATATAACCTTAACCGTGACCGTCACCGCCACCACACTGACAAGTAACGAGACCTCGCTTGCTGCCGGCGTGTACTTGGTGAACAGCGACATCACCTACAACAGCACAATTACCCCTCACGGGCGACGTGATCCTCTTCCTCGGCGAAGGCAAGACGATGACCGTCAATACAAGCAGCCATGGAATCGACGGCGCTACAAACAATAAAAACCTCACCATCTACGGAGAGACGGAACAGGGCGGTACGCTCAGCGTCACGGCGGTTGGCGATGGCATCTCTTGCTGGGACATCACCATCAATAGTGGCACTGTCAATGTGACCAGCAGCGAAAATAGCTCTATCTCCGCGGAACACCTTACCATCAATGGCGGTGTGGTCACAGCCACAAGCACATTACTCTATTCCATCTATGGCAATTCGGGCGTCAGCATCAAAGGTGGTCAGGTGACTGCAGAAGGATCTGGTGATATAGTTGCTTATAATCAATCTGATATCATCCTCGGCTATACGAACGCCACTGATTTCATTTCTTTCAAAAGTATTGACGTAACCGGAACTGGCTCGGTGAAGATTGCCGACGGCAAAGTGATGACCGATGGCACGAATACCTACGACAGCAATACAGCATCGGCCACGCTCGAAGCCTTGAAGAACACGACACTGCGTCCCGTGACAGGCATCGCAAATTGCGACATCACCGTGCCAAATCAAACGCTGGAAGGCCCTAACAATCCTTTCGAGAATATCTGCTACAAGTTCGAATATGCTAATAATAATTATTCTGAGAGTTATGCACAAGAGTTCATAGCGGGAATGGGCGTCGTAGTCAAGGACGGCGAGACAGTGTTAGCCTTGGGAACGGACTACCTATTTGGCAGCGTGACCTACGCCAACGGCGAGCCCATCACGGAATCGCAAATCGGCGACGAGTGCAAGGTGGAGATTGTCGGTCAAGGCAATTATACCGGCAGCCAGTGGGCATCGTTCACCATTATTGCCCCTGATGCTAGCGGCACTTGGGGTGATAGCAACATCCTGACATGGGCTTTCCACGACGGTACGCTGTCCATCACCGGCACAGGCGAGATGAAGTCTGCTGCCAACAACAATGACTATCCCTGGTTCAGCATTGCCAATTACGTCAAGACTCTCACCATCGGCGAGGGCATCACCAACATTGCCGCTTCGGCCTTCGCTGGCACGAATAATGTGCTCTCCTATGGCAACTTGACCACCGTCAATCTGCCCTCGACGCTGACCACCATCGGCTTCGAGGCCTTCGCCTACTGCATCGGCTTGAACACCATCAACAACTTCCCTGAAAACGCCACCGTGGCCGAGCAGGCCTTTTACCTAGTACCCTGCGTGGCCGCCGTTACTGTGACAGGCTATGGCGACAGCGAACTCAGCGAAAAATGGGTGTTCATCGCTTCGCCCCTCTCGGGAAGCATCACCCCGAATGCAGCAGGAAACCTCGTAGGATCCTACAACAGTGAGAGCGGACTGTATGATTACGACCTGTACCGCTTCAACCAATCAAGTACCACCGGCGAATGGGAGAACTCCGTGCAGCACAACACCAACGCCAATCCGTTCGTGCTCGAAAACGGCAAGGGCTATCTCTATGCCAGCAAAACCACCAAAGCATTGATCTTTGTCGGAACGTTCAACACAAGCGCTGACACCACCATCGCTCTTACCTACGACGCCAACGCCCAATTTGCCGGCTGGAACCTGGTGGGCAACCCGTTCAACGAGGAAGCCTACGTCAACAGGCCGTTTTATAAGATGAACGACGAAGGCACTGACATTGAGCCGGTTGAGAACTACGACAACTACACTGCCGTCACCATCCCGCCCTGCACAGGTATCATGGTACAAGCCGAAGGTGAAAACGAGACGGTCAGGTTCAGCACCACTCAACCTAGCATGACTGCCTCCAACAACGGCCATCTGCAAATCGCCCTGGCCGAACAAGTGACCACCCGTGGAGGTGCCATTTCCAACACCATCGACAAGGCCATCCTCAGCTTCAACGAAGACGCTGAACTTGGCAAGTTCTACTTCGGCAGCCAAAACGCCAACATCTACATCCCGCAGGACAACGAAGAATACGCCATTGCCTTTGCCCAAAAGCAGGGTGAGATGCCTTTGAACTTCAAAGCCACACGTCATGGGAACTATACGATTACGGTGAGCCCCGCCGCTGTGGAGATGGGATATCTGCACCTGATTGACCATCTGACAGGCGCCGACATCGACCTGCTTCAGACGCCAAGCTACACCTTCGAGGCCAAAACCACGGATTACGCCAGCAGGTTCAAGTTGGTATTCGCCGCTAAGGATCTAGATACTCTAGACGACTTCGCCTTCATCAGCAACGGGGAGATCATTGTAAACGGCACCGGCACGCTTCAGGTCATCGACGTCCTCGGCCACCAACTCCTTGCCAAACAACTCCTCACTCCTAACTCCTCACTCCTAACTCCTAACTTCCCCACAGGTGTCTACGTCTTGCATTTAGTCAACGGAGAGCAAGTGAGGACCCAGAAGATCGTGGTTAGGTAATTCTATTTGACATTCACTGTTTCGGTAACGCCGATGCCGTAAGGCAGCGTTGCCGAAATGGTGATGGCATGTTGGGGGGCATTCTTGATCCAAGCCACACGCAAACTGTCATTCCCCGAAGAGAGGATGACGCCGCCTTCGACTTTCCAACTGGTGGCCAAAGGTGCAGGATGCACCGTATAGTCGGAGTGGTCTTCGATGATTTCCAGCTCTTTAGGGGCGATAAGGTCATAGAAAAAGTCCGACATCATCTCTTGGATGATGTAGAAGTTCTCATTCAAAGCCTTGGTCCCCGGATCGACATGAGGTGAATGCTTGAAGCCGGCAAAGGTGACCAGCTGGGCATGGTGTCCCAACTTGATGGCCCGGTCGACAATGCACGACGAGCCGTACATCTTCTCAGCCAACAGGATGTTCACCGGACTGGCAAGGTCGAAAGGATAGTTGAAATCGTAAGGGACGATGTTGTCGGCGTCGCCATGGAAGGCCAGGATCGGGATATTGTGTCCGCGAAGAGCGGCGGTGTCGGGCATGGCACCCCACATGTCGACCAAACCCTTGATGTGGAAGTCGGCCTTGATGGCATTGCCACAGGTGTCGATATCGCCCAATTCAGGGCGGAGGAATCCTTTACGAGTGTAGCTGGGACGGGTTTCGTTGGTCATGAAGGCGAGGTTGAGCACGGTGATAGCCCCGGCGCTGGCGCCTCCCACGAAAATCATGGAGGTGTCGATGCCATACTCTTCCTGGTGCGAGACCAGGTAACGCATAGCAGCGTGGGCATCCTGCACGGCCCGGTAGCCTGCCCGGCCAATGCTGGACATATTGGGAAGAAAGCCTATCCTGTAATCGATTGAGGCCGTCACATAACCCAGGGAAGCGAGGTGCCGGCACCAACGGGTGATCGACTTGTCGTCTTTCGACCCGAAATAAAACGCACCACCGTGGACTAACATCACCAAGGGGTGTTTCGTCATCGTGTCGTTTACAGGTCGGAAGATGTCGAGATGCAGGTCCAACGGAACCTCGTTGATGGCATCCACCAGCCGAAATACCTTGTCGGTGACATCTGTCTCGTCGCCCAACTCCGACCAATAGCCCAGTACTTTGGCATAACAAAGATCGTTGATCTCTTCCACCGCAAACAAGGTATCCTGATAGCGATCGTTATCAAAATCCTGGAAATCAGGAATTTCGTGGATTAAAAGATGAAAATGTGCCGTACCCAACAAACTCAATCGCGCCTTGCCTTCGGCATGCCGTTCATCCATCGATTCAACGCGTGGACGAAAGGTCTCCCGCTCACCATTATAATACAGTCTGGCGTTGCGGCCTCGGGCTTCCAGACGAAAAGGCAGCGTATCGGTCGCCGTGGCCTCCAGAGCCATATAATGCCCTTTGACGAGCAGGCTGTCGCTGTACTCCACAAAAACCAGAAAATCCTTGTCGTCGATGGTAGCCGTATAGACGGCAGGAGTCTCCATGACGGGGAATACCACTTTCCAGAATAGCTCCCTAGAGGGAACTTTGGCCGAGGCTGTGATCCACAAAAACAACGCCATGATCAATAAAATGCTTTTTTTCATCAGGCAGTCCATTATTTTTATTATTTTTGGATTCGAAAACTATCATTAATCACGCAAAATTAGCATTTTATGTTTAAAATCAAAGCTTTTTTATTGGCAGTCCTCCTGTTGCCGGGCCTATACACTTACGCCCAGGAAGACCATGAGATGTATGTGGGTGCCTGCTGTACCAGCATCATGGTAGGCAAGAACGCTTCTACCGACGGTTCCGTGATCACCTCACACACCTGCGATGGTCGCTACCGCACCTGGATGCGCTGGGAGCCTGCCGCCGACCATGAGAAGGGTGAGATGCACAAGGTGTACAAAGGCACCATGCACACTGAAGATCCCTTCGACAACCGCAAGGTGGAGCTCGCCGGCGAGATCCCGCAGGTGGCACACACTTATGCTTACCTCAACACCGCCTACCCCTGCCTCAACGAGAAGCAGCTGGCCATCGGCGAGACGACCTTCTCAGGTCCCGACACCTTAGTTAACAAGAACGGCATGTTCATGATCGAGGAGCTCGAGCGCGTGGCCCTGATGCGTTGCGACAACGCCCGCGACGCCATCCAGCTCATCGGCCAGCTCGTCAAGGACTACGGCTATGGCGATGGCGGCGAGTGCATCACCATCGCCGACAAGAACGAGGTATGGCAAATGGAGATCCTCGGCGAGGGTCCCGACAAGATCGGCGGCGTGTGGGCTGCCAAACGCATCCCCGACGACGAGGTGGGTGTCAGCGCCAACATCGCCCGCATCGGCAAGTTGGAACGCAAGAGCAAGGACTTCTACTGCTCCGACAACTGCGAGAAGGTTGCCAAGAAATACGGCTTGTGGGACGGCGAGGGCGACTTCGTCTTCTGGAAGGCCTTCCGCGCCGAATATGGCGGTGGCAAGAACTACAGCGACCGTGAGTTCTTTATCCTCAGTCAGCTGGCTCCTTCGTTGAACCTCAACCGCGACATGCCTGAGCTGCCCTTCTCGGTGAAGCCCGACGAGAACGTCGACGTCCGCAAGGTGATGGAACTCTTCCGCAGCACCTACGAAGGCACCGACATGGACATGACCCGCAACATCAAAATGGTGACCAAGAAACGCCAGGACGACGGCAGCGTGAAGGAAGACACCATCATCAGCCCCATTGCCAACCCCTGGATGACCGGCACCCTGCAAAGCACCCTGAACTTCCTGGCTCCTGAGACCGTGAAGTTCCAGCGCACCGTGGCTGTGGCCTGGAGCAGCTACCATCACATCATCCAATGCCGCAGCTGGATGCCCGACGAGATTGGTGCCATCTGTTGGATGGCCTGCGACAACCCGGGACAGAGCCCGCGCATCCCCATCTTCTCCGGCTCGACCACCCTGCCTGAAGGCTTCGACAAATGCGGACAGCTGCGCTACCGTGAGGAAGCCTGGATTTGGCATTATCGCAAGGCCAACAAGCTCGCTACGGTGAACTGGGGCCGTACCAAGTCCGTCCTGTTGGGCAACGCCAAACGTCTCGAGGACAAGGCCTTTGAGGAGATCCCCGCCATGGAAAAGAAAGCCCAGGCCCTATTGAACGAAGGCAAGAAAGCCGAAGCCACCATGGTGGTCAACCAATACACCAAGGACTTCGCTGCGGCCGCCCGTCAGACCTGGAAAGAGATGGAGGGGCAGTTCTGGTATTGGTTCGGGATGGGATTTTAAGAGTGAGGAGTTAGAAGTTAGAAGCTCTTAATAAAAAACTTAGGGCGCGGCTGGATTCCAGTCGCGCCCTAAGTTTTCCGTTTTCAGTTCTACGATTAATAGAAGAGCACGCGGTTGTCTTCGATCTTGGCGTTGTTACGGAGGGCGTTGTAGACGCCGCCGTTGAACACCTTGTTGTCGAACTGGGCTTTCTTCTCACGCTCGATGTTGCTGTAGTCGCTCAGGGCTGCGGGAGCCACGCGTTTGACGTTCTTGATGACGAAAGCGGAGCTGTTGCCAGCGATGGGGCCAACCACTTCACCTTCCTTCATGCCCATGATGATGCCGATGACATCCGACTCGATACCGAAGTTACCCACGGAACGGCTTTCCATGCTGATGTCGGACACGGTGGTGTTCTCGGCGCCCAGCTCGCTCACCATGCGGTTGTAGTCGGTACCGCAAGCCTTCATGCGTTCCACGGCGATCTCACCCTTCTTCTTGTTGAGGATGGGGTACTTGGACTGCTCGGCGACCTTCTCCAGGGGAGCATATCCCTCGGGGATGATCTCGGTGAGGGCGGCCACCACGAACATGTTGTCGAGTTCGAAGATGGTGGAGACGTCGCCCACCTTGGTCTTGTCTTCGAAAGCCCAGCGCACGATTTGGCGCGGGTTGTCGATGCCGGCGATCTGGTAGGTGGAGGCGGTCAGACGGGGCTGCGTGCGCTTGGTCAGGCCTTCAGTCTCGATGGCGGTGTTGAACTGGTCCAAGGTACGGTTCTCGGTGACGAACTTGTTGGCCTTGGCAAAGGTGTTCTGATAGGTCTTGGTGCTGGGTGAGAGCTCGTGACGCAGGATGGCCACGCGAACCATCAGGGAGTCCTCGATGACCTGACGGTCGACGAGGCGGATGAGGTTGTACGAGTTCTGGTCGAAGTAAGGACCATAAACGAAGCCAGGCTCGTTTTCGGGAGCGAAGAGCATCTCTTCGGCCACGGCGGGCACATCGGGACGGCCCAGCCAGGTGCTGTCGTAACGCAGGTCGGAGTTGGCGTTCACGAAGTTGATGACGTTCTCGGTGTTGGTGAAGTCTTCCTTCATGCTCTCCACAAACTGCTTGGCGCTCTGGTCGTCGTCTTCCGAAGGATTGATCTCGAACACCACGTAGTCGATGGCGCGGGTCTCGTCAGTCTCGAAACGGTACTTGTTTTCCTCGTAGTAGCTCTTCTTGTCCTGATCGGTGACGGTCACCGTCGAATCGGGGATGGAGGCGTAACGCAGCACCACCACATCGGCAGTGGCTTTGGTGTTCTTGGTCTCGTTGTATTTGTCAGCCAAGCGCTTGGGCAGGTAGAACGAAGCCTTCACCAGGTTGTCGAACTTGGACTCGAGGCGGTTTTCCTTGATGGCGTTCTCGAATTCGACCCATTGGTTGCGGTATTCCACCGGGGCGTTGTCGAGGTTCTGCATATAGTTCTCAAGCGTTGCACGGTCGAAGTTGCCGTTGGCGTCGGAGAAGTTCTGGACGACCCACTGGTGGGGTTCTTCGCCCACGAACTGATCGTAAAGCTCTTCGGCGGTCACATGCATACCCACGGCGTTGTATTCCTTGGTCATGATGTTGTCCTTGATCATCTGCTCGAGGGTGCTGTTGTAGACGTTGTAGGTCTGGGCGGAGGTGAGGTTGGCGCCATAGCTCCGTTTCATGTTCTCCATGTTCTTGTTTTTCAGGTCCTCGAAATCCTTGTACGGAATCTTCTCACCATCGATGACGGCCACGTTGTACTCGCGGTGTCCTGCAGGACGAATGCCAACAGTGCAAGACCGATGATTGCGATCAACAATCCTGAACGCTTTCTGATTTTCTCAATTGCTGCCATAATGCTTATCTATCTAAATTAAAATATTCAAAATTTGAGCCTGCAAATTTAGTAAAAGGTTTTCAATCTCGACAAAAATTGATGGACTTTATTTTTCAACCATCACTCAATGCGCTTTAATTCAAGCTCTTCCAGTTTCATGTCAGTAGCTTTAAGCACCTTGATTCTGTAGTCTCCAATAGTCAGTTCCTCGCCGGTCTCGGGGATGCTTTCGTAATAATGGAGCACCATTCCGGCCAGGGTTTCGTAGTCGTCCGACACGGGCAGGTCGAGTTTATAGGTCTCGTTGAGGTAGTCGATCTCGAGTCGTGCCGAGAACACGTAGGTGTCTTCCTTCACTTCTTCGGTCTCTTCTTCGTCGTCATATTCGTCTTCGATCTCGCCAAAGATCTCCTCCACCACGTCTTCCATGGTGACGATGCCCGAGGTGCCGCCGAATTCGTCGACGACGACGGCCACGCCTTGATGTTTCTGGATGAAGTGCTTCAGCAGCCTGTCAGCGGTATAAGTCTCGGGGAAGAAGTTGATGGGGCGGACCAAGGGGGCGATGTCCTCGCCTTTTTGGTGGGCGATGGCGTTGACCACGTCGTTCAGGTGGATGTAGCCCACGATATTGTCGATGTTGTCGGAATACACAATCAGCTTGGAGTGTTTGGTCTCCTCGAAACGGTCCTTCACGAAATGCAGGCTGTCGGTGAGTTTGACTGCCTCGATCTCGTTTCGGGGTCCCATGCATTCGCGTAGTTTCACCGAGCGAAAGTCCATGGCGTTTTGGAACAGCTGGATCTCCTGTTGCACGTCTTCGTCGGCCTCGTCGGGGTCGGCATATTCGGTGATGTAGTCATCGAAGTCGACTGTGCTGATGCGGTATTGCTGCTGGTCGACCTTCATGCCGAACACGATGCGGATGATGAGATTGGCGATGCCCGAATAGAGCAGCGTAAGCGGATAGAGCAGGCAGTATACGATGAAGGTGGGCAGGGCGAAGAACGAGAGGATGGCGTTGGGGTTGATACGGAACAGCACCTTGGGGAGGAACTCGGCCAGCACCAGTACGATGAGGGTGGAGATGACTGACTGAAGGAGCAGGATGACGAACTCGACCTCGAGAGCCTGGGGCAGCATCCACAGCACAGCGGGACGGAGCAGCATGGCAATGGCGATGCCATAGACCACATTGGCGATGTTATTGCCGATGAGCAGTGAGGTGATGAAACGCGACTGGTCCTTGAAAAACAGTCTGATTATCTTGGCCGAGAAGCGGTTTTTCTTCAGGTCGACCTCAAGTTGCAGCCGATTGGAGCTATTGAAGGCGATCTCAAGGCCGGAGAACATGGCCGAGAGGAACAAGGTGACGATGACGACGATCCATTCTCTCAACATCACTCGTCCTCCACTTCAAAGGTTGCACGTCCGTTGTAGATGGTATAGGCGTCGAAGTTCTCGTGGGCTTCGAGGCTGTCGCCGGTGATGTCCTTGTCAGGCAGGATGATGCGCACTTTCGATCGGGTGTAGATCATCTTGGTATCCTGATACCAATAGAGCTTGTCGGAATACATGCTCTGTCCGTTCTCCTGGTTTTCGACGCTGACGTTGCCGACGGCCTCCACATATTGTTGGTCAATGTGGTTGATGCCATAGTCGGCGCTGATGATGGAGGTGACACGATGGTTGTTGTCGAAGACGCGGGCATGGAAACCTTGGGGGAACTCGAGGAAGCTGCTGTCGCTGCCCTGTTGCGACATCATGGGGGCGGTGAGTTCCACTTGGACGAAGCCCGAGTCGCTGCGATAGTACACAATGTCGTAGGCCACGATACCCGAGAGGGTGTCGTCGGACGCCAGCTGTTGGATGACTGAGGTGGGGTTGCCACACGAAAACAACATCACAGCCAAAAAGGCTGTGATGTTGCTTAGGATGAACCCTGCTGGGTTATTACTTCGCGGGTCTGATGGTCGTGGTTTCATTGATCCAGCCGCCTACGGTATAGGATTGACCTTCGGCATAGTCGTTGAAGAAGATGGTCTCCATTGACGGGAAGTGTTGTGAGTAGGATCTGATCAGTTCAGAGGCGCGGTTGGCCACTGAAGGATCCAGTGTTCTGGCTTTCATTAACTTGTCGACAGCAACCCAGTAGGCTTCCTTGCCACCGAACTTGGAATCGGAGAGGCTGTTGGCTGAGGCAGCGTAGGCCATACCGATGACAATGTAGGGCTCACCGGAGGTCGGGTCGACGGAGGCTGCTCTGCGGGCGGCATCGCGGCACTTGCCGAAGCTGTTGGTGTTCAGATAGCAGTAGGCCAGGTTTCTGTAAGCTCTGAAGACGCGGTCGTTGTTTTCGGCCGAGGTGGCTTCCTCGAAATATCTGGCGGCTTCACCGTTTTTACCTTCCTTGAAGAGTTTCACGCCGATGTTATAGGCAGCTTCCGGGCTGGGCTCCATTTCATAGAGTTTCTTACTGGCATCGAGGAAGAGCTTCGAGTCGGTGCATTCCTTCTTATCAAGGATGGTGGTGATGCGCTTCAGCAGGTTCACGTCATCTGGGGTTTCAGCCATCTTGGCAGCGAACACCTTGACCAGGTCATCGCAAGAGGCATAGGGCTGGAAGAGGTTGTCGAGGTTGTTTTTCACACCCTTGTAGTTGAGGATCGACTTCTCGTTCTTTTCGATCTGCTTGTCGAAACCTGCGATGGCTTCGGCGTCGCCTGACTCTTCGGCGGTGGCTCTGGCTTCGTGCAGTTGGGCCTCTTTCTCGGCTTGCACCTTAATGTTGTCATCGAGCACTTCGGAGAGTTCCTGATAGACGTTGATGATGGTCATCTTCTCTTCCTTGCCATTGTTCACCATGTCGATGGTGGCTCTGAAGTAGGCGTCGATGAAAGCGCCTTGCAGCTGTGAGGGGTCGAGGGCGACGGCGTCTTTCAGCACGTTGTAGGCTTCTTCGTAGCGGTTCTTGTTATAGGTATAGATCAACATGCCCTTGCGGCCCATGATGCTAGCCACCTGTGAGGCGCCGGTCTTGGGGTCGGTGGGGAAGTATTTGGCTCTGTTGTCCATCAACATGCAGATGGTGTCGATGTAAGCATCCTTGTCCTTGGGATTCTGGCGGATCAGGTAATCCAGGATCTTTTCGCCGTTGGTGTAGGTGTACTGGCTGGCGCGGGGGCCGGTGAGGAATACTTCACGCCAGGCGGAGATCATCTCGCCGTTGGCGGCATCGGGAGCGAACTTGGCGGCTTCCCACTGCTTGTAGTACTCACGGTAGACCGAAAGCTTGGTGACGCAGTTGGCGCTGTCGACACCATATTTCGATTCGACGTCTTGTGCGGTGACACTCATAGCCATTCCGATGACGATGGCCAGGATTGCAAATCTTTTCATTGTCTTGTATTTTAATGGTTTAACTTTCTTATTTATACTTACGTTTCACAAACCAGCGTTCATAGATGGACACGCCTGCGGTGAGTTTGACGTAACTTTCCTTGATGAGGTTATCAGATTTCGTGCCACAATTTCCGACCTCGAGGGCCAGGTCGACTTTCGACATGGAGCGGGGAACTGGCAGGCTCAATCCGAGGGTTACGCCCATCTTGTTGATGGAGTGCCCGTTGATGTTGAGGCAGGTCTGTCCGTAGAAGCCGCCCAGACGGTAGGAGACGCGGGTCCAGTAGCCCGAGATGGAGGTCCAGGAGGGCATGAACTCGGCACCGACAGCCACGTTCCAGGCATCCTGCAGACCTTCGTTGACGCCGTTGCGGGCGAAAGTGCTCCACTGCGTCCAGTTGAAGTCGACGCCCACCTTCCATCGGTTGTTCCGTTGCAGGGCAACGCCGAAGCCCAGGCCGTGCGGCATGGTATAGGTGGCGTTCTTGTCAGTGTTGAACGAAACGGTGTCGATCAGGTATTCCGTCGAGGAGGCCAGGTCTTCCAGGTCATCGGTGGCGATGGTCCGGATGAAGGTGGTCTGCACTCCGTGGAGGTTGATCTTTTGGTTGTAGGTGGCGCCTACGGTGAGGACGAGGTCCTTGCTGAGGTTGCCCTGGTACATGAGGCCGTAGTCGAACATGAACGAGCGTGTCATGATATCGCGGCTGCGGCGTGTGCAGATGATATAGGTGGAGTCGGGGTAAGCCAGGGTGGTGGTCGACTTGCTGTCGCCGAACACATAGCTGGCGTTGACACCCACCGAGAAGTGTTTGCCGATACGGAAAGCGTTACCCCAGAAAGCCTGGTTCAGACCACCTTCGCCTTTGAAGAGCTCGGCGCAGTTGCCCACCTGGTCGTCATGGAACCTGGTCACGACGTTGTAGCCCACATTGCTATAAGGCTGGGCACCGAAGGCCATCTTCCACCATCTGGTGAGGGAGAATCCCATGGCCACATAGTCGAACGAAGCGGAGGAGGCCTTTTCGGAGAGCGTGGAGGTGCTGAAGGTGGACGACTTGGCGTAGATGCCTGCGTCAAAGAGGAACGACATGGTGTCGAGCATCGCATACGAGGCCGGATTGCCGGCGTTGATCATGGACATGTCGCACATGGCGTTGGACATGCCACCCATCCCCTTGAGGCGGGTGTTCATGGTCCTGTTGCGCACCTGGCCGAGGCCAAACATGGAATATGGCGAGTCAACATCGGACTGGGCGAAGGCCGTGATGCCGACAAAAAGCATCAATGCCGTCAATATCAGTCTATTGGATATATTAATTTTCATTATCTTCAGTTTCGGGGTGCAAATATCCGAAAAAAAACTGAAATTTTTGAAAAAAAATTATTGCCGGTTTTTTGCATCCGCAAACCATGGGGTACCATAGCTCAGTTGGTAGAGCAACGGACTGAAAATCCGTGTGTCGCTGGTTCAATTCCCGCTGGTACCACTGCAAGAGCCGGATATAAGTCCGGCTTTTGTTTTTTCAGCGATTTCCATTGGGCTTAATGAATTCATGCAGTTAAAGTGTCCCTTCGGGCATTTGGCGTAACCCAGCTTGTGGCAGGGGCGGCATCCCAGGTTCTTGTTTTCAACGATGGCCGCGGGAGTCATGCTTTGAGGCAGATAGGGATACATGCCGAATTCAGGCACCGTGTTGCCCCAGACCGAGACGATGGGCTTGCGCAGGGCTGCGGCGATGTGCATCATGCCCGTGTCGTTGGTGATGACGGCATCGGCCAACTGAAGCAGGGAGGCCGACTGCCCGACGGTGAGGCTGCCACAGCTGTTGCCCACATAGCTTCCCACCTTTTGCTTGATACGCTCGCCACGGGCGGCATCTTCGGGTCCGCCGACCAGGATGACGGCAGCATCCAAGGCGTTGATGACTTCGACGACCTTGTCCTCAGGCAGGATCTTGGTGGCATGTTGGCCTCCGATGACGATGGCCACGAAGCCCTCACGGAAGGTCTCTGGAAGGTCTTCATAATGCAGCTCATCGCCTTCGTTGAAGAAGAAGTCGAGGCCCTGGCCGTCGTTGTGGACATGGAGCCTTTCCACCGCCTTGAAGTAACGGTCAACGATATGCACCTTGGGAAGGTGGCCAAGTTTCAGCTTGGTGTAGAGGAATTTCCGGAAGTCGAGTTTCGGGAAGGACGCCGAGGGGCGATGCAAGGCCTGTCGGATACGGAGTGAGCGCCAGTTCTTGTGGAGATCGACGATGAAGTCATAGTGCTCCTCGCGGAGTTCGGCGATGAGTTCCTTCATGTTTCCCTTAAGGTCATATACCTTATTTATATAAGGATTGGGGGCATAGATGGAGCGATAGACCGCTTTGGTGAGCACATGCAGCTCCGCATCGGGCAGTTGCTGCTTGAGGCAGCGCACGACCGGGGTGGTGAGCACGATGTCGCCGATGGAACTGAAGCGTATGAGGAGGATTTTTTTCAAAACTGGCTTCTAATTTTTCAGCAAAGATAGTTATTTTTGCCAAAATTTTTTGAAATGAAAAAATATCAAAGGCTATTGATGGCCGTTGTCAGCGGACTGTTGTTGTGGGCGGCGTGGCCGGTGAGAGGATTGGCTCCGTTGGCTTTCATCGCATTGGTACCCCTACTCTATCTGGAAGAGCGGATCAGCAAAGGCGAAAAAGGAAGCGTCTTCGGTTTATCCTATATCGCCTTCCTGATTTGGAACCTGTTGACCACCTATTGGGTATGGAACGCCACCCCGGCCGCCATCTTGGCTTGGACTTTGAACTCGCTGTTCATGTCGACCGTGTTCTGGGCCTTCCATTTCACTAAGATGAAGTTGCACAACAGCTTGATTGGCAACTTTTTGCTCATCCCCTACTGGATGGCTTTCGAGTTCCTGCATTACTTTTGGGCCGTCAAGTGGCCGTGGCTCAATTTAGGCAATGTGTTCTCGACCTGCCACACCTGGGTTCAGTGGTACTCGGTGACTGGCGTTGCGGGAGGAACCTCGTGGATCTTGTTTGTCAACATTCTGATTAACAATGCCTTATGCTCAATTGATAAAAAAACAAGATGGTGGTATACCGGAGTGGCCGTGACGCTTTTGGTCATGCCGGTGATTGGGAGCAAGATTGCCTACAGCCAATACGAGGAAAAGGGCCAGGATGTGGAAGTGGTTGTGATCCAGCAGAATTGCGATCCATGGAACGAGCAGTTCGACTCGCAGACCTATGACAATGTCATTCGGAAGAATGTGGAGTTGGCGGAGCGTATGGTCACCCCGGCGACACGGTTTGTGGTCAGTTCGGAGTCGGCCATCCAGGAAGGCATCTGGTTGGACAAGATGCAAGACGTCAGGGCGTTCAAGATCCTAGGGGAATTCATCGAGCGGCATCCCGAATGTTGTTTTGTGATTGGCGGGACCACCTACGAGTGGGTACCCAAGGGCATGGAGGACGACTTCCCGGCGCGACAGATCGGCGAGACCAGCAAATACTATTACGCCCATAATTCAGCCTTGCTCATCGACACCTTGAACGTACAGCACCGCAACAAGTCGCAGCTGGTGGTGGGTGTGGAGGCTATTCCCGAGTGGATGGGGTTCCTTAAGAATTTCAGCATCACCATGGGCATTGCCCGCGGCACCTTGAAGACCGATCCTTACGCCCGCAACATGAGCTTTGGCAAGCATCAGGCAGGCGTGGCCATCTGTTATGAATCCGCTTTTGGAGGCTATGTGAGCGAGTTTGCCCGCAAAGGTGCCGACTTGCTTTTTGTCATCACCAACGACGGTTGGTGGGGCGACACACCGGGTTACAAGCAACACTTCGAGTTCTCGAAGCTGCGCGCCATTGAGAACCGCCGTTGTGTGGCCCGTTCAGCCAACACCGGCAAGTCGGGGTTCTTCAACCAACGGGGCGATGTGATCCAGAAGACCGAATATTGGAAGGAAGATGTCATCAAGGCCACTTTGAAGGCCAACCCTTCCAAGACGTTTTATTCCAAGCACGGCGATTACCTTTATCGGATTGCCATGTGGATGACCTTCGCGTTGCTGTTGGCGACGATGGTTTTGACGATTTTAGGAAGGCTTCGCCATGGGAAACGTTAAGCTTTCTCTCGGCCCTTTCCAAGGCATTACCGACGCTCCGTTCCGCAATGTCTTCAAAAAGCATTTCGGAGGCATCGGCAAGTTCTACACCCCCTTTTTTACGGGCATCCAGAAGGATCATGCCAAGAACATGCAAGTGGAGGAGATCGACCCCACTTGCAACGATGTGGAGACCTTGACCCCACAGATCTTAAGCACCGACGCCGAGGAGATCCTACGTTTTGCCACCCAATGCAAGGCGTTGGGTTACAAGGAGATCAACCTGAACATGGGCTGTCCTTTCCCCCGGGTGGCCAACAAGAAACGCGGCAGCGGTCTCTTGCCTTATCCCGAGAAGATTGACGCCATGCTGGGGCGGGTTTTCGAGCTGATTGAGGTCGGGTTTAGCGTGAAGTGCCGGTTGGGATATATCAGTCCTGATGAGATTTACCCTGTTATTGAGGTATTTAACCAATATCCGCTGAGTGAATTGATCATCCACCCCCGTATCGGGAAGCAACTTTATAAAGGCGAAGCCAATGTGAAGCGTTTCGCAGAGTTGATTCCGCTTATCAAGGCGCCGCTGGTATATAACGGCGACATTGTATCGGTGGAAAGCTTTGAGCGGATTCGCCATGAGGTGCGGCCAGTGGATGAGTTCATGCTAGGCAGAGGTGTGTTGGCGAATCCGTTTTTGGCGGAAGAGATCAAAGGCAAAAAAGACAGGACCATGGAGCGTCTACATACCTACGTCATCGACCTTTACGAGGACCGCCTGCGTCACGCCGGAGGCAGTCCCAAGGTGTTGGGAAGGATGAAGGAACTATGGTCCTATCTGATGTACTCGTTTGACGAGCCGCAGGACATTTGGCGCAAGATTAAGAAAATCAATGCGCTAAAGGAATACGAAGAAGCGGTGGAAACCGTTTTCCGGGAGCATTATTTAATCCAGTAAACGTAGTTTTCCTTACGAGGTCTAGCCTCGGGATAGTCACCGGCGGTGTAGCCCAGTATGCAGTTGCCGATACCGACATATTTGGTGTCGTCAATGCCGAGGTCACGCAGGATGGCTTTGCCTTCTTCGGTCTCGAAGACCTCTTTGGCACGGTGGATCCAGCAGGAGCCGAGGCCTTTGGCATGAGCAGCATTGAGCAGGTTGCCCATCACCAGTGATCCATCCTCTTTCCAGGTGAACGCTGCGGTAGTGTCGGCCAAAACCACCAGCACCACGGGAGCGCCATAGAAGGGATCCATGTCGTTATCTTTGCCAAAAACGCCGGCATTGAGTTTACTCAGGCGGTCGCGCACCTCGCGGTTGGTGACGGCGACGATAATGGGGCTTTGCTTGTTCATACCGGTCGGAGCGTAGGTGCCTGCCTTGCAGATTTCTTCAATCACCTCGATCGGAGGCACTTCGTCGGTGTAGCTACGCACACTCCGGCGCGTCAGCAAGTCATTCATGGTAGTATTCATAGCAGTAACATCATTGGTTTTGTCGTCGCATGCGTTCTTGTTACAACAAGAAACAAACAGGACTGCGATGACTAAGGTCAAAATAAACGATAGTTTTTTCATAGTTTTTCAAAGATTTGGTTGGGACAAAGATAGATATTCCAAATGATTTATGCAAAAAAACCTCTACCATGTCCTTTTTAAATTGTTATTTAACAAACAATTATGCCCGGACTTAGCAGAAACGTCTCTACCATGGACCACCTCTTGAAAAAATAACAATTTTTCACTATACTTTTGCAAGCATGATATAATACTTCATGCCATGAAAAGACCAACGCTGTTTTTCCTGATGATTTGCGGGATGCTGTCACTGGATGTTTTTGCCCAAGAACCTGAAATCAAATTGGACAGTCTTCAAATGACCTCCGACACATTGTTGCTTGAAGGCGTTTCCATCACCGCCGAACGACCATTGTTCTCCGTTGATGGAGAGAAGACCCTGTATCAAGTCTCCGACGACCCCACCGTGCAGTCCGGCATGGCTTCCGATGCCTTGCAAAATGCCCCAGGCGTCTCGGTGGATGTGGAAGGCAATGTATTACTGCGCGGAGCTGCAGATGTAGAAATCTGGATCAACGACCAACCTTCGAACCTTACCAAAGAGAGCCTTAAGGTCTATCTCCGCACCCTGCCAGCCAACGCCATCGACCGCATCGAGGTCATCACCAATCCTTCAGCGCGCTATGCCACCAACGCCGACGGCATCATCAACATCGTGACGAACAGCAAAATCAAACGGAACGAGTTCCTATGCTTCGGCACCAATGTCTCCACGCAACCCTACGTGATGCCTTGGGCTTCCTACGTCTGGAAGAACGATCAATGGACCATGAACATCTTTGCCAGCAACTATTTCTATCATGGCGAGACGGAATCGGAAACCGACAGGAACCTATTTACAATGGATGAAAGCGGACAAATGATTCCGGCAAGCCAGAGCCACAGCATGAGACACGATAAATATTTCATGTACAGCCCTGGCGTTTCCTTAAACCTCACCTTCACACCTGACGAAAAGAACACCTACGCTTTCTGGATGAACGTCTGGGACTCCTTCGGGCCAACGGAAGCGACCACAGAAAGGGAACGCACGGAATATCTGGAACAGGCAGGCAACTACCAATACGTGTTTGTCAACACTGCCTACACCAACTATCTGTATCTCAACCCAGGACTTTACTACCAGCACAAGTTCAACGAGGAGGGACACAACCTGACCATTCGGGCCAATGGCAACTGGAACCGTAGTGCCGTGCCGTTGGAAGACCACACCACCTACACCCTTCCTGCTCCTCATGAAACGATTTACCAGATGGATTACCTGTCTTCCAGCACACCCCTCTCGGCAAATGTCGATTACAACCTGCCCTACTCTAAGAACGGCGAGTTTAGCATGGGTCTCAATGGCAGTTGGAATGGAGGAACGGAACAGAACACCGTAGATACCCTGGTTGGCGACACCTATGTGAGAGATTCCGTCATGACTTACCGTTATCGCCACCAAACCCAGAACTTGGGCGGTTATCTTATGGTGCGGCATCGTTTCGGAGATTTCACCGTGCAGCCTGGCATCAACCTGAATTATTTCCGCACGGGCATCGTCTATCCCGATGTACCTGATTACGACTTCGCCGGGGATCATTTTAACGTCACGCCCTCATTGCACCTCTCCTATCGCACGCAGTCGATGCACAACTTCAAGATGAGTTATTCCAAGAAAGTCAGCCATCCCACAGCGGCACAGCTCAGTCCTTTCAAGCACTACGACACCGAGATTTATGTCACAGGCAATCCCGAGCTGGAGCCTATTTATACGCAGAACTTGGAGGTCAGCTGGAACAAATATTGGGACGACTTCGGCTCAATCGGTCTGACCGGCTATTACAAAGGCAAAAAGAACGAAATCACCACCATCAGTGCCTCGGGATTCGATGATCATTTTGGCCGTGTAGTATTCTTTACAAAGCCCGTGAATGTGGGGCGTTCATACACGGCAGGCGGTGAGTTCAACATGACGTATAGGCCCAACGGGATGTTTAACTTGCGGTTTTATGCCAATGTATATGACTCTTATCTCGAAACCAATTATGGCACTTTGGAGGAATTGCAAAAGAACGAGCTGTGGTCGTACAGCCTACAGTTGAGCGCATGGGCAAAGCTATGGAACCATTTAGAGATCCATGCTTCCGGATATTATGTCTCCCCTGTACAATCCCTGTTCAATGAAAGCGGCGCCCATTATTCCATCGACTGTGGGATGCGCACCGATTTCTTCGACCACAAGCTGTCGGTGTTCGTCAACGGCAACGACCTTTTCGGCTTGATGCGGCACAGCAACACCTACACGAATCCGTCCATGCAGGGCAGCTATTCCAGCCGGAGCAACAGCACCTATCTTTGTGCTGGGTTTACCTTACGCTTTGGGAATGTCGAATTGGAAAACGAAGCGCAGACCGCTGGAGAGAAGGGAGGACAGTGAGGTGAGAACTGAGAGATGAGAGGTGAGAGTTTTTGGAGGGGATAAAACAAAATGATTATTTTTGCGTTTAAATAGATATGATGATGAATCTCCTTTACCGATCAAGATGTTGGATCGCCTTCGTGCTCATTGCGCTGTTGGCTGCCTGTAACGTGAAGTCCGACATGGACAACATGGAACGACTGGTAATGGAGATCGAGACCAAGTTCAATCGTGGCGAGGACATCTCGCAGGACACTGCCATCTTTCAAGCACGGCGTTATTTCGACGTCTCGGACGATGCCGAGATGAAGACCCTAGCGGCGCTCTATAGTGGTTGCGTATATTGGCAACAAAACGACTATGATTCCGCCATGAAGGCCTTAGACGAAGCCATTGCCACGGCCAAGGCGAGTGAAGACCTTAAACTGATGGAGAAGGTGCAGACGACCATTTCGACCTTGAACGGCGACCTGGATCATACTGAAAACATGATCAGCGTGTTCTTGCGCCGCAGGAGGATGCTCAACATCATTCTCTTGGCTTTGGTAGCAACGGTCGCTTTGGTGCTTTTTCTCTTGTATCGTGCCGCACAAAAACGGGCAACCATCGCTGAATTGAACCTCAGCATTGTCGAATTGCAGAAAGAATCCGAGACTTTGGCCGAGACCAACCGCGACAATCTCTTCCAACGTGCAATGATGATTTACAAAGTGTTCCTCATTGGCGAAAACAAGGATGTTGACAAGGCCTCGTTCCAAAAGCTCAAGTCCTGCGTCTGCGGTCGCGAAACTGACAACGCCTATCAGACCATTCTCGAAGAATATAACAAGGTCTATCCTGAAGTGGTGCAACGCATCCGCGAGCATCAACCCGCCTTGACTGACGCCGAGTTCAAGGTCTGCATCCTTTCGATGATGCCCTTCTCTGTGAAAGAAGTGGCTGATATCTTGAAGGTCTCCCCTGCCATGATTGGCAAGTGCCGAACAAATATCAGAAAGAAGTTCGGGATGACAGAAGCGAGAGGTAATATTGAGGAGTTTGTTAATCAGAACATTAGTTTAACATAACAACTACGTAATTTTCGTATTTTTACCGCCTCCAATAATGAGACTTGATGAATTCACGATTCAAACATACTCTCCTTTGTGTTTTGTCGCTGATCCTAGTTGCCTGCGGGTCGGCACGTCATGCCACTAGTCCCGTGCAAACGACAAGTGTGACCACCGTCACTTTGGCCGACAGTATTTGGGTTTACAGCCATACACATCCTGATGGCTTCACGTTACAAATCAGCACCTGGGAGGTGCCTACGGAAGGCATTGCCGTAGCATATTCCGACACACAAAACAGACATGATAGAGCCGATCTGGACTTTGTCGTCAGCCACGCACAATCCCACGGAGGTTATGTTGGCGGTTGGTTGGATAAGGATTCTGGACGTTTTTATTTCGACAGCGTCCGCGTCTTCCCAGAAGACTCACTGGCGCAGGCCAGCCAATTTGGTCGGGAGAACGCTCAAATCGCCATCTACATTCTCTCCAGTGGCGAAGAGATTCGTTTGGATAGTACACAAAGAAAAGGCAACTAGACCATCGTCACTGCATAAAAAAAGCCCGACTCACATCGGGCTTTTTCCTTGATTTCAAAATCAGTCAATCATTCGAAGGACTTCAAGGCTTCCTTGATGATTTCGATGGCTTCGCGGAGTTCGGCCTCAGTGATGACCAAGGGCGGAGCGAAGCGGATGATGTGCTGGTGGGTAGGCTTGGCCAGCAGGCCGAGGTCACGCATCTTCAGGCACACATCCCAAGCTTCTTTACCATCTTTGGGTTTGATAATCACGGCATTGAGCAAGCCTTTACCACGGACCTTCTCGATCATCGGGCTCTTGATCTTGCTAATCTCCTCGCGGAAGATCTTACCGAGACGCTCGGCGTTC
>CAJOIH010000029.1 GCA_905234455.1 uncultured Bacteroidales bacterium | reverse complement strand
CAGCCTCAGCCTCGAAGTCGTCATACAACTGACCCACGATAGCTTGCAGGTTGCCCTTGCCGGTGAACACGGCGCCGACTTCGATGCACAGCTGTTTGGTATGCATTTCGAGTTCGACTTTGGAGGTGGCTTTCAGGGTGGTGAGTTCCTCGCATTTGAGGATGCCTTTGACCACGCCTGCGATCTCGGCTTGTTTGCAGGTCATGTCGCCTTCGACGCAGCCTGTCTGGCCGACGAAGATCTTGCCGTTCGATTTGAGTGATCCGATGAGTTTTCCGTCGACTCTGATGTCGCCGCTTGATTCTACGTCACCTTTGATGACGGTGTCTTTTCCGATTGCGTTTTTAATAGGAGTTTCCATAATAATATGTATTTATTTTGAATTTTCGTCTAAGAAGGCCTTATATGCGTCGATTTGTTTTTCCTTGAGGAAGATGGTATAGTTGCCCACGGAGATGGGGACCACTGAGTAGTCGGATTTGGCTATGCCGCCGAAGATATAGTCGGAAATGAACATGGAGGTGATGTATTCCTTGGCTTCCAGTTCGTTGGCGAAGGAGCTGAGTGAGAGCAGCATGAGTTCGTCGCCGAGCATGAGGTTTTTCATCTCGAAGTCCTTGAAGCGGTGTTCTTTCTTATTGAAGTCGGTGATACGCACCTTGAGGGGTTCGGTACGCACCTTCTTGGAGTTGAACACCACGATGACGAAGTGTTTTTCCTGGGGTTCGTAGTGGTAGGGTGACTTCTTGGTTTCTTCTTCTTTCTTGCCGTCTTTGTCTTCGACGATGCCTTTCAGATCGATGTCGAGGTGATATTCTTCGTTGATGTTTTGGAGCAGTGTGGTGGCATAGGGTTTGACGCTGCTGGCGGGGTATTTCTGGACGAGTCGGACGAGGGCGTAGGCCATGCTGTCGACGGTCTCGAGGCGGCCGCGGGCGACGGCGTCGAGGAGGGCAAAGCGCGGTGCCAGGGCGGTGTCGTTGGCATAGAGTTCGAGGGCACGTTCGGCGTTCATGCGGACGCGGTAGTACTGTCCTTGCTGGTAGGCGTCGTAGGTCTTGGAGTAGAGGTCGGAGGCCTGTTGGGCGTCTTCTTGGAGTTTGACGTAGTAGTTGGGGTCGAGGATGAAGTTGGCGTAGCTCGACTCGGGGTACAGGCTGAGGATGCGGCTTTTGTAGACCTCGGCTTTTTCGGTGTCGTGCCTGTCGTTGTACATCTTATAGAGCGCGTACCATGTAGGCAATTCGTGTTCGTTGCCCGGGTAGCGTTTGTCGAGTTTTTCGTAGGCTTCGATGGAGCGGTTATAGTCCGACAGTTGGTCGAGGTAGATGAAGCCCACGTTATAGAGGGCGTTGGCGGTTTGTTTATGGAGTTCGGCTTGTTGTTCTTCGGTGAAGGGCAGGGTTTGGAGGTAGTAGGCGCGGTCGTGGTCGGTGGCTGTGGCATTGAGGCTATCCGCTTGTTGGCCTTCCTCCATGTCGGTGCCGCTGCCGTTGTCGGCCAGGCCCGCATTGATATTGCGTTTGTCGGAGATCCGCCAATTGTCCTCGAGTTTACGGAGGCCCCATTTCCTGGAGAATTCGGTGAAGCCGTTTTGGAGGGTGGTGGCGTTGTAGAAGTACCAGCTGCCTGAGGCTTTGGGGTCGTCAGGTTGGATGTCGGTCTTTCCGACGGCGCCGCCCAGGAGGGCGAGTTGTTCCTCGTATTCTTGCCGTTCTTTCTCGATGCGTTCCTGTTCGATGACGTCGGCGATGATTTTGTCGATGAGGGCGACGCGGCTCACCGAGTCCATGTTGGCTACTCGGATGAGGCTGTCGTTGTCGCGGATGACGGCGAGGTGGCGCACCAGTGAGTTGAGGGTTTGGGAGATCTTGGCGATGCTGTCGTATTCAGGGTAGGTCTCTTTGTTCATGGCCCGGACGGCGGTGTCGTAGTAGGCTTGTGAGAGCTCGTAGTTGTTTTGGTCGAAGAGCAGGGTGGCCACGGTGAGTGACGACTTGGCGCGTTGGATCTGGTTGGTACGGGCGTTGGCCACTGACTCGCGGTAGTAGCGTATGGCTTTGTCGGTGTCGCCTTCGCGCATGGCCAGTTCGGCCATGGCGAAGTAGATACGGTCGATGAACTCTTCGTTTTTGGTCTCGTTGATCATGCGGTTCAGCATCTTATAGAGTTCTTTGGCGTTGCCTGCCGAGCCCATGCGTGCCATATTCATCTTGGCTTCGAAGAGCATCTCGTATTCCGGGTTTTTCTTGGAGACCCGTTTGAACCAGTAGGTGGCGTTTTTGGCGTCGTCGAGTTCCATGTAGACTTGGCCGAGGATGAACATGCAGCGCAGTCGCAGGTCGCGGTCGTTGGTGGCCATCATGCCCGACTTGAGGTAGTCGATGGCCCGGCGGTAGTCTTTGGTGGCGATATAGTAGTCGGCGATGGTGAGGTCGAGGTTTTGGTAGAGCTCCTTGGGCATCTTCTTCATGTTGGCGGTCTTGGCTTGGAGCAGTTCGATGAGGGCGACGGCCTTGGAGTACTGTTTGGTTTCGATGTAGGTCTTGACGAGCCACATGTTGGAGACCAGGGCGATGTCGTTGTAGCTGAATTCGGTGCTGACGAAGTCGAAGGTACGTTTGGCGGAGATGTAGTCTTGTTTGTAGAAGTGTGCCTTGGCCATCACGAGGTAGGCGTCGTCGATCCATTTGACGCGTTCCTTGCCGTTGAACTTCATGGAGTGTTTTTGGACGCAGATGGAAGTTTTTTGCAGGGTGCGGTCCATCAACGAGTTGAGTGCCATGGCGTCAGTTTTGGTGCCGTAGTTGTACACGCGGAGCACTTTGGTATAGTCGTCCTTGATGGCGTGTTTGAGTTGCAGGTCGCCTTCTTCGAGGCTATGGCGTCCGTTCCAGAACACGTTGTAGTGGCTGGTGAGGTTATGGTAGGCGCGTCGCGTGAAGGTGTTCTTTTTGGTGGAGCAACCTCCAAGCAACAGCGCTGCTGCAAGCAGGGTGAATAAGACCGGGATGCTATATTTTTTGGTCACTTGATGAGCGTTTTAGGGTTAGTTGGCGGGGGCTGCGATGCTATCGGCGGCTTGTTTCAGTTGGAGCAGTGCGTCGATGTCGCGTTGGCGGCTTTGGATGATGGCATGGCGTTGGTTTTCGATGACGAGGAGCGCTTGGGGGCGGAGTTGTTCGACTTCGATGAAGGGGGCGAGTTGTTGGCTGAGGCGTACGCTGTCGGCTTTCCAGCCTTCGGGCATGCCTTGGGGTTCGTCGAGGGAGTTGATATGGTATTTCTCGCAGAGGGATTGGGTTTCAGCGTTGATTTTTTCCACTTCGTGGTTGAAGTCGACGGCGAGGCGTTCTTCTTTTTCTATTTTGGATTTCTCGATGATTTTGGGGACGTAGATATAGGCTGCGGCGCCGAGGGCGGCGAGGATGAGGATGATGAGGATGCATTTCATCACGGAGAAGCCTTTGGTGAGGAGTGATTTCACTTCGTTGATGCTATCGAAGCGTTGTTCGCGTGAGAACTGGGTGCAGTGGGTGGCGATGCTCCTATATTGGCTGATCATGTTGCGTTCGATGATGAATTCGATGATTTTGCCGAGGGAGTACACGTCGGATCTTGGGTCGGCTTCTTCGCCTTTGAACAGTTCTGGGGCGATGAATTCGTTTTCTTTGATGAGCAGTTCGTGGTCGGTTTTATAGTCGCGTTCGGGCAGTCCGATGTCGATGATTTTGGCTCGGAGGTCGTTGGCGGTGATGATGACGTTTTCGGGTTTGAGGTCGCAGTGGATGATGCCGCGTTGGTGCATATAGTTGAGGCCGTCGCAGAGGTCGAGGAGGACGGTTTTCACTTGTTTTTCGTCGAGGGTACCCACGCGGATGTGTTCAGCGAGCGGTTTGCCTTCGATGAATTCGAAAATGATGCTTTCGCCGAGGCCTTCGATACTCTCGAAGCCGATGGCTTTGCGGATGGCTTTATGGTCGAGTTGGCTTGTGATTTCGTATTCTTTCTTCAGGTTATCGCGGCACTGGTCATCTTGGGCAAATTCGGGTTTCAAAGTCTTGATAATGACTTTTTTGCCGTTGCTTGTAGCGGTGAGTATCCTGCTAGGTCCGTGGGTCGAGGAGTAGAAGGGTTTGATGTTTTCGAAAGCGATTTCAGACATTTTTCAAATAGGTATTTGGGTGCAAAGGTAGGTTTTTTTCCCGAATATTCTTTGAAAAAAGTTATTGTTTTCATTTATTGTTCGTTTTTGGTCCAGGGGTATGCCAGAAGCAAAAAAAAGGTGAGAAACGTGACATTTTGTCAGATTTTCGTATATTTGCGGCCCGAATTAAAAAATAAATAAGAATGAAGATCTCCTATAACTGGTTGAAACAATATGTCAACTGCGATTATTCGGCTGAGAAAGTCAGTGAGTTGCTGACCTCGACGGGACTTGAGGTGGAAGACCTTACCAAGTTCGAGTCGGTGAAGGGCGCCTTGAAGGGCGTGGTTGTGGGCAAGGTGCTCACCTGCGTGGATCATCCCAACTCGGACCATCTGCACATCACCACCGTGGACTGCGGTGGCGAGGAGCCCTTGCACATCGTGTGCGGTGCGCCCAACGTGGCTGCCGGACAGAAGGTGCTGGTGGCCACCATCGGCACGGAGCTGTGGAAGGGTGACGAAAGCTTCGTCATCAAGAAAGGCAAGATCCGCGGCGAGGTGTCGGAAGGCATGATCTGCGCCGAGGACGAGCTGCAGCTGGGCGAGTCACACGACGGTATCATGGTGTTGCCCGAGGATTACGAAGTGGGTAAGCCCGCCTCGTTCTACTTCCCTGTGGAGGAGGACTACACCATCGAGATCGGCCTCACCGCCAACCGCAGCGACGCCACCTCGCATATCGGGTCGGCACGCGACCTGGTGGCGGCCCTCAACCAGCGTGAGAACACCACGAAATACCACTTGATCAAGCCCGTGGTGGACGCCTTCAAGGTGGAGAGCCACGACCTCGACATCGACGTGGTGGTGGAAGACACCCAGGCCTGTCCGCGTTACTCCGGCGTGAGCATCACTGGCGTGAAGGTGGGTCCCTCGCCCGAGTGGCTCAAGAATCGCCTGGCTGCAGTGGGACTGCGTAGCATCAACAACATCGTCGACATCTCCAACTACGTGCTGATGGAGGTGGGCCAGCCCATGCACATCTTCGACGCCGACAAGATCACCGGCAAGAAAGTCGTGGTAAAATGCCTGCCCGAGGGCACACCTTTCGTCACTCTGGACGGTGTGGAGCGCAAGCTCAACGGCCGTAACCTGATGATCTGCAACGCCGAGGAGCCCATGTGCATCGCCGGCGTGTTCGGCGGCCTGAAGTCGGGCGTCACCGAGCAGACCACCAACATCTTCCTGGAGAGTGCCTACTTCAACCCCACCAGCATCCGCAAGACCGCCAAGTACCATGGCCTGCAGACCGACGCCTCGTTCCGCTATGAGCGCGGCGCCGACCCCAATATCACCCTCTATGCGCTGAAACGCGCCGCCCTGCTGGTGAAAGAGCTGGCCGGAGGCACCATCAGCTCGGAGATCAAGGACGTCAAGAACGGCGACTTCAAGCCTGCCCGTGTCGACCTGAAGTTCGACTACCTGAACAAGCTGGCCGGACAGGACATCGACAAGACCCAGGCCGTGAACATCCTGAAGAGCCTGGAATGCCAGGTGGTGGAGCAGGACGATGCCCATGTGGTGGTCGACGTGCACACCGGCAAGGTCGACGTGACCCGTCCCGCCGACGTGGTGGAAGAGATCCTGCGCATCTACGGCTACGACAACATCGCCATCCCGAGTCGCATCCATGCCTCCATCAGCCGTGCCTCGAAGCCCAATGCCGACAAATTAATGCAGAAGATTGCCGACATGCTGGTGGCCAACGGCTTCTACGAGATCATGAACAACTCGTTGACCAAGTCGGCCTACAGCGAGGCTTTTGAGGACTTCGACCCCGAGCGCAACGTGAAGATCAAGAACCCGTTGAGCAGCGACCTCAACGTGATGCGCCAGACCCTACTGTGGGGCGGCTTGGAGAGCATCGCCTTCAACCAGAACCGCAAGGTCAGCGACATGAAGTTCTTCGAGTTCGGCAACGTGTACTTCTACAACGCCCAGGCCAAGGACGGCCAAAACGCGTTGGCACCCTATTCTGAATATTGCCACCTCGACCTCTTCCTCACCGGCAACCGCCAGGAGGAGCTGTGGAACCACCAGGTCCAGCCCTTGGACTTCTTCGACCTGAAGCAGTATGTGATGGGCATCCTGCGCCTGTTGCGTGTGGACCAGAACCAGCTGGAGGTGAAGGAAAGCGCCCTGAAATACTACGAGCACGCCCTTGAGCTATCCCTCGACGGCAAGCGCATCGCCACCTTTGGCAAGCTCGACAAGAAGACCCTGAAGCTGTTCGACATCAAGAAGGACGTGTTCCATGCCACTTTGTGCTGGAACAGCCTGATGAGCCATTATGGCAAGGCCCCCGAGGTCCACTTCGAGCCCCTGTCGAAGTTCCCGTCGGTGCGCCGCGACCTGGCCATGATCTTCGACAAGAACGTCAGCTTCGAGCAAGTGAAGAAGGTGGCCATGGCTGCTGAGAATAAGCTCTTGCAGGAGATGAGCCTCTTCGACGTGTATGAGGGCGACAAGATCCCGGCCGGCAAGAAGCAATATGCCATGAGCTTCATCCTGATGTCGACCACCGCCACCTTGACCGACAAGGCCATTGAGAAGGCGATGGCGAGGATCCAACAGGCCATTGAAAAAGAACTTGGAGGAGTACTGAGATAATGGACGTACAAAGTATCAAGAGAACCTTCGGGATTATCGGGAACGACCCGCAGCTGCTTCATGCCATTGAGATTGCGGCGCAGGTGGCCAACACCGACCTCACCGTGCTCATCACGGGTGAGAGCGGCACGGGCAAGGACGTGTTTCCGAAGATCATCCACCAGAACAGTGCCCGCAAGCACGGACAGTATTTTGCGGTGAACTGCGGCGCCATCCCGGAGGGCACCATCGACTCGGAGCTGTTCGGCCACGAGAAGGGCTCGTTCACCGGCGCCATTGCCGAGCGGAAGGGTTATTTCGAGATTGCCAACGAAGGCACCCTGTTCTTGGACGAGGTGGCCGAGTTGCCTTTGTCGACCCAGGCCCGCCTGCTGCGTGTGCTTGAGAACGGCGAATACATCCGTGTGGGCGGCTCGAAGGTGATGAAGACCAACGTGCGTGTGGTGGCTGCCACCAATGTGGACCTGCCAATGGCCATCCAGAAGGGCAAGTTCCGCGAGGACCTCTACTACCGTTTGAACACCATCCCCATCCACATCCCTGCCTTGCGGGAGCGGAAGGGCGACATCTACCTGTTGTTCAGGAAGTTCGCCTCCGACTTTGCCGAGCGGAGCCACATCCCGCCCATCACTTTGACTCCCGAGGCCGTGAAGGTGTTGGAAGACTACCGTTGGGACGGCAACGTACGCCAGCTGAAGAACGTCACGGAGCAGATCTCCATCATCGAGCAGCAGCGCACCATCACCGACACCGTGTTGGAGCGTTACCTGCCCAACAAGGTCACCACGGCCCTTCCTGTGCTCTTCCAGAGGGAAGACAGCAAGGAAGGCCTGTCGGAACGCGACTTATTATATAAGGTGTTGTTTGAGATGAAGCATGACATTGCCGAGTTGCGCAACACCGTCAACGAGCTCACGAGCCATCCAGGCGGCAGCTATATCGAGGCCACTCCGGTGAGCATCAAGCCCGTCAACAGCGAGCCTGTGATCGAGCCCGACTTCACTGAGATCATCCCTGCCGAAGAGATCGTCCACGAGCATCACACTTTGCCTGAAAACCTCTCGTTGGAGCAGCACGAGATCGAGATGATCAAGCGTGCGTTGGAGAAGCACAACGGCAAGCGCAAAGACGCTGCCAAGGAGTTGGGCATCAGTGAGCGCACCCTATACCGCAAAATCAACGAATTCGGCATCAAGTGATGAGGAGGCTGGCACTATATATGGTCATTTTGCTTGCCGTGGTTTGCCACGGTTGCGGCATCTATTCGTTCTCGGGGGCATCCATCCCGCCCGAGGCCAAGACCGTGTCGGTGCTGTATTTCCCCAACCAGGCTCCGCTCATCAATCCCCTGTTGAGCGACCAGTTCACCTCGGCATTGCGCGATGCCATGATGAACCAGACCTCGTTGGACATGGTGGAGTCGGGAGGCGACTTGGCCTTTGAGGGCGAGATCGTCGACTACCGGACCACTCCGGTGGCCATCACCTCCGACCAGACGGCGGCCTTGAACCGGCTCACCATCACTGTC
Source organism: uncultured Bacteroidales bacterium (assembly GCA_905234455.1). Lineage (GTDB taxonomy): Bacteria > Bacteroidota > Bacteroidia > Bacteroidales > F082 > Limimorpha. The sequence goes on along the minus strand of CAJOIH010000029.1, from coordinate 16,965 downwards.
AACGTGCGGTTTGTGAACACCTTTGACGAGAGCAAGAGTTTCGAGACCAAGTTCAGCCATTACGAGGACTATCCCAGCGAGCAGGAGCTGACCTCGGTGCAGGAGTCCTTGACCAGCGTCATTGTGGAGGCCTTGGTGGAAGACATATTCAACAAAGCATTAGTCAACTGGTAATGATGGAAACGAGCGAGCTGTTACGATACCTGAACAAGCCCGAGACTTTGAGGGGCGACGTTGTGCCGGCGATGGAAGCCTTGGCGCAACGGCATCCTTATTTCGGGATGGTCAGGAGCCTGCTTGCCGTGGCCTACCAGAACGAGGGTGACGAACGCAGTGAGCGTCAGCTGAGGCTGGCGGCCTGTGCCATTCCCAACCGGGGACGTCTGCGCCTGTTGACCGAGTTGGCCAAGCAACGCGCCAACCAGCCCGAGGAAGACCATCCCTTGCCTGAGGATTCGTTCTTCAAGTTTGTGGATTCGGCTCAGGTGAAGGAGACCGAGGAGGTGGACGGCGTCATTCCCGAGAAGACCTTCATCATCCCCGAGATCAACCTGAGTGGCAGTCCGGAGGAGCTCTCGGCCGAGTTGGCCTTGTTGGACGAGCGCCGCAAGACCATTGACGAGTTGAAGGCCATGATTGCCGCCCGGTTGAAGGCGATGGAAGAAGAGAAGCAGCAGGAGCAGCTGGAGGAGGTCCCGAAGAAGAAGCCCAGCCGGAAGGAGTTGATCGACAAGTTCATTGCCGACAATCCGAGCATCAGCCGACCCAAGGCCGAGTTCTACAATCCCATCTCGATGGCGCAGAACAGCATTGTGGACAACAGCGAGATCGTGAGTGAGACCTTGGCGAAAATCTACTATCAACAAGGCTATTTCGACAAGGCGATTGAAATTTATGAGAAATTAAGTTTGCATTATTTTGCAGCCCAAATTGAAGAAATAAAAGAAAGTCAAACAAACAATAAATAATTGAAATGTACACAGTTATCGTAATTTTAATTCTGGTTGTGAGTGTTTTGCTTGGATTGGTGGTTCTGGTTCAGAACTCCAAGGGTGGCGGTTTGATTTCGAACTTTGGCAGTGCCAACCAGATGATGGGTGTCCGTCAGACGACCGACTTCCTTGAGAAAGCCACATGGACGATGGCCATCATTTTGGTGGTTCTTTGCCTGGTTTCGAGCATGTCCATCCCGAAGAACGTGAGAGTGCAGGGTGCGCAGGATTCGATGATGCGCGAACAGATTGAGTTGAACACTCCTGCCCAGGCTCCGGCTGCTGAGGCCCCTGCTGCCGAGACCCCTGCCGAATAAGGCATGAAGCGACAGAAAAACAAATCGGAAAATGTCAGAATGTCATGAATTCTGACATTTTTTTTGTTTTTTCGTTTTGGCACAAAATCTGACAAACAGGCTGCGTCAAATCATGAAATTCTAATTTTATAAAAGTTATGGCAAAATTAACGATTAAACCTTTGGCTGACCGCGTGGTGATCGAGCCCGCCGCAGCCGAGCAGAAGACTGCCAGTGGCATCATCATCCCTGACACTGCAAAAGAGAAACCCCAGCAAGGCACCGTCGTCGCTGTCGGTCCCGGCACCAAGGACAACAAGATGACCCTGAAAGTGGGCGACACCGTGATTTACGGCAAGTATGCCGGCACTGAGTTCCACCTCGACGGCAAGGATTATATGATCATGCGTGAGAGCGACGTGATTGCGATCATCTAACAAGGAGCAAGTAGTAAAAATTTTAAAACGAGTATTATTATGGCAAAAGATATTCTTTTCAACATTGAATCGCGCGACGGCCTAAAGAAAGGCGTCGATGCATTGAGCAACGCAGTGAAGGTGACCCTCGGTCCCAAGGGCCGCAATGTGGTCATCGAGAAATCGTATGGCGCTCCCCAGATCACCAAGGACGGTGTAACCGTGGCCAAGGAGATCGAGCTCATCGACCCCGTGGAGAACATGGGTGCCCAGTTGGTGAAGGAAGTGGCATCGAAGACCAACGACCTGGCCGGTGATGGTACCACCACCGCCACCGTGTTGGCCCAGAGCATTGTGGCCACCGGTTTGAAGAACGTGACTGCGGGTGCCAATCCCTTGGACCTGAAGCGCGGCATTGACAAGGCTGTGGCCGCTGTAGTCGCTTCATTGAAGAAGATGTCGGTGAAAGTCGACGGCGACAACGAGAAGATCAAGCAAGTGGCTACCATCTCGGCCAACAACGACGGCACCATCGGCGGTTTGATTGCCGAGGCCATGGGCAAGGTGAAGCAGGAAGGCGTGATCACCGTTGAGGACGCCAAGGGCATCAACACCTACGTCGACGTGGTGGAAGGCATGCAGTTCGACCGCGGCTACATCTCGCCTTACTTCGTGACCAACACCGAGAAGATGGAAGCTGTTTACGAGAATCCTTTCATCCTGATTTACGACAAGAAGATCTCCGTGATGAAGGACTTGCTGCCCGTGCTCGAGAAGACTTTGCAGACCGGCCGTCCGCTGATCATCATTGCTGAGGACATCGACGGCGAAGCCCTGGCCACCCTCGTGGTGAACCGTCTGCGTGGCTCGCTGAAGGTCGCTGCCGTGAAGGCTCCTGGCTTCGGTGACCGCAGAAAAGAGATGCTGGAAGACATCGCCATCCTGACTGGTGGCACCGTCATCAGCGAGGAGAAGGGCTATAAGCTGGAGGATGCCAACTTGCAGATGCTCGGTCAGGCCGACAAGGTCAGCATCAACAAGGACAACACCACCATCGTGAACGGTCACGGTGCCAAGAAGGACATCGAGGCCCGCACTGCCCAGATCAAGGCCCAGATCAAGACCACCACGAGCGACTACGACCGCGAGAAGCTGCAAGAGCGTCTGGCCAAGTTGGCCGGCGGCGTGGCAGTCATCTACGTGGGTGCCGCTTCGGAGGTCGAGATGAAGGAAAAGAAAGACCGTGTGGAAGACGCTTTGAACGCCACCCGTGCCGCTATCGAAGAGGGCATCATCCCTGGCGGCGGTGTCGGTTTCATCCGTGCCATCAAGGCCATTGAGAAGATGAAGGGCGACAACGAGGACGAGACCACGGGTATCGCCATCATCAAGCGCGCTTTGGAAGAGCCCCTGCGCCAGATCGTTGAGAACGCCGGCCTCGAAGGTTCGGTCGTGGTCAACAAGGTGAAGGAAGGCAAGGGTGACTTTGGCTTCAACGCCCGCACCGAGGTGTATGAGAACCTGCTCACCACCGGTGTCATCGACCCCGTCAAGGTGTCGAGAGTCGCCTTGGAGAACGCCGCTTCCATCGCTGGCATGCTGCTGACCACCGAGTGCGTCATCAGCAACCACAAGGAACCCACTCCTCCCACCCCACCCATGCCCATGGGCGGCGGAATGGACGGGATGATGTAATTCTTTTAGATAACAAGAGAAAAAAAGTCGGTCGCAGGGCCGACTTTTTTTTGTATTTTTGCAGGCTAAACTCATTTCCATGACCGAACAGGAAGCAAACAAAGACAAGCAGAAGCTGGTTAACTCGATGAAACTCAGCTTAGTAACTCTTGCTTTTGTGTTGGTCTTGATGGTCATCACCGCTTTGGTCATCGTGTTCACTCCCATCAAGGAATACCTGCCGGGCTACAATGCCTCGCCGGCCCTGGAGCGCCAGGTACTCCAGTTGAGCCGGAAGGCCGACTCGCTGGAAAGGGATTTACGTCTTAAGGACGTGTATTTCAGCAACTTGAAACTGGTGATCGAGGGATATGACTTCAGCCAGGACAGCCTTGAGCACTATGACATTTATGCGCCGTTGCTGGGGGTGAGTGTGGATACGGTGGAGGCGCCAAGGTCGGCGCAGGATGAGGCGCTGAGGAAGGAGATGGAAGGTAAAGATAGAAGTAATAGAAATTATTGAAGCTATGGATATATTCATTAAAGTCGTACAGTTTTTCTTGGCGCTATCGATATTGATCTTTGTGCATGAGCTAGGGCATTTCATGGCAGCCAAGGCTTTCAAGGTCAGGGTGGACAAGTTTTACCTGTTTTTCGACTGGGGTTTCTCGTTGTTGCGGGTGAAGCGGGTGAACGGCAAGCTTCGCTGGAAGTTTTTCGCGAAGAACGTCCCCGAGCGGTACACCACCACCGAGTACAAGGACGCCGCCGGCAAGAAGCAGGTGAAGTACGATCCCATCGACTTGAACACTTTGGACCCTGACGACTGGCGCAGGAGCGACAGCACTGAGTACGGCATCGGGTGGTTCCCTTTGGGAGGCTACAACAAGATTGCCGGCATGATTGACGAGTCGATGGACAAGGAGCAGATGAAGCAGCCCGCCAAGGAGTGGGAGTTCCGTTCGAAGCCCGCTTGGCAGCGGTTCATCATCATGGTGGCCGGTGTGTTCATGAACGTGGTGTTGGCCATTGTGATTTACATCGGTTTGCTGGCCAGCAACGGCGAGCAGTACCTGCCCACTGCCGAGGTCAACAAGTACGGCATTGCCGTTGACAGCCTGGCTTACGAGTTCGGTTTCCGCGACGGCGACAAGATTTTGGCTGTGAACGGTGCCCCCGTGGAGGACTTCAACCGCATCCAGATGGAGATGATCCTGGAGGGCGGTGCCACTGTGGAGGTGGAGCGTGAGGGCCAGCCCTTGGTCATCACCTTGCCTGAGGGCGCCGTGTCGAAGATGCTCAGCAAGCAGGACGTCGATTTCATCACCTACCGCACTCCTTTCCTGGTGTCCGACTTCAGTGACGGTTCCACGGCTCGGGCGGCGGGCATGGAGGTCGGCGATGTGATCATTGGCATCAACGACATCCCCACTCCATTTTACAAAGACTTCACCCGGAACATCAAGCAGTTCTGTGACCAGGACATCACCTTGAGCGTGGTGCGCGGTGCCGACACGTTGGCCTTGCCCATGCACTTGCCCGAAGCCGGTGTCATCGGCGTCTATCTGGCGCCGTTGAGCGAGTTCTTCGACTTGGAGACCCGTGAATACACTTTCTGGCAGGCCATCCCGAGGGGATTCTCGAAGACCTTCACTGAGATTGGCGACTACTGGAAGCAACTGAAGCTCATCTTCAACCCGAGCACCAAGGCTTATGAGAGCGTCGGCGGGTTCATCTCGATCGGCAAGATCTTCCCTGACACTTGGCTGTGGAGCATGTTCTGGAGGCTGACCGCGTTCCTTTCGATTGCCTTGGCGGTGATGAACATCCTGCCCATTCCGGCGCTTGACGGAGGCCACATCCTGTTCCTGCTTTACGAGATCATCACGCGCAGGAAGCCCAGTGACAAGTTCATGGAGATTGCCGAATACATCGGTTTGGCGTTGGTGTTGGCGTTGGTACTTTTTGCCAATGGCAACGATATCATCAAACTTTTCAGGTGATTTTGCGCAGTGAATACAATAATTTTGTAATTTAGCCGCTTGTTTCAAAAGACCGCCCGTCACATGCCGAAATTGAAAGTCATCGTCCTCTTCGTCCTCCTGTTGGCCACCATGGCAGGAGTCAGGGCGCAGCAGGCTCCGATCTTCACCAATTACAACAATTCGTACACTTACATCAACCCCGGTTTTGCCGGTTTGAGCGAGGGTGTGAACCTGTTGGGCATTTACAGGCAGCAGTGGGCGGGTTTCACCGACACTGACGGCAAGGAGATTGCGCCCACCACCCTTTTGGTGACGGGTGACATGCCCATCAGGGCTTTGGGCGGCGGCATCAGCTTTTCGGTGTTGAACGACCAGTTGGGGTTTGAGAAGAACACCAACGTTGGTTTGGGTTACTCCTATCACCTTGACATGGGCGGATCGACCATGGGCATTGGCGTGTCGGTGACCTTGTTGAACCGCACGGTGGACTTTGGCGCGTTGACGCCCGGTCAGCCCGGCGATCCCTTGCTCAACCAGCTTCACGAGGAGAGCGGCATGCTTGTCGACGTGAGTGCTGGTTTGTTTTGGCAGATTCCCGAGTCGTTTTACATTGGCGTGTCGGGCATCAACCTGCTGAACACGACGGGCAAGTCGTTGGGTGAGAGCGAGTCGGCGGCCAGTTTCACCACGGACCGCACTTTGTATTTCGTGGCCGGATATCCTTTTATGTTCGAGACGATGCCCACTTTCAAATTCATCCCTTCGGTGAACGTGATGACCAACTTCTCGTCGGCCCAGCTCAACGCCGGTGTCAAGGTAGTCTACAACGACCTATTCTCCTTGGGTGTCAACTACCGTCCCCAGGAGTCGGTCGGTTTGACGGTGGGGTTGACCATCAAGGATTTCGTTTTGGGCTATGCTTACGACATCAACACCATGGGGTACAACATTCCGGGGTCGCATGAAATCTCGCTGAGTTACTGTTTCAAGCTGGATTTGGACCGCACTCCGAGGGACTATCGCAGTGTGAGGTATTTGTAGTTATGAACAAAATTATGAACAAATTTTTCGGTCCCATACAATATAATTTGAAATTGTCGGTTAATTGCTTTAGACCTCAACTATTTTGAAGACAGATCAACGTATGAATCACAAGAATATGAAAAAATTACTGTTTGTTTTTTCCGTAGCTTTGCTGCTTGCATCGTGTGGCAGAGGCAACCAGGGAGAGTTGGTCGGCGTGCGCAAGTCGAGTTCGTCGTTCAGCCAGCCCGACCCTTACGGCATGGTATTCATCCCGATGGGAAGTTACACCATGGGTGTAGGCGGTGAAGACATCAACACATCGATGTTGTATGAGCCGAAGACCGTGTCGGTTTCGGCTTTCTTCATGGATGAGACGGAGATCACCAACAACGAGTACCGCCAGTTTGTTTACTGGGTGCGGGACTCCATCGCGAGAAGGATCTTATCGGAGATCAATCCTGACGTTTACGCCATCACTGAGTCGAAGAGTGGCGAGCAGTACGATCCTCCGAGGCTGAACTGGAAGGAGAAGATTGACTGGAACAGCAAGGACCAGGATGTGCGCGAGGCTTTGGAGCCCATGTACTTGCCTGAGCACGAGCGTTATTTCCGTGCCAAGGAGATTGATACCAGAAAGCTTTACTATTCATATTATTGGGTTGACCTTCGTGCGGCTGCCCGCAAGGAGTTCCAGGGCGAGGGTCTTGCCCCGAACGACTATTCGTTGGGCGAAGCCGACAACGGCATCACTGCCAACCGCAAGGGTGCCTGGTCGAACCGTAAGCAGGGTTACTCCGACCGTTCGGTGTACGTGCGTCAGGAGGCCATTAACGTGTATCCTGACACTTTGTGCTGGATTCACGACTATGCCTATTCGTTCAACGACCCGATGACGGAGCGTTATTTCTGGCATCAGGCCTATGACAACTATCCGGTGGTCGGTGTCACCTGGCAGCAGGCCCGTGCGTTCTGCACATGGAGGACCCAGTTGAAGAACGCCTTCAACAGTTCCCACAAGGACGCTTTGGTATCGGAGTTCCGTTTGCCCACCGAGACTGAGTGGGAATGGGCGGCCCGTGGCGGTGACCGTTTGAACCCCTATCCTTGGGGCGGTCCCGGCACCCGCAACGTGAAGGGCTGTTTCCTGGCCAACTTCAAGCCTCTCCGCGGCAACTATCTTGCCGATGGTGGTTTGCGCACCCTCATCGTGGGTTGCTATCCTCCGAACCACTATGGTTTGTACGACATGTCGGGCAACGTGGCTGAGTGGACGCTCAGCGCCTTTGACCCCACCTCATACAATTTCACTTGGGACATGAACCCCGACTACACCTTCAATGCCAAGGACGACGATCCGCCGGTGATGAAGCGCAAGGTGATCAGGGGCGGTTCGTGGAAGGACGTTTCCTATTACATCCAGGTGACGACGAGGGATTACGAGTACCAGGATACGGCGAGAAGCTACATCGGCTTCAGATGCATCCAGCCGTATATGGGAAGGAACAAGGGGGATAATCCGAAATTGTCAAGGGTTTATAGATAATCGATTAATCATTTAAATAAACATTCTTTAAAGAAAACATTTGTCATGGCAAAAAAACAAGAAAATCTAACCGGTTTCAAAAAATTCCAGGCCCTCACGCAGACCAAGGGTTACAAGACCTTCATGGGTTATGTTTACGGTTTCGGTGCATCCATCGTGATGGTTGGCGCTTACTTCAAGTTGACCCACATCCCTGGTGCTGACTTCATGCTCGGTCTCGGTTTGGGCGTGGAAGCTCTGATTTTCTTCCTTTCGGCTTTTGAGCCGCAACATTTGGAGTATCAGTGGGACAACGTCTTCGTGGAACTTGAAGAAGACTGGGACGGTGAGCAACGCACTCAGTTCAGCACTTCCGGTACTGGCGGCGGTGCCAGCGTGAACACTCCTGAGATGAGCCACGCCATGGAGCAAGCCATGGCTGCCACCCACGACTACACCAATGCCATGGAGCAGGCCACTCGCAACATCAACAACTTTGCTGCCAACTACAACAGAAGTTCGGAGCAGTTGACCGCTTCGTTGAGCAAGCTCGACTTCAGTGCCCTTGACACGGCCACCTTGAAGAAGGTCGCCACCAGCATGCAGTCGCTCAACTCGATCTGCGAGCTGCAGCTGCAGAGCATGGAGCAGACTTCGAACGCTTCGTCGAAGTTGGCTGCCACGATGACGAGCTACATGGACAACCTCAACGCTTCGGCCAACAATGCCAACGAGCTCAACAAACAACTCAACCAGCTCGCCTCGCGCTTGAACGCCTTGAACGGTGTTTACGGCGGCATGCTTTCGGCCATGAACATCAAGGCATAATCTACTCAATTCAACCCATAAAGAAAGGAGTACGATACCATGTCAGGCGCTAAAGAAACCCCGAGACAGAAAATGATCGGCATGATGTACCTGGTGTACACTGCCCTTCTTGCCATGAATGTCTCGAAAGACATCCTCGACGCATTCGACACTGTGAACACCGGTGTGCAGCAGACCAACATCACGCTGATGCAGCAGGTTTCGCAACGTTATGCCACTTTCGAGGAGCAATACTATCTCGACGAGGAGAAGGTTGGCCCCTATTGGGAGGAGGCACAGGCCCTTCGCCAGAAGTCGACTGAGATCATCAACTACATCGAGGCGATGAAGTGGGATTTGGTGAGCAAGATCGAGGAAAAAGACTACGCTCAGGCCATTGAACAAGGGTTGTTGAAGAACAGGGACACCCTTCAGTACGATGGCCGTTTGCTATACAACATCAACACTTCGAAGATCAAGTCGAGAGACAACTACAACAGGCCCACTGCCTATATGATGGGCGACCCTGAGGGTCCGGGCAACGGAGGCAAGGCCTACGAGCTCTCTGAGAAGATCCGTGAGTACCGCGCTGAGATTGTCAGGATCATGGGTGTGGAACACATCCACGAACTGGGTCTCATCACCGACAGCATCTATGGTTCCAGAGAGTATGTGCTGGATGCCGGCATCAGCGAAAGCAGCATGAAAAAGCTTCCTTTTGAAGGCGACTACTGGGGAGGCAAGGTCAGCTATTATCCCGGTGTGACCGACCCGGTGCAGGACAGCTGGGAGTACCGCAACTTCCACCACACGGTGTTGATTGCCGATGTCACCTTGCTCAACAAGATCATTTCCGAGATTGAGACTGCCGAGTTGAATGCCGTGACTCATCTGGCGCAGTCGGTCCACGCTGAGGACTTCACTTTCGACGAGGTCGGTGCCAAGGTGTTTGCTGAGAGCAGCTACATCCTTTCCGGCCAGAAGTACAAGGCCCAGGCCATGGTGACTGCTTGGCAGAACACCCAGACCACCGCTTGGGTGCGCCTTGACGGAGGTCCGGAGAAGGAATACACCAGCAACAGCCAGGGTGTCATCGATTTGGAATACAATGTCGGCGTGGGCAACCACAAATACACTGGTCTCATCAAGATGCGCAACCCCAAGACCAACGAGTTGGAGGACTACACTTTTGAGAACAGTTTCACTGTGGCGCCTCCTGCGGTGAGTGTGTCGGCCACCAAGATGAACGTGGTGTATGCCGGTATCGACAACCCGATTGCCATCGGTGGCGGTGTAGGCGGTGAACTTACGGCCACGGCTTCGGGTGCCACCCTGACCAGGACCGGCAACGGCCTGTACAACCTGCGTGTGAACGGCAGCCCCAGCGAGGTGGTCGTCAGCGTCAGTTCGCAAGGCAACTCACTGGGTACCATGAAGTTCCGCGTGAAGGAGTTGCCCAAACCCACTGCCATCATCGACAATGCCAGTCCCGACGGCAAGTACACGAAGAGCGCCTTGTTGGCTGCCAACTGTGTGCGTGCTGAGATGAAGGACTTCGACTTTGAAGGTGTGAAATACGATGTGGTCGGCTATTCGGTGAAGTACCGCACGAAGGCTGGCACGGTGAAGGAGGAGAAGGTCACGGGTTCGAGGTTCAACGAGACCTTGAAGAGCGTGTTCAACTCGGCCAATGCCGGTGACATCTATATATTCACTGCCATTCGCGTGAAGGGTAACGACAACAAGGAGAAGGTGCTCGACTCGCAGATTGCCGTGGAAATCAAATAAAGCAACAACCTAATTAATATCATAGAAGATGAAAAAGACACTTGTTTCAACACTGACTGCTGTGATGCTCTTCGGCATGGTGCTGAGCGTGAAGGCCCAGACCACCGATGTCAAGCCTCCGATGAACAGCATTCTCTCGAACCGTCAGGAGATCATGGTGGAGAAGGAGCTCTCGCCGTTGCCTGAGATTCGTGAGGAGTATGTGATGTGGAAGAAGACCATCATCCGCGAGCTTGACTTCCGTCAGAAGATCAACCAGGTGTTCTACTATCCCGTCAACCCCACTGAGGACTGGCGCAACCTGATGACGGTGCTGTACGACGGCATTTTGGACGGTCGCATCACTCCTTACCGTGTGGAGAACAACATTGACGATATGGTCACTCCGCTGACCCGTGACGACTTCGAGAAGGAAAACACGAAGATTGGTGATCCGCCTGTCATCATGCGTGATGGCGTGGAGGTGGCCAACGAGTTGACTTTCAAGGACCGCATGAACAACGTGACCCGTCTCCGCATCAAGGAGGACTGGTATTTCGACAAGCATTTGTCGCAGTTCCTGGTCAGGATCATTGCCTTGGGTCCCATCGTGGTTGACGAGGACGGCTTGTCGCAGACCTGTTGGATTCCGTACGATGACAACACCCGCAAGGTGCTTTCGGAGGCTTTTGTGGCCAACCGGAAGAACGGTGCCGAGCGTCGCACTTACGAGGAGATCCTCACGAAGCGCGTGTTTGACAGCTACATCGTGAAGGAAGAGAACATGTACGACCGTTACATCAACTCCTATGCTTTGAACATCGACGCTTTGTTTGAGTCGGAGCGCATCAAGAACGAGATGTTCGACTACGAGCAGAGCCTGTGGGAGTATTAAGAGTGAGGAGTTAAGAGTGAGGAGTTGAAAACGAAGAAATTAATAGGGCACCTGTCGGTATTAGGGGCCTATACCATTTTCGGTTTCAACATCATCATTTGCAAAGAGCTGACCAACGCTGGGTTGGTCAGCTCTTTGGGTTTGTTTTGTTTCAGGTCGGCGGGAGCCTGCCTGTTGTTTTGGCTGATTTCGCTGTTCTTGCCGAAGGAGAAGGTGCCGTTCAAGGACTTGTGTGGCATTTTTGTGGCGTCGATGTTGGGGTTTCTGTTGACCCAGCTGGTGTATCTGGAGTCGAGTCGGTTCACCACGCCGTTGGACACCTCCATCATCACATCGACCACTCCGATTTTCACCATGTTCATCGCCGCCATTGCCTTAAAAGAACCTATTACGCTGAAAAAGGCCGGTGGCGTGGCCATAAGTTTCATCGGGGTTATCCTGCTAGTGCTTAATACCATTGGCGTTCATGGCAATGGCATCACCCAGTCCAAGCCTATCGGTATCCTGCTGATGATCGGCAATTGCCTGTTTTTCGCCTCCTATCTTGGTATTTTCAGGCCATTAATCCAGCGGTACCATGTGGTCACCTTCATGAAGTGGATCTTTTTGTTTTCCACCGTGGTGGCCATTCCTCTCGATATCAAGGAGTTGACCCATCTTCCCCTAGCCGAGATGACCACCAGCTATTGGCTCCAATTGGGTTATATTATACTTTTCGCAACATTTATAGCGTATTTCTTGCTACCTATCGGACAGAAGCAGTTGCGGCCCACGGTGGTGAGCCTTTACACCTATGTGCAGCCCTTGATCGGGATGGTATTTGGCATTGTTTTAGGCATGGACCGTTTGACTTGGCAAAAAATCGTTGCCGCCATCTTGGTTTTCACCGGTGTGATTTTGGTGAATAAGAGTAAAGCCAGGGCGGAAAACCAAAAAAATTAGTATCTTTGAGGGCACATTAACAAAATGTCATGACTATTCTTATTTCCATGATGCCCAGTCTTTCCCATCCCTGGATGGGTAACAGTACAGCTATGCTTTGCCTTCTGATCATAGGCATCCTAGCGGCCCTTCTGATGAAACTGAAATACCGTATTCCCAACATCATTGGAAGTATCATTTATGGAATACTGGCTCTGGTGTGGGGTTGGTATGTCCTAGCCCTGGGTTATTGGGATGGAACGTGGTTTTTGAACAAGGCCTCAGCAACTTCAACTACGATGTGGGCGCTGAACCTTGGATTAGCCATACTGTTTCCCGTCCTCACGCTGGTCTGTCGCCCAAATCCCTTGAAAAAAGGCCAAAAAATACGCATCGGACAGTTCAGCATGCTTGTGATCGTAATCAGTATGGCCTATGGGCTCGCCATCTTATTAATTCGATTCTGGCAGCTCAACGTCTGGACTTCAGTGCTATTCCTGGGTCTGCCAACGCTTTACCTGTTGGTCATCTGGCTTAAGGCCAAAGTGACACCCTACACGCTGCTGATGAGCATACCCGCAGCTGTTGTCGCCACGCTGGTGCTGTTTTCTGCCGTGCGTCAATCCATGGCCGTGTCCATGGTACTGGCAGTCGTCATTGACATTGTGTTACTGGTGGTGATCGTATATACCTTCGGCAAAGTAGGTAGTTTTCTCGGCCTGGATCAGTTGTATGACAAGAACTCCACGACGAGCTCTTCTGGCGGTAGTTCTACCAGCTTCAATGCTCTCAACGATATTCGGGAGAAAAATACAATGGAAAAAAACAGCGTGTGGCGGAGAGATGGAATATAACCTGCTGCTAACGAACATCAGCTACCTGAAAGGCGTGGGGCCGAAGAAGGCGGAGCTCTTGGGCAAGGAGCTCAAGGTGTTCACCTATATGGACATGCTGAACCAGTTTCCGTTCAGGTATGTGGACAAGAGCCAGATCCACAAGGTGGCGCAGGTGAACGACGAGTTGGTGTACTACCAGTTGATCGGGACCATCAGCCAGGTGCAGCTCATCGGGGCGCCGAGGGCGCAAAGGGCCACTGCCCGGTTCACCGACGAGACCGGCTCCATCGAGATCGTGTTTTTCCGCGGGCTCAAGTGGATCAAGAACCGTTTCAAGCCCAACGTGAAATACGTGCTGTTTGGCAAGGCCAGCGAGTTCAACCACAACTACAACTTCGTCCATCCCGAGATTGAGGAGTACAACCCGAGTGATCCCTTGATTGGCGAGGGTTTGCAGGGCGTGTACAACACCACCGAGAAGATGAAGGACCACGGGCTGGGCACCCGGCAGATCGCCAAGATCCAGCGGCAGATCCTGCAGCAGGTGATGGACCTCATCCCCGAGACCTTGCCCATGCAAATCCTTCAGCAAGAGCAACTTATCCCTAGAAAATTCGCCTACTACCAGATCCATATCCCTGCCAACAACGTCGAGATACAACAAGCCACCCGGAGGCTCAAATACGAAGAACATCTCTTCTTCCAACTCAAGCTGTTACGGGCTAAGAAGCGCCGTGAGAGCCTCAACAGGGGGTATGTGTTCGGGCAAGTAGGCGATTTTTTCAACACGTTTTACAGGGAACACCTCCCCTTCCCGCTCACCAACGCCCAGAAGCGGGTGATCCGGGAGATCCGCATCGACATGGGCAGCGGGCATCAGATGAACCGTCTGCTGCAGGGCGACGTGGGCAGTGGCAAGACCATCGTGGCCCTGATGGTGATGCTGTTGGCCCTGGACAACGGCTACCAGGCCTGCATGATGGCTCCGACGGAGATCTTGGCCACCCAGCATTACGCCACTTTGAAGGAGCTGCTCAAGGACATGCCCGTGAAGTTCGCCCTGCTCACCGGGTCCACCAAGACCAAGGAACGGCGCGAGATCCACGAGGGGCTGGAGGACGGCACGTTGCAAATCATCGTGGGCACCCATGCCCTCATCGAGGAGAAGGTGGTGTTCAAAAACCTGGGGTTGGCCATCATCGACGAGCAGCACCGCTTCGGCGTGGCGCAACGTTCCCGTTTCTGGGAGAAGACGGAACGTCCGCCCCACATGCTGGTGATGACTGCCACCCCCATCCCCCGCACCTTGGCGATGACCCAATATGGCGACCTCGACGTGTCGAAGATCGACGAGCTGCCGCCCGGCCGTAAGCCTGTGGAGACCCACCATGTGTATGACGACGACCGTTACCGCATCATGATGTTCATGAAACAGCAGATTGCCAAGGGACGGCAGATTTACGTGGTGTATCCCTTGATCAAGGAGTCGGAGAAGACCGACATGATTGCCTTGCAGGAGGGTTATGAGGCGCTGCTGAGGGACTTTCCCGAGCCCGAGTACAAGATCTCGGTATGCCATGGCCAGCTGAAGCCCGAGGACAAGGACTTCGAGATGCAGCGTTTCATCACGCGGAACACGCAGATCATGGTGGCCACCACCGTCATCGAGGTGGGGGTGAACATCCCCAACGCCACGGTGATGATCATCGAAAACGCCAACCGCTTCGGGTTGTCGCAGTTGCACCAGCTCAGGGGCCGTGTGGGGCGTGGTGCCGACCAGTCGTATTGCATTTTGGTGACCGACCACAAGCTCACCGAGGACGGCAAGGTCCGCATGAAGACGATGTGTTCGACCAACGACGGGTTCCAGATTGCCGAGGTCGACTTGGAGCTCAGGGGTCCCGGTGAGACTGGCGGGTTGCGTCAGTCGGGCCAGATTGAGATGCTCATCGGCGACTTGCAGAAGGACGGGGCTTTGATTCCCCAGGTGCGTGAGGCGGCCATTCGTATTTTGAACGACGATCCCAAGCTCATCAAGCCTGAAAACAGGATGCTCAGGGAGCAATACAAGGAGTTGTTTGCCCAGACGTTTGACTGGAGTCAGATTGGGTAGGTTATAGCCCCACACTGCGCAGGGGGCGTGCCGCCCGCCTGCTTAGTGTGGGGTTATTGAGGTCGCGCCTCTTCGAGGCGCTGGATAAGGATACTCCTATTTGATGATGAGCTTTTGGGTCTTTACGTTGTCTCTATTAATCAACCGCAACACATACACGCCACCGGGGAAGTTAGGAGAGTTGCTTGGCGTAGAGTTGGTGGCCGAGGACGTCGAAGACTTGGAGGAGGCCGGTGCCGTTGACGATGAGGTTGCCGGCGGCATCGATGAAGGCGAAGTCGTCGTTACCTTCAGCACTGTTGCCGTTGAACACCAGCTTGAAGCGCGAGGCGTAGTCGGTGGTCTTCGCGGTGAAGGTGTAGCTCGGGGTGGCCAGCAGGTCCACATCGTTTCCGGTCATGTTGTCGATGAGATGGAGGTAGCTGAGGGTGGATTTTCTCCCTTCGGTCGAAGAGCCTTCGGGTTGCCACGCTCCACTATGTTCCGCTCGCAATGACATACTGGCGTAGAAGCTGAGGGTGTATTCGCCGTTCTCGTGGGGCATCTCCCCTGCCCTTTCTTGGGCGTAGGCGATGGCGTAGTCCTTGCCGTTCTGCGGGAGGTAGATGTTGGCGGGTTGGGTGCCGAAGTAGAACTTACCAAGTTGCGAGCCTTCGGTGAAGCTGATGATGGCGTTGTCGAGGGTCTTCAAGGCGTTGCCATCGCGGGTGGCGACAGTTTGGGCCAAGGTCATTTCCAGACTTCCGTTATTTGAATTCGTGAATGGTTCCGTTGTGCGGAAGACGATGTCTTCGTTGTTTTCCACTTTGACAATGACACCATAGCAGGGTTGTATGGGTGTTGCTTTATCGACAGGATTGGCCACGATGATGGCACCATTGTCATCCAATGTGTAATAAGGCTTGTTGATGTATGCCTCAATGCAGAACGGGTTGCCCACGAGGTTGTAGCCATTGGGAAGGCCTGCAATGGTCTTCTCGCTTCCCATGTTGAGCGTGCCAGTGAAGGTCGCGATCCTGTTCGACTTGGTGGCGTAAAGATAACCCATGCCATTGACGAAGTTGAAGTTTGGTGCGGCATTGCCTTCGTGCGCCTTCCAGTTCTCCCACCTCGTGTTGCTCGGGTTGAGGCGGTAAAGGTCATAGTCCGCTTCGTTGTTGTCCACAAGGTTATTAACATCATTGGGGGAAATGTTTCCTTCAACAGGCGAAGCAATGAATGCCCAGTGGTCGTTGTTGTCGCCATAGCCGAAGAATTGACGCTCGATGGCGTTAGAAAGGGCGTTGGTATTATGGTAGAAGGTTCCGTCGCTGTCTTTCACGCCGTTGTCATAGAACTTCAGACCGATGACGTTGTATAAGGTGTAGCTGCCAATAGGTAAAGCGCCATCGTTTTCAACCCGCTGACCCTGCTCATCGCCGATAGCCTGGGTGAAATAGCCGTTGTTGAAATGAAGCGATTCGCCCTCGTTGTTGCAACGGGCGAATGTCTTGCTGCCCTCGGAGATGCAGCTTGCAGAAGGATTTATGAAACAGTCATTGAAAAAGAGGCGACAACGGCCGTTATCGGGGCCATTACCCCATTCGCACCATCCCACAAAGCCGCCGACGTTGGTAGTGTTGTTGGTGGTGGTGATGCTTCCAGTGAAAGCACAGCCCGTGAACGTGGTTTCGCTAAGTGCTCCGTTGCCACCTTGCAGATGGGCAATGAAGCCG
>CAJOIH010000028.1 GCA_905234455.1 uncultured Bacteroidales bacterium | reverse complement strand
ATTAGGGATGTGTGGATTGATTGTAGCCCCACTAGGACTCGAACCTAGATTTAAAGTTTAGGAAACTTCCGTTCTATCCCTTGAACTATAGGGCCCCACAATTTGTGGTGCAAAAATACGTTTTTTCTCCAAACAAAAACCTCCTATGTAAAAAAAACGTCGTATCTTTATCGCTTCAAATCATCATGGCCCTATGAACCATCTGAAAATCTTTTTCTTATTCCTGGCTTCAGCGCTGGGAATCAGTGGATTAGCGCAAGAAGGCGTCGGCATCGGCAACTGGCGCACCCATATGCCCTACCAAAATGTCATCGGCGTGGAGGAACTCGGCTCCAAGATTTATGCCGCCACCCCCTATGAGCTCTTCACCTACGACAAGGAAGACAACAGCCTGCAAATACTGAACAAAATCAACAAATTGTCCGACATAGGCATCTCCAAGCTCAGCCGCAGCCCCGAACTCGACCTCATTGTGGTGGCCTACACCAACGCCAATATCGACCTCATCGACAAACAAGGCAACGTGTACAACATGAGCGATATCAAGGACAAGAACATCTTGGGCAACAAAACCATCAATAACGTCTCGTTCAAAGGAGAGCTGGCCTATTTCGCCTGTGGCTTCGGCATCGTGGTGTATAACCTGCGACGCCAAGAGGTCGTCGACACCTACTACATCGGCAACAACGGCGCCGCCGTCAACGTGACCGATGTCGCTTTTTACAACAACCGTATCTATGCCTCATCCGACAACGGCCTCTATTATGCCGATGAGAATAGCACCACCTTGGCCAATTTCACCTCATGGTCGTTCGACAATTCGTTGATCCATCCCCGTCTGCCTTATGTGGAGATGGAAGTCTTCGGCGGAAAACTTCTGGTCAATTATTCAGAAGGCGTCTATAACGCTGACACACTGTTTATGTTCGACGGCCAGCAATGGTCGTATTTCGACAGGGAATATTCAACAAACAAGAAGCAAATGCGAATCAGCCAAGGCAAATTGCTCATTTCGTGCTATAGCTATGTCGATGTATTCAACGAGGACTTCGAGGTACCTGAACCTATTTATGGTGGGTCGCTTTCGCTTCACCCTAGCGCCGCCTGGTTGGATGCCGACGGATTGTGCTGGATCGGTGACCAGAGGATAGGCTTGGTCAAGGCCAAAGGCAATCAAAACGCCGATGTGATTTGCCCCAACGGCCCCTATAGCAAGAACGTGTTTGAGTTGAGTGCCCATGGGAAGCACGTGTGGATTGCCACGGGCGGCCACAGCTCAGTGTGGGCGCCGCTATGGAATAAAAACGGCGTATGCCATTTCGACGGCAGCTGGTGGACCAACATCAACCGGACCAACACCCCGGCCTTCGATGAGCAGAACATCTTCGACTTCGTGTGCTGCGCCACCGATCCCATCGACACTACCGTGACCTATGTGGGCACTTGGGGAAGGGGCTTGCTGAAATTCAAGAGCAACGAATACGTCGGTCGATATGACAATACCAACAGCTCCCTCGGCGCCTGGATCCAAGATACCCAATACGTGATGGTCAGCGGCCTGGCTTTCGACAGCTATGGCAACCTGTGGGTCGCCAACTCGGGTGCCAACAACCTGCTGTCTGTCATGGATCGTAACGGACAATGGCACTCCTTCAACCTGGGAGGCACCAACAGCGGCATCGACATCTCCCACATGGTGATCGACGGCAACAACTACAAATGGGTGATGCTTCGCCCAGTTGGCGATACCAAAGTGGTGGTCTTCAATGACAACGGTACCATCACCGACCCATCGGACGACCGGGTGAAGTCGCTCCGCTGCATCGCAGGACAAGGAGGAATCTCTGGCACCGAAGTCAACTGCCTGGCCGTCGACCGCAACGGCTCCGTTTGGTTGGGCACCGACAGCGGCCCATGCTATTTCCCTGATTCCAGGAAAATCTTCACCGAAAACCAATATGACGCCAGCGTGATCCTCGTGCCCCGCAACGACGGCACCGGACAAGCCGATCCGCTCTTCGAAGGCGTCAACGTGCTCAGCATCGCCGCCGATGGTAACAATAACAAATGGTTTGGCCTCGAATCAGGCGTCTACCAAATGTCACCCGACTGCCGTACACAACAGTTGTATTTCAATACCGACAACAGTCCGTTGCTCGACAACTCGGTGAAGACCATGGTGATCAACGAAGACGGCGAGGTGTTTTTCGGCACCGACCTGGGAGTGATCTCCTATCGCGGATCCGCCACCCCCGGAGGCTCCACCAACACCGATGTGGTGGCCTATCCCAACCCCGTGCGCCCCGGCTATAACGGCTATGTGGGCATCAAGGGCCTCGTCGAAGACGCCCTGGTACGCATCACCACCGTCGACGGCGCTTTTGTCACCGAACTGATCGCCGAAGGCGGACAGGCCGTGTGGGATTGTACCAACCTCGACGGACAAAAGGTGCGACCGGGCATCTACCTCGTGTTCGTCAGTACCATCGAGGGTAAGGAACGCTATGCCACCAAAATCCTGATCATGAACTGATGAACGAGAAGACCCAGGGCTTCGTCCTGCAATCCATACGGTACGGCGACACCAGCCTCATCGCCAAAGTCTACACCCTTGAAAATGGGCTCCAGACCTTCATGGTGAAAGGGGTGAGGGGGAAAGCCTCGCACCACCGCGCCGCCTTCTTTCAGCCCATGACCTTTCTGAACTTCGTCCAGAAAAACAATCCGCGGTCGAATGGCATCGGCTACTTGAGCGACGTGGAGGTGGCCTACCCCTACCAGTCGATTCCCCTCGTCATGAACAAAAGCGCCATCCTCATGTATGTCGCCGAGCTGCTTGCGCATTCCCTGACACAACAGGAACGCAACGAACCGCTCTACTCGTTCGTCCACCACTCCATGGTGTGGCTCGACCTGGTGGAATCAGGCTATGCCAACTTCCCGCTCTATTTCACCTTGGAACTGAGCCGTTTCCTGGGCTTCTATCCTCGGGCCAACTACGCTCCACAGGCCCTCTTCGACATGATGGAAGGCCAATTTGTGTCCACGCCACCGCTTCATCCTTATTATTTCGACGGGGAATACAGCCTGAAACTTTTCCAGCTGCTGAATCTCGGTATCGACGAACTCTCGCAGGTGACGTTGACGGGGGATCAGCGTAACCATTTGATTGATGGGGTAATAACATTCATGCGACTGCATGCGCCCATGTTGAAGGGCCTGCAGTCGCATGAAGTGCTGAAAGAGGTGCTTCGTTGAATGGAAGCTTACCTCAGGTTAAAGGTGGTCTGTCCCACGAGGTTGTCGTGATCGTCGTAGATGTCGACGAAGTAATAGCCCGGCTGCATGTCTTTGCCCGAAGGCTTGATGTAATAGGCGCGGACGTCCTTCTCGCGGTTGTCGTAGTTGACCTGAATCTTCTCGGTGTATTGCAGCAGTTCGCCTTGGTACATGAAGGCGAATTCGTCGCCCATGCCCTTACTGATGATGTGCTTGCTCGGGTCAGCAATGCGCATGTAGAAAGTCTTGGACCCTGCGTCGACCAAGTCGTTCTGTCCGATGGTGAACATCACGCGCACACGCTCCGTCCTACCGGCTTTGTCGGTCACCGTCTCCTGGCTGCCGCCTTTGAAACGCACGGCGTCGGCGGTGAGGTTGTAGATGCGCAACACAGCGGCCATGTTGACCTTGTTGGTCAGCTCCTCGGTCTGCCGTTGCAGGCTGCGGTTCTGCTTGCGCTCCTCCTGCACCTCCTCGCGGATGCGCTCGTTTTCGGCGACAAGCTGCTCGTTCACCACATACAAAGAGTCGAGCTGATGGATGTAACGCTGCGAAATGGCCTGCAAATCAGCCACTTTCTTCTTGATGCGGTTGTAATCCCACTGGGTCTCCAACAGCTTCTTGATCTCTTCGGCGTCAGCCATGATGATGCTGTCCTTCTCGGCCAGCTGGCTGCTGAGTTCGCCGTAATTGGCCTTCAACTCGTTGTGTACCCTGACCAAACTGTCGACTTCAGCCTGGAAATCAGCACGTTGCTGTTCCTTTTCGTTTTCCAGGGTGCTCAAGTCGCCTTTGAGTGAAATCAACCAGCACGACAATCCGATGATGATCAGTGCCAGCACGCCCAATATGGCATACAGCCATCCTTTGGGTTTCGTCGATGATGTTCTTTCTGTGTTCATTGTGTATAATAATTAACTTTTAACTATTCACTCCTCCATATACCGCCTCAACTTTCGATCTTGAAATGTTGATCGGCAGGTACTGTCCCACCGATTCTATAAAAACCACCAGTCGCCGCTTGTTGTTGATAGGCGCCAAACGTCCCGTCAAACCTGCCATCGGGCCGTTGGTGATGCGCACCAACTGGCCTTCGTGAAGTTCTTCGGTGGTCAGCTCCGGATCGGTTTCCACGTAGTCGTCACAGTATTTCTTGATGGCGATGATCTGGTTTTCAGGAACCACAACGGGCTTCTTCTCGAAACTCACCATACGGGTCACCCCAGGCAGGTTCACGATGTCGAAATAATTGCGTACATCGGCCCTGACAAAGAGGTAGGACTTGAACAGGGGTTCCTCCACTTTCTTCATCCTATCGCTCCACTTCTTCATCGTGACGATGAGGGGAAGGTAGGCCTCGAAGCCCATGTCGGTCAGCTGCGACTGAACCCTCTTCTCCGCCCTGGAGTGGACGTAGAGCGCATACCACGGGAGTTTCTCCGAATTCATCTCGTCTTACCTTTCTTATTTACTGATGAGCGATAGTTCCTTGATGCCAAGGAGCGGCGTGATGGGCATCCTGTTCTCCACCTGGAAGGTATAGGAGTCGGGCTCATTGAGGGTCAACTCGTTGTTGATGGGGAAACGGAAATGGTATTGCCCGTCCACCAAGTCCGACTTCCAAACCCCGTCACGGTCCTTGAGGATGAATTTGTAGTCTTTGGCACGAAGAGGATGGCCGGCCTTGTCAAACACGGCGAAGGTCATCGAGAAATAATTGTAGGAGTAAGACTCGTCAAACGTCACTTCGAGCTCCAAATCATATGTCATGGGCTTGTCAAGCACCAAGGTGTTTTTCACAAAATCAAAACGCTCCCAACTCATCGTGGGGAACGTCCTTGAAAGCAATACTTTGTCGGTCTTGTGGCTCTGGCAGGAAGTCCATCCAACCAATGCCAACACTCCTAAAATGAGCAAAACTCTCTTCATAAGACTATTTTTCGTTGCAAAAGTACAATCTTTTTTATTTACATCCTAACTTCTCGCCCAAAAATCTTATTTTTGCAAAGGGAAAAAGCGTATGAAATACTCCAACAGAAATTTGAGCCAACGACATTATGTGATCATCGGCGTCTTCGCCGCTGTGGGCTTGGTTTTTCTGCTGAAACTCTTCTCGTTGCAAGTGCTCGACAAGGAGCTGAAAATCTCTGCCGACAATAATGTGTTGCGATACGTTACCCAGTATCCCGCACGTGGCAAGGTGTTCGACCGCAATGGCAAGCTGTTGGTTTACAACGAGGCGGTCTACGACCTCATGGTGGTCCCTGGCCAGGTCAAGGACATCGACACAGCCGAGTTTTGCCGCCTGCTGAAGATCACCCCCGAGAGCTTTCACGAGCGAATCACCAAAGCAAAGAAATACTCCCGGATCAAAGCCTCCACTTTCGTGTCGCAAGTCTCCAAGGAAGACTATGCCCATATTGGGGAGATCCTCTACCGTTATCCCGGCTTCTATTTCCAGATTCGAACCATCAGGCACTATCCCAAAGCCATCGCCGCACATACCCTGGGCGACATCGGCGAGGTCAACCGCGACGAGATGGACGCCGACCCCTACTACAAGATGGGTGACTATGTCGGCAAATCGGGTATCGAGAAGTTCTATGAGAAAGAGCTGCGGGGCAAGAAAGGTTTGAAAGTGGTGCTCGTCGACGTGCATAACCGTGAGAAGGGAAGCTATCTCAACGGGGCCCTCGACTCACTCCCCGTCCCCGGCAAGGACCTTTACCTCGGCCTCGACGCCGACCTGCAAGCCTATGGCGAACAGTTGATGCACGGCAAGATAGGCTCCATCGTGGCCATCGAGCCTAAGACGGGACAGATCCTGGCCTTCGTCACCAGCCCCACCTACGACCCCAACCTGCTCGTGGGCCGCGTCCGCGGCGAAAACTACAACGCCCTGCTGCAAGACCCCTCCAAGCCACTGCTCAACCGCGCCATCAGCGGCACCTATCCCCCTGGCTCCACCTTCAAGATGGTGAACGGACTCATTGCCCTGCAAAGCGGTAGCATCGTGCCAGCCACCCAGTTCCACTGCAACGGACCCTCAAGCACCCCCATCAAATGTACCCACCACCACGGTCCCTCACCCGACCTGGCCAACGCCATCGAGAACTCGTGCAACCCCTATTTCTATGAGGCCTTCAAAGCCACCATCAACAACCCCAAATTCGGTGGCATCAAGAAAGGCTATGAATATTGGTACCAAAAGACCCAGGACCTGGGACTCGGACATACCTTCAACACCGATATCCCCTACGAGAAGTCGGGAAACATCCCAACAGGGGCCTATTACGACAAAATGTATCTTGGTAGCTGGAACTCAGTGACTATCAGGTCATTGGGTATCGGCCAAGGCGAAATTTTGGTGACGCCCCTGCAACTGGCCAATATCGCCGCCACCATCGCCAACGAGGGTTATTACTACCCGCCCCACCTGATCCGTGCCTTCGGCGATTCGACCGCCATCCCCGAGAAAATGACCACTCGGATGGAAACGGGCATCGAACAAAGGCACTTCCAAGTGATCAAGGCTGGCATGAAGTCGGTGTTCGAAGGCAGCCACGGTACGGCCCGCGGCTCCAAGATTCCCGGCATCACCGCAGGCGGCAAGACGGGCACCGCCCAGAACCCTCATGGCGACAACCACTCCATCTTCATCGCCTTCTCGCCCGTCGAAGACCCCAAGATCGCCCTCTCCATCATCATCGAAAACGGTGGCTATGGCTCCACTTGGGCCGCCCCCATCGCCTCCCTCATGATGGAAAAATATATCAAGGGCTACACCGAACGTCCCGCCGTTGAGGAACGGATGATGAAAGGCGTCATCAACTACGACATCAAAAAGAAAAAGCAATGACCGACAGGAATAGTATCATAGGAAAAGTGGATTGGCCCTTGCTGCTGATGTATTTCGCGCTGGTCATCATCGGCTGGCTGAGCATCTACTCGGCCGGCATGAGCGAGGGACACCACGCCATCTACGACATGTCGCAGTTCTGCGGTAAGCAGATGATGTGGATCGGCATCTCAATCGGCGTCGGTTTCGTGATACTGCTCCTGGATGCCAAGGTGTTCGATGCCTTCGCCTATTGGATCTACGCCGGCGTGGTGCTGATGCTCGTCGTGGTGCTGGTCTACGGCACCGCCACCAAAGGTGCCACCTCGTGGATCGACTTGGGTGGAGGTGTCAAGTTGCAGCCTTCGGAGTTCGCCAAGTTGGGAACGGCTTTGGCCCTGGCCAGCTTCCTGGGACGGCAAGATGCCGACCTCACCAACCGCAAGACCCGCATCCCGGTGTACGGCATTCTCCTGCTGCCGGCTGCCCTCGTGCTCTTGCAACATGACGCAGGGTCGGCCATCGTGTTCACCTCCTTCATCTTCGTGCTCTATCGTGAAGGCATGCCCGGCGCCGGCGCTGTCATGCTCCTTGCCGTGGGTGCCGTGGCAGTGTTTGTGCTCACCTTGGTGTGGTCCAAGACCACCATGCTCATCGTCATCGGGTCGCTCTTCGCCCTGACCCTGGCGTATTATCTGCTCCACAAGAAAAAGAGACTGTGGCGCATGGTGGGGGTCTATGCGTTTTTCGTCGCCCTGGTGTTCTGCGTCGACTTCGCCTTCTACGAGGTGCTCGAAGACCATCAGCGTACCCGTATCGAGGTGCTGCTGGGACTCAAGGATGACCCCAAAGGCGCTGGCTACAACCTCCATCAGTCGCAAATCGCCATCGGCTCGGGCGGCTTCTGGGGCAAGGGTTTCCTGCAAGGCACCCAAACCAAATACGACTTCGTGCCCGAACAGCATACCGACTTCATCTTCTGCACCATCGGCGAAGAAGGCGGCTTCAAAGGCACCTTCCTGGTCATCCTGCTCTATATCGGCCTGCTGGTGCGCATCATCCAAATGGCCGAACGCCAAAAACTGGCCTTCAGCCGTATCTATGGCTACTCCATCGCAGGCATCCTCTTCGTCCATATCGCCATCAACATCGGCATGACCATCGGCCTGGTTCCCGTCATCGGCATCCCCCTGCCTTTCATGAGTTACGGCGGCTCCAGCCTGCTGGCCTTCACCATCATGCTGGCCATCTTCTTGAAACAGGATGCCAATCGACTCAAAATTCTATAAAAATTGTATTTTTGCATTCATGAAACACAACTTCCTCATATCGTTACTGCTTCTGATTGTGTCGGTCGCCCAGGCGCAAACCATCGACACTATCCCCGAAATGGAAGCCGACAGCCTCTTTGTCGTCGATACCATCGAAGACATCGAAGACTCGGAGGTGACCAAGATGTTCGAATCACTGGTCACCATCCCTTATTTCGGCAACGAATACCTGAAGATCGACACCGTGGAGATGAACATCTATGGGTATGATTTCGACGAAGTTCCGGTGTTTCCCGATAGCATCTACCGCCAGCGCATCGAACACCTGGCCACCCAAACTACCCTGCCCCTCGTCTACAACGACCATGTGAAAAGCTTCATCGAGCTCTATGCCATCCGCCGCCGTGGCCTCACAGGACGCCTGCTGGGCCTTTCGCATGTGTATTTCCCACTGTTCGAGGAGACGCTCTCCAAATACAACATGCCCCTGGAACTGAAATACCTGGCCATGATCGAGTCGGCACTCAACCCCACCGCAGGCTCACGTGCCGGCGCCAAGGGACTCTGGCAGTTCATGTACAACACAGGCAAACTCTATGGATTGAAGTCGACCACCCTGGTCGAAGAACGCTTCGACCCTATGAAAGCCACCGAAGCCGCCTGCCTCTGCATGCTCGACCTCTACTACCGCTATAAGGACTGGTTCCTCGTCCTGGCCGCCTACAACGCGGGTCCGGGCAACGTCAACAAGGCCATCAAACGCGCCGGTGGAGCCATGAACTATTGGACCATCTGGCCCTACCTCCCCCGCGAGACCCAAAGCTATGTCCCTTCCTTCATCGCAGTCAACTACGTGGTCAGCTATGCCACCGAGCACAACCTCTATCCCCTCGACCCGGGACTGCTCATGAGTGGCACCGATACCGTGTGGGTGAGAGACGTGCTCAGCTTCCAACAACTGGTGGAAACCATAGGCGTTCCCATGCAGGATCTGAAAACCTTCAACCCGCAGTATATCAAGGAGATCATCCCCGCCACTGACACCACACCCTGCGTGCTTCGCATGCCCACCCAGTATGCCCTCGAGTTCGTCGGAAGGGAAAAGGAAATCTACGCCTATCAAACACAAGAGGCCCTCGACAAGGCCAAAGTGCTCGAACAAGCCCAGAAAGTGCCGGTCGAAGTGAAACAAACCGCCAAATTTCATACCGTGAAAGCTGGCGATACCCTTTCTTCAATAGCAAGAAAATACAATACTACCGTTGCTAAAATAAAGAAACTCAACAACCTGAAGTCAGATAAAATCAAAGCAAAACAAAAACTACGTGTATCATGAAACCGTTCAAACAATCAATCCTGCTGGTGGCCCTGCTGATGATAGGGCTCACCGCGTGTGACATGGGAGGCGAGAAATCGCGCAAGGACCGCTCAGCCGGCGGCACCTCCGAGATCCTGGTGGTCACCCAAAACGACGAACAATGGGATGGGATCATCGGCGACACCATCCGTGCCTTCTTCCTGCAACCGCAGTACGGCCTGCCCCAACCCGAAGCCCTGTATAAGCTGACCCATATCAACGTGAGTGGATTCAGCGATATGTTCAAGAAACACAAATGCCTGCTCATCGTGGAGATCAATCCTAACCTCGACAAACCCGTGGTGGAGACTGGCGAGGACCTGTGGGCTGCCCCCCAGCGGGTGATGAAAATCGTCGCTCCCGACCGCGCCTCGTGGTGCCAGGTCTTCAACGAGCAGAAAGAAGCCTACAAAGTGATGTACGACAAAGTGGAACGCGACCGCATCATGTCGGTGCTGCGGCCCTCCAACGACGTGAACATCACCCAGAAAATCAAGGAGAAGATGGGCTTCGACATCACCATCCCCTCGGGATTCTTCATCTCCAAGGACGAACCCGACTTCATGTGGATCCGCAAGGAACTGGAAAAGAACAGCTTCGGTATCTTCATCTACACTACGCCTTATAAAGACACCTTGCAGCTCGAGATGCCCAGCCTGGTCTCATTGCGCGACCGCATGACCCAGAAATATGTGCCGGGTCCCGCCCAAGGGTCGTTTATGACCACCGAGAAGGAGGATATGCCACCTGTCGTCAACTACATCTCTACCTTCCCCACAGGCTTCGCCGCCGAAATGCGTGGCATGTGGTGCCTGGTGGGCGACTATATGGCCGGCCCCTTCATCTCCTACACCTTCCCCGACAACCGCACGGGCAACCTGGTCACCCTCGAAGGCTACGTGTATTACCCCAACCACGACAAGCGCGACGACCTCCTGCAACTGCAGTCCATCCTCTACAGTGTCAGGATGCCTGAAGAATAACCCAGGCCATGTCGGACCTCCAATGGTTTAAGACTGCTGTCCGCGAGGGGAAGACGATGGTGTTCGACCCCTTGCGGAAACGCTATTGCACGCTCACTCCCGAAGAGGAAGTGCGGCAAAAGGCATTGTATCTCCTGGTGGAGCATCTTGGCGTCCCCGCCGGACTGCTGGCAGTGGAGTATTCCATCAAGGTCAACGGACTCGACAAACGCTGCGATGCCGTGGTCTTCGGCAAGGAAGGCAACCCCTTGATGATTCTGGAATGCAAGGCGGCCTCGGTAAAACTCACCCAAAACACCCTGGAACAGGCAGTGCGCTACCATTCAGCCTTGCGACCCAAGTTCCTGATGCTTTACAATGGTACGGAATGCTATTGTTTCAAGTCGGAAAACGGGGTGTTGAAGCCTATGGACCACCTGCCTTCCTATGCGGAGATGCAGCTTCAGAAATCGAGGTTGAAGGAAAGATAGAACCGCGGCTTCTTGTTGAAATGCCCGTCCTCGATACCCCAAGCCATGTCGCCTCGCACAAAGTAACCGAACAACGAGGTCCTCAATCCCAATCCCACGCCGCCTACGATGGGCTCCTTCATCTCAGTGACGCTGATGCTGAGGTTGCCGTCCTGGTAGTGTGAGGTATACAGCGAATTGTTGAGGTCATAGGGGTTCCAACCGGTCCAAGCCGTACCCACGTCGCCGAAAGCCACAATCTGGAAGTCCTTGATGAACCTCATGTTGATGGGCCGGTCGAGCAAATAGCTGAACACAGGGAAACGCAACTCGCTGTTGATCACCACGAAGTTGTTGCCGTTGCGGATGTTTTGCTGGAAACCTCTCATATTGGTGGCCAAGGTCTGGTAAAGGTAGTTCTGGTTGTAGTCGATGGGCGTGCCATTGTCGAAACCGGCCATAATCCAGTTGTCCACGCCCCCCATGTAATAGATGAGTTTGTTCTGCCCGAACGAGCTGCTGCCAGCAATGCGGTTGGCCCAGATGAAGTTGCGGTGGATGCGGGTGTAATGACGGAAGTCGAAACCCACCACAACCAAATTGCTGGTCTCTTTCTTGAGGGTTTGATAGTACTCGGCGAAAAACTTGCCTCGGGCCCCCACATAGATGTTGGTCTGCAGCTTCTTCGAGTTGTCGTAGACCAGCTCACCGCGCACTCCGCCTAAGTTCTCGTATACGTCGCCCTCGGCCAGGCTGTAGTTGTCGATGGACAGGTTGACTCTGTGGTCCATACGGTATATGGCCGTGCCTCTTGCACTTAACACTTCGTTGAAAGGATAACTCAAAGTGTAGAACGCCTCGTTGGTGAAGGTGCGGTAGTAGTAATACCCGTTGTTGTCGGTGACAAACCGGTGAAGGGTGAAGCTCTTGTCGATGCGCTGGCTGAGGTCGCGGAAACGGATCACGTACTCGTTGTTGATGAAGGTGGTATTCAGCTTCACCCCGATGTCGACCTTGTAGTCCTCCATCAGGTCCGACATGGTGGAACCCAAAAACATGTTGAACCCTGAGTTGAGGTACACCGCAGAGCCGCCTCCAGTGAATGGCTGGTAGCTGTAGTTCAAATAGCTGAAGTCGATCTGGCTGGTCAGCTGGTCGGTGAACAGTTCGATATTGTAGTTCCAGGATCTAAGCACGGTATCTGGTGCTGCCACAAGCAATTTTTCCGAACCGGCCACAGGCTCGAGAGGGGTCATGGCAGCCAGGCTGGCGCTGTCGGGGGTGGCACCGTAAGGAGCCTTCTTGCGGTGGATGCGGTAGCTGTTCTTGAAACGGTGCTCGGTGGTCTTCTCGGGCACCGCGGTCTCTTCTTTCTTTTTCTTCAGAAGCCGCTGCTGGGCGTAGGGGTTGAGCTGGGTGATCTCGGCAGAACTGCTGCCGGGACGGTAGTAGGTGGTGTAAAGCTTTTCGCCGTCGCCGTCGGGAAACAGCATCACCAGTTTCTTCTCGCGAGGGTTGTAGGAGTAGTCGATGATGCTCGAGGTGTAGCTCGTCATGGCCTTGCTCATCGCGAAATAGCGGTAGTGTACAATGGTGTCGACATGGCTCACCGCACTGTCGAACATCACCTCGTAGAGGTTGTAATACCCACTTGAGTCGTTGAGGTAGAACAGCCTGTTGCCAGGGAAGCTCTTGGGCAGGATGCTGTTGGAGACCTGTTGGCTGGTCAGGTTGCGCAGCTGATGGTCCTTGTCGCCATAGTCGCATGAATAGAGGTTGAACTGACGCTTCTGGCCACGGTCGGAACTGAAGACCACCTGCCTGTCGTCGGAGGTGAAAGTGGGGGAGAGGTCAGTGAAATCGTCGTCGGTGAGCTGCTCGATGGTGTTGGAGAACAGGTTGTAGACGTAGATGTCAGGCTTCCCGAAGCGGGTGGCAGCTAGCACGATCTTACGGTCCCGATGGGCGTAGGAAAAAGATGTAATTTTTTGGAATTCAAATAAATAGGTCTTTCCAACCTTCTTGCTCCCCAGGTCGAGGTTGCACAACAGCAACTGGCCTTCCTCTTCGACGATGAAGGATAGGATGCCTCCGCCAGGGTGCCAGGCCAGGAGGGGTAGGGAAGTGTCGACCCATGTGTCGGAACGGAATCCGGTCTTGTAGAGCCGCTCTTTCTTGCCGGTGGCCAGCTCCTCGACCCAGATGCTGATACGGCCTTCGTCGTTGGCGGCGTAAGCGAAATACTTGCCGTCGGGGCTGACTTCAGGTTGGGTGTAGGTGCGGTATTTGGGGTACCTCAGTGGCATCACCTCGCTGGGCAGCTCCTGCCGAATCACCTTGTAACGCCCCTCGTAAAAACTGTACCACTGTTTGATCAGCTCCTTGTATTTGATGCCGGTGACGTAAAGGAGTGATTTCTTCACGTTTTGCGAAGTCTCGGCCAAAGTGATGATGTCGTTGAAAGCCTTGGTGCCGTAGCGTTCCTCGATGAACCCCCAGAACGAGTAGCCCGCGATGATGGCGTCCTGGTCCTTCAGCTGGTTGATCCGCTTGAAGTCGCCTGAGAGGATGCCGCGCTGCAGGCGGTCCTCCTTGTAGCTGTCCCAGTCCTCAGTGATGTAGGCACAAAGCCCGTTCTGGAACCACTCGGGGATGTCGTAACGGTATGAGTTGCGTATCTGTGAGCCGATGGACACACCATTGAGCGACTGGGTCAGTAGCAGCTGGGCGATGCCTTGGCGTATCTGCTGGTCGAAGTCGGCATAACTGCCGTTGAAATAGAGCAGGACCTTCGAGCCGATGAGTTTGGTGACACCGCCGGTGTTGCCAGTGTCTTCCTCGTCGTTGTTGATGTTGCTCTGCTTGAGGTCGCCCAGACTGTTGAACACCAGGAACTGCACCTTCTTGCCGAAGTGGGTCCCGAACCGTTTCTCCATGGCCGGAATCTCGTCCTTGGCGAAGTTGAGCACATGGTTGGCCAGCTCCACGCCGCCCTGGTAATAGTAAACATCGAAGGTCTCGTAACGGTAGTACGACCAATAGAAGTCCCTCCACTGCACGCGGTTCTTGCCAAATTCCATGTTCATGCCGTTGTAGAACTGGGCATGGGCCGACAAAGCCGTGGCTGTAAGCAGTGCCAGCAGCAGCAAACGCAGGAATCGTCTTGGCAGCGACTTCATTTTTTGATGGTTTAACCTGCAAAGATACGGTTTTATCTTTACCTTTGCCCCAACAAATCAACAATTCAACAAATCAACAGTCCAACACCTCGTCATGCTCAAACTCGATTCCTTCGTTTTCAACCATTTCTCCGAAAACACCTATGTCCTATGGGACGAAGCCTCGCATGAATGTGTCATTGTCGATCCGGGTTGCGTTACCTCATCGGAGGAAGGCATTCTCTTCGGCTTCATCGACAGCCATCGGCTGAAGCCTTTGATGATCGTCAATACCCACGGCCATGTCGACCACGTGATCGGTAACAATGCCGTCAAGCGTCGTTACGGCATCTCTGTGGCGGCCCATCCCGACACGCATCACGATTTCACGCAGTCAAAGCGTCAGGCGGTGTGGCTGGGCTTTCAGCCAGTAGGCGACATCGACCTGCCCGATGTCGATCTGAAGGACAACGAGGAGATCCAAATAGGAGACAACGTGCTGGAGGTGATTTGCACCCCGGGCCATGCCCGCGGCAGCATCAGCCTCTTTGCCAGAGCCGAAGGCTGGGTCCTCACCGGCGATGCCCTTTTCTGTCGCAGCATAGGTCGTACCGACCTCCCGGGTGGCGACTTTGCAGAGCTCCGCGAATCCATCCGTACCCGCCTCTTTACCTTGCCCGACGATACAGAAGTCTTCAGCGGCCACGGCGAATCTACCACCATCGGCGAAGAGAAGGATTTTAACCCTTTCGTCGCTGTTTAATGTTGATTCTTTCAAAAAGAAGTCTTACCTTTGCGGCTCCAACAAATAAACAACTCAACAATTCAACAAATAAACAAAAGAAACATGATCGAAAAAATCACGTCATCACAGCAGGCTATGGACCTCGAAGCCAAGTACGGAGCCCATAACTATCACCCGCTGCCGGTCGTCCTCGCCAAAGGTAAGGGCGCCAAGGTGTGGGACGTCGAAGGCAAAGAGTACTTCGACTTTTTGTCAGCTTACTCCGCAGTGAACCAGGGTCACTGCCACCCCAAGATCATCAAGGCCATGACCGACCAGGCCGAGCGCCTGACCCTCAGCAGCCGCGCCTTCTACAACGACGCACTGGGCGTGTGGGAAAAGTATGTCACCGAGTACTTCGGCTACGACAAAGTGTTGCCGATGAACTCCGGCGCCGAAGCCGACGAGACGGGCCTGAAGCTCGCCCGCCGTTGGGGTGTCGTCAAGAAGGGTATCCCGAATGACAAAGTGAAGATCGTCTGCTGCGAAGGCAACTTCCACGGCCGTACCATCACCATCATCACCATGAGTAACGACCCCGAGAGCTATGCCAACTACGGCCCCATGACTCCCGGTTTCATCCGTATCCCTTACAATGATCCCGATGCACTGGAGCAAGTGCTGGCCAAGGAAGGCAAAGAGATCGCTGGTTTTCTGCTGGAGCCCATCCAAGGCGAGGCCGGTGTCTACGTCCCCGATGACGGCTACCTGAAGAAGTGCTACGACATCTGCAAGAAGTACAACGTGCTGTTCATGGCCGATGAGGTGCAGTGCGGTATCGCCCGTACGGGTAAGATGCTGGCCTGCGACCACGAAGGCGTGCGTCCCGACATCCTCATCTTGGGCAAGGCCCTCGGTGGTGGTGTGGTCCCGGTCTCCTGCGTGTTGGCCGACGACGACATCATGCTGAACATCAAGCCCGGTGAGCACGGCTCCACCTTTGGTGGCAACCCCATCGCCGCCCGCGTGTCCATCGCCGCCCTTGAGGTCATCAAGGAAGAGCACCTGATGGAGAACGCCGAGCGTCTCGGTAAGATCTTCCGCGAGGAGATTAGCAAGATCAAGAGCCCGATGATCGAGAAGGTCCGTGGTAAAGGCTTGCTCAATGCCGT
>CAJOIH010000027.1 GCA_905234455.1 uncultured Bacteroidales bacterium | reverse complement strand
CACCCACGCCGTCTGCTCCGGCCCCGCCATGGAACGCCTCGATAAATCAGTGTTCAGCGAAGTGGTCGTTACCGACACCATCCCGCTGCCCGCCAACGCTTCCAAGAAAATCAAAGTCGTGAGCACCGCCCCGCTCTTCGCCGATGTGATCCGCCGCATCGAGAACTACGAGTCCATCAGCTCACTCTTCAAATAAATGAAAACAACCTCGTTATATCGTTAAATGAAAAAACCTCGTTATATCGTTATCTCCTTATACCGATATCTCGAAAATAAATTAATTAATCAAATCTTAACCGCGAGAACGTAGGGAAAAAAGATGCTAAGGCCCTCCGTAAGGCCGAAATGGTGCCGTGCGTCCTCTATGGCGGCGACGAGCAAATCCATTTCGCTACCGAAGCCAAAAACTTCAAGAAGATCCTCTTCACCCCTGAGACCTTCATCATCAACGTCACCATCGACGGCAAATCGTACAACACCATCCTCCAGGATGTCCAATACCATCCTGTGACCGACCAAGTGCTGCACGCCGACTTCCTCCTGGTCAAAGAAGACAAACCCGTCACCGTCACACTGCCTCTCGCCATCGAAGGCTCAGCCCCTGGCGTGCTCCGCGGTGGTAAACTCAAACAAGCCATCCGCAAAATCAAAGTCTGCGGCCTGGCCAAGGACATCCCCGAAGTCATCACCATCAACATCAGCAACCTCAACATCCTCGACTCCATCAAGGTCCGTGACCTGAACATCGAAAGCATCACCTTCGTGACCCCCGGCTACCAAGTCATCGTAGAGGTCCGCGCCGCCCGTGGCGCCGCCGCTACCGAAGAGGAAGCTGCTGAATAATGAAATACCTAATCGCCTGCCTCGGAAACATCGGAGCTGAGTACGAAAACACCCGCCATAACAGCGGCTTCAGGATCGCCGACCGCCTGGCCAAAGACCTCGAAGCCACGTTTACAACGGGTCGCCTCGCCCAGACCTCGGAGATGAAGTTCCGAGGCAGGACGCTTTTTGTGATCAAGCCCACCACCTATATGAACCTCAGCGGCAAGGCGGTGAAATACTGGCTTGACCAAGAAAAAATCCCCATCGAAAACCTCCTCGTCGTCAACGACGACATCGCCCTGCCCGTGGGCACCATCCGCATGCGCAAACAAGGCGCCGACGGCGGACACAACGGGCTTACCGACATCATACAACGTTTGGGCACCAACCAGTTCTGCCGCCTCCGCTTCGGCATTGGCGACGACTTCGCCCGCGGCCACCAAGTCGACTTCGTCCTCGGTATCTGGAAACCCTCCGAAGAACCTCTCGTCGACCAAACCGTCGACAAAGCCGTCGAAGCCATCAAAAGCTTCGTCACCCAAGGCCCCGACCGAACCATGAATGTCTTCAATACTCGTTAAGACTCCCGGGCCTTCTTTTCCTTCAAGCTGCCCGCAAAAATATCGAATCTCACAAACCGGCATTCCAACGGCCCATTCCACACCGGAATCTTCACCGTCGGCTTCAACCCGACATGTTTGAGCGCCACGGCATCGTCGGTGATGAGCCAGCATTGATATCCTTGGAAGTTGTGCTTCAAGGTGTTGCCGATGTTCTCATACACTTGGTCGATGTCGTCCTCTTCGAGACGGTCGCCGTAGGGCGGGTTGATGATGACGATGCCGCCTTCCTCGGGAGGGGTGAGGTCTTCCATGTTTTTCTTCATCAGGTGGATATCGTGCTGCAAGTGGGCGTTGTTGATATTGCCTTCGGCGATGGCCACGGCTTTGGGTGAGCGGTCCGAGGCCCAAATCTCATGCTCGAACTCAACAATCTGGCTGTCAGCCTCTTCCTTAATGCGTTTCCATAGTTCAGGATCCCAGTCGTCCCACTTCATGAAGCCCCATTGCTTGCGGTAGTAGCCCGCCGGGATTTTCATGGCATACATGGCTGCCTCGATGGGCAGGGTACCCGAGCCGCACATGCAGTCGAGGAAGTTGCAGTCGGCCTTCCAGCCCGAGAGTTGGATCAACCCTGCTGCCAGCACCTCGTTCATCGGGGCCTTGTCGACTTGCTTCCTGTACCCACGGTGGTGCAGGCTTTCGTTGGAGCTGTCGAAGAGGAGGCTCACCTTGTCCTCGCGGATGTGCAGATTAATGCGAAGGTCGGGATTCAACGTATTAATGCTCGGCCGTGGTCCCATCACGTCGCGGAACTGGTCCACGATGGCGTCTTTCATCTTGAGGGCGGCATATTGCGAGTGGGTGAAGTAGTGTCCGCTGGTCACAGCGTCGATGCAGAAGGTCTGGTCGGTGCGGAGCAGCTCCCACCATTGTATCTCCTGCACTTTCTTGTACAGCTCGTCGGGGTTCTTGGCGAAGAAGGTCTTGAAAGGCTTCAGCACCTTCAACCCAGTGCGCACGCAGTAGTTCAGCCGATACATCATCTCCTTGTTGCCCTCGCAGATGACCGCGCGGTGCATCACCCTGACGTTCTTTGCGCCCAGCGCCCTGATTTCTTCGGCCAGCACGTCTTCCAGTCCAGCCACAGTTTTGGTGATCAGTTGGTAGTTCTCTTCCATAGATTGAATTTTATGGCAAAAATAGGGTTTTTCCATGTGGTAAAAGAAAAATGTTATAAATTTGCATCTGTCAGATAGGGAGAAATCGGAGAGGCGAGAGAAAGTATATTTTCTAATTGGTATTCAATAATATATAAAAAAGGGGAAGGCTGACATTCCTGAAGGATATATATCCTCGGAAGAATTTGCTGAGCTTTTTGAGCAAAAACTGTTGGCCGCCTATGAAAACGTATAAGGTTATTTACAGTAAGGTTACGTCCGCCTTTTCTGTATCGCTTATTCTTTTTGGCCACCCTCTACTTAAGATCTTTCAACTCTTGAAGAAAACGCTCAGGGTCGAAATCCTCCACATCTGGACTGGCTTCACCTTCGTCTAAAGCTGCTCTCAGAGCTGCTAACCGGGCCTCCTGAATATACTCCTCATCGTCTTCATCGGAGCGTTTGCCTTCGGAACGAAGGCACTCCCCGCCTTGATGGCTCAGCCTTTTAGAACGGCCGTGCGGTGGGCCGATATTTTTGGCCTTGAACTTTTAGCTTCGCTGATTCTGCAGCGCCTCAGCAAAGCTCGAGCAAGCTCGGCTTTGCGTTCGGCTTAAGCAGAATTCGGTTCCTTTTGGTTCAAGCCAAAAGGAACAAAAAGAGAATCACCCCTTTGGGGTGCAACAAGAAAAAATCCATGTCTTTTTTCAAAACCAATCCAATTATTTCCTAATTTAGCCGATTGTTTCAAAATCGAAATATTGAAAACTAATAATATGAGCACAAACTTCGACCCTCGCGCGAACTACGAGCAGACCAAGAAAGAAGCCGGCTACGTGGAGCGCAAAAAAGCCACACAGAAAGACTATAACCGCATAGGCTTCATGTCGGGACTGGAAGTGCACCAGCAAATCCTTACCAAGGAAAAGCTGTTCTGCCGCTGCCCCGCCGGACGCTTCAACAAATTCGACGACTACGATGCCGAGCTGATCCGCCACATGCGCCCGACCCTTTCAGAGCTGGGCGAATACGATGGCACCGCCCTCATGGAGTTCAAGACCAAGAAGGAAATCGTCTACCGTATCAACAACCATACGGCCTGCACCTACGACATCGACGACACCCCGCCGTTCCCCATCAACAAAGAGGCCCTGCACAACGCCATCATCATCGCGCTGCGCTCCAACCTCAACATCGTGGGCGAAGTGCATATCACCCGTAAGCAATACCTCGACGGCTCCATCCCCACCGGCTTCCAACGTACCGCCATCGTCGGCGTCGAAGGCCTGCTCAAGATGCCCAAGAAGAACATCCGCCTCATCCAGCTGAGCATCGAAGAGGATGCCTGCCGCGAGATCTCCGACATCGGCCACCGCCGCATCTACCAGACCGACCGCCTCGGCGTGCCGCTCATCGAGACCGTCACCTACCCCGACTGCAAAAACCCCGATGAACTCAAGGAGACCTGCGAATACATCCGCTTCCTCGGCCGCTCCACCGGACTGGTGCGCACCGGCATGGGCGCCGGCCGCCAGGACGTCAACGTGAGCTGCAAGGGCGGCACCCGTATCGAACTCAAGGGCGTCCAACACGCCAAATGGATCCCCGAGCTGTCGCACAACGAGTGCTTCCGCCAATGGTCCCTCGTCAAGCTCCAAGAAAAACTCAACAAGAAACTCAAGAAAAACGGCTGGAAAGTCGAAGTGGCCGACGTCGGCTTCAAGACCGACTACGCACCCATCTGCGACGCCAAAGCCGCCGACGGTGCCCTGAAGATCGTCCGCCTGCCTGGCTTCCGTGGCGTGCTCTCACACTTCACCCAACCGGGCAAGATGTTCGCCGACGAAATCGCCGACCGCCTCAAGGTCATCGCTTGCCTCGAACGCCCCAACATGCTCCACGACGAGATGCTGGAACCCGTCCTCGAACCCTCCGTGTGGCATAAGCTGGGCAAGAAAGTCCACGCCACCGACAACGATGCGCTCATCCTCATCTGGGGTCCCAAGAACGACATGCCTACCGCCATCGAGACCATCGAGGAACGCTGCCTCATGGCCTTCGACGGCGTGCCGAAAGAAACCCGTAAGGCCGTCTGCAACGGCATCACCATCTTCGAGCGCGTGCTCCCCGGCGCCGACCGCATGTACCCCGACACCGACTCGGCCCCCATCCCGCTCGACCCCAAGGAAATCGAGGCCCTCAAGGCCACCCTGCCCTCCGAGGTCATCGACCGCTACTACAAACTCAAGGAATGGAACGTCCCCGAAGACTGCTTCACCTACATCTTCACCAAGAACTGGTTCCCGGCCATGAACGACATCGTCGAGAAACTCGGCGTCGACGGCCGTATGCTCGGCTGCTTCGTGGGCATGCGCCTCAAGAACCTGATGTGCAAGAACCCGGCCTCGCAGTTCAACAACGACACGCTCTACAAGCTCTTCGCCTTCCTGAAGCGTGAGAAACTCAACTACCGCCTGGCCTGGAACATGGCCCCCGTGCTGGTCGACGACGCCTCCATCGACATGAAGGAAGTGCTCCGCAAGATCGGCTTCCGCCGAGCCTCCGAAGACACCATCAACAAAAAGCTCGACAAGCTGGTGGCGGGCTACATCCCCAACAAGAAGTTCCACGCCGCCGTCAACAAACGTAACTGGATCATGGGCCAGCTTCGCGAAGCCGTGGGCAATATCGATCTCAAAACACTGGCTAACTTAATCAAATAGGAAACACAAGGCAAGAGAACTTGCTGGACAAGGGAAATGAGACACTCCATCACCATAGTATTGTGCGTGTTTTTGCTGGCTTTTGGTAGTGTGGCAAATGCTCAGGATTTCATGCCTTTGATAAAAGAAAATGCTGAGTGGAACATTGTTTGGAAAGCAACTTCGCAATGGACTTGGCTTCGCATTACTGAAAACTTTCAACTTGAAGGAGATACCATGGTGGATGATATGCTTTATAAAAAGGTGATGCGAAAAATATCATCGGAAGCCCCTTATTGGCACGGCAGCACAGAGGTTTATTCGCTTTATGGACTGATTAGGGAAGAACCTGAAGGGAAGGTGTTTTACCACCCCATCGACCAAGATACAGTTTATCTTCTCTATGACTTCGGCTTGAATGTTGGCGACACTGCATCGATGCATTGGTGTCAGTTGCCAAATCCGAGCAACGAGGTAATAATACGCATCGACTCCATAAATACTCAATATATTGCTGGAACAGAAAGGAGAGTTTATTATGTAAGTTCCAAAAGCGTGATACCAAACGCCGAATGGAGATGGCTTAACACTTGGATTGAAGGTATCGGGGCCACAGAAGGCTTGCTGTATAGTTGTCACATCACTGAGGCAGGGGGGATTACTCTTCACGAGCTCCTTTGCTACCATGAAAATGGGGATTTAATGTATATTAATCCAGACTATAACACTTGTTTTTTGGATACCAACAATACGCCAGTTGAATTTGCTCCTGTTGGGTCAGAATGGTTTTTCGAAAGGCTATACCATGAAGGAGGGGGTTCCACAGGTGTTACTTACGACAGGTTTCGTTCACTTGGGATAGTGGATATCAACGGTTGGGAATGCAAGGAGATAGAGTTTTTTCAAAACATTGACTGCAACGGCGAAGTTAATCCTCATACCGAATACCGCTACATCACCCAAGACGGAAACCAAGTGTTTGAAGTCGAAAATGGGGAACGTTATCTGCTTTATGACTTCGGGAAAATAGCAGGTGAATATTGGTATGTCCCGAAATATGAAGACACTATCTATGTACAGGCAGTTTCTTACATGAATTTTGATGCTATAGATGGTTTCAGAAAGGTATTGATGACAGCACCAACCGTACATGAGGATTTATATTTTACCAATATTATTGAAGGTATTGGCATGGATTATTCTGTTTTTCCATTTGAAATGCTTGATATTCAGGCTCCATGTGTGAACGGCCCCATCCGTTGTTAC
Source organism: uncultured Bacteroidales bacterium (assembly GCA_905234455.1). Classification (GTDB taxonomy): domain Bacteria; phylum Bacteroidota; class Bacteroidia; order Bacteroidales; family F082; genus Limimorpha. The sequence continues at coordinate 25,872 of CAJOIH010000027.1, read as the reverse complement.
ACTGAAAATGGCATACCGTTGATTGTATCAAACGTTGACTGCGACTACGAGGTTATGGTTGTCGATGATAATAACGAATCAGCATTAGCGACTTTTAAGATAATGGACGATGGTTTACTGCACATCAAGTTTTCGGAGGCTTTAATCGGGAGCAAACAAATCCATATTATTGATATCTCAGGAAAAACGGTACATGAATCAAATACCCATGATGACTATTGTGACATTTGGCTTGCCGACAACCCCCAAGGCATTTATATCGCCCAGATAATAACAGATTTTCGAATCGTTCATGAAAAGTTTGTTCTAAAATGAAAACTATAAGAATTATCTTACTGGTCGTGGTATGGTTCATTTCCAAATTCAATTATGGCCAATGTAATCTCTTTTCGATAAACCAATTTGATCCAAAATTAGGAATCATAGAGATGGGAATAGATAGTTCTTTTTATTCCTCAGGATTGGTCTGTTCAATCACAGATGGTCCCGTTTCTGGTCTTTCAGTAACAGCTGATATAAAACTTTATAGTTACGAAGGGTATATCAGGATTCTATTGAGCGATTTAGAACATAATCAGGATTATTTGGTTTATGAAGCCTATTATCCATTAAATAGTCTTGACACCTTATATCACATCGAAGATTATGCATATGAATCGAGTATGCTTTACAACCTATCGAAAGTCATTGTAAGAGTTGAAATCCATAATGGTGAATGCTATTTCAGTGGGGTGTCTTATTACAACACTCCATATGTATTGGATAAAGACCGATTCGAAAAAGAAAAAAGACAATTGAAAAGAGTACAGGATTCGGTTTTTCTTTCTTCATTAAACCAACGGATAAAAGAAGAAGATTTTCTTTGGATTGCAGGCCCCACTTCTATATCAGAATTATTTTATGATCAACGCAAGGACATGCTGCCGAAAAATACAGCGAATGAGATACCCAATCTGCAAGGGTTAGAATACTATAAAGGAGGTGTTTTTGAGGTTCTCACAGACTCAGTTCAAAACCGGACGACTTACACGTCGAATTATATTGATGATTTTGATTGGAGGAACAGGCATGGACAAAACTGGTTGACCACAGCTAAAACCCAACAATGTAATCATTGTTGGGTTTTCTGCCCTGTAAGCGTGGCTGAATCATCAGTCAATCTATATTTCAACCAGCGTATCAATTATGATTTGTCAGAACAGCATGTTGCTTCGTGTAATGGACATAATCAAGGTAATTGTTTAGGAGGCCAAATAACTTATTCTTTATCATTTCTTGTTAATCAAGGTGTAGTTTTAGAGACGTGTTTTCCGTACCAGAATGGAGATTTTCAAACAGTTCCTTGTTCTTTCTGTGATAATCCATCAGAAACGATATCCTTCAATAATTATAGCACAGTACCAAATGTTGTTGACAGCATAAAAAAAGCAGTAATTGTAAATGGTCCAATCTGTGGTGGAATAGAAAGTCTATGGCATTATATGCCTATTGTTGGTTTTAAAACATTGAAGGTTGGGGATACACTATTTTATAATCAGGGATTTAATAATTATGAAATAATCCAACCAAACGACCATAGAATAGGACAAACATGTTGGCTGTTTAAGAATAGTAAAGGTGTTGGTTGGGGCCATAAGGGTTGCGCCTATTTTCTCCCACAATTGAATGATTTGTATGGTCTTTACAAACTTGTTACTCCAGAAAGTCAAATCTATGATGACAGCGATATCGTTTGTGAAGATATTGACGGAGACGGCTACTACAATTGGGGAATAGGGCCCAAGCCGGCAACTTGTCGCAACTGTCCTGACGAGCCGGATTGTGATGATTCAGATCCTCTTCTGGGACCTTATGGCGCTGATTATGCTTGCATTTCCTTTTGTGATCCGCCGGTTGATACAACAACTATTAGAATAAATGGTGTAGTGACTTGGAATACTGATAAATACATTTATCATAATATAGTTGTTTCCTCAGGTTCAGTTCTGACAATAACCTCAACTATCCGTTTAGGTCATGAAAGTAAGATAATCATTCAACCTGGAGCAAAGCTTATTGTTGATGGAGGATTGTTGACAAGTCCTTGTGAGGGAATGTGGCCGGGTATTGAGGTGTGGGGCGACAGCAATACACACCAATTCATAATAAACGGAGTGTGCGGTCAAGGGCAATTGGAATTGAAACATGGAGCTATTATTGAAAATGCTGTTTGCGCAATAGAACTACATCATCCAGGTGTTTCTGGTACAACAGGTGGTGTGGTGTATGCCGATAATGCAATGTTTATCAACAACGCAAAATCGGTTCATATACCGAGTTATGTTAATTATAATCCATACACGGACACGGAGTCTAACTATAGAAGCGGTTTTGTCAATACCTCTTTTGTTATTGATGAGAACTATTCTGGAGTAAAGACTTTTTGCGAGCATGTGGAACTTGATCATGTTAAAGGAATCTCTTTTCAGGGATGTGTTTTTTCTGTTAGCGAAGACGCACTTGGAGTCTCTTCATCAAGTTGTGGTATTAACGCATATGATGCAAGTTTTGTCGTCGAGGATTACTGTGATTCAGATAATCATTTTAATTTCGATGTTTGTCCAGATGAGTATATGATTCGGTCCAGTTTTTCCGGGTTTTATGAAGGAGTGCGTTCTGTCAACGATGGCATGTCGGTTAGAACATTCGGTGTTAAGAATGCCTTATTCACGAACAACAATCGGGGCATTTTTGCTCGCAACACTGGCTATGCGACTATCCTTAATAATCATTTTGTGGTAGGAAAGAATGCCGATTGTTCTTTTGGAGTTTATGTTGACGGAGTGACCGGGTTTTGTATAGAAGAAAATACATTTACGTCTAACGACGAAGGAAGTGAAAATTATGGCATCGGCGTGTTTAACTCTACTGGAGGTAATGATATCTATCATAATTATATAGAAGGCATGGATTGTGGAAATCTTGCTAAGGGCATGAATGGAACGGGTGTGGGTGGCTCTATCACTGTTGGTCTTACCTATAGTTGCAATCAGAACGATAATAATTCTATTGATTTTTGCGTGTTAAAGGATGGCGGCGTTGGAGGCATCTATCCCGATCAAAGATCCTCTTCGTTACCTGCAGGAAACACTTTCGATGGTAGCACATATCATTTTTTCAACGACGGTAGTTTTCCTATTAACTATTATTACTATTCCGGCAATCCGGACCAAACTCCCTCCAATGTGTTATTGTACGGGGTAAACCGCACTTCTGTCAATATTGAGAACAAATGCCGAACACATTATGGTGCGGTATCTAAGTCGCAGAATGAAAAAGCCTTGTTGGAGGAATTGTTCAATTCAGCAAACAATTGGCATGACCGCTACCTTGCTGCAGGCGACATTGTGCGCAGTAATCTTATTGATACCATTTCCAATACAGAAGAGCTTCGCACATGGTTGGGCAACATGGGTGACATTACCGCTGACCGCACTGTCGTTGCTTCTTTTGTTCAAGAAGGTGATTTTAGCAACGCTTTCTCGGTTGCCGAGAAGTTGCCAGACCTATATGAACTGGAAGGCAGAGAACTTGAAGACCACTCGGGTTTTATGATGATCCTAGGTCTTTTCCGAGACCTATATGACACACATCGAACTACGGAACAATTGTATGAAAATGAAAAAGCCATGCTTAGAACTCTTGCAGAAACAGGGGTGGGCTTCTCAAAATCGTTGGCCATTGCTATTATTGAACATGTTTCCGATGGATTGAGCATGACCAATTCTTGCCCTGTGCTTCCTGCTGGATGTAAAAGTGTTAATGAAACGGCTAATCAAGCTAATCAAGAAGTTTCTGGCTTTACGGTTAATTTGACCCCCAACCCTTCTTCATCGTGGGTTAGAATAGATTATGTTTTATCTAAGGAATCTGCATCGGCCTCGTTGAGCATCTTTAACATCTTGGGCGTGGAAGTGATGAATGTTATGTTGGAAGGTGAAAAAGGAAGCAAGATTATAATGTTTGAAAATATTCAACAAGGAGTTTATAGTTATAAAGTTCGGAGTGGGAATGATGTCATAGAAGGAAAATTGATAATAGTACATTAGTTAGATAATTTATTAATCATTAAAAAAATAGAATTATGGCTGAAGATTTTTTCCAAGGATACTGGGGCGCCTCACTCGAGGTACTCAAGAAATATAACTGCCGCGTGTGGAGCCAGGCCGAATGCCAAACCACCGGCGGCCTCTTCAAAGGCACCATCCTTCCCCGCGCTGCCTTCCAGGACGACCAGCATATCGTCATGAAGGTCAACACGGGCTACAACATCGGCGTCGACATCAGCACCATCACCGGCATGGTCGAAACCGACTACAAAAAAGCCAACTACCACATCCCCGAGAAGGAATTCCCTTACACCGAAGGCCTTCCCCATGTGAAACTCCTCGGCACCGGCGGCACCATCGCCTCACGCCTCGACTACCGCACCGGCGCCGTCATCCCCGCCTTCTCACCAGGTGAGCTCTATGGCGCCGTGCCCGAACTGGCCGACATCTGCAACCTCGACACCGAAAAAGTGTTCGCCGTGTTCTCCGAGAACATGTCGCCCAAAGAGTATATCGCCCTGGCCAAGAAGATCGGCGAAGAGATCCAAAACGGCATTGACGGCATCGTCATCGGCCACGGCACCGATACCCTCGCCCATACCGCCGCCGCACTCACCTTCATGTGCCAGAACCTGCCCGTGCCCATCGTGCTGGTCGGCTCACAACGCTCCTCCGACCGCCCCTCGTCCGACGCGGCCCTCAACCTCATGCATGCCATGACCGCCGCCGGTCACGGCGACGTGGCCGAAGTGATGGTCTGCATGTTCGGCCCCACCTCCGACGAGTACGGCTTCCTGCACCGCGGCACCCGCGTGCGTAAGATGCACTCCAGCTACCGCTCCACCTTCCGCACCATCGGCGACACCCCCGTGGCCACCGTCGACCGCAAACGCGGCGTCGTGCCCATCAAGGACGAATACAACCACCGCCGCAACGACCGCAACGTCAAAATCGTCCCCACCTTCGACGATAGAGTGGCCATCCTCTACTACTACCCCGGCATGAAACCCGACGTGCTCGACGCCCTCGTCGACAACGGCTACCAAGGCATCATCTGGGACGGCACCGGCCTCGGCCACGTCAACCGCGGCATGTTCGACGCCATCCAACGCGCCACCGACAAGGGCGTGCACCAGTATATGTGCGTCCAAACCATCTGGGGCTACGCCCATATGTTCGTCTACGACACCGGCCGCGACCTCATGGACCGCGGCATCATCCCCGCCGGCAACATGCTCGCCGAAACCGCCTATATCAAACTGGGCTGGGCTCTCGGCCAAACACACGATAGGGAAGAAGTCAAGAAAATCATGCTCACCCCCATCAACAGCGAGATCACCCCGCGCGAACCCTACAACGGCTACCTCGTCTACCAAGGCGGCGTCCCCGAAGTGGAAGAATTCATCCGCAAGGTGCATAAGTAATTTAAAACCAGTAATTTATAAAATGGAGGCGGAATCGGTTCCCGCCTCCATTTTTTTATTGGAAACCTCGAAAAAATGTCGTAATTTTGCACCGATTTTCAATACGCGTATTTTTTATTATTAATTTATTCGAATAAATCATGAATCCTACCCACATCGAACACATCGGAATAGCCGTCACCAGCCTCGACGAGTCCATTCCCTTTTTTGAAAAGCTCCTGGGCACCAAGTGCTACGCCATCGAAGAAGTCGCCGACCAAAAGGTGAGAACCGCCTTCCTCCGCTGCGGCCAGACCAAGATCGAACTGCTCGAGCCCACCAGCCCCGAAAGCACCATCGCCGCCTTCATCGAGAAGAACAACGGCAAGGGTGGCATGCACCACATCGCCTTCGCCGTCGAAGGCATCGAAGACCAACTCGCCGAAGCCAAAGAAGCCGGCATCCGCCTCATCGACCAAGCCCCGCGCGGCGGCGCCGAAGGCCTCAGCATCGCCTTCCTCCACCCCAAATCCACCTTCGGCGTGCTCACCGAACTCTGCGAAAACAAAAACAAATAAATCATATATCATGTTAATCGAACAGAAAATTCAGGAATTGCTGGAGAAACGCGGCGAAGCCCGTCTCGGTGGCGGCCAAAAGCGCATCGACTCACAGCATGCTAAGGGCAAGATGACTGCCCGTGAACGTATCGCCATCCTGCTCGACGAAGGCAGCTTCGAAGAAACGGATATGTTCGTGACCCATCGTACCACCGACTTCGGTCTCGACAAACAACAATTCCTCGGCGACGGCGTCGTCACCGGCCACGGCACCATCGACGGCCGCGTCGTCTACGTTTACGCCCAGGACTTCACCGTCTTCGGCGGCGCCCTCAGCGAGACCATGTCGCTCAAGATCTGCAAGGTCATGGACCAGGCCATGAAAGTCGGCGCCCCCGTCATCGGCATCTGCGACTCAGGCGGCGCACGTATCCAGGAAGGCTCACGCTCCCTCGCCGGCTACGCCGAGATCTTCCAGCGTAACATCAATGCCTCAGGCGTCATCCCCCAAATCTCCGCCATCTTCGGCCCCTGCGCCGGCGGCGCCGTGTACTCACCGGCCCTCACCGACTTCATCATCATGACCAACGTGGGCAGCTATATGTTCCTCACCGGACCTAAAGTCGTCAAGACCGTCATCGGTGAGGACGTCTCCACCGACGACCTCGGCGGCGCCCGCATCCATAGCCAGAAGTCAGGCGTGGCCCACTTCGCCGCCGAAAGCGAAGAAGAAGGCCTCGCCATCATCCGCCGCCTCATCTCCTTCATCCCGCAAAACAACATGGAGAACGCGCCGATGGTGGAGTGCAACGACCCCATCGACCGCATGGAGGATGCCCTCAACCAGATCATCCCCGACAACCCCAACAAGCCCTACAACGTCGGTGACATCATCACCGCCATCGTCGACAACGGCGACTTCCTCGAGATCCATAAGAACTACGCCAAGAACATCATCGTCGGCTTCGCCCGCTTCGACGGCATGTCGGTCGGTATCGTCGCCAACAACCCGGCCTTCTTCGCCGGCGTGCTCGACTGCGACGCCTCACGTAAAGGCGCCCGCTTCGTCCGCTTCTGCGACGCGTTCAACATCCCGATCGTGACCCTCGTCGACGTCCCCGGCTTCCTGCCCGGCACCGGCCAAGAATACAACGGCATCATCGTCCACGGCGCCAAACTGCTCTACGCCTACGGCGAATCCACCGTGCCCAAAGTCACCGTCACCCTCCGTAAGTCCTACGGCGGCTCCCACCTCGTCATGGGCTGCAAACAGCTGCGCAACGACGTCAACTACGCCTGGCCTACCGCCGAGATCGCAGTCATGGGCGCCAGCGGCGCAGTCGAAGTGCTCGATGGCAAGAAAATCGCCGAGATCGAAAATCCTGAAGAGCGCGCCGAGTTCGTCGCCAAGAAAGTGGATGAATATACCAAGAAGTTCGCCAACCCCTACGAGGCTGCCAAGTTCGGCTATATCGACGACGTCATCGAACCGCGTAACACCCGCTTCCGCGTCATCCGAGCCCTCCGTACCCTCGAGACCAAACGCCTGGCCAACCCCGAAAAGAAACATTCCAACATCCCGCTCTAAAACACCTGCGCCATGGAATTGTTATCAGTATTATTGAGACACGACCCCTGGGTCTATACCAAAGGCTGGATCGTCACCGTCGCGGGCTTCCTCATCGTCATCATCGCCCTCTTCATCCTCTCCTACATCTTCCGCGGCGTCGCCGCCTACTTCACGAAGAAGGACGAACGTAAGGCGAATCCAAAGGCGATCGAAAAACCGATCGAAAAGCCCATGGTGAAAGCCGCCAACGGTGAAATCGCCCCCGAGGTCCTCACCGCCATCGGCATGGCCCTCTACCTCTCCACCAACCTCCACGACGAGGAAAGCAACGTCATCACCATCGAGCGTCACCAGACCTCCTGGAACGACAAAAATTACGGAGTTAGACACTGGAAACGTTAATCTTAAACAACTATGAAAACATTCAAATTCACCATTAGTGGTAAACCATACGAAGTGGAAGTTCAAAACATTGAAGGCAATATCGCCACCGTCAATGTGAACGGCACCGAATACAAAGTGGAAATGGAAGAACAGGCCGCTCCTGTGGTCGCTCCCGTCGCCCGTCCTGCCGCCAAACCCGCCGCCAGCGCCCCCACCCAAAACGCTGCCCCCAAACCCGCCGCTACAGGTGGCGCCGGCTATAAAATGGCCGCCCCGCTGCCGGGTACCATCATGCAGATCTTCGTCAAACAGGGCGACACCGTCAAGAAAGGCGACAAACTGCTCATGTACGAAGCCATGAAGATGGAAAACAACCTGCTGGCCACCATTACCGCCATCAACTGCCGCCAAGGCGACAACGTGCTCCAAGGTGATGTATTAATCGTAATCGGATAAGGTTATGTTGGGTAAGAAAAGCATCTATAGAAGACCGTTCGTCATCCTGGCTTCCCTCGTCGTCCTCTTCCTGCTGAACACCGCCGTCGTCAACAACCCGATGTTCGCCACCAGGATCAGCGACCTTACGGAACAAACCGACGCGGTCAGCGAGATGAGCGTCGACGAAAGCAACGCCCAACTCGCAGCAGTGGCCGACAACGCGACTCAAACCGAGTCTGCAGTAGTCAACGCCACCGAAGACGACCTGTCCACCAAAGCCCAGCTGAAAGACGGCCTGCGCAAGTTCTGGATCCTCACCGGCTTCCGCAACTGCAAACTGGGCAACATCATCATGATCCTCGTGGGCATCCTGTTCATCTTCCTCGCCGTCAAGTTCGAGTTCGAACCCATGCTCCTCATCCCCATCGGCACAGGTATCATCTGCGGCAACATCCCCTTCTTCCAAGGGTATGGCGTCAACCTCACCGATGCCATCGCCTATGCGCAATCGGCCATCGACTCGGGCGCCTTCAGCTTCGACATGAATACCGCCAAAGCCTTGCTCACCGCCGTGTTCGACGGCGCCTCCGACAAGAACATGGTCCTCAGCGAAGCCATCAAGGTCGTCGACAAGATGAATATGGCCGACTTCGGCATCGCCGCCGCCAACATCGAGGAAGTCAAGATGTTCATGAACCAAGTGTTCGAATCAGGCGAACTCAACCTGCAAACCGGTCTCTACCAGCAAGGTAGTGTGCTCAACTACCTCTATTTCGGCGTCAACAAAGGTATCTATCCCCCGCTGATCTTTCTGGGCATCGGCGCCATGACCGACTTCTCGTCGCTCATCGCCAACCCCAAGCTGATGGTCCTCGGAGCCGCCGCCCAGCTCGGCGTGTTCATCACCTTCATCGGCGCCCTCTACCTGGGCTTCAACCTGCGTGAGGCAGGCGCCATCGGCATCATCGGCGGCGCCGACGGCCCTACCGCCATCTTCCTGTCCTCACGTCTGGCCAACGGCGCCAACGGCACACGTAACCTCATCGGCCCCATCGCCATCGCAGCCTACTCCTACATGGCCCTGGTGCCCGTGATCCAACCGCCCATCATCCGCCTGATGACCAACAAGAAAGAACGCCTCATCAAGATGAAAGCCCCCCGCATGGTCAACAAGACCGAAAAGATCATGTTCCCCATCGTGGGCCTCATCCTCACCACCTTCATCAGCCCCACGGCCCTGCCGCTGCTGGGCATGCTGTTCTTCGGTAATATCATCAAGGAGTCGGGCGTGGTGAAACGTCTGCAAAACACCGCAGCCAACCCGCTCATCGACATCGTGACCATCATCCTGGGCCTCACCGTGGGTGCCTCCACCCAGGCCTCGGTGTTCCTCACCTCCAGCTCCATCAAGATCTTCGTGCTGGGTGCCTGCTCGTTTGCCGTCGCTACCGCCGGCGGCCTCCTGGGCGCCAAGTTCATGAACCTCTTCCTCAAGGAGAAGATCAACCCGATGATTGGCGCCGCCGGCGTCTCCGCCGTGCCCGATAGCGCCCGCGTGGTCGAAGTCGAAGGTCAGAAATACGACCCCTCCAACCACCTGCTCATGCACGCCATGGCCCCCAACGTATCGGGTGTCATCGGCTCCGCCGTCGCAGCTGGTGTGATGATGTCGTTCCTGATGATGTAATCGTCACAAAGCGAATAAAAAATGCCGCTCACCGAGCGGCATTTTTTTTATTCCTTGATGACATCGAAACCCCAATTCTCACTTCGGTCTAAAACCAACTGGTGGGTCGATGAATCCATCTTGTAATAATACTTCTTCACCCTCCCGTGAAACCTTACACGGCCCTCGTCGTTCTTGTAAACCGTCACCAAAAAGTCTTCCTTGTTATAGGCATTGATGGCGTTGACCAAAGCAATGTCCGACCGGTTCTCGTCCGACATGTCAATGGGCCCCACAAATACCTTGTTGAGCTGCCCGGGAATGACAATCCTCGCCGAAAGGGAAGTCGACCCCACCGCCGTGATGTCGATGGTGGCATTGTTGTAAACCACTGCCCCCTCGGTCGGCAACGCTTCATATAAACTTTGGTCGGGATTGGCCTCGTAATGCCCCACGACATCGGCCTGGGTGAATCCGTAAAACCGACCCCACTCCTCCTGCGCCTCCTTCTCGCACGACGCGAAAAACAGGCAGAGGGATAGTATTAATAAGGATGCTCTTTTCATTGGATGATGAATCTTTGTACGGTGCCATTAATAATAATAAAATAGGTGCCGGCAGGTAACCCCGTCACGTCGACCTGCCCCTCAGTCCAGCCTTGCAGCAGGGTCTGGCCCGTCAGGCTGGTAATGCGGTAGTCGGCGGGTTCCGTCTCCACGGTGAGGAGGCCTTCGGTGGGGTTGGGATACACCCGCAGCGTCGCCACAGGGCGTTCAGCCATCCCCAGCTGGGTCTTGTCGATCACAGCGATGGTGTATTGTCCCGAAGGGGCCTGCTCCAAGGTGAAACGCCCCACCTTCCAGTTGCCTTCCAAGGCATATTCGGGGAAACTGTACCATTGTTCATAGGCATGGGGACGGTAGAGCAGGATGGCCGAGTCGTTCTCGGTGTGGATGATGTCGCCGTCCTGGTTCAAACTGTTGGAATACGAGATCTGTGCGCTGACGTCGGCATCGCCGTAGTCGTTCCTGAAGAAATTCCAATAATGGCTGGTCGAGAGGGTGATGCCAGGATATCCTGGGTCGTCGTCGGGACCGACGAAGTGGTCCTCGATGCGGAGCAGGGTGGAGTCGGTCACGCTGTTGACCAAGGCCTTGAACTTGCCTTGAGTGAGGCTGCCTGACGCGGTGAAAACCCCGTTTTTGTCACTCTTGGCGTCAAGGAAATGGTTGTAGTAGTCGACAAAAGCAGCGACGGGCTCGAAGTCGAGGACGAAAGCGTTCTCGCCCTCCATGCCGTCCCAGCAGGCCATCACGGTCTGCCGCTGGCCTTGGGCGCCCACAAAGGTAACCTCCACACGGTTGTTCATGCCCATGTGCGAGGGACCCACATGCCAATAGGTCATCTGGATACGTGCGTCATATTGGTCGCCGTTGGGACTGACACTCAGCAGGTTGACGCCATAGTGCGGCATGCCGCCGATGAACACGTAGTTGTCGAAGAACCCGTTCATGTCGACGCCGGTGGCCTCGGTGAGGGCGTCGCGGAGCTCTTCCGAAGTGGCGGCGCCAAAGGCATGGGTCTCCAGGTAATGGCGGATGCCGGTGAGGAAGTTCTCGCGCCCCAGGTAGTTCATCAGGGTGTTCACGATGACGGCGCCACGGTCGTACACGGCCGAACCGTCGTAGGTCATGTCCTGGGGGATGTTGTTCAGCGGAATCCAATGTGCCTCGCTCTTGCACCAGCTGGCGATGTTGTTGATGAGGTCGCTCATCGCCCCCTGGAAGTCGTCCTCGCCATAGACGCCCGCACGGTAGAAGATGCCGCAGAACTGGGCGAAGCCCTCGTTGAGCCACATCTCCTCAGCCCTGGCGCAGGTGACCTTGTTGCCGAACCACATGTGCGACATCTCATGCGCCACATAGCTCTCCTGGGTGGTGTTGCCCGTCAGCACCCCGCTGGTGATGCCGATGTTGTCGATGTGCTCCATGCAGCCCACGCTGGTGATGGCGTAGCCGATGCGGTTGAAAGGGTAGGGGCCGAAGTGCTCCTCGTAAAAGGCGGCGATGTCCTTCACGTTCACAAAGGTCCCCGGCACGCTGTTGATCTGGGCGGGCTTCACGTAAACGGTGATGGGGATGTCGCGTTCCACGCCCTGGTAGGTGTCGGTCCATTCCACATAGTCGCCGGCCACGAACGAGATATGGTAGGTCGCAATCTCTTGAGGCACAGTGTAATGCACGGTATGGGTGCCGTCTGGGTGGTCGGTGTCGCTCACGAGGAGACCGCCACAAACTGCCGACTGTGCCGTGGGCACGGTGACATACACGTCATAGGTGGCCTTGTCGGTGAAGTTGTCCACGCAGGGGAACCAGCATTTCCCGAGGTTGTGCGGCACCGACTCGAAGCCCACGCCCATGTTGCACACGTAGCCTGGAGTCCACATGATGCCACCCCAGCTCTCGTTGAAGGTGTTGCCGTAGTATTCGATGTCGAAGGTCAAGGTGGTGCCCTCTGAAATGGTTTGGCTGGTGACGATGGTGACCAAGTCGTTGTCGGGGTTATGCCCGAAATCATACACATCGCACCCGATGCCTGAAACACTGTTGACCGCGAGGCGCTTCAGTTCCAACACAAAAGTGTTGGTGGCAGCGGTGGTGGTGAGGGTGACAAAAGTCTCGCCTTGAAGGGTGTGGTTGTCGAAATCGATGTTGTTGAGATGGATCTCATAATGGCTCACATCGAAACCCTCGCCAGGGGTCTGTGCCTGGACAAAACCCATAAAAGCCAAAATGCCAATGATCGTCAAAAACTTTCTCATATTTCTCTAAATTCTAAATTCTCAATTAACTCTTTTCACTTCGTTGAGGGCTTTGCCGTTCTCAATGAAACGCTATCGCCTCGGTTTCAATGATATTGCTTTGGTGTAGCGCCCTGTCGATGAGGTGTACCCTGAATTTGATGGTGTCCTCCGGCGACAACGGATTGAAGGCCATCAACAAATAATCAATCGTTCCCGAAATCGGCTTCATTTCATCGTTGAAAATCAACCGCTTGAACCTGGCGTTGAAGCTGATGGTATCGTACGTCTGCGTCTGTTGGTTCCAGCTGAGCAGCGGCGTCTCCACAAAGGCCGAGCCGTCCCATTTCAAATAATCGATAATCAGATTATAATAATACGGATCGTTGGCCCCAAAGGGATACTGACTGTCGGTGTCGTCCAACCCCAAATCCCCATCCCCATCGGTATACCCGATGCTGAGCACCACCTCGCCCGTGAGGGTGCTGTCGGCATCCATCACGTACGCCAACCCCTCATAGGTGATCCTCGGCTCGATGGGATATTCCACCTTCTCCTGGCAACCCGCCAAACACAGGATTCCGAGAAGCAATATGATCAAAGTCTTTTTCATTACCCTGCAAAGGTAATCTTTTTTAGCAAGAAATGGTCTTTTAATCCCCAATTCTCTAATTCTTAATTAATAAATTGTTATTTTTGCAGTCCAATAATCGCCGAGATGAAGACCCTGCGTTGACATCAAAGCATTGAATCTTATTAATAATCTGATCCTGAAGGAGTTACTTATGGAAAAGAGAATAGGAACCGTCATCATCTATGTCGGCGACCGACAGTCGGCGCCGCAATTGAACGAAGTGCTGTCGCGTCACGCCGACATCATCATCTGCCGCCAAGGCTTCCCCCGCCAGAATTACAGCTTGATCTCCGTGGTCTTCGAAGGCACCACCGACCGCATCGGCTCGCTCACCGGCCAACTCGGCCGCATCGAAGGCATCGAGGTCAAATCCGCCCTGCTGAAACCCCAACTCAACCAGGAAGCAAACTCAGTAGAAAAATGAACTCCGAAATCCTTTCTGGCGCCTCGAAGAGGCGCGATCTCAATAACCCCACGCAAGCGAAGCGCAGCGTGGGGATGAAGCCCCATATTGGGATATATGGCCGCACCAACAGCGGCAAAAGCACCCTCATCAACAAGCTGACGGGCCAGCCCATCGCCATCGTCTCCGAGCAGGCCGGCACCACCACCGACCCGGTGAAGAAATCCATCGAGATCTTCGGCATCGGCCCGGTGATCCTCATCGACACCGCCGGCATCGACGATACCTCCGCCCTCGGCAAACAACGCGTGGAAAAGACTTACCAGACCCTGCAGGAAATCGACTGCGCCATCCTCGTCATTGCCGACAACCAGTTCGGCACCCCCGAAGAACAGCTGATCCAACAATTCCAGGAGCTGGCCGTGCCTTTTATTATTGTTAATAATAAGGTCGATCTCACCCCAGTCGATATATCGTTATCCCGATATATCGCCCAAGCCACTAATTCTAATCCCATTGCCTTCAGCGCCTTGCGCGACACTCCCCAACCCATCGTCGAAGCCCTGAAGCAAGCCATCCCCGAGAGCGCCTACAAACGCACCTCCATGCTGGGCGGCCTCGTCCAACCCAACGACGTGATTGTTTTGGTGACACCCATCGACGACGAAGCCCCCGAGGGACGCCTCATCCTGCCCCAGGTGATGGCCATCCGCAATGCGCTCGACAACGACTGCATCTGCGTGGTGCTCAAAGAGACCAACCTCCAGCAGTATTTCGACACCATGCCCCATCCCGATCTGGTGGTCACCGACTCCCAGGCCTTCGCGATGGTCGGCAAAATCGTTCCCCAAGAGGTTCCGCTCACCAGCTTCAGCATCCTGCTGGCACGCCTCCGCGGCGACTTCGAGAACTACCTCAAAGGCACACCCCATCTGTCAGAACTCAAGGACGGCGACAAGATATTAATGCTCGAATCCTGCACCCATGAAATCAGCTGCGGCGACATTGGCCGGGTCAAGCTGCCTGCATTAATACGCAAGTTCACGGGCAAGGACATCCAGTTCGACTACGTGGCCGGACTGGCTCCCATCCCCAACATCCATCAATATGCCATGGCCATCCAATGCGGCGGCTGCGTGGCAACCCGCAAACAACTCATCAACCGCACCAACCTCGCCGTCCAAGCAGGCATCCCCATCTCCAACTACGGAATGGCCATCGCCTACATGACCGGCATCTTCAACCGCGCGGTAGCTGTCATTGCGATTAACAACAACACTAGATATAAAAAATCATGAAATTTAACCCAGAAAAATGCCGTATCCCCGACGAGCCCAACCGCCCGTTCATCTCTTCAGAAGAGATCTGGGATTACATCAACAACACCAAGAGCACCCCTGAACGTGTGCACGAAATCATCCAAAAGTCGCTCGACAAAAACCGCCTGACGATGGAAGAGACCGCCGTGCTGGTCAACACCACCGACCCGAAACTGGTCGAAGAGATCAAAGAAGGCGCCCGCGAGCTGAAACGCCGCATCTATGGCAACCGCATCGTGCTGTTTGCCCCCCTCTATGTGGGTAACTACTGCGTCAACAACTGCAAATACTGCGGTTTCCGTTCCTCTAACAAAGAGCAGGTCAGAACCACTTTGACCGATGAAGAACTCGTCCGCAACGTGGAGGCTTTGGAAGATGACGGACAGAAACGTCTCATCCTGGTCTATGGCGAGTCGCCGAAGTATTCGCCTGAATACATTGCCCACACCGTGAAGGTGACCTACGCCACCAAGAAAGGCAAGGGCAGCATCCGCCGTGTGAACATCAACGCTGCTCCGTTGGATGTGGAAGGCTTCCGTGTTGTCAAGGAGGCTGGCATCGGCACCTACCAGATCTTCCAAGAGACCTACTGCCCTGAGATCTACAACGAGTATCACCCCATCAATACCAAGAAGGGCGACTACAACTACCGTCTGACCGCCATGGACCGCGCCCAAGAGGCTGGCATCGACGATAACGGTCTCGGCATCCTCTTCGGCCTTTACGACTGGCGTTATGAGGTGCTGGCCATGATCCGCCACACCAACCACCTTGAGGCCTGTTTCAACGTGGGTCCCCACACCATCTCGTTCCCCCGTATCAAGGACGCCTCGGGCCTCAACATCGACAAGAAGTATTTCGTTGACGACGAGACCTTCGAGAAGATCATCGCCATCTTCCGTCTGGCCGTGCCATACACTGGCATGATCCTTACCGCCCGTGAAGACGCCGAGTTCCGCGCCCGTGCCATTGAATATGGTATCTCTCAGATCGACGGTGGTACCAACCTGCAGATTGGTGATTACAAGTACCACCACGAAGAAGAAGAGAAGAACAGCGACAAGCAGGAAGACCAGAACCTGCATAGGGAGCAGTTCAAGATCGGTGATGACCGTTCCTTGGGTGAGATCATTGACAAGCTGTTGGACCACGACTTCATCCCGAGTTTCTGCACTGCCTGTTACCGTCTGGGACGTACAGGCGAGCATTTCATGGAGTTCAGCGTGCCGGGCTTCATCAAACGCTACTGCACACCCAACGCCATCCTCACCCTCAGCGAATACCTCGTGGACTACGCCACTCCTGAAGTCGCCGCTAAGGGTTGGAAGACCATCGAGAACAACTTCAAGAACGTCGACCCGAAGTTCCTCGATGAGCTCAAATCCCGCATCGAGCGCATCAAGAACGGCGAACGCGACCTTTACTTCTAATCGAAAGACGCGCTATACGTCATTGCGAGCGAGGAACGAGCGTGGCAACCCAGTACTATCCGAAATGGCCTTTCAGAGTAATACTAGGTTGCCACGCTTCACTTTGTTTCGCTCGTAATGACGTATCCGACTCGTTTTTTTCTTATCTTTGCTCCAAATTCCAAAACAATCTCACCATGAAAAAACTGTCATTCCTCACCCTGTTGCTCTTGGTGGCCCTCACCGCCAGCGCCCAGGAAAAGAAATTCTTCACCCCGGCCGACGCCTCCTATAACAACCGCAGCCTCTACGCCTCACGCCCCACCCAGCTGAAATGGGTCGGCGAACAGGACATCCTCATGAAAGTCGACGGCAAACAAATCGTCACCATGACCCCGGGCGGCAAGAAAGAGACCACCTTCCTCACCCTCGATGAACTCAACGGCTTCGCCAACGCCGCCGGCATCGACAGCCTGAAGCGAATCCCCAATATCACCTGGCTCAACGACCAAAAAGCCTACTTCTATTCCATGGGCAAAGACGGCATGGCCCTCAACCGCCTCGATATCAAGAAAAAGACCATCGAACCCATGACCACCGTGCCGCAAGGCGCCAAGGACCAGAACCTCTGCCAAAAGACCATGCGCGTCGCCTATACCATCGACAACAACCTCTTCGTGGCCGACGGCGACCGCCAAATCCAAATCACCGACAACCCCGAAGGCGTGGTGGCCGGCCAAAGCGTGCACCGCAACGAATTCGCCATCGACGGCGGCATCTTCTGGTCACCCGACGGTGGCCAACTGGCCTACTACTCCATGGATGAACGCATGGTCACCGACTACCCGCTGGTCGACATCACTGAACGCATCGCCACCGCCAAACCCATCAAATACCCCATGGCTGGCATGACCTCCCATCAGGTCACCCTCCATGTCTACGACATGAAAACGGGCCGCGACCTCACCGTCAAGACCGGTGAACCCGTGGAGCAATACCTCACCGCCATCACCTGGAACCCCGACAACCAACGTATCTGCATCGGCGTCCTCAACCGCGAACAGAACCACCTGAAATTCAACGAATACAGCACCGTCACGGGCGACTACCTCCAGACCATCTTCGAGGATCGCGACGAGCAATGGGTCGAACCCCAAGGACCGGCCTACTTCCTGCCCAACAACCCCGACCAGTTCATCTGGAAAGCCCAGCGCGACGGCTTCTACCACCTCTACCTCTATACCATCAGCAAGCATGAGGTCCGTCAACTCACCAAGGGAGATTTCGTCATCACCGACTTCAACGGCTTCTCCAAGGACGGCCAAAACATCTTTTACCGCTCCACCGAAGTCAGCCCGCTCGAGCGCCACTGCTACATGATGAACATCCGCAGCGGCAAGGTCACCAAGCTTACCCAAGAGCACGGCACCCACGACATCACCCCCTCCAAGAGCGGCAAATACTTCATCGATACCTATAGCAGCACCGACGTGCCGCTCAACGTCGACTTGCAAAACGCCAGCGGCAAGTTCGTCGCCCGCCTGCATGAGGCCGAGAACCCGCTCAAGGACTACAACATCGGCGAGACCACCCTCGGCACCCTCAAGTCAGAGGACGGCCAGACGCTCTACACCCGTCTCATCAAGCCCTATAACTTCGACTCGTCGAAGAAATATCCCGTCATCGTCTACGTCTACGGCGGCCCCCACGCCCAGCTCGTCACCGACACCTGGACGGCCGGCGCAGGCATCTACCTCAACTACCTGGCACAGGAAGGCTTCCTCGTGTTCACCCTCGACAACCGTGGCTCAGCCGACCGTGGCGAGGCCTTCGAGCAGTGCATCCACCGCCAGTGTGGCCAACTCGAGATGCGCGACCAACTCAAGGGGATCGAATGGCTCAAGACCCTGCCTTACGTCGACGCCGACCGTATCGGCAGCGACGGCTGGAGCTATGGCGGCTTCATGTCGACTTCACTCAAGGTCAACCACCCTGACGTGTTCAAGGTGAGCGTCGCCGGTGGCCCCGTCCTGGATTGGAAATACTACGAAATCATGTACGGCGAGCGCTACATGGATACCCCCGACGAGAACCCCGAGGGCTATGAGCTCACCAGCCTCGAGAACAAGACCGACAAGCTTGAAGGCAAATTATTGATGATCCATTGCACCACCGATCCCGTAGTGATGTGGCAGCACAGCCTCGTCTTTGTCGAGAATTGCATCCACAACGGCAAGCTGCTCGACTACTTCGTCTATCCCGGCCACGACCACAATGTCTACGGCATGGATCGCGCCCATCTCATCATGAAGATTACCCAATACTTCAAGGATAACCTCTAAGCCTTACTCGTCAGCGGTTCTTCACCACCAACTTCTGCGTCTTCACCTTCTCCCCGTCAGTCAAACTTAACAAGTAAACGCCGGAGGGGAGGTGAGGAGCGAGGAGTGAGGAGCGAGGAGCGGATACCTCCTTGGCGAAGACCTGGCGCCCAAGCACGTCGATGACCTGAAGCGTTCCAATGCCGTTTACAATGATCTCCGCGTTGCTGATGAAGGCGAAGTTGTCCTGGTTGTCCATGTTGTCTTTTTCACTTACAAACACCAGCTTGAACCGGCTGGCGTAATCCCGGGTCTTCCCTTCAAAGGTATAGCTCGGCGTCTGCAGCAGATCCACATCGGCGCCTGTGAGGTTGTCGATGAGGTGCAGATACCCCATGGCCACATCCTCAAGATCCATGTGCAGCGTGTACTCCCCGTCATAGGAGGCCTTGAAGCATACCGGCACCTCGCCCCATGGCTGGCCGAAGGCGATGGCATAGTCCTCATCGCCCTGGGGGATGTAAAGCTTGGCATGCCCCTCGTTGAAGACGAACTTCTCGAGCTGCACACCTTCGTCGAAGCTCACGACGGCTTTGTCCTGCATGGCGTCGCCGCGCACCCCGGCCCTCGTCAAGGTCATCTGCAAGCTGCCGTGGTGGTGGGTCGCCATCGAAGGCTGTGTCTTGCTGAACACCACCGTGTCGTTTTCGCCTGCCGCTTCCACCACCACGCCGTTGAACGCCGGAATGGATGTGTTGGCATAATCGGTGACCGCCTCGATGTCGGAGCCGGTGTCATTCATCTTATAGAACGGCCTGTCGACATAAGCCGTCGTCAAAAACGGGTTGCCCACCAGGTTGTAGCCCGGACTTAGACCGACCTTCTTGGTGTCGTCCTGATTCATTGCACCTGCGAAGGTGAGTGTCGTCCCTGTCTTGTTGGCATAGAGGTAGCCTTTGCCGTTCTCAAGCACAAAACCTTCGGTGTGGGCCTTATAGTTCTCCCAAGTGATGTTGTTGAGGCGGTAGAGGTCATAGTATTCCGGCATGGGAACGTTGTTTACAGTGAAGATGAGTCCATCTACCGCTGTCGGTGCGATGCTTTCCGTTAAAGGCGAGGCGATGAAATGCCAACCGTCGATCGGGCTTGACGGATCGTTCCAGTTGGTGCCAGCGGACACATCGGTATATACAATTGGGATGAAACTGAAATCGTCGAGATATAGTAACAAGCCACCTTCCCATTTTATGCTCACGTACTTGGTGCCTGGAGGAAAGACAGAGGAGTATGGTATCCATGTGTTAGTGTTACAAATCCAACTACCACCCCAAATGAATGATCCCAAATCCTTGTTGGTGGTTGAATAGCCTATACTGAATTGTACTTTATAATTGGTACTGCCTTCGCGATAATTTGCTACCCAAAATGACATTTTCATGTATCCATCGTGATCAATTCGCGGGGAAATCAGGTATTGGTCTGCGTCATTTGTGAAGAAACAAAAAGAACAAGTCCCATCGTGCGCCCAATTGGGATCTGTTTGAATTTCAGTGTAGTGATCTCCCTCTACGAGGCGCCAACCGCCCATGCCATTTTCGAAGCCTTGAGTAAAAGGCAAGTGCTCCGCTGGACTTTCCGTTATGAACCGGGTGGTGACAAAGTTGCTGGCATTGTTGCCGGTATACAGTGCTTTTACGCGAAAATCGTAGTTGGTGCCAACGGATAGGTTGCTGAGGGTGACTGAAGTCGAGTTTACATTGACTATTGCCGACCAAGTGGCATCGCCCACCACCCTGTATTGGTAAGCATATCCGATAGGCGAAGCATGGGGTGCCCTCCATGATAGTGTGGCTCCTGTCTCGGTAATACTGCTAGTGGTTAGGTTGGCAGGTTTGGCGTAGGGTGAATATTCTATTATATTAATGCAGTCCAAGCGTAATTTGTGTTCATAGTTAGGGTACTTGATGGCAATAAATTTGGTGTTTTCAGGGAAGTCATGCACGTACAAGCGCCACTCACGGTCGTTATCAATTATGTTGTCTCCCCAGATAAAGTCATCGATGTTGTTGGTCGTAGTGGAATAGCCAACCCAAAAACCTTTAGTACAATTCTGGGGGAAATGGTAGTAAAGGGACACCGTCAGGGCTGTATTATGACCTAGCGCAGGGGAAACGAGGTATTGGTCTCGGTTCCAGCTAACAAACTGAAAGCCGAAATCACCTTCATATTTTGCATGCGTCCTTATTCCTGTAAAAGCGTACGAGGTTTCATCAGGATACAGATAACCCGGATTGGGATCAATGGCCTCCCACTGCTCAATGCCGTTTTCGAAGCCCAACTCGTATGGTAATGCCATGTTGGTCAGGAATCTGATGTTTGCATAGGTGCTTTCTCCGTTTGTGGTACGTGTTTTCACACGGAATTGGTATTCCGTATAGCTTTCCAGGCCGTCGATGGAAACTGACGAGTTGGTTGTATGCGCTTCATCTGACCAGTTCGCATCACTGGTTTTCTTATATTGCCATGAAAAGTCGGTGATAGGATCACTGGTATCAGGTGCTATCCATGTGAGTGTGACGCTCTCGTCAGTGATTTGGCTTACACTGGGGTTGATTGGTCGGGAAACGCCCTGGGGTGTGATGATGAATTGAATGTTATTACGGAAAGCCAATAACCGACGACTACCCGAGCAATTTGCCAAATCCTCGAAAACGGTAGGCCCATTCTCATTTAAGTCGATCACGATACCGCTGTTATCTTTCCTGTGAAGAAGAAACGTGTAATAAGATGCAAAACTACTCTCATTTGGTTTATAACAAGACAGCAACAAATTGCTATTTCCGTCATATTCAAATGGCGTATCCAATTCTAAAACGATCCAGCAATAAGTATCGGCGGAAAAGGAGCCTTCATATACTTGCGTACTTGCGTCAATGGAAACCGCATCGTTTTCGTTGTCAAACCCACTCTTATCGGTATGCTGCATAAAAATGCGCACGTTATCCATAGAGAAGGAATCATAATAACAATAAAAAAATGCGATGGAAGTGATTGTGCCACTCGTGGGCAATTCCTCTGCCAAATAGATTTGTTGGGTGAAGGAATAACCCGCGGACATGTGAAATGGCAGATCATCAAGTCCATGATTTCCATCTCCAATCGTTACCATCATCGGCCCCCGTGTTACGTTGACAGAGGTGGTTTCGCCAATCTGGGTGTTGCTGTCGCCGTTGTAATCCACTCCTATGACCTTCACTTTATAGCTGCCATCGGCCATTATCTGGATATTGCCAGAAAAACCGTGGTTGCCCGACATGCCATCCACCGGCTGGTTGGCCGTCAGAGTTTCCGTTTTTAGGAGGGTGGTGCCGTCGCTCATAAATACTTTCACCTGCACGTGGATGGATTGGGAGGGCGCATCGGGGTCGTAAGCCCATCCGCTCACTGATATCTCCTGCACTCCTCCTTCACAAACATTGAGGCTGCCTTGCGGCTGGTGGCCCGTCAGGGTTGTGGCGGTGGTGAAGTGCATGTAGATGTAATCGCCACCCGCATACTTGTTCAGGTCATATCCGCTGGAACTGCCGCCTGAGCCTAAAGCTCCAGTGGAGTGGCTGTCGAAATAAATAGAGGTGACGGAGCGATTGTCGGGAAACAGGTCTTTGGTGTAGTAAAGGTGGATGTCGGCACCATTCTCAATATTACTGTTGAGGTTGCCCCTCACGCTGATGAAATGATCGCCACCATCGTAAGGCACAAGGTGATAGGTGCGTCCGTTGTAAGTTCGGGTGTCAGGCGCGTCGCTGTTTTCCGTCCACAGATAGAAGTCGGTGATGAAGCCCATGTTGGTGTTGTCGGGATTCGACTCCGTCTTATAAAGCAGGTAAATGAAATCGCCCCCGGCATCGGCGTTCAGATCCTGTTCGGAGTCGATCCAGCCTTCAGCAAGCAGGGTAGCCTTGAGGTCGGTCACCTCATCGCTGGAGCCGCCAATGAGCATCACATTCTTGATGAAGGTCTGGTTGGGATTGGCGTTTTGCCCCCAAACCGAAAGGACTACAGCAAAAACGATCGTAAGAAGAAAAACGGACTTTTTCATGGCCTGAGCTTTTTTGTTTTCGGTGCAAAAATAAAGACTTGTTTTACATAAAACAAGACCTCAGGCAAATTCACTGACCCCAAGAGGCTTTCAAAGCACCAGGCTCACGGCGCATGTCCCAAAACGCCGACACTTCAATATGGTCTTCAACGACGTGATAAACCATCTTGTTCAACCTACCCACTACAATGCTTCGGTGATTACCAGGCATATCTTCCAGTAGAGGTTCTAATCACCCTCATAGAGCCTTGGCTATTCCTGCTTCTTTTTCTTCAGCTTCGAGCTCTGCTTCGATTTCGTCCATTGCTTCGTCGAAATCCTGCCACTGCCCTGCAGCATATTGACGATCGCTTATGGCAATCATCTCATGTAGCTCTTCAATGGTGTAAGGTTTAAGCTCAGGCTCGGTGTTTATCATGGTTCCTATCGGATTTGCATCTGCAAATGTAGGAAAATCTTTAAGAAATGCTGGTCTATTCATCATTTTTTTGTTGGATTACGGCAGCAAAGATACCAACCTTTTTTCATCTCGCAAGGTTTTTTGATGAAAAAAAATCAAAAAAAATGATATTCGGTTGCGATAACACCGATTATCGTATTAATATTAATATGAATAAAAGATTATTTAACCGCCTCTAACCTGGCCTTCAAGCTCTTCTGGATCCCCCGCGATGAATAGGTGGCCCCGCTCACGGCATCCACCTCCTTGTTCAAGGCCTCCTCCACCGTCAACCCGTTCCACGAATCCAAATAACCGGCATCGACCACGCGCTTCAGGAAACTGGGCGTCTCGTTGTTCTCCAATACCCTCACTTCGATGATCTTGCCCTTGCCGTCCAAGGCGATCTGCAACGGGGTCGGCCCATTGAAACCATTAATATCATCCGAATAGGGCGACGACAGCAACACCGTGCCAAGCACCTTGCCCTTGGCGTCCTTCACCACGTACTTGGCCGTCGCCATCATCTCCACATAGGCAGCCTTCGGATAGGCAACCTGCAACTCCGACAAAGTCTCAATGGGAAGGTCCTTCTCCGTGGGGGTGTAACTGGTGCACTGCGCAAACGACAGGGTGGAAAGGGCTAAGACCAGCCCGGCAAAAAATAGCTTTGTTTTTTTCATGGCATTGGAATTTTGACACAAAAATACTTTTTTTTATCTTTGCGATGTCAAAAAAACAAATAACATGTTAATCATCGGTATCGCAGGCGGCTCCGGTTCAGGCAAGACCACCGTCGTCAAAGAGCTGGTCAAACAGCTGCCAAACAATTCAGTATCAGTTATTTCCCAAGATGCTTACTATTACGATAACGGCCACCTCTCTCCCGAGGAGAAGCTGCACATCAACTTCGACCACCCCGACGCCATCGAGTGGGACCTGATGATTGACCATCTCGACCGGCTGAAACGCGGCGAGACCATCCCGATGCCCATCTATACTTACGTCACCTGCGCCCGCTCCGAAGAAGTGGTCCATGTGTCACCCACCGAGGTGATCATCGTGGAAGGTATCCTGGTCCTGAATAGCGAAGAGCTCCGTAAACGTATGGATATCAAGGTGTTTGTCGACACCGACAGCGACGAGCGCCTGATGCGTATCATCCACCGCGACATCGCTGAACGCGGCCGTACCTGGGAAGCCGTCCTTCGCCACTACCAGACCTTCGTCAAGCCCATGCACCAACAGTAACGCTACGCCGATATCATCCTCCCACAAGGCTCCAGCCCCGTGGTGGTCGATATCCTCGCCTCACGCATCAAGATGAATCTCGAGAAATAAAGAGTAGTCAGGGGTTTCAACCTCTGGCTTTCTCATTTCATTGAATCAATATCTTCGATACCCCGGGAACCTTTCCCATGGGGTCGAAATGGTCGTTCCCGTCGGTGAGCCATTCCAAGCTGAAGTTGTAAAATACCGTGGAATACCCCGAGGCGCCGTCTTCGGCTTCCTCCACGTAAAGGCCGATGGTGCCGTCGGGCAGCACGCACAATGACGAATAGGCCGAGCTGTAAGGCACGATGCACTTGCGCACCGGCCAGGTCTCGCCCTCGTCGTAACTGACGTAGACCGACACGTCCCTGCGTGAGTTGCCGTAAGGCACGGAGTGCAGCAGGCGGTTACGGTCGTGGCCCAAACTCTCGGCGGTGTAACGGATCAAGTCGCCGTTGCAGGCTGGCGCGGTGATGTCGTTCCAGGTGGAGGTGGTAGATTGCCAGGTCTCACCGCCATCCTCCGAGATGTTGTACCAACGGTGGCCGGCATGACGGATGCTCATCAGGATGCGGCCGTCCACGAGCTCGGTGACCTTGGCTTCATCACCACCCACCGAGGCGCGACCCGACACCTGCCAGGTCAGCCCGTTGTCGTCGGAATACACGGCGTAGTTGTTGAGCGACTGTGCAGCACCCTCGCGGATGGCAGCCACAAACATGATGCGTCCCGTGGAAGTCCTCAAACCGTTGCCCGACCCAAAGAACGAAGCGCGCCACGACTGATGCTCGGGCACCACGCAGTCGGCCCCGAAGAGGAAGTGGGTGATGTCCTCGGGCTCGGTCCAGGTCTGCCCGTTGTCGTAACTCCTGGCGATATAGCTGCGGATGGGGTTGGTAGGAGTGGAGTTCCATAGTCCTACCCCGCCCACAAAGCCGGCAATCAAGCCGTTGTCGTCGTTGCTCCAAGCCAAGGCACAGTCGCCGAAGCCGTGGTTGACGCCCGTGCCCAAGGCGATGGTGTAAGGCTCGCTCCAGGTCAGACCGCCGTCGGTGCTGCGGTTGCAC
>CAJOIH010000026.1:389-19575 GCA_905234455.1 uncultured Bacteroidales bacterium | reverse complement strand
GTGTCGAAGGTGTAAGGTGTCAGTGGACCATTGAAGTTAAGTGCCAGATTGACATTTTGGCCGTTGTTGTTGACGCCCATGCATTGCGACAAAATGACGCTATAGGTGCCATCGTTGTTTTGAACGACAGCCAGTTCACCGTTCATCCAATAATAGGTTTCACCGTAGAACAAAGTGTCGGCGCCCATGATGAAGGGCAGCTCGCCGAGGTTGAACTCGTGGAAACCGACCACGGTAGGGACGGGGTCTTTCGTGTCGCCCATTGTGTAGGTGCCGGGGGTGATGGGACCATTGAAAACAATGGCGATGCCTTCGTTCTTGTCGGCAGTCATCTCTTTGCTAGCCAGTACGATGGCGTTTGTCTGGCCGTAAGTGACGGCTTTGGCGGTGACGATGTCTGACGTGGTGGTGTTCACTGTCATTTTACCTGATTGTACTTCGGGGGTGACATTGCCGTCGTCTCCATTGTTGTCTTTGCAACTGGTGCTGATCAGGGCCAGGCCGCAGAGGAGCACTAAACTAAAAAACACTTTTTTCATATCGATAAGTATTAGGTTTGGTTTAATTCCAAAACGAGTTATTACTGCAAAAATTGTACTGAAATTTAGTGGGCTACTGTAAATGCGACTTTCCTTCACATAAGTCGCTTTTGTGCGTTCTCCAATGCCAAAAACATAGTTCAATATGTTATTATCTATAATTTTGCGGCTTGAAATACTAAATTGAAAAACAACAAATCACATTGAATGGGATAATAAACTTGGGTAAAACTTGGGTGTTTTCTGGTAGGGTTTGGCTTTTTAGGTACCGTACCCGGGGATCGGGAAAATTCGTACCTTTGCAGCCGTTATGAACTGGATTATCCTCATCATCGCCGGCCTGTGTGAAACAGGCTTCGGCCTGCTCTATGTGCTGAGTGCCGTGTTGTTGGCGAAGGCCACTCAGACCATCCCCATCGGAGTTGCCTATCCCGTTTGGACGGGCATTGGTGCTGTGGGTGCAGTGCTGTTGGGCATCTTCGTGTTTCACGAGCCGGCCACGTTCTGGCGTGTGTTTTTCCTCAGCACACTGATTCTTTCTATTGTCGGGCTTAAAATCGTTGGATAATTATGGAAACAAGAAAACAAATAGCAGTAACCAAGAAACAATCCGGCTGCAACTGCGCACAAGCTGTGCTATGTACTTACGCTGAC
Organism: uncultured Bacteroidales bacterium; assembly: GCA_905234455.1. Taxonomy (GTDB): domain Bacteria; phylum Bacteroidota; class Bacteroidia; order Bacteroidales; family F082; genus Limimorpha. The sequence continues at coordinate 18,382 of CAJOIH010000026.1, read as the reverse complement.
ATTGCAGGCATCGATGAAGAGACCGCCATGCGCCTTGCCGCTCCTTTTGGGGCAGGTATGGGCAATATGGAAGGAACTTGCGGAGCCATTGTCGGGGCAGGACTCGTTTTGGGGCTATCTGGCGGTTCAACAAGGCAAATGCGCCAAATCATGAATAAGTTCCAAGAGCGCAATAGATCCACACAATGTAAGATGTTAAAAGGTGTAGGCACGGGGAAAGTGCTTCGTGAATGCTCCGATTGTGTGGCCGATGCCGCTGAGTTTCTGGAGGAACAAATCGGATAAGACAGATTTGGCTGCGCATCAACCGCGCGGAAATAATCCGGCTGGAGCGACTTTGGAAGACTTTAGTTCCTTGATTTTTGTTTCAAGCACATGGTTAGCATCGAGGAGTTTCCCGGCATCCAGACACCGATAAATTGACAATTACCTCCGCAAGGGCGCTGTGCCTTTGCGGAGGTGTTTGTTTTAAGGTCTTGGTTTTTGGGGCTATCGTGGAAAGTCGCAGTCAATAGGCAATAACTTTAGCAGTTTCTACGTTGATAACCTATCAATAAGGACATGATAATGAATAGAATCCACCTTTTTAGAACGCTGTGCTTTCTTGTTGTATTGGCACTTTGGGCTACAGGCTGCCAGAAGGACAACATCGTCAGTGTTGACAGGATTGCCACGTCGGACGATGTGAATGATGACATCTCGTGCACTACCTTTGCCCAGACCGTTTATGTGACTTTCACGGATCAAGGCAATGCTGCAGTGACAGGTGCAACCGATGATTTCTCCATGACGATCAACGGTAATGACGTGACCATCGTCTATGCGGGCGAAGAGCACATTATGTATGAATTGAGCGGAGCCACGTCTAACGGCTTCTTCAAGCTTTATAGCAGCAGCAAACAGGGCATCACCCTCAACGGAGTGAACCTCACCAACCCCAATGGTGCTGCCATCAACGTGCAAGGTCCGACATCGGCACCCAACAAGGGCAAACGAACCTTCATCGTACTCAAGGGAACGAACGCCATGGCCGATGGCACTTCCTACACCGACACCCCCTCCACCGAGGACGAGAAGGCAGCGCTGTTTCAGCGGCACCGGGAGTTTGGCTGTTGAGGCTTCAGGCAAGAGCGGCATTGTCAGTGACGACTACTTGCACATCATGGAAGGAACCATCACGGTGAACACCACCACATCAGCTACAGTCAGTGGCAGCGACACCCTGAAACCCGCCTGTCTGAAGGCCAACGACTATATCAAGGTGACAGGCGGCACGTTAGATCTCAGCAGCAGCGGTACTGGTGCCAAGGGCATCAGCTGTGACGGTTATGGCGTCTTCCGTGGCGGTATCGTCAATGTGACCGTCACAGGAAGCAATTACGGCTCTTCGGGCGGAGGCGGAGGTTTCCATGGAGGTGGACAAAGCAGTTCAGACGGCGTGAGTGCCAAAGGTATCAAATTCGATGGCAACCTGAGCATCACAGGCGGCAAGCTCATCGTCAAAGCCACCTCACACGAAGGCATGGAGTCAAAAGGCACCATCTCCATCAGCGGCGGTGAGGTTTACAGCTACTCGCAGTCTGATGACGCCATCAACTCGGCTGGCGAATTCACCATCAGCGGAGGCTATGTCTGCGGCTATTCGGCAGGCAACGACGGCCTCGATGCCAACGGCAACTGCTATATCAAAGGCGGCGTGGTGTATGCCATCGGCTCAAGCTCGCCCGAAGTGGCTGTCGATGCCAACACCGAAGGCGGTTACAAACTCTATGTGGAAGGCGGCACGCTCATCGCCATTGGCGGACTGGAGAGCGGATCATCGTTGACGCAGGACTGCTATTCGGCTTCATCATGGTCGCAGAACACCTGGTATGCCTTAACCGTTGGCTCCACCGTTTACGCTTTCAAGACGCCTTCGAGCGGTGGCACGCCTTTGGTGGTATCGGGTGCATCTACTCCTACACTTTCATCGGGCGTTACGGTAAGTGGCGGCACGAGTTGTTTTGAAGGTTTGTTGTGTCAAGACGCTTCTGTCAGCGGCGGTTCGTCGGTCAGCTTGTCGTCCTATACGGGTGGCAACGGCGGCGGGGGAGGACCTGGTGGTGGCGGACATGGACCGTTTTAAAAGTGAAATGTTATGAAGACTAGGATAATCATATTGTTGGGACTATTTCTCCCCCTTTGGGCAACGGCACAAACCGACAATGCCCTTGACCCGGAATTTGGCGGAAGGCTTTCTTTTACTTTAGACAAGAGGATTGTCAGGAGGTTGCACGTCTCCCTCGAAGAGGAGGTGCGCTTTGACAACAACTTCGGGGCTTTTGACCGCCTGCAGAGCACCCTTCGCCTCAACTACAAGATACACCCGAACATCAAGATTGGCGCAGGCTACGCCCTCATCAATGGGTATAGCTCCAATTCCAATGCCTTCAAGAACGCACGACACCGGTTTATGATCGACGTGAAAGGCACCCTGAAATACGGCGACTGGAACCTCTCGCTCAAGGAACGTCTGCAGCTCACCCATCGCACCGGCGACTACAACGTGTATCAGAATCCTGCCAACGCGCTGATGCTCAAAAGCCGCCTGACGGCGAAATACCTTGGCTTTCGCAAGGTGGAACCCTACGCTTATATTGAGCTACGAAACTATCTGAACGCTCCCGTCATCAACGCCGCCTACGACGGCATCAACTACGGCACTGTCGACGGCCTGGTGCAGGAAGGCGACCCAGGTTGGTTTCTTGAAGGCTTCAACGGTGGCTACATCAACCGCTATCGTGGTTCGCTCGGCGTGGACATCCTGCTCAACCGCAACAGCACACTGAATTTTTATCTCATGGGCGATTATTGCATCGACAAGGAAGTGGATGCCAATGCCGAAGGGACGATACTGAAATCCTATACCAAAGAGACCGGCTTCCGAGCATGGTTAGGTGCTGGATATGAGTTCGCGTTTTAGTTAGTTGGAGAGGAAGTCCGGGAAGTTTTCTATCAAATAAGCGTTACCCTCCATGTCGATAGCCAAATTGAAGCCATCGTGCGCTATCGCGCCATGGTCTTGCATGTTGTTTGGACTGGCCGGATCGAAGCTTTTTAGGTGCTCTTCTGCGATAAGATAAATCCGTCCGTCCGCATTACTTCAGGTGCTCCAATAAATGATTGGCGCCAAAAATAAGTATTTTATTTGTCAATCTATAGGAAAAGTCTTACTTTTGTGCCATTATTCCTAAATAGCCGAACTATGAGACGTTCATTTCTGTTGCTGGGCTTGTTGCTTCTGGGCGTGTGGTCTTTGAAAGCCAACCCCGTTGGCTTTTCACAGGTAAAGACGGCTGCCTCGAAATTCCTTGAGGCCCAGGCCGGGGAGGAGTTCCGTGGCGAGACCCCTGAGATGGTCTATGCCGAACCCAACGGCGCCTACTACATCTTTGCCACCGCCCCCAAAGGCTTCGTCATCATCGCCGGCGACGATGCCTACCGTCCCGTCATCGGCTACTCCATGGAAAACCCGTTCGACCCGAATGACATCCCGCCTGCCTTGGCAGACTACCTCGCTGGCATCGCCCAAAGCATCCATGGCCTCCAGGCCAGAGGCCATGCCACAGCAGCGCCCTTGGTGGCCGCCGAATGGGCATCGGTGCTCGACCACGGTCAATTGATTTCACGCTTCGGCGGAAAGGAAGGGGAGTATTTCGTCCAAACCCAATGGAACCAAGACTACCCCTACAACTGCTGCTGCCCCGTCGACACCCTCGGCTCGGGTGGCCACGCCATCGTGGGCTGCCTCGCCACCGCCATGTCGCAGCTGATGCGCTTCTGGGCCTTCCCGGCGCAAGGCATCGGCAACCACTGCTATGTGCATGAGGACTATGGCGAGATCTGTGCCGACTTCGGCGCCACCACCTACGACTGGGACCATATGCCCAACAAACTCAACAGCAACTCGTCCGAAACTGAGAAACTGGCCACCGGCACCCTGTGCTTCCACTGCGGCGTCACCATCGACATGGGCTACGGCCCCGACGGCAGCGGCGGCGCCTCAGGTCCCATCCCGGGCGTGATGCACCAATATTTCGACTACTGCGACGCCATCGTGCAGCTGCGGCGCGACGACTTTGAACTGGAGACCTGGAAACGCATGGTGCGCGAACAGTTCGACATGGGCTGGCCCATGTACTACGGCGGCTGTCAGGACGTCGGCTGCCACGCCTTCGTGTGCGACGGCTACGACGACAAGGACATGTTCCACTTCAACCTGGGTTGGGGCGGCGGCTCCGACGGATGGTACATCATCGACGAAGCCCCGTACACCAGCCCCGCCGACGCGATGTTCAACTTCGTGCCCTCCACCATCTACAACATCACCCCCAGCGCCCCCACCGACATGTCAGTCGACGTCCCTGTGGAAACGGAACTGAGGACGGTGATCCGTTGGACCAATCCGACCACCTCGCTCGACAACACCCCGCTGACCTCCATCGAAGAAGTGGTGGTGAAACGCAACAACCAAGTCATCCAGGTGCTGACGGGTCTCAACCCGGGCCAGACCTGCGAGATCGAAGATACAGAAGTGCCTTACTACGATACCTATGACTATGCGGTGTACGTGAAAGCCAACGGCCGCTACGGCAAACACGGCGACGTCCTCGACGTGACGGTGGGCCCCTCGTGCCCATGGAAACTGGTGATGACGACCACCAACTTCCAAGGCTGGGACGGCGGGTCGATCTCGATATACAACAACGCCGGCTGCCAAGTGGCCCAATACACCATGACCTCGTCGACTCCGGCCGTGGAACGCCCCGCCTTGCCACTGGGCCGTCTGAGCTTTGGCTGGACCGCCCCCGAGAACACCGTGAGCAGTCTCAGCTTCGTCATCAAAGACGCCCAGGAACAGGAGGTGTTCTCCTTCAGCGGCTCGTCCGACGAACTGGAACCGGGCATCTTCTTCGAGACCAACAACACCTGCGGGGGCGACCTCTCGTGCATAATCCCCGGGAACCTGACAGCCGTGAGCCAAGAAGATCAGGTACTGCTGACCTGGGATGCCGTCGACAACGAGGGCTATGGCTATAACCTCTACCGCGACGGACTCATCTGCCGACTCATCCCCGCCGGCACGGGAACCTCGTTCATCGATCAACAAGCCGGCCAGGGTGGCCATTGCTACCAAGTGGCCGTGCTGTGCGAAGGCGGCGAGACCGGCCTCTCCAACGAGACATGCGCCTCGGTGGGACCCTGCTATCCGCCCCGTAACCTCGACTTCAACATCGTCTCCAACTATCGCGTGCAACTGAACTGGGAGGCTCCCGTTCCGAGCGATGGGCTCTCGGGCTATGTGCTTTACCGGAAAGAGGGCGACGGCGAATACACGCGTCTGAAACTCCTCAACGCGAATACCCTGACCTATACCGACAATGCTTTGTATCATGAAGGCGACTACTACTACCGCCTCTATGCCTACTATAGGATCCCCGACTGCTACTCGTCGCCGGCCAATAGGAAATACTACCCCAACGTCTTCGAACTGCATGCCTACTATTCGCCCACCGGCGTGGTGGAGACCGAAGTGGGAGTGAAGGTCTACCCGAACCCCACCTACGGCACAGTGAAGGTCGAAGCCGAATCCATGACCCATGTGACCGCCTACAACGCCTTGGGCCAATGCGTGCTCGACCAAGAGACCGCAGGCGACAGCTACGAGTGGCATCCGATGGAAAAAGGCGTCTTCCTGATGCGAATCGACACCGAAAACGGTGTATCATACACTAAAATCGTTGCGCTATGAAAACACCCGTAAGGCAAGTGGTAACCAAAGCTGACTTGAAGCAAGCCCTGGGCATGAAAGGGTTTGTGGGCGACTGTGCAGCCAGTGTCGCCTATGGCTTTTGCGGCCTAGGCGAGATCAACAGGCTGTTCGACGGCGCCGCCGACTACCAAGGTAGCGCGTTTGCCGATCATCTGCTCGAGAATATGAACATCACCATCGATGTGGCCCCCGAACAGCTGGCCAACATCCCCAAGCAAGGCGGGTTCATCATGGTGAGCAACCACCCGTTCGGAGGCATCGAAGGCGTGATGCTGCTGAGCGCCATCGCCAAGGTGCGCCCCGACTTCAAGCTGATGGCCAACTTCATCCTGTCGCATATCCCCAACCTCAAGGAATGCTTCTTCTCAGTGAACCCCTTCGAGAAGAACCCCGAATGGAAAAGCAGCGTCGGCGGCATCAAAGGCGCCATCCAACACGTCGCCGCAGGCCATGGCCTGGGCGTGTTCCCCGCCGGCGAAGTGTCGCGCTACCACGGACACGACTTCCCCGAGGACCTGCCCTGGAGCAACTCCATCGCCCGTATCATCAAAAGCGCCGGCGTGCCGGTGATCCCCGTGTTCTGGGACGGCTGCAACTCGCGCCGCTTCTACCGCTGGGACCGCATCCACAGCATGCTGGGCACCGCCCGCCTCACCCGCGAGCTCATCAACAAGCACGACACCAACTTCAACCTGCAAATCGGCAAGCCCATCTCACCCGAAGAAGTGGCCCTTTACGAGAAACCCCAAGAGCTGGCCGCCTACCTGCGCAGCCGCTCCTACGCCCTCGAAGCCAACGTGAAGAAAGAGAAAGCGCCCGAAGTCAACGCCAACTGGGCCTCTGTGGAACCACCGAGAGACACCCAACTGCTCGTGCAGGAACTGGAAGCCATCCGCGAGAAGGGATTCCTGTTCTCAGCCTCGACCTATGAGTGCTTCCTGGCCGACTACAACGACATCCCCAACCTGATGCACGAACTGGGCCGCCTCCGCGAGGAGGCCTTCCGCTTCATCGGCGAAGGCACCGGCAAGAGCCTCGATACCGATGAGTTCGACACACATTACAAGCATCTCATCCTCTGGGATACCAAGAAACAGCAGGTGGCAGGTGCCTACCGCCTCGGCTTCGGCAACGAGATCATGCGCGACAAAGGGTTCAAAGGCTTCTACGTCAGCACTTTGTTCCGCTTCGAGGAATCCTTTGGCGAGACGCTGAAGAAGACCATCGAACTGGGTCGCTCGTTTGTCACCGTCGAATACCAACGCGAAGTGCTGCCCCTGGTGCTCCTGCTGCGTGGACTGGCTGTGGTGGTTATCAAGAACCCCGAGATCGAGCATTTCATCGGCCCCGTGAGCATCAGCTCATGGTACCCGAAGTTCTACCAGAGCATGATCGTCCGCTACGTCTCTGAGAAACACCCGGTGAATCCCGAACTGGCCAACGTGGCGCATCCTACCACGCCTTTCCAAGCCGACTTCCTCAAGGTCGACGCCGACGTGTTGATGCGTAATCACATGGAGAGCATCGACAAGTTCGACAAATACATGTTCCGCCTCAGCAACGGCGAATACCGCCTGCCTACCTTGTTCAAGAAATACCTAAAGCTGAACGCCAAGTTCCTGTGTTTCAACGTCGACCCCGATTTCAACGACACCCTCGACGCGCTGCTGTTCCTGACCTTCACCGACTTCCCTGAGGACGAGGTGATGCCCCTCTTCCGTGATGGAACCGAAGAGGAACAACAGGCCGTAAGAAAGAGGTTTGGTTATTCAAACGTCTGAGCAAAGAAGGTGAAATTCACCTTGCCATAATGCCTTTGGTCCATGAAATGGGGATGCTCCTCAAAGTGGACGTATTTGTCATGTTCCAATACAAACAGGCCATCGTCGGTGAGCAGGTGGTTGTCGAAGACCAGGTTCACCAGCTCGTCGTAGCGCTGGCAGTCGTAAGGCGGGTCGGCAAAGATGAGGTCGTACTGCATCTTGTGGCTGGCCAGGAAGCGGAACACGTCGGACCTGACGGGCAGCAGCTCCTTCATGTCGAGCTTGAGGGCCGTCTCGCGGATGAACTTGACACAGCCGAAGTCGAGGTCGACCGAAGTGACCTTGGGACAGCCGCGTGAGACCAACTCATAGGTGATGTTGCCAGTGCCGGCGAAGAGGTCGAGGGCGTTGACGGCCTCGAAGTCCAGGTAATTCTCCAGGATGTTGAACAAACTCTCCTTGGCCATGTCGGTGGTGGGCCGCACGGGCAGGTTGTTCGGGGCGACGATCTGTCGGCGCTGGTATCGGCCTCTGATGATTCTCATTTCAGGATCTGATAGTGGTTGTAGTAATACTGGAACGGGACCTCGCCGAGCATCTCCTTGACCTTGAAGTCGCGAGGACGGGTCACAAAACGGATGTCTTTCAGGTAACGCCGGCAGAGGTCGATGATCTCCGAGCCGGGTTGGATGAGTCCCGTGAACCAGACCGGGGTCTCCAGTCCCGACAGCTCGTGCTGCTGCATGGCGTAAAGCAGGTAGTAGGAGAAGTCGACCTTGGTTTGGAACTTGAAGTTGTTGAAAAACAGCAGTCGGTCCTGCATGATGGCCATGTCGAAGTCGCGGTTGCGGACGTTGACGTGCACCACAGGGGTCTCGCTCTGGGGCAGGCTCTTCAGGAACACGGTGGTGGAGTGGCAGATCTGGGCCTCGGGCCATTTCGCCAGAATGCGGTCGCGCAAAGCCTCGGGATAGGTATAGAGGTTATAGGCCTGGTGGTTCTCCACCGGATCGGCAGCGGTGACGTAGCCGCTGGGCAGGGTGAAGCCGAAGCTCAACAGCTTGTCGCAGTCGGCGGGGCGATAGAGGTCCTCGGGCACCAGGGTGCTGGTGCGGCCGTCGACGATGCAGGTGACCGATTGGCAACGGCCGTTGCCCAAATCGCGCGGCCTGAGGTCCTTCTCCAGGACCCGGAAGAGCTCGTCGGCATTGTTGAGGCTGTCGGACTGGTGCAACTCCAAGTCGGCCACCGACCGGGCAGCCGTGTCGAACAGCACAAAAGAAAGACCACCCAACGAGAATTGGATGGTCAGTCTGTAATCAGGATTCAACAGCGTCGGCATGTCTCCGTTGGGATTATAGCTTCTCCCAGTTGCCGTCGGTGGAGGCTTCCTCAAGCGAACCGACTTTCAAGCCGGCGTACTTGTCGATCTGTTCCATCTCAGCCTTGAGGTTCTGGACACGGGTGTTCCATTCCTTCTCGGTGAACTTGCTGCCAGGGGCGTTGAGGTAAACCTCGTAAGGGGTCTTGACCTCGAAGACCGGCACCGAGATACCACCACGCTTGATGATGCTGTCGTGGATCTCGAAGGGAGTGGCGGGATCGCTGAAGGGGACGATGCTCAGCTCGTTGATGTTGAACTGGGCGCGCTTGCCAAAGAGCGAGTCGAGCACTTTCACATAACCCAACGTGTCGTTGATGGTCTTGGAGAAGGTGGTGTCCTCCGGATCGGGAACCATCATGATGATCGGGATCTCATAGTTCTTGCAGAAGTCGATCAGCGTGTCGAAATTGGAAGTGTACTTGTTGTGAGCTTGCTTGTACTGGATCTCGGCGTCGCGGATGTCCTTCAAACGCTGGACCACCTGTGCCTCACGATGGCTCTTTTCATTATTGAAATTGATAGGAGCTTGGATGCTTTGGACTACCTTGATGGCCAGGAACACAACAACGGCGAACAACGCAATGTTGATGAGAATACTCTTGAGTTTTGAATTCATTTTTTGATATTTTACTGATTATTATTGGCTATTTTTAGTCGTGCTGCAAAGGTATTATTTTTTTCGTTTCATTTGAAAAAATTTTCTTGATTTATTTTTGTACCTTTGCAAAAAAAGAAATAACGCCATGAAAACGAAGAAAGAAATCGTAGAGAACTGGCTGCCCCGGTACACGGGATTGCCGCTCGATCAATTTGGAAAATACATCCTGCTGACCAACTTCCAGAACTACGTCGACCGTTTTGCCGCCTGGCAGGGCGTGGAGGTGGTGGGCAGGGACAAACCCATGCCCTGCGCCACCGACGGCGAGATCACCATCATCAACTTCAGCATGGGTAGCGCCAACGCGGCCACCATCATGGACCTGCTGGGTGCCGTCAAGCCCAAGGCAGTGCTCTTCCTGGGCAAATGCGGTGCGGTGCGCAAGAACCACGTGGGCGACTTCATCCTGCCCATCGCGGCCGTCAGGGGAGAGGGTACCTCCAACGACTACTTCCCACCTGAAGTACCGGCCCTGCCCGCATTCAGCCTCGAAAAGGCCATCTCCACCACCATCCGCGACTATGGACGCGACTATTGGACAGGTACCGTCTACACCACCAACCGTCGCATCTGGGAACACGACGAAGAATTCAAGAACTACCTCCGCCGCATCCGCGTCCACGCCGTCGACATGGAGACCGCCACCCTGTTCAGCACAGGCTTCTATAACGAGATTCCCACCGGCGCCCTTCTGCTGGTGTCGGACGAACCCATGACCCCCGAAGGCATCAAGACCGCCGACAGCGACAAGAAAGTGAGCAGCAACTTCGTGGGCGACCACCTGCGTATCGGCGTCGACTCGCTCCGCCAACTCATCAACAACGGCATCACCGTCAAACACCTGAGATTCGACTGATGACGTTTGAACAGATCATATCGGACATCCACCAGAAGAAATACGCCCCCATCTACTTCCTGATGGGCGAAGAGCCTTATTTCATCGACGTCATCTCCGACACCATCGAGGAAGAGGTGCTCGACGAGACCGAGAAGGCCTTCAACCAAATCGTGGTCTACGGCCGCGATGTCGACATCGACACCGTGGCCACCCACGCCAAGAGCTTCTCGATGATGGGCGGCTATATGGTGGTCATCGTCAAGGAAGCCCAGGACCTGAAGAACATCGAGGACTTCGAGAAATACCTCGACGTGATTCCACCTACCACCATCCTGGTGTTCGACTACAAATACAAGAAACTCGACAAACGCCGCGCCCTGGCCAAGAAAATCGACAAGATGGGCGTGCTCTTCGAGTCGAAGAAACTCTATGAGAGCAACATCCCAGGATGGATCCAAGGCTATCTGACCGAAAAGGGATACACCATCACCCCCAAGGCCACCCAGATGCTCACCGACTTCCTGGGCACCGACCTCCACAAGGTGCGCAACGAGTTGGACAAACTCATCATCGCCCTGCCCAAACAGAAGAAGATCGACGACGTGGATGTGGAACGCAACATCGGCATCTCCAAGGACTTCAACGTGTTTGAGCTGCAAAACGCCCTGGGCCGGCGCGATACGGTGAAAGCCCTGCAGATCGTGCAACACTTCGGCGAGAGCAAGGACAACCCGCTGTTCCTCACCGCCATCAGCCTGTTCGGCTACTTCACCAAGATCCTCAAGGTGCATTACGCCACCGACCCCTCGCAAAATGCCCTGGCCGCCGCCATCGGGGTGAGCCCCTTCTTCGTGCGCGACTACCAGATGGCAGCCAAGAACTACTCCATCGCCGACTGCGTGCGCTGCATCGCCGTGCTCCGCGAATTCGACCTTAAGTCGAAAGGCTACAACGTAGGCGAAACCCCCGAGAAAGACCTCTACCGCGAAATGATCTTCAAACTCCTCACTCCTAACTCCTCACTCCTAACTCCTAACTCCTCACTCCCATGCGTATCGTTGCCCAAAGAGTAAGTAGCGCCTCCGTGACCATCGACGGCAAGCTGAAATCGGCCATCGGACTGGGAATGATGGTCCTGTTGGGCATCGAGGAAGCCGACAACGAAGAGGATGTGGAGTGGCTCTGCGGCAAGCTCAGCAAACTGCGCATCTTCGACGACGGCAACGACGCCATGAACCTCGACATCAACCAGGTCGGCGGCTCCTTCCTCGTGGTAAGCCAGTTCACCCTCCACGCCCTGACCAAGAAAGGCAACCGCCCCAGCTTCATCCGCGCCGCCCGTCCCGAACAAGCCATCCCGCTCTACGAACGCTTCGTGCAACGCCTGCGCGAAGTCTCAGGCCGCGAGGTCCTTACCGGCGAGTTCGGCGCCATGATGGACGTGGAATTGGTCAATGACGGACCGGTAACAATCATTATGGATTCGAAAAACAAAGAATAATATGGACAACAAACGTTTAGATAAAGTTAATAAACTGATTCTCAAAGAATTAGGCGAAATTTTCCAAAAAGAGCTGAAACCGGCGGTGCCTGGGTTGATGATTACTGTGACCCATGTAAAGGTGACTTCGGACCTCAGCTACGCCAATGTGTATCTGAGCGTCTTCGGCGTGGACGACAAGAAGAAGGTGGTGGAGGAAGTGGGCTTGAATGCCCGAGCCATCCGCGGTCTGTTGGGCAACCGCGTCCGTCACCAGATGCGGGTCATCCCCGAGTTGCGCTTCTACGAGGACGACTCGCTGGATTATATCGAAAACATCGACAAACTGTTGCATTCCTGACCGTGCGGCTTCCCCTGTTCATAGCAAACCGTTACCTGCTGGCCAAGAAGAGCCACAACCTGATCAACATCATCACGTGGATTTCCATCGTCGGGATCAGTGTGGCCTCGTTTGCCCTCATTGTGGTGCTGTCGGCCTTCAACGGACTGGAACGGGTGATTGGCGAGATGAACAACCGCTTGACGCCCGACTTGCAGATCTCTGCCGTAAAGGGCAAGACCTTCGACCTGACGGCTTTTCCCTTGGGACAGCTGAAGGACATCGAAGGGGTGGCCCATGCCATACCCACCCTTACCGACGATGCCTTGTTCCGCTCGGACGACAAGCAGCATATTGGCCAGGTGAAGGGCGTAGGCCTTGACTATGAGCAGGTGGAGCGTCTCGGCGAGGTGATGTTCAACGGAACTTCGCTGAAACTCACCGATGGGATCCACAGTTTTGCCATCCCGGGCTCGGGGGTGGCCTGGCGTTTGGGCATCAACCCCTACAGCCCGTATGCCACCTTGCGCGTCTATGTGCCCAAGCGGGGCGACGCCTCCCAGATGAGCCTCGAGAGCAGCTTCAACTCAGGGGTACTCAACGTGCAAAGCACCTTCTCCACCGAACAGGAGGTGGACGAGAAGCTGGTGCTGGTGCCTTTCGATTGGCTGTCGGGACTGCTTGAATACCACGATAAAGCCAGTGCCGTCGAACTCTTCCTCGCTCCCAAGGCCGATCTGGGCAAAGTGAAAAAGGCGGTGAAGTCGCTGGTGGGCGCTGACTTCCAGGTGAAAGACCAGCGGGAGCAGATGGCCACCTTGTACAAAATCATGCGCTCCGAGAAATGGGCGGTATACATCATCCTCACCTTCATCCTGATCCTGGCCACCTTCAACGTGGTGGGATCGCTCACCATGCTGATGATTGAGAAACGGAAGGACACGGAGATTCTGAGGGCCTTGGGAGCCAACAACAGCTTGATCCACCGCATCTTCCTCAACGAGGGACTGCTGATCTCCGTCGCCGGAGGCCTCATCGGCTTGCTCCTGGGCATCGTGGTGGTGCTGCTCCAGCAAAAGTTTGGTTTTGTGAAATTCGGTACCGGCGGCAACTACGTGGTAGACGCCTATCCCGTCTGGCTGAAAGGGAAAGACGTGCTGCTGATCTTCGCCACCCTACTGGTGGTGGGCTGCACCTCAGCCTGGCTCACGGTGAGACGTGCGACGCGGCAATCTGATTCGTCAACGCGATAAACTCCTTCACCGAGAGTTGCTCGGGACGCTTGTCGAATACTTCATTCCCAATGATTTCCGGATTGAGTAAGGTGCGCAAAGAGTTGCGCAGGGTCTTGCGACGCTGGTTGAACGATTGTTTGACGATGGTTACAAACAACTGCTCGTCGCAACCCAAGTCAGTGACCGCGTTGCGCCGCATCTTGATGACCGCCGACTTCACCTTGGGCGGGGGATTGAACACGTTCTCGTTGACAGTGAAGCAATACTCGATGTCGTACCAAGCCTGCATCAACACACTCAGGATGCCATAGGTCTTGCTGCCCTCCCTGGAGGCCATGCGCTCGGCCATCTCCTTCTGCACCATGCCTACCACCTCCACCACCTGCTCCTTGTATTTCAACACCTGGAAGAAAATCTGACTGCTGATGTTGTAAGGGAAGTTGCCGATGATGGCCATGTTCTTCTGCCCATAACGGCTGAGGTCGGCCTTCAGGAAGTCGCCTTCCACCAAATGGTCGCCGAGGGTGGGGAAGTGGGCCCTCAGGTAGTCGATCGACTCGTGGTCGATCTCGATGACGTAGAACTTGTCGCGGATATCGTCGACCATATACTGGGTGAGCACACCCATGCCGGCACCCACCTCTACCACGCTCTCCACATCGGGCGAGAGCTGCTCGACGATCTTCCGGGCAATGTTCTGGTCCACCAGAAAATGCTGCCCCAACGCTTTCTTTGGTCTTACTTCATAACTCATAACTTCTCACTTCTCACTCCTAACTTTCTATAGTTTTTCTTTGCCTGCGCGCTATAGAGGCTGGTGGGGTACTGGTCAATCAACTGTTCGTAATGCTGTTTAGCGGCTTCTTTGTCATGGAGATACTGGTCTTCGATAAGGGCGGCCTTCATCAAGGCGTCATCAGCCATGTAGCTCTCAGGATAAAGGGTGACCACCTGAAGATAGAGGCTGTCGGCCAAGGCGAAGTCATGGTTTCCCTCCCTGATCTCGGCGATGCGGCACAAGGCATGGGGCTTGCTGATATCATTGCCCGTAGCGCAAATCGAGTCGAGGATGCGCAAGGCCTCGTCTTCCTTGTGCTGGTAGATCTTGTAGTCGGCCCGGGCCACGCGTTGCAACTCGGCGCCGGTGGTGTCGGCCTCGAGGTTGTCGCCGATGACGAGCGAAAGGCTCATGGCATCGTTGGCGATGAGCTTCGAGGTGGCCGCCTTGAGCACGTCGAGCTGGGTCTGGGCCCAGGCAAACTCGCCAATGAAGTAACGCAGCTGGGCGTTGCGGAAACGGGCCTCGTGGCCCAAGGCCTCCTCCTTCATGGCTTTGTCAACCTGGCTGTACAATAGTGTTGCCTCCCAGACTTCATCGGAAAAGAGATAGATGTCGGCGAGCTTGAGCTTCAGGAGACACTGCTGGTTTTTGTTCTGGGTGAGCTCAATGGCGTGCTGCAACAAGGCAATGGCATCGGCGGTCTGGTCGAGACGGTAGGCCATGACGTCGGCTTGGATCGCCACCAGCTTGGGATAGTCTTTCGACCCTACATCGTCGTAGGACTCCTCGATGCGCCGACTCAACCGCTCGTAGGTCTTGCGGTCGGTGGCAGGGTCGGCCTTGCACTTGGCGTTCTCGGTTTCGATGGCACCGAGGAGGGCGTTGCCGTATTGGGGGTTGATCTTGCCCTTGCCGACCACATACTCGAAAGCGTCCTTGGCAAGGTCGTATTGCCCGTTGTTGAGGCAGATCTGGCCGATGTTGACGATTTGTGCGTCCTGGTTGTTGAAGCGCTTGTCGAGACTCTTGCATTGAAGGAGGGCGATGTCGTAGTCCTCGTTGCGGAGGGCGTACCACACCAGCAACATAGCATACTCGGCGTTGTCAGGGTGTTCCTGGTTCTTCTGCAAGAGCGCGATGCGCATCTCATCGGCGATGCTTTTGTTGACATCGTAGAACAGCAGGGTCTGAAACTGGTTCTTGATGTTGTTGTATTGCTCGGGATGGGCCTCCAACTCCAGGAAATAATACTCGAAAGCCTGTTGGTAGTTGTTCATCGACTGGCAGAGGTTGGCCCGCTCGATGTAGAAAGGGTCTCCTTCGGTGCTGATTTCTGCTCCTTTGTCGAACACGGCCAGGGCATAGTCGTAGAGCATCCGGTTGCGGAACTGGTAGGCGGTGTTGACGATGGCATTGCGGTTGGCGGGAAGGTCGCGGAGGACCTCCTTGAAGAGCTTGTCGGCCTTGTCTTTCTTGCCTTCGGCGACACAGGTGCTGATCTGGTCGATCTTGGCACGGGTCGCCTGGCTTTGGGCGAAGGCCGTGACGGTGATCACGAGCACACAGAGAAGACAGGCCGCTTTCCTCATCTCGACACGGCTTTGCTGATGGTTTTACGCAGGGCCTTGAGCTCGCGGTCCTGGCTGGAAAGGCGGTCTTCGAAGTAGAGGATGCGATGGTGCAGGGTGTCGGCCACGGCGGTCTCGTCGGCAAGGTATATCTCGGCGAGCGAGTCGTTGAGATAATGCGTGTCGAGGTCGTTTTGCAGGTGGACGAGCTGTTGGCGGGTGTAGCTCAGGTCGTGACGCATCACGGGGAGCATCTCGTTGAACTGTCGGAGGTAGGCCTGGGCCAGGTTGAGGGTCTGGAAATAGCCGTTGACCTCCTCGGCGGGGACGTACTGGAGCATCGAGTCGCACCAATCGAAGTTGGTCTTGATGCCCTCGGGGTATTCCCGTTCGATCCTGCTTAGGGCCACGCTGTCGCGGCTCAACTGCTCCTGCAGCCGGGCGATGGGCTCTTTCCTGCTCTGGCATGCGATACATGCCAAGAGCAGGAAAACCATGGATATGATCTTACGAAATGATGTCAAAGCCGGTGTATTTTTGGAGGGCTTTCGGGATGAGGATGCCCTCGGGGGTCTGATGGTCTTCAAGCAGGGCGGCCACGATGCGGGGCAGGGCCAGGGCACTGCCGTTCAAGGTGTGCACGAGCTGGATGTTGCCGTTCTTGTCCTTGAAACGGAGCTTCAGGCGGTTGGCCTGGAAGGTCTCGAAGTTGGAGACGGAGCTCACTTCGAGCCAGAGCTGCTGGGCGGCCGACCACACCTCGAAGTCGTAGGTGGTGGCGGAGGTGAAGCTCATGTCGCCACCGCAGAGGTGCAGGATGCGGAAGGGCAGTTCGAGTTTGCGGAGCAGTCCGGCCACGTGGTTCTTCATGGCCTCCAAACGGTCGTAGCTACCCACGGGGTTGGCAATCTCCACGATCTCCACCTTGTCGAACTGGTGCAGGCGGTTGAGTCCGCGGACGTTCTTGCCGTAGGAACCGGCCTCGCGGCGGAAGCAGTTGGAGTAACCCACGGTCTTGATGGGCAGCTGCTCTTCCTTCACGATGGTGTCGCGGAACATGTTGGTCAGCGGCACTTCGGCGGTGGGGATGAGGTAGAACCCGTCAAGCGGCACGGCGTACATCTGCGCCTCCTTGTCGGGGAGCTGTCCGGTGGCATAGGCCGAGGCCTCGTTCACCACGACGGGCGGCTGGGTCTCGTTGTAGCCGGCGGCGCTGGCCTCGTCGAGGAAGAAGTTGATGAGGGCGCGCTGCAGCTTGGCGCCTTTGCCTTTATAGAAGGGGAAACCGGCACCGGTGACCTTGTTGCCGAGATCGAAATCGGCCAGGTTGTATTGGCTGAGCAGCTCCCAGTGGGGCTTGGCACCCTCGTAAAGCTGGGGCATCTCGCCTTCCTGGTGCACGTTGACGTTGTCGGCGGCTGAAGTGCCCTTGGGCACGTCGATGCGCGGGGTGTTGGGGATCTCCACCAATTTGGTCTGGATCACTTGCTGGAGCTCCTCGAGACGGTCGTTCAGGGTCTTGGCGAGGTCTTTCATCTCGTTGTTCTTCGCCTTCAACTCGTTGGCTTCGGCGGCTTTGCCTTGCTTGTAGAGGTCGCCGATGACACGGGCGTTGTTGTTGAGTCCGGCCAGCGTCTCATCGCACTGTTTCTTGATGGCACGACGTTCGTCGTCGAGTTTCAGGATCTCGTCAATGAGGGCGACGTTGGTGAAATTCTTGATGGCCAAGCGCTCAATCACCTCTTCACGGTGTTCACGGATGTAGGATATTACTAACATGGTGCAATGCTTTTTGAAAATTCACGCAAAATTAAACGAAAAAACCGGCTATCGTATCGGTAGCCGGTAAAAAAATGTATGTCTTTGAAAAAAAACTTACTCAGCAATCACGCCTTCCACCGGGAGGACGGAGACGAATGACTTGTTGTCTTTTTTCTTCACGAACTCAACGATGCCGTCGCACTTGGCATAAAGGGTGTGGTCTTTGCCCATACCGACATTCTTGCCAGGGTTGTGCTTGGTGCCGCGCTGACGAACGATGATGTTGCCTGCGATGGCTGCTTGTCCACCGAAAATCTTCACTCCGAGTCGTTTGCTAGCTGACTCACGACCGTTCTCGGAACTACCTACGCCT
>CAJOIH010000026.1:0-327 GCA_905234455.1 uncultured Bacteroidales bacterium | reverse complement strand
ACTACCTACGCCTTTCTTGTGTGCCATAACTTATTCTGTTTTTTCGGGTTATTACATAATGATGTTGTCGATGACAATCTTGCTGAGGTACTGACGGCTGCCGTTGGAGGTCTGATAGCCTTTTCTTCTCTTCTTCTTGAAGACGATCACCTTCTTGCCTTTGAGGTGCTCCTTGATGGTAGCCTCGACTTTGGCGCCTTCAACGACGGGGGTGCCGACCTGGGTGGTACCTTCGTTGTCAATCAATAATACTCTGTCGAAAGAAACCTTGCTTCCTTCTTCATCCTGCAGACGGTTGACGAAAATCTGTTGTCCGTTCGTCACCTT
>CAJOIH010000025.1 GCA_905234455.1 uncultured Bacteroidales bacterium | reverse complement strand
ACTACCTACGCCTTTCTTGTGTGCCATAACTTATTCTGTTTTTTCGGGTTATTACATAATGATGTTGTCGATGACAATCTTGCTGAGGTACTGACGGCTTCCGTTGGAAGTCTGGTAGCCTTTTCTTCTCTTCTTCTTGAAGACGATGACCTTCTTGCCTTTGAGGTGCTCCTTGATGGTAGCCTCGACGCAAGCGCCTTCGATAGTAGGAGTGCCAACCTTCACGGCGCCCTCGTTGTCAATCATTAATACTTTGTCAAAGGAAACCTTGCTTCCTTCCTCATCGTGCAGACGGTTGACGAAAATCTGTTGTCCGTTCGTCACCTTGAACTGCTGTCCAGCTATTTCTACAATTGCGTACATGACTCTAAAATTTCGGACTGCAAAATTACACATTTTTTTGATTGTGCAATCATTTCTTTAAAAATTTCCGAATTATTTTTTGAAAACCTCAGCAACGATGCGGCTGACATCCGCTTGGTTAAAGCCAATCGGGAAGATGTGTGAAGGCTCCAGGTGGAAGAGGGTGTGGGCCTCCTGGAACTCCTTCTCGCCACCGCCGGTGATGTTGAGCATGACCACATCGTCGGCCTTCACCTTATTATTATGGACGGCTTGGATGAGCGAGGCGAGAGCCACACCGGCGGCAGAATAGATGTCGCGGCCTTCGGTCTCCTGGAACAGGGCCTTGGCCTGTTGTGCTTCTTCGTTGCTCACGGCGAGGATGTCGCCGTCGGTGTCCTTCAAGGCGTCGTAAAGCCCTCCAGCCAACGAGTATGGGGGCTTGCGGTTCGAGAGTACCGGGGCGCAGATCTCGGCAGCGTCGCGCCGGGCCTGGTCGGCATCGTAAGGCAACAAGGCACGCGAGTCCTGCCGCCAAGCCGTATACATCGGCACGAAAGGCTTGTTCTGCGAGACCATGAGCCGGGCCTTGTTGGTACCGAAACGACCGTCCTCAAGGAAACGCAGGTTGGTCTCCCAAGCAGCAATGGCACCGGTGCCGCTGCCCACCGCCTGGAAATAGAAGTCGGGGATGCGGCCGATGGTGGTGACCGCCGACATCATAGTGGTGCTCATGCCATCACGACGGGCGATGTTCTTGGCTCCCCCCTCGGCAAGGAAACCGGGGAGCTCGCACACGAAGTTGGAGAGCTGGATGGCATCGAAATAGTCGCTGCCCGAAGCAGTGGTGAACAGCTTCACACAGGGATTCAAAGGCTTCTCGAACCACAAGGCATTGATGTTGTCCTGAGGCACGCAAAGCAACAAGGGGATGCCGTTGTCGGAACATACCTTGGCAAATGCCCTGGCTGTGTTGCCCGCCGAAGCCACCACCAACACCTGGCCCTGCTGCCCCTCGTCCAACCGGGCGCATACCGAAAGGGCCTCGGTCTCCTTGAACGAACAGGTGGTCATGCGGGCACCCCGCTCCGGCCACCAACCACTGAAGGTGATGTATAAGTTGTTCAAACCCAAACGTTTTGCTAACTTCTCGCTCTTGTAGGTGATAGGGCAGGAGGGATGCTCCAACACCCTCTTGATTGGCAGCCAGTCGGCAAACTTGTACAGTCCTAGGCGGTCGTCACCCACCTGCAGCTGCTTCTGCTCGAAAATGGCCCTCACCAGGCTCGGGGTCTTGCCCTCAGGGTCGTCCAAAATCCATCCCTTGTCCTCAAAAATGCGGCCATCGGCCACGTTCATCAGCTGATACTTTCCCATAATATTGAATTTTCAGTTTGCAAAGGTAATAAAAATAGTAAATATACTTACTAATAAAATTTTTGGAGTTTGTTTGGATGGTTTCCAAAATATTTTACTACTTTTGACACCTTATTATATAGGGTAAAACGAACACATCAACCGCTTATGAAAAAATTCATACTCACATTAGTTGCTATAACACTGTTAATCAGTGGATTAAATGCAGGACCAGTGGATCAGTCCACCGCTCGCAAGGCAGCCCATGGCTTTGTCGGCACGGCCTTCACCGAAGTCGTACGCGGCGAAACCATGGCACTGGTGGCGACCACCGACGCCTATTATGTCTACAATGTCGGATCGTCGGGCTTCGTCATCATCTCGGCCGACGACTGCTTCAGACCCATCGTGGGATACTCCGATGAGGGCGCTTTCCCCACCGAGAACCCTTCGCCTGAAATGATGTATTATCTCGACAACCTCAGCCAGGGTCGCGCAGCTGCCCTCCAGGCATCCATCCAGCAGGACGAAGCCGTGGCCAACGAGTGGCAGTCCCTGCTCGGCGGCAACCCGCTGCCATCGCGCAACGGCGAACGCAAGAAGTTCCATCTTGTGCAGACCAAATGGAATCAGAACTTCCCCTACAACAAGTTCTGCCCCGCCGAAGGCGGCCGTACCTACGCGGGCTGCGTGGCCACCGCCATGTCGCAGGTGATGAACTATTGGAGATACCCCAGCCATGGCTATGGACAGCATAGCTATACCTATGGGCAGTACGGTGAGCTCTCGGCCAACTTCGCTGAGGCGACGTACGATTTCGACCTGATGCCGATCTCGATCAGCGAGTTCTCGCCCGCCGAGAACATCGACGCCATCGCCTTGTTCATGTACCATTGCGGCATTGCCGTCGACATGATGTACGGCACCGATGGCAGTGGTGCCTATTCGGAGGACGTCCCCGAAGCCATCCTGAAATACTTCGGCTACACCAACTGCAGCCGCATGGTCTACCGCGACCAATGCACCCTGGGTCAGTTCCAAGCCTTGCTGAAGAACCAGTTCGACATGGGCTGGCCGGTCTATTATTCGGGTTCCGACACAGGAGGCAACGGCGGTCACGCCTTTGTGTGTGACGGCTACGACGACAACGACATGTTCCACTTCAACTGGGGCTGGAGCGCCTCGGGCGACGGCTTCTACGCCATCGACGAACTCAACGTCTCCAGCTATGCCTTCAACTCAGGCCAGGCCTTCATCGCCAACTACGTGCCGGCCTCGGTGTTCCTCAACACCTGCAAGGCACCCGATTACTTCAACGCCATCCCCAATGGCGATGAGGGATTCTCGGTCACCTTGAACTGGATAAACCCCACCAACACCATCAACGGCGCAGCCATCGAGACCATTGACGAAATCGTCGTCATGCGCGACGGCGTCACCATCCAGACCTTCGCCAATCCCGCCCCCGGCGAGTCGATGACCTTCGTCGACGAAGCGGGACTGCCCATCACGGTCAACTATACCGTACACGCCGTCAGCAACGTCGTTGCAGGACGTAGGGCCTACGCCAACGGCATCAACCTGGGCCCCGCCTGCCACTGGACCGTGACACTCCAAGCCGAACAAGAGTCAGGCTGGGGCGACGGCATGCTCACCCTGCGCAACTCCTCGGGCGTGGTCCTGGCCGAACTTACCGCCACCCGCGCCGAAGACACCTTCGAGGTGGAAGTCCCCGTGGGTAGGACCACCTTCAGCTGGACCGCCCCCACCGACAGCCTGGCCATCGGGATGGAAATCACCGACGGCATGGGACAAACAGTGTTCTCCTACCAAGGTCCCTCCACACTGATGCCCAAGGGCCTGTTCTTCCAAATCATCAACACCTGCACCGAGCCCCAATACTTTGAGGCACCCTCCGACCTGACGGCAGAAGTGGTCGACGAGGACGTCGTCCTGCAATGGAAAGGCGTCGCCGCCCCTGACCCGCTCTATATCGTCTATCGCGACGGATTCTTCTATACCATGGTACACGACGTCACCACCTTCACCGACGAAGGCAGCGCCCAAGACATGCATAGCTACTGCATCACCTCCTTCTCCACCGAAGGGGAGAGCGACCCCTCCAACACCGTCAGCGCCGTCGCCGAGACCGAGCTGCTGCCCCCCACCGACCTCGACTATGAGATCCTCGCCAACGGCAAGATCAGGATCAAATGGGTGGCTCCCGCCGAAAGCGACCTGCAACTGGCCGGTTATGAGGTGTACCGCAAAATCCTGGGCGAAGAGTACAACCGCATCAAGCTGACCGGCGCCAACGTGAATCAATACAACGACAACACCAGCCTGCCTGAAGGCTCCAAATATGATTATAAGGTAGTGGCCGTCTATAAAGACAGGGCTTACATCTCCTCAGCCCCGGGCCGCTCGCTCCAACATCCCGAACTGCATTACATCGAAATCAACAACACCATCATCCCTTCGGGGCTGACCCTCGACGAACAGGACGGCAACCTGCTGCTGCAATGGGACCAAGCCCTGCAGGCTGAGAGCTACAACGTGTACCGCAACGGCGAACGCATCGCTGAAGGCCTCACCGAAACCGAATTCACCTGCACCGCCGACGGCGAACCGGCCTACTACCAAGTGACCGGCGTGCTCAACGGCGTCGAGTCGAGCCCCTCCTACAAAGCCTGCTACGCCCATTACGACGTCGACGAGAATGAAACCGGCCAGGCCAACCTCTATCCCAACCCCTCCACGGGCATCACCCTCGTGCAAGCCCAAGGCCTCCGCCAAGTCGGGGTCTATAGCGTCACCGGACAACACCTGTTCGACTGCCCGGCGGCAGGCGACCGTGCAGTGGTCGACCTCAACGGCCAGAAACCTGGCGTGTACTTCCTGCAAATCAGCACCGACCGCGGCCAACAAGTCCAAAAACTCGTATTGATGCAAACCTTCTAACAATGACAGCCATGAAAAAACAGATATTCTTCGCAATGGCACTGGTGGCCGCAATGAGCCTCAACGCCCAAGAGCCCGTCCAATACACCCAAAAACTCGATAGCGTGGTCGGCTCGTACGACCCGCCTCAAGAAAATCTTCACCTACTATGAGAACGACGGAGTGATCCAGGAAGACACCTATAGCCTGGAAAACGGCGAATGGAAGATTTCAGGGGAAGTCATCTATAATTATGGAACGAACGATTTCCAGCAGCTTTACGGCACCATCGTCGTCAAAGCCACCGAAGAGGGCCTGCAACGCGTTTCCTTGACCGAATATGAATATGACGACCTCAATAATCTTACCCTCGTCATGAACTATGTCTCAGCGGACACCGCTTGGACAGAGAACTCGAAATATGTGTATTCCTATAACGAAGACGGCCTGCTCGACACCTGCGTCTATTCCACCATCCGCAACGGCAACTGGAGAGAAAGCGAACGTACCGTCTACTCTTACGACGAAAGCCAACAGTGCATCAGCCTCCTCGCCCAACGCAAAGGCGGCTGGGGACCCTTCGGCGACAACTGGATGGACTCATACCGGTACGATTTCGAGTACGAGGACGGCGCACTGGCCAGGGAACTCTACTACGTCACCGTCGGCTGGTTCGGCTCAAACATGGCCCTCGACAGCCAGGTGGAATATGAATTCGACGCCAATGGCAACCTGCTGAGAAAGACGGCTAGCATTACCAACGACTCGAAAGAATGGATCGTCCGCGACGTGTATGAAAACCAATTCGACCTCACCGTCGACGCCTCTACCGTGATGGGCCTCCAACCCTTCTGGGCATCGATGGGAGCGAGCGGCATGAACTACGCCACCGGCGCCGCAGTGCCCCTCCAGAACCTGTGGAAGTCGTGCTCCATCATCAGCACGAACCTCGATACCGAATTCACCCTCTACTGCTCAGGCTTCGAAGGCGTGGAAGAGGAACAGATAACCCCCGTGAAGGCCTATGCCTTCGATGGCCGCCTGAGAGTGACCAACGACCAGCCCGCCGATGTCACAGTATATGACCTGCTGGGCCGAGTGGTGGCCTCCCAAAAACAAGCGTTGCAGTGCGAGTTCAGCCTGACCCCAGGCCTCTATATCGTCAATAGCGGCAACGCCCGTGTGAAAGTGATTGTAAAATAAATTTTTAAATAAAATGAGCAGATTTTTGAAATGTTTCGCCGTCGCCCTCCTGCTTGGGGCAGGCACTGTGGCCATGGCCCAGGACAACAAGGAAGAGCAAGAACACGTCTACCAAATCACAGAGACCCTCAACGTGCCGCATACCCCGGTCGACAACCAAGGCAGCTCGGGTACGTGCTGGTGCTTCGCCGGCATTGGATTCGTAGAGGCTGAAATTCTACGAATGTATGGTAAAGAGTTTAATCTCTCGGAAATGTTCGTGGTGCGCAATGCCTGGTGCGAGAAAGTGGCCAAGTTCGTCCGCATGCATGGCAACAGCACCCTCAGCCAAGGCGGCGAGGTGTGCGACGTGCTGTATATGATTGACAAATACGGCATGATGCCCGAAGAGGCTTACACCGGCAAGGTGATCGGCGAAGAACGCCACATGCACAGCGAGATGAACGAAGTGATCAACGGCGTGGCCCGTGCCGTCATCAAAAACGGCAACAAGAAGATCTCACCGGCTTATCCCAAGGCCTTGCAAGGCGTGCTTGACGCCTATCTGGGCGAAGCTCCCGAAGAATTCACCGTTGACGGTAAGAAATACACCGCCAAGTCGTTCGCCGAGGCTTATCCAATCGATCCGGCCAACTACGTCGAGATCTGCTCCTTCACCAGCGAGCCCTACTACCAACCCTATGTGGTGGAGATCCCCGACAACTGGACCTGGACCCCGGCTTACAACATGCCCCTCGACGAGCTCATGGGCGCCGTCGACTATGCCCTCCAACAGGGCTACACCCTCGGCTGGGCACAGGATGTGAGCAACCCGGGCTTCTCTCGCAAGGAAGGCGTCGGCATCGTGCCCGAAGACCCTAAGGACGAGAAACTCTGGAAGGAAATCGTCGCCGAAAAGCAAGTCACAGACGACATCCACCAAACCGCTTATGACAACTGGGATGCCGGCGACGACCACAGCATGCTGGTAGTCGGTATCGCCAAGGACCAGAACGGCAACAAATATTACAAGATCAAGAACTCCTGGGGCGCCGCAGGTCCCTACGAAGGCTATTGGTATTGCTCGGAACAGTATCTCCGCCAATATACCATCTTCTTTACGCTCCATAAGGACGCCCTTTCCAAATCCATGAAAAAATCATTGAATCTTTAAATATTAAATCTTTTAATTATGAAAATCAGACACTTTCTGACTGCCGCAGCCCTGATGCTCAGCGTAGCCGCTGTGGCCCAACCGCAACCCCCGATGCCCCGTCCCGAAGACAAACCCGAAGGCGAAGGCTTCAAGTTTGAAACCATCAAGGAACTCCCCGTCACCTCAGTGAAGGACCAGAACCAGGCCGGCACCTGCTGGTGCTACAGCTCGCTGGCATTCTTCGAGGCCGAGCTGCTCCGCATGGGCAAGCCCGAGTACGATTTCTCGGAGATGTACATCGTTTACAAGACCTACCTCGACCGCGCTGAGGCTGCCATCCGTACCCACGGCGACGTGTCCTTCTCACAAGGCGGCTCTTTCGGCGACGTGCTCTACGCCATCCGCCACTATGGCCTGATACCCGATGAGCTGATGCCTGCCGGCGCCATGCACGGCGACTCGCTGTCGAATTTCACCGAACTCTCCGCCGTCACCGACCCCTTCGTGGAAGGTGTCATCAAGAGCCGCAAAATCCAAATGGATAAGGACGGCAACCCGTTGTGGAAGAAAGCCCTGGCCGGCATCTACGACGCCTACCTTGGCGTGCCTCCCACCGAGTTCACCTACAATGGCAAGAAATACACGCCCATGAGCTTCGCCGAATCCACCGGCCTCAACATGGACGACTATGTCAACCTCACCTCCTTCACCCATCACCCGTTCTACGAGCCCTTCGTCATCGAAGTGCAGGACAACTGGCGCTGGGGCCAGGCATGGAACCTGCCCATCGATGAGTTCATGCAGGTCATCGACAACGCCATCGATAAAGGCTACCCGGTCGCCTGGGGCTCCGACGTGAGCGAATCAGGCTGGCTCCGTGGCAAGATGGCCGGCATCGCCGTGCTGCCCGACCTCGAAGCCAAAGGCCGTGACCTCCAAGGCAGCGACATGGCCCACTGGCTGGGCATGAGCGCCGCCGACCGCAAAAAAGAGGCCATGAACCAACCTACCCCCCAAAAATGGGTCACCCAAAAAGAACGCCAAATCGCCTACGACAACTATGAGACTGGCGACGACCACGGCATGCTCATCTACGGCACCGCCAAGGACCAAATGGGCAATGAATACTATATCGTGAAGAACAGCTGGGGCGATGCCGGCCAGTATCATGGCATCTGGTACGCCTCCAAGGCTTTCGTCCGCTACAAGACCCTGAACATTGTGGTCCATAAGGATGCACTTCCGAAAGACATCGCCAAAAAACTCGGAATCAAATAAGTTTAGATAATAATGGCCAAATTAATGGTGATACTAAGTCTTCTGTCCATGTTCGGTTGTCGATCACCGTGGAAGGGTTTCGAGAACGATACCATCACGTCCTTTTCATTGTCGGAAGGTGGTGGAATGGACCGCTTCAGCGGTTTCGGCTACAGTGTCAAAGAAACCAAAGACGGCAAGGTGCATTTCCTTTTCGACGAGGGCTTGCCTGGCGAAAAGGAGTTTACCATCGACGACCACTCGGTGTTCGACAGCCTGCAACAACTTGTTGTGAAGCACAAATTGTACAATTACCGTGACTTTTATCGTCCTCCGTTTGACATCACCGATGGAAAGTCCTGGCACCTGAGCGTGGACTATGCGTCGGGGAAAAGCATCAGTTCCGGCGGTTATATGCATGGCCCCAACAACTATCGCGAAGCGTTCCATGAGATTATCCAGTGTCTTGATCACTGGAAAGCAATGCCCGTTGCCACTAACGAAGTGGTGTCGTTCCTTTACGAGTATGGGAAGGAGCGTTACACCATTGAGCGTAAAGACGACCATGCGGTGCTGACCCACGACAACGAGGAGACCGGTGAGCATCAGGAGATCGAAAGAGAGCCTCAGATGCTCGAGGACCTACGGGTAATTTTCAATGTCGACCGTCTGAAGATGAATGGCCAAAGAGGGAATCTCGACGGGGATTACACCCCATGGATGTACGATATCACCTACAGCAATGGCGACCATTACCGCTATGAGAGCTATGACCGTGACTTCAAGTGCGGCTATACGCATATACTCCAGGGATTTATCGCCAATTGGATGGAAGACAAAGAAGAAAGAACACCTTTTTATTACTACTAATATTTTTTAAATCATTGCTAACTAAATAATCAATATCATGAAAAGACTATCTTTAATGATGGCTGCCCTGTTCATCATTGGAACAGCGGCCTTTGCCCAAAAGACTGATCAAGCCATTGACCAGTACGGCAACAAAGTGGGAGTGAAGGAATTGAGTACCACCGAGCGTGATGGTATCTTGGTTTTCGAATCCAAGGACAAGGATTTCAAGTTCTGGTTCGACTCCAGGGTTCAAGTGGACTTCGGCCACTATTTCGGTGCCCAGGAATGGGCTGACCCGATCGGTTCTGGTGCCAGCATCCGCCGCGCCCGTTTTGCCGTGAAGACCCAAATTAACCCCGACTGGTATGGTGAAGTCGATATGGAAGTTGCCAACGGCTCCTTTGAATTGAAAGACGCTATCGTCCGCTACACTGGCCTTGAGAACTGGCAGTTCAGCGTCGGTAGCCAAAAACCCGACTTCTCCCTGTCACGCAACACCTCCTCGCGTTACCTTGAGTTCATGGAACGCCCGATGGTGGTCAGCGCTTTCGCACCTAGCCGTCACCTTGGTGCTTTCGCCAAGTATTACAACAAGTACTTCTTCGGTAGCGCTAGCATTCTCTTCCAAGAGATTGAAGGCCAAGAGACCCGCGACTTTGTGGAGGACAACAACAAGAGCTACGGCATGGATGAGGGTCTTTCCTACATCGGCAAGGTTGTGGTTCGTCCCGTGAACGAAGCCGACTATGGTCTCCATATCGGTGGCGCTGTCATGTATGACACCCCTAAGACCTCTGACGAGATGGGCGTGTATGCTGGCACCCGTTTCAGCTGCCGTAACGCCACTAACATCAGCCGTAAGAAATATATCGACACCGACGATATCAAGAACACCAAGTACAACCTGATCGCCACGGCCGAATTGGCCTGCCACTATGATGGTTTCCGTATGGAGAGCGCCTGGTTGTCCGACTGGACCTATATGGATCCCGAGAAGGTCGTCCTCGACAAGCCTTATCATTTCCAAGGCTGGTACGTTGAAGCTGGTTACCTCCTCTTTGGTGGCAAGCAGACCTACGATTCAGGTAGCGCCAAGTTCAACCGCACCCGCAACGGTCGTACCTGGGGTGATGTGGAACTGGGTCTCAAGTATGAGTTCCTCGACATGAATGACTACCAAGGCCGTGGCGACCTCGCCATCTATGGTGGTTCTGCCGAACTCTATGGTGCAGCCCTCAACTTCTATCTGGGCAAGAACACCAAGATTGCCTTGAACTACCAGTATGTCAACAACGACCGTTACGCTAACGGCAAGGGCAAGCTCTATGTGGGTCTCGACGCCGACGGCAACGCCACCAAGGACTTTACCAAAGTCGTTGCAGCCGATGGTCAGGCTGGTGTGAACTACCACATGTTGCTGGCTCGTTTCCAAGTTGCTTTCTAAATCGTCTAACCTTCTAAAATTGAGAATACTATGAAAAAAATAATGTTTGTGGCCTTGGCTCTTTTGATGGGTCTCGCCTCTTGTGTCAAGGATAAACAATATCCGGGCATCAATATCTCGAACGTCAGTTACAGCCCTACCGCAGTTACTGAATACACCGATGTGACCGTTTCGGCCACCATTACCAGCTTCAAGGCTGTGACCGCCAAGTTGTATTATGTCTGTACTGAAGAGCCCATGCCTGTGACCATGACCGAAGCCGAAGGCGTTTTTACAGGTGTCATTCCTGCACAACCCGATGGAACAGTGGTCAAATTCTATGTCGAAGCTGAAAACGATGAGATGACGGTTCGCTCCAGCGATTATGAGTATGAAGTGGGTGCTGTCGCCATTGACTATAGCGTGCTTCGTCTCAATGAGCTGAACGGCCATGAAAAGTTCATCGAAATCTTCAATGCCGGTACCGAGGCCATCAATCTGAATGGTGCTTATATTGAGAAAGACGGCACCCAAAACTGGGTGGGTACTTCCAACGTCACCGTCGAAGCTGGTGGATATTTGGTTCTTCTGAGCGAAGATGTCATCGATCCCAACGCCCCCCAGGTGGCCGAGGACTTTATCTTCCATAGCGGTCTCTCCGCCAAGAAGAACGTCCGTATCCAGCTGTTTACTCCCGCTGGTGTTTCCATCGATGACTTCAACCTGACCAACATTGATCTGAATGGCGAGGCTTACGGTTCGGTCGAGGCTCCTGCTTCCTACAGCCGCAATGCCGATGGTAACTGGTACTATGCCGATGCCACCATGGGTGCAGCCAATGCCGACGGTGTGAATCCTGTCCTCGGTCTTGAAGGCGGTGTCACGCCCGAACCTCCGACTCCTACCGAGCCCGACTACACCAACTTGGTACTCAATGAGCTGAACGGCGACACCAAGTTCATCGAATTCTACAACAAAGGCGACCTTGAACTGTCGTTGGAAGGCATGTTTATTACCAAGGACGGTAACGAAGAGGACATCAAGTGGACGGGTGACGCTACGCATGTGATCCCTGCCCATGGCTATCTGGTGCTGTATAGCATTGACACGCAGGCCGACCATCCGGAACTGGCCGAGAACATGTTCTTCAACAGCGGTCTCTCAGCCAAGAAGTCCGTGCGTATTGCCTTCTACATGGCCGATGGTACGGAGAGAGACGTGTTCGAGAGAGAAAGCTCAGCCGCTCCCGGCGAATGGGGCGCTTCCATGTCTAACGTAGCTCCCCAGTCTTATGCCCGTACCCCTGACGGCGGCGACTGGAAGCTGGCCGACCCGACTCCGGGTGAAGCCAACCCCGCCACTGGCGAAGACATCCCTCAAGAATAATTTGGTCATTGGGGCGGACCTGGTGTCCGCCCTTTTAAAATACGATAAAAATGGCAAAAGAAGAAATGAAAATCGGCGAAGTGTCGAAGCCGAGATTTGAGTTCCGCTCCTTCGGACAGTGCTTCTGCGAGGCCCACAAACGCATGGCCCGCCTCTCCGCACCCGTCCCCGAGAAAGTGTGGGAGCGCCTCAGCGACGAGATCTACATCATCTCACGCAAGAACGACATCAACAACACCAAGATCCGCGACGGCAAGATGGACATCAAGACCTACGTCCAGACCGTCGACGGCCTCGAGCAGTGGAATCCCCTCATGAAAGGTGAATTCCCCATCAGCCGCGAAGTCCTCGAGAAGGAAGTGTTCCCCGCCTTCATGGTGGAAATGCCCAAGCTGACCAAAGATACCTACACCTACGACGAGTTCATTGCCATGGTGAAGGCCAACCCCGACCTGGCTGCCGTCCGCGTCCACAAACGCCGCTTTGGCTACATGGTCAACGACACCATCTGCGAGTTCGGTGAAGTCCTCATCAACGGCGCTAAGATCGTGACCATCAACTCGGAATCGACCGAGATCGAAGACATCAAGAAGACCATCAAGGATTGCGGTCTCGAAGGTGTCGAAAACATCAACTATCTGCAGGCAATCAAGCGCGTCATCGGCATGTCCGACAAACCGCTTGCAAACGAATAAGCACTATGGCACAGGAAATCGAAAAAAAATTCTTGGTAAAGGGTGACTTCAAAGCTGAAGCCTTCAAGGCCACTCGCATCACCCAAGGCTACCTCAGCAGCGTGCCCGAGCGTACCGTCCGCGTGCGCGTCAAAGGCGACAAGGGATTCATCACCATCAAAGGCATCGGCAATGCCTCCGGCGCCGCCCGCTTCGAATGGGAAAAGGAAATCCCTGTTGAGGAAGTACAAAGCCTGCTCGAAATCTGCGAACCGGGTGTCATCGACAAGACCCGCTATCTGGTCAAGAACACCGACGGTAAACACACATGGGAAGTCGATGAGTTCTACGGCGACAACGACGGCCTCACCGTCGCCGAAGTGGAACTCACCGACGAGAACGAACCCTTCGACAAGCCCGCCTGGCTCGGCGAAGAAGTCACCGGTGACCCCAAGTACTTCAACTCAATGTTGATGAAGAATCCTTATAAGAATTGGTGATTTTAAAAATGGTGGGGCTTCCGCCCCACCATTTTAAAAACAAAAACTATGTCCTTCGACCCCTTAGACATGAACAACTACAAAGTTGAGAAACTGCCCAAGATGCAGAAATCCAACTTTGAGAAATGGATGGCCCGCCTTGGCGGCCCGCTCGCCCTCATCGCTTTCGTGCTGCTTTACTGGTGCGTCCCCATCGGATTCATCGACAACCTCAACCCCGAGATGCTGACAGCCAAGGCCCTGAAACGCGCCAACGAAATCGGTATGGACGCCTTCCTGCGCTCCAACTACGCCATGTTCGCCATCTTCGTCGCCAGCCTCATCCTGTGGATGACCGAGGCCATCCCCAACTACCTCACTTCACTGCTGCTGATCCTCGGCACGGTGCTCTGCAACGTCACCACCCAAAAAGAGGCGCTGGCACAACTCGGCCACCCGGTCATGTGGCTCAACATCCTATCCTTCGTGCTGGCCAGCATGCTGGTCAAGACCCAGTTTGCCAAACGATTGGCCCTGGCCTTCGTGATCAAGTTCGGCAAAAGTGCCAAAGGGGTCCTCTGGAGCTTCTTGATCATCAACCTGGTGCTGTCGGCCTTCATCTCTGCCACCACCGTCAAAGCCACCATCATGCTGCCCATCTTCATGACGGTATGCGCCATCTACGGCGCCTCGGGCGGTCATCGCAACAACTTCGGACGAAACCTCGTCATCCAAAACCTGTTTCAGGTGAATGTCGGTGCCAACGCGTTCTATACCGGCAGCGGCGCTCACCTGTTGGCCATCTCGCTCATCGCCGGCTTCGTGGGGAGCTGCGACTTTGGCTATGCCGACTGGCTCATCGCCGTCGGCCCCATGAGCGTCATCATCCTGGTCGTCGGCCTGCTGGCAGGCATGTTCCTCTTCTTCCCGATGAAGAAAGAGGAACAAAAGCCCCAGATCGACGGTGGCCTGGAACGCCTGAGAAAAGAACTCGACGCCATGGGCAAGATGAAAGCTGAGGAATACAAAGCCGTAGGCATCTTCGTCCTCGTCCTCTTCTTGTGGGTCACCAAAGGCACCTTCCATAACATTGACGAGACCATCGTGGCCTTGCTCGGCGCCATCCTCGCCTTGATTCCCGGCATCGGCGTGGTGAAATGGAACGATGTCGACATTCCCTGGCACCTCATGCTCTTCTCGGCAGGCGCCTACACCCTGGGCTCAGGCCTCAACGCCACCGACCTGCCCAACACCATGGTCAACGCCGGCTTCGACAGCCTCGGCATCACCGCCAACACGCCTTTCTGGGTGCTTTACGTGATCCTGACCTTCCTGATGATGTACTCGGGCCTGGTGTTCCAAAGCAAGACCATCCGTACCATGGTCTTTGTGCCCATCGCCCTCGGCGTGGAAGCCCGTTTCGGCTTCCCCGTGATGAGCCTCTCCTTGCCAGTGTCCATGATGATCGAGCACTGCTACGTGCTACCTTTCAACAGCAAACCCGCTGCACTGCTCTATAATACCAATATGTACAGCCAGACCGACGCCTTCAAGTTCGGCATCACCATGATGACCTTCTCGTGGATCCTCATCCTGGTCTGGGGCGAGACCGTCCTCAAATGGCTGCACATTACCCCAGGACTTTTCTTTTAACACGCCATGATTGATATTCAGACCAAAATACACGACCAATTCTCCATTGAGTTCAAGGTGGGCTTTAGCGGCACCGAGGGTGTCAAAGTGGACCATTTTGACGTGAACTCGTGGATCTTTATTCCCAACAGTCTGGATATCAATAAACAAACCTATAGCAACGATCGGTTCTACACCGACATGAAGTCGAACGTGCGCCTGCTCACCCCGGCCTTTACCCTGAAGGAGATGGTGGAAGGGGAGGAGGCCCCCATCTTCCATGTGAAAAGAGCCCTCGAGGATGCCTTGAAAGAACCCACTCCGGAACACCTCGACGAGTATGAGTTCCAGCTGAAACTGTTCGCCTCCATCTTCAAAAGCTCCATCCGCAACGCGTCAGCCCTGATTATGGACCACCCCGACGACCCGCTCACCTATGAGCGCTGCCTGGTGTATGCCGACGATGTGGTGCGCGTGTTGCAGGAGTTCCGCAACCTGCGTGAAAAAATCAACCCGAGACAGGAGGACATGCTCACCAAGATGGGCTTCGCCGACGAGTTCATCAGCCATCAAGCCGATATCCGCACCATGAAGGTGCTCAAAGCCATCGCCCACTCCGAGCGACAGGATATGAAAGAAGCTCGCAAGACCCTGTCGGAACTGGTTGTCAACGAGAAGGCCTACAAGAATGAACGGGGCTACAGCCATGCCATCATTGGCGATGAAGACAACAACCGTCGGCTGCTACGCCGTCATAGCCTGCTGAAGAAATACATCGAAAGCGCCTTGTTCCTGAAAGCCAACACCACCCAGGACGGCAAAGCAGTCAAACAGATCTCGTTCAGCCTCGCCGCAGGTCTCGCCATGATGGTGTACCTGCTCGTCACCATGCCCTTCCAGAAGTATCTGGGCAACTATCCCAGCCTGATCTTCTTCATCCTTGTCCTTTTCTACATCCTCAAAGACCGTATCAAGGAACTTACCCGCTGGCTGTTCGCCTACCAGCTGAAGGACAAGTACTACGACAACAAGACTGTGGTAAACATCAAGGACCGACAGGTGGGTTGGATCAAGGAAGGCATGGACTTCATCACCGACGACAAGGTGCCCGAGGAGGTGCTGAAACTTCGGGCCCGCAACAAGCTTGAAGCCGACAATAAACTGCTGGAAGAGAAGATCATCCTATACCGTAAGCGCGTGGAAATCGATAACGCCGTGCTGCGCAACCAGTACAACTACGAGTTCAAGGGCATCAACGACATCATCCGCTACCATATTAATTACCTGACCAAGAAGATGGACAACCCCGTGTCGGTCATCGCTTGCCTCGATGAGCAGCTGCAGGTGCAAAACCTCAAGGCCGAACGTGTGTATGCCCTCCATTTCGTGATGCAGTTCAAATGGGAAGATCAAGTGGAATACAAAGTGTTCCATGTGATGGTCAACCGAAACGGAATCTTAAGTATCAACGCATGAAGACTGACAAAAAAACCATCCTCGCCGAGATTCGGCGCTACGTCATCATCACCTTCGCCCTGCTGATGATGGCCTTTGGCTGGACGGGCTTCCTCATTCCCCAACATGTGCTTGGTGGCGGCGTGAGCGGTATCGCCACCCTGATTTTCTATGCCACCGGCCTCTCCACGGGTATCTCCGTATTCGTCATTAATGGCATCTTAGTATTGATTTCATTGAAAGTGCTGGGTCCCTCCTTCGGCATCAAGACGGTGTATTCCATCATCATGGCATCGGTGTTCTTTTCCATCCTGCAGCATTACATCACTGACCCGATCCTGGCTGGCAAGATGGCTCCGCTGGTCGACGACAAGTTCCTTTCAGCTCTCATCGGTGGCGCCTTGGCTGGTACGGCCATCGGCATCGCCTTTACCCAAGGGGGTAGCACCGGGGGCACCGACATTGTGGCCATGATGGTGTGCAAATACCGCAACATCTCCCAAGGCAAGGTCATCCTGTTCCTGGATATCATCATCATCGCCTGCTCCTACTTCGTGGTGGAGAGCGACAAGATACAGACCATCATCTACGGTTTTGTGGTGATGGGCGTGTGCAGCTACTGCATCGACCTTGTACTGACTGGCAACAAGCAGTCGGTGCAGGCCTTCATCTTCACCACCCAGCCCGAAAAAGTGGCCGAACGCATCGGTACCGAGATGCATCGCGGCGTCACCCTCATCAAAGGCACAGGATGGTATACCAAACGCGAAGGCGATATCCTGATGGTGGTTACCCACAAACGCGAATCGCAACACATCCTCCGTATCGTCAAAGAAGAAGACCCCGCCGCCTTCATGACCATGAACACCGTCATGGGCGCCTACGGCAAAGGCTTTGAGGCCATCAAGAAATAAATAATGGAAAAGAAAGAATTAAGATCCCAAATCAAAGCCCTGAAAAAGCAACACACCAGGGAACAACTTCTTGAACAATCGGAAAAAATCCTGGCGAAACTGGAACAGCATCCCGATTTCATCAACGCCCATCGTGTGATGCTCTACAGTGCCCTTCCCGACGAGGTCCAAACCCAATCCTTCCTCGAGAAATGGCATCTCAAGAAGACCATCATCCTGCCTACCGTGGTCGGCGATGACATCATCCCCGTGGAATACGGTCGTGACACCGCTTTCGCCGTGGGCGACTTCAATATCCTTGAGCCCCAAAACGAACCTTATACCGGTGATTTTGATCTTATCGTGGTCCCTGGCGTGGCCTTCGACCGCAACGGCAACCGCATTGGCAGGGGAAAAGGCTATTATGACCGCTTCCTTTGCCAGCATCTCAACGTGAAACGCATCGGTATTTGCTTTGATTTCCAGTTGGTTGATGAAGTGCCCACCGAACCTTTGGATATCCGAATGGATGAGGTGATTTCGTTATAATACCCCCTTACGGAGTTCTTCACTTTACCTCCCTTTGGTCGGTGAGGGCGTTCCACTTTTAATTTCCCACTTTCCCTCTGGCTTGCTCCAAATAGCCCGTTGGCGTCATCCCTGTATATTTGCGGAACACCGTCTGGAAATAGCTTCGCGAGCCAAAACCGCAACGTTCGGCTATGACATCGTTCGACCATTCAGGATGTGCCACCATCTGTTGTTTGGCCTCTTCGATGCGAAGATGGGTGAGCCAACTGCTGAACTGCTCCTGTTCAGTGGTCTTGAGCCATGCAGAGAGCTGATAACGTGGTACATGCATCTCGTCGGCAGCTTGTTGTGCCGTGATGCCGTTGCGTAGATGCTTGCCGTTCGCAATCCAACGCGCTACGGCCTCTTCCACTCGGGTTGGTTCAGAAGAAGTGGTTGTAAGCTCTTGAGTTTTATTGGATTCCGCTTCCTCGGCATTGCGCTCGGCTTCCATGACCATACGTGAGTTGTTGCTGACGGCATAGCAAATAAAACTGAATACCAAGTAGAAGATGCTGGCAAGCAGGAGAAAGCCATACAAAGCGAGCGGCCAGCCGTTGACATAGATGAATGCGGGTACGGTGACAGCGATGGTGGAAAGGATGAGGGCACTGTGCTTTAGCCAGTGCAACATGTCGGTCCGATCTTGGTCGTAATAGTCTTTCAACTCCCGGCGTGTACGGCGCATCTCTCTGAAAATCA
The DNA here is from genome assembly GCA_905234455.1 of uncultured Bacteroidales bacterium. Classification (GTDB taxonomy): domain Bacteria; phylum Bacteroidota; class Bacteroidia; order Bacteroidales; family F082; genus Limimorpha. The sequence goes on along the minus strand of CAJOIH010000025.1, from coordinate 4,279 downwards.
AGTAGGTGAAATGAACTTGAATCAGGATGTACATCATGCTGCAGCCAATCTCGGCCCAGTGCATCTCGGGTGAACCGGCCAACCATGACATGCCGTCCATAAAGTGGGCCGTGAGCAACATGCCGATGACAATGACCCAAGTAACGATTCCTGGAAGCAAGTCATGACGGTAGAACTGCCCGCGACGCAACAGGCTGATCATCGTAAGGTAGAACAAAAACGAACTGGGGATGAAAAACAAAAGGTTGAACATGACGGCTTGGGTCGCACCCAAGGTACGGAGGTGAAGTAGGTATTGCAATAAAAACTGCACCGTCAACAGTCCAGTGGCACCCGCCATCAAACGCCGTGCACGATTGACGGCTGGATCCAACGACTCCCAGTGGGGGAGCAGGAAAACCAGCGCCAGTGTGAGAAAAGCCATCAATACGATGGCACTAAACTGCATTTGTTCCATTTCGTTTTCCGCTAAAAAAAGAAGGTGCAAAATTATAAAAACCTCAGAAACGGGTGTTAAAAATCTCACAATTTTAACATCTAACACCAAAATGCTAACATTGAACACCCCGAATTCTAACATTAAACAACCAATGTTTTAACACCTAACACTGCGTTTTCTAACACCTTTTCCAGATTTTTAACACGTTGTTTTTGCCAATTGTCAGACTTTTGCCGCCTAAAATTTTTAGTCAAAACAAATTGCATAAAATGAAGACCATGACACATCGTTTTGCGAGGACAGCCTTGATGCTGATCCTCGCTGTGCTTGCCGCCAACTGGGTATGGGCAACAAATCCGGAAAACACGGAAACCATCGGCGGCTACACCTTTATTAAAGACTCAGAAAACCATCTGCTGATCACTAGCGTCGACGACTGGAACGGCCTCGCCGATGCCGTGGCCGCTGGCAACGACTGCTCGGGTTGGTCCTTTAAAATGACCACCGATATCGGCCCAGTCAACAAAACCATCGGACGACAAGTCAGCGCGAACAAAAACGACCGTAAACGTTTTGCCGGCAGCTTCGACGGCGGCAGCTTCGTCTTGACCGTCGAACTGAACTCCGGGGACGACTGGTTTGAGTTCAACAGAAACTACTGTTCCCCTTTCGCCTATACTAAAAATGTGACCATCACCAACCTCCATGTGGTAGGCACCATCACCACCAATGGTCAATGGGCGTCGGGCCTCATCGGCTCGGGCGACGGTTCCTGCACTGTGAAAGGCTGCCAGATTAGCACCACCATCACCAGCAACTACCGTAGCAACGATAAGAACAAAGCCAACCACGGCAGTTTCATCGGCATTGCCGAATCCACTTCCAACATCATCGAAAGCTGGTTCGACGGCGCTTTCAGGGAAACCGAATCGGGCGACTTCCAATACTCCGGCGGCTTCATCGGAATGAACAAAGGCGCTGCCTTGTTCCAAGATTGCCTCTTCACCCCCTCCTTCTGCAATGTCACTGCCACGGGTTCTGGACAGTTTGCCCACCATGTTGGGGGCAGCATCAACAGCCAGAGCGATCGCTATTACTTCTTGACACCTTTTGGCGACGACATCCAGGGTGTCAGGCTGTTTACGGAACCGCAATCCGGTTTCCAATGCGATCCAGTGGTCGCCATCGATGGCAATACCTATTATATAATAGCTGGCAATGACGCTTGGGAAGATTTTCAGATCCTTTTGAATCAAGGCGGTAACGTGACCTTGGACAAAGACCTGAAGGCTGAAGCCTCCGATAAGGCTCTGGTGATTGCCAATGGCGTCAACGTCACCCTCAACCTCAATGGACATTCCATCAACCGTAACCTCAAAGACGCCAAGGATGAAGGCTATGTGATTAAGGTGGAACAAGGCGGAAGCCTGACCCTCATCGACTCGAACAAGAGCAAGATTGGCACCATCAAGGGTGGTCACAACATTGGTAATGGCGGCGGCATCTACTGCGAAGGCAGCCTTGCCATCAACGGCGGTGCCATCACTGGCAACGTCTGCACCAACCACGGCGGCGGCATCTGCCTGAACCCTGCCGACGGCGAACAGAAATACAACATCTCCAACTGCAACATCTCCAGCAATAGGACTACCGTCAACGATAACGGCCAAGGCGGCGGACTCTATGTCGCCAACGGCATCGTGACGCTGACCAACTGCAACCTCAACCAAAACAATTCCAAGAACTACGGCGGCGGCATCTGCATCAACGATGGTGAGGTCACCGCAACCAATTGCAACTTCAACAAGAACAAATCCTTCGCCAATGGCTGTGGCGGTGGCATCTATCTGAACGATGGCAGCCTCACCCTTGACGGCGGTAGCGTTAACGAAAACACTAGCACCAAGACCAAACCCGTGGGCATGGGAGTCTACGTCTACGGTGGCACCTTCAGCGTGAAAGGCCAGGTGGTCATCAACGACAATAGCTTCAAAGGCCAACAGGGGAATGTGTTCCTGCTGGATGATGAGGTGATCTGCATTGCGGGTGAACTGGATGCCCAAGCCCATATCGGCGTCACCAAAGGCACCATGAACTCCAACTACATTGCCACCATCACCGATGGCGTCATCACCAGCAAGCTGGACACCAACGGCAGCGCCACCAACTTCTTCAGCGATTATAGCTTCATCGTCAATACCAATGATGATCACGAAGCCTTCCTCAGCAAGAGCATCAGCATCGAGGTGAAAGGTTATGGCAACGATCCCCAAAACAGCGACCACTGGATCCTCATCGCCTCGCCATTGAAAGGCGCTGTGGAACCCCGTGAAATCGACGGCCTGATGGCTGACGAAGCGGAAGAATACGACCTCTACCGCTTCAACTCGGCCGGCGAACACCTTTGGGAAAACAGCAAGGATGCCAGCCATGTGGATGATTTCGTGCTGGCTAACGGCACGGGTTACCTCTATGCCAACAAAAACGACGTCACCCTCACCTTTGAAGGTGAATTCAATACCAATACTTCCGAAAGCGTGAAACTCATATACAAAGAGAACAGGAATCACCCCGAGTTTGAAGGCTGGAACCTGGTGGGCAACCCCTTCCCCTATAGGGCTTACCTCGACAGGCCTTTCTATAAGATCAACACCAACGGCACCGATGTGGAGCCGGTCGACAACTACAATGACTATGTGGCCGTCGCCATCGAGCCCTGCACAGGCGTCATGGTGTGCGCCGCCACCGAAGACGAAACCATTACCTTCAGTACCACTGAACCTGCAGGCAACCGCAACCAAGGCGGCCTGAAAATCGCTGTGGCCTCAGCCTCCTTACGTGACAACACCGTGGAGGACAAAGCCATCGTGAGTTTCAACGAAGGCGCCATGCTGGGCAAGTTCGTGTTCAAGGCCGGCAACGCCCAACTCAGCATTCCCCAGGATGGTAAGGACTATGCCATCGCCAGTGCCAGCAAGCAAGGCGAAATGCCCGTCAACTTCGTGGCTTCGCAAAATGGCGACTACACCCTCACCGTGAACCCCGAGGGCGTGGAAATGGGCTACCTCCATTTGATTGACAACCTCACCGGCGCCGACGTGGACCTGTTGGAAACCCCTTATTATACCTTCAGCGCCCGCTATACCGACTACGCTTCGCGTTTCCGCCTGGTGTTCAGCGCCCAATCCTCTGATATCGCCGACGAGGAGAATGAGGATTTCGCTTTCATCAGCAACGGACAGCTCATCGTCACAGGTGAAGGGCAACTCCAAGTCTTTGATGCACTTGGCCGCCAACTCCCCACTCCTCATTCCTCACTCCTAACTCCTAACTTCCCCACAGGAGTCTACGTGTTGCGCTTGATCAATGAAAACAATGTGAAAACCCAGAAAATCGTCATCAAATGAAAAAAATAACTTTCCTCATAGCTTTTTTATTTGTATTTACCATGGGAACGTTCGCCCAAGGCGGCGGTTTGTTCCAATATGGTAGCATCAGTCGTCAGAACGACTGGAACACCTCCAGCAGCTGGAATAGCGGCTTTGGAGGCAGAGACGCCTTCAATATCGGATTGATCGGATTCAGCCATGGTCTCACCACCGATACTGATCCCGAGAACCCATCGCCTCTCGGCAGCGGAGCCCTGTTGCTCATCGGCTTCGGCGCGGCCTACGCGCTGAAGAAGGGCACAAAAAAAGAGACGCGTTAAGCGTCTCTTTTTTTTCGTACCCGAGGCCGGGATCGAACCGGCACGCCTTTAAAGGGCAAGGGATTTTAAGTCCCTCGTGTCTACCAATTCCACCACTCAGGCACTTACACAAAAAATCCCGATTTCACTCG
>CAJOIH010000024.1 GCA_905234455.1 uncultured Bacteroidales bacterium | reverse complement strand
AGGCTTCGGCGCTCCCGCTTGGTTCGCCTTCGGCGGACAGAACCTCTGGGGCAACGACTTTACAGGTACCAACCCGCTGCTGCCTCAGCACGGCCAGGACACCAACCAGAACGCCCCGCTCGGTAGCGGCCTCCTGCTGCTCGCCGGCATGGGCGCTGCCTACGCTGCCGCTAAACGCCGTAAACAATAAGACGTCATGAAAAAGCTGCTGCTCCTCGTGCTGCTGGCCATCAGCGTGAAGGCTCTGCCACAGAACGCCAAGGCCATCAGCGAAGCCGTCGCCCGCCAAACGGCACAAGCCTTCGCCGAAGCCAACTTCAGCGCCAAAGGCGAGACCCTCACCCTGGTCAGCGACCAAGGCATCTACATCTATGACGTGGGTGCCCATGGCTTCGTCATCGTCGCAGGCCACAACGCCCTGCCGCCCGTGCTGGGCTACTCCAGCCAAAGCTACTTCCCCGACCTCACCGAGGCTCCGGAGCATTTCACCAGCTGGATCCAGCACTACCGCGACATGGCCGACTACGCCGTCGCCAACGACGTGCAACCGGAAGCAGCAGTACTGCAACAATGGGAATCGGCTCTCACGGGCCGGTTCCCCACCCGTAACACCACCACCGTCGACCCACTGATCACCACCCACTGGAACCAGGACTGTTACTACAACGAGTACTGTCCCTCCACCGGTGGCGGCTGGTGGGGCGGCGGCCCCTGTGGTCACGTCTATGCGGGTTGCGTCGCCTGCGCCATGGCTCAGGTGATGAAATACTGGAACCATCCCCAAGTCGGCTTCGGCTCGCATAGCTACAACCACGGTACTTATGGTCAGCAGAGCGCCAACTTTGCGGCGACCACCTACCAGTGGGACGACATGCCGGAACAGATCTACGATCACAACGACGCGGTGGCTACCCTGATGTACCACTGCGGTGTCAGCGTCAACATGAACTACGGCCCCGACGGCAGCGGTGCACAGTCGCGCGACGTGGAGACCGCCCTGCGTTCCTACTTCGGCTATTGCGGCGCCAAATACCGCCAGAAGTCGCAATACGACAACGACACTTGGATGGACATGATCAGAGCCGAACTCGACCTCTCCCACCCCATCTATTACTCTGGCAGCAGCGGCAGCAGCGGACACGCCTTCGTGTGCGACGGCTATGACGCCAACGACATGTTCCACTTCAACTTCGGATGGAGCGGCGCCGGCGACAACCAGTACTACTCGCTGTATGATGTCAACGGCTTCAGCAGCGACCAGGCCATGGTGACCAACATCGTGCCCATGGACATCCGTTCCGACGCCAATGGCATCATCTACGTCAGCGCCGACGGCAACGGCAACGGCTCGTCGTGGGCCGACGCCACACCTCTTTTACAATATGCCACCCGCCTTTCCAGCGGCGGCGATATCAGGGTATGGGTGAAACACGGCACCTATTATGGCGACGACACCGACCCTGAGAATGCCTTCGGCATCACCAGCTCGAACAAGGTGTACGGCGGCTTCAACGGCGATGAGGGTCCCGACTTCAACCTCGACGACCGCGACTGGGTGAACAACGCCACCATCCTCGACGGACAAGGCGCCAAACGGGTGCTGAACCAAGCCGACTTCTTCTCGGCCGGGACCGGTGCGGTGTGGGACGGCTTCATCATCCAAAACGGTGCCTCAGGCGCCGGAGCCGGGGTCTACCTCAACGACTACACCAACCTCTCCAACTGCATCATCCGCAATAATGTCGCCAACGGTTTTGGAGGCGGCGTCTACATCAACTCCTCCACTGGCACCAGCCGGACGCAGGTCAACAACTGCGTGATCACTGGCAACACCGCCTCGATGGGCGGCGGCCTCTGCGACCGCAACAGCTCGGTCATCACCAACTGCATCATCAGCAACAACACCGCTACCACCAAAGGCGGCGGCGTCTACCTCTACAACACCGACAAGCCCAACCTCCGTGGATGCCTCGTCAGCAACAACACCGCTGTCAACGGGGGCGGCGTTTACGCACGCGGCAAATGCCAACTCACCAACTGCGACATCGTGATGAACCTCGCCACCGAAGCCAGCGGCGGCATCTTCGTCGAAAATCAATACAGCAAATACACCAGCTGCATCTTCTGGGGCAATGAAGTCAACGGCATCCCCGACCAAATCACCGGCAGCGCCACCTTTGAATTTTGCGCCGTGCAAGGCGGTGTGCCAGGCGAAGGCAACATCGACCTGCCTGCTGCCAACGACGGCGAGGAACCCGGCGTGTTCGTCCGTTTCGTCAACCCCGCCTCCGGCACCGGAGCAGCCTATGCCGAGGCCGACTGGAACATCCAGCCCAGAAGCATCTGCCTCAATGCCGGCAAACCCGGCACGGCAGGCTATTCGTTCGACCTCGAAGGGGCCGACAGGATTCAGCATGGACGTGTCGACATCGGCACCTACGAACGCAACGCCTCACTCACCTTGATCCACGACGAGCTGCAGGCTGGCGACACCTATTTATTTAATGGGCGCCCCCTCACGGAGTGGGGTTACTACACCACCGTATATCCGATGGCCGACTGCGACAGCGTGGTGGGTCTCACCCTCGAAGAGCACTGGGGCATCGAACAACACGAGGAGACACCGTGGGACGCCAACGAAGTGCAGGTGTTCGACCTGACCGGTCGCCGTGTCGGCAACGACCTCAAGCATCTGTCCCCAGGCATCTACCTCATCCGACGGCTCGAAGGCAACGCCGTAATGACCAAGAAAATCCTGGTGAGATAAACAAAAAAAAACGGAGACGTGAAAACGCCTCCGTTTTTTTTTGGATAGGATGAAAAGCTTATTCCATCACTTCTGATTCCTCGAAGAGCTCGTCAGCGGGCATCTCCTCGTCATCAGTAAACCAGCTGTCGTCCTCTTTGCAGTTGAGTTCAGCTTTCTTGTCGGCCATCACCTTTTCCATCTCGTCGGTGATCTTTGTCAGCTCTTCCTGTTCGGCTTCAGGCATGTTTTCGACGCCATCAATGCCGAGGAGGCCGAGGACACCAAAGGCAGCCATGTCGACATCGTCGCAAGTGGTAGCTTTTTTGATACCGTCCATCACGTTGTCAAGAACTTTCTTGGACTCGTTGAAGGCTTTTGAATGGCCGTTGTTGCTGCCACCGCAGGAGGCAAGGCCGATCATGATGACGCTCATGACCAAAGCAAATAAAGTTTTCTTCATGATAAATAATTATTAATAATTGAACATAGTTTCCGCTGCAAAAATAAGGACTTTTCTCAAAACACCAATAGGAATTGAAAAAAGTTATGAACATTGGATGTTGATTTTTTTATCGGAAAATCTGTATTTTCATTGGTTTCGGTGTGTTTAAAATGGTAAATTTGCGGTGGAAAACAACAGTATTCAACAATCACTAATTTATTAACTCAACTAATTATCTATGAAAAAGTTACTTACTCTTTTTCTGGCAATGATTGCTTCCATCGCATTGATGGCACAGGTGACAACGTCGAGCATCAGTGGTAAAATCACCGATGAGCAGAAGGGTGTGCTTCCGGGCGCAACCGTCGTCGCCACCCACACTCCTTCGGGCACTCAGTACTATGCAGTGGCCGATGCCAACGGTAACTACCGTTTGATGAACGTCCGTCCTGGTGGTCCTTACAGACTGGAGTTCCGCATGATCGGTTTCCAGACCACATTGATCAACAATGTGAACACCACCCTGGGTGAGACTAAGATCGTGAACGCCCGCATGGCTGAAGAAGCTATCGGTTTGAACGAGGTGACCATCGCTGCCGAGGCCGTCCCGAACGGCATGGACAGCGACCGCGCCGGTGCCACCACCGCCATCGCCGCCGAGCAGATCGAGACCCTGCCTACCATCAGCCGCAGCTTGAACGACGTGATGGCCCTGACTCCTCAGGCCGCCTCTACCTCCAACGGCTTTGCTGTCGGTGGCGGTAACTACCGTTCTTCCTACGTCACCGTCGACGGTGCTGCTTTCAACAACGCCTTCGGTATCGGTGGCAACCTGCCCGCTGGCGGCGCTCCCATCTCGCTGGACGCCATCGACATGATCACCGTCAACGTCACTCCTTTTGATGTCCGTCACAGCGGCTTCACCGGTGGCGCCATCAACGCCGTTACCAAGAGTGGTACCAACAAGTTCCACGTCTCCGTGTACGACTACTACACCAACGACGGTTTGATGGGCACCAAGTTCGGCAAGAAAGACGAACTCGGCAACTATCCCGAGCGCCTGAAACTCTCCGAGTCGCTCGACAACACCGCCGGTATCAGCGTCAGCGGTCCCATCATCAAGAACAAGTTGTTCTACTTCGTGAACTTCGAGTACCAGAGCGACATTGACCCCGGTCAAACCCACTTCGCCCGTGAGAACGACACCGATCCTTGGGGCGGCTCCACTCAGTACAACCTGCCCACCGTGGCTCAGATGGAAGAAATCAAGACCTATCTGAAGAACACCTATAACTATGATCCGGGTCGCTACCAGAACTACAGCGCCAGCACTCCCGACTACAAACTGTTGGCCCGTTTGGACTGGAACATCAACGACAACAACAAGTTCAACATCCGCTACAGCTTGGTGAAGAACAAGTATTCAACCGCTCCCTCAAGCTCCATCAACCCGCTGGCCAGCTCTGTCTACAACCGTAACACCTACGGCCGTCTGTCAGACTACGCCATGTACTTCGAGAGCAGCCGTTACTTCCAGGAGCAGAACTTCAGCTCCGTCGCTGCTGAGTGGAACAGCTCCTTCCTGAGCGGCCGCGCCAACAACATGCTGCGTGCCACCTACTCACGCCAGTATGAGCCCCGCAGCTTCGTGGGCGACCTCTTCCCCACCGTTGATATTCTTCAGGACATTGACACCGATGGCGATGGCGTGAATGACGAAAAGGCCGTGTTGACCACCTTCGGTCCCGACCCGTTCACCTATGGCAACCTCCGCGATGTGAGCACTGCCGTGGTCACCGACGAGTTCACCTACAACACTGGCATCCACAGCTTCGTGTTCGGCGGCCAATTTGAGTTCGACAACACCAAGAACGGCTTCATGCAAGGTGGCGCCGGCTACTATGTCTACAACTCATGGGATGATTTCAAGAACAACGCCGACCCGCGCGCTTTCGCCATCACCTATGGTAACAACTACAACCACGAGCAGGTGTATCCTTCCTTCAACTACATGCAAGGCTCACTCTACGTGCAGGATGAAATGCACCTGAGCGAGAACTTCAAACTCTCTGTCGGTGTGCGTGCCGAGCTGCCTTACTATCCTTCCATCGCCGCCTACAACACCAACATCGAGTTCGACTCACTGGCAAGCATTGCTTCCTTCAAGACCGATGCTGACGGCAACGACATCGCTTCGACCATCTACGGCCGTTCGACCGCCGACATGCCCAAGGCCCGCGTGAACTTCTCGCCTCGTCTCGGCTTCAACTGGGACATCACCGGCGAGCGTAAGTACATCCTCCGTGGTGGTTCAGGCCTCTACACCGGCCGTCTGCCCTTCGTGTGGATCGTCTCTACCGTGGGTAACTCGAACTGCCTGCAGAGCCAGTACATCAACAGCAACGGCGAGACCCAGATCCACTTCCCGGCCGCTGGTAGCACCAACCCCGAAGGCATCATCGCCGCCAACTCCAACCTGCTGACCACCGGCGCCCTGCCGGCTCCTCAGTCGACCACTCTGATGGACCCGAACCTCGTCATGCCTCAGACCTGGAAGAGCTCCTTGGGCTTCGACGCCACCCTGCCTGGCAACGTCAAAGCCACGATCGAAGGTATCTATAACAAGGACATCAAGTCCGTCGCCGTCACCAAGCTCGGCCTCGTACGCGATGACGACATCCAGCTCCCCGGCGAACCCGACAAGAGATGGCACTGGGTCAGCGAGGGCATCAGCAACTCGCTCGGCAAAGGCGTCACTCCTTACCTGATCGAAAACACCCCCAACAACGGTTACTACTACAGCGTCAGCGGCCAGTTGTCCAAGAACTTCGACTTCGGTCTGAACCTGATGGCTGCCTACACCTACAGCGAGGGTAAGAACGTCACCGACGGTATCGGCGACCAAGTCACCTCTGCCTACAACACCAACGCCTTCGGCGTGAACGGCTCCAACAGCCACGAAATGGGCTACAGCAGCTACGTCACTCCTAACCGTGTGCTCTTCAACCTGGGCTGGACCTGGGCTACCGGTCAACACACCATCGAACAGATCGGCGTGTACTACGAAGGCTTCAACCACTGCTATGTGGGCAACTTCAGCTACACCCGCTTCAGCTACACCATGACCAGCAACGTCAACGGTGACGGCGGCTCCAACAGCCTGATGTACATCCCCACCGACAGTCAACTCAACGACATGCCTTTCGTCAGCGATGACAACAAGGCTGAGTTCAAGGCCTTCCTCGCCGAAGACAAGTACCTGAGCACTCACCGCGGTCAGTATGCCGAGCGTGGCGGCGTCGTCGCTCCTTGGAGACACACCATCAACGCCAAGTACGAGAGAACCTACAAGTTCCACGATGGCGAAGCCATCAGCTTCGGTATCGATGTCAAGAACATCGCCAACCTGTTCTACAGAGGCTGGGGTAACATCATGAAGCTCGAAAAGAGCGACCTCATCAAGTGGGATGGTACCAACTACACCTTCACCAACCCCACCTGGACGGAGAACGCCAGCACCATCTCCACATGGTCAGCTGCCCTGAACCTCCGCTTCTCCTTCTAAATCTTAGTATTTAGAACAAAAAAGCACCTCGAAATTTTTCGGGGTGCTTTTTTTGTTTTACCTGATAACGAGACTTAAAAGCGGATGACCGTGAGCGCCGCCATGGCCTCGACGATGACCGTGGCCCTGGGAAGGGCGCAGACATCGTGACGGTCGCCGCGACCGATAGTGGGAATGGGCTTGAAGGCCACATTGAAGAAGACCTCCTCCCCATTGGTGATGCCGCCTTGGACGCCACCTGAGTGATTGCTCAAAAACTTTACTGTGCCATCTTCATTCACGATTATTGGATCGTTCGCTTGGGAGCCTTTCATTCCAGCCATAGCAAAGCCGTCGCCATACTCAAAGCCTTTCACCGCCGGGATGGTGAACATCGCCTTGGCCAGACAGGCTTGGAACTTGTCGTCCAAAGGCTCTCCCAAACCAGCAGGCAGACCGGTGATGCTGCCATGGACGATGCCGCCGACGGAATCGCCTTTTGAACGGCATTCAGCCAGCAAAGCCTCGATTCGCTTGGGCTCCGTCTCGCCGCCGATGCTCTTGACTACGGCAGTGATCTTGATGCCTTGCTCGGCAAGGAGTTGCTTGGCGATGGCTCCGGCCACCACATAGGGCAGCATGGTACGAGCCGAAGCCCTGCCTCCGCCCCTCCAGTCGCGGATACCGTATTTGGCTTGATAGGTGTAGTCGGCATGGGAAGGCCGGTAGGTGTCCTTCAGCGCAGCGTAATCTTCGGGATGGGCATCGGTGTTGCGGACGAGGAAGGCTATGGGAGTCCCTAGGGTGACACCGTCGAGCAGCCCCGACAAAAACTCAACCTCATCGGATTCCCGACGTTGGGATGCCGATGAGGTCTTTCCTGTGGCACGACGTGCCAAATCGTCCTTAATGAGCTGTTGATCGATTCTCAGTCCTGAGGGACATCCCTCGATAACACCGCCGATGGCGGTGTCGTGGGACTCGCCGAAGGTCGTCAGATGCCAATTATTCATTGACGATCTTAAGTTTTGCTTCGAGCACCTTGAGGTCGTTCTTGGCACGGGCGATCTTCTTCTCGTACTCGGCACGCATGAGTTCGGAGTTCTTGCTGTTGGAGAAGAATCCGATGTTGTTCTCGAGCACGGCGATTTCGTCGCGGAGCTTTTGGATCTTGTTGAGGAGGTTGGTCTTCTCCCTTCTCACCTTGTCGCCGCCTTCGGGATCGTCTTTCATCACATCCATCATCTCCCTGAACTCGTTGGCTGAGAGCTCGTTTTGGGTGGCTCTCATCTTGTCGAACAAGGCGTCGACGGCCTTGCGGTACTCACCGTTGATGCTGTCCTTGTGCTTCATCGGCACATGGCCAATCTCGATCCAACGTTTCTGGAGGGCCTTGATGGCTTCCATGTTCTCGGCACGGCTGGGTTTGAGTTCCAGGTTCTTGATTTCCTCGATGAGGGCCTGTTTGGCAGCCAGGTTGGCGGATTCCTCTTCCTTGAGTCCGCCGAAATGTTCGGCCTTGCGGTTGAAGAAGGCGTCGCAGGCAGCGCGGAAACGCTTCCAGATCTTGTCGGCATGGCGTTTCGGCACGGGACCGATGGTCTTCCACTCTTCCTGGATGCGTTTGAACTGCTCGGTGGTCTTCTTCCAGTCGTTGGAGTCCTTCAAGGCCTCAGCCTCGATGCAGAGGTTGATCTTGCGTTCCAGGTTCTCCGACTGTTTGTCCTTCAGCGAGGCGAAGAACTCCTTCTTCTTTGCGAAGAAGGTGTCCATGCTACCCTTGAAGCGGGCCCAGATCTCTTCGTTTTGCTTCTTGGCGGCGGGACCTACGGTCTTCCACACCTTGAAGAGTTCGCTGAGTTCGGTCGACTTCTTCTGCCAGGCGTTGATGCTGGTCAGCTCTTCGCCAAGCAGCTCTTCGGCCTTCTCACAGAGGGCGGTCTTGGTGGTGAGGTTGGCGTTTTGCTCTTCCTGCAGCTGGGCATAATGCTCGCGGCGGATGGCGTTGATCTTGTCGGTAGCGGCTTTGAAGCGCTCCCAGATCTCCTCTTTCTTGTCTTGCGGCACGGGGCCTATCTCTTTCCACTCTTCGTGGAGTTTCTGCAGTTCCTTGAAGGCTTTGGACATCGACTTCTCGCCAAGCAGCTCTTCGGCACGCTCGCAGAGCTCGATCTTGGCATCGAGGTTCTTCTTCATGTCAAGGTCACGCAACTCGCGGTTGATGTTGACTTTGTCGAAGAACTTCTCCACCAGGAAATGGTAGGTGTTCCACAGGTTGGCGTTCTCGGTGGCCGGCACCTGGCCGATGGTCTTCCAGCGCTCTTGCAGGGCGCGGAACTCGTCGTAGGTCTTCTTCAGGGTCTCTTCCGAGGCGATGAGCTGTTTCAGTTCCTCGAGGATACCGCGTTTCTGTTCCAGGTTCTCCTGCTTCTGCTGGTCCATAAGCTCGTTCTGGCGGGTGCGGTTGGCCTTGAAGATGCCGAATGCGGCGTTGAAGCGGTTCTCTGCGTCATCAGGCACATGCTGGTAGCTGTCCTTGTCGCCACCGCCTTCGATGAAGGCTTCCAGTTCCTTGTCGAGATCCTCTTTGTTGAGTTTCATAAAACCAACACGAATGGCGGTGACCTGGTCCTTGATCTTGGTCACATCGGTCTCCTGGACCAGTTCCTCGAGCATGGCGGCCAGTTCTTCCTTGGTCTTCCCTTCCACTTCGATTTGAACCTCTTCGACCTCCTCGGTCTCTTCATCTTCCAGCTCTCCTGCAGTCACAATCTCGGGAAGCACCTCGTCTTGTGGGATCATCTCCTCGGGGGCCTCCGTCAGGGTATGCACCTTGATGCGCACACTGCCCGGAAGGGTTGTGGATTGGTTCAATTTCACGATTCTCTTTTTCTCGTTGGCGTCAATGGCCTTAAGCTCTTTGTTTTCCATTATAGTTCGTTTTAAGTATTATCAAGACCGAAGTCCCGATATGAGTTCACAAATACGTGGCAAATTTAGTAATAAAAAGCAGATTGCAACCTATTTTTGAAAAAAATTGTTTTGTATCTTTGTCAACGCAAAACGTTTCAAAACAAGCCATGACCGACAACGACATACAGAATATTCTGGCTGGGATGGTCCGGTCGTTGGGACAGGTTCCCGTCGACATCAAGGGCATTGCCGAGTCGGGTTCTTCACGGAAATACTATCGGGTGTTCACCGAAGGCACAACGGTGATCGGGGCCTACAACGCCAATGTCGAGGAAAACGAGGCCTTTTTCTACCTCACGGAGCACTTTGGCGCCAAGGGCCTTCCGGTACCCAAACTCCTGGACGTCAACGAGTCACGCAATTGCTATTTACAATCCGACCTCGGCGACGAGAGCCTTTTCAGTTGGATTCAGCGCGACCTTAAAGGCGGTGCTTACAGTGACGCCACTATTATTTTGCTGAAACAGGTGCTGGAACAGCTGGTACGCCTGCAGACCGAGGGGCACCAGGGGCTGGACTACAACAAGGTGTATCCCGTGCCTTGCTTCGATAAGGGAGCCGTTATCGATGACCTCGACTATTTCAAGTATTACTTCGTGAAACCCCACGCGGAAATAGTCTTCAACGAAACCCGCCTCAAGGCCGAGTTCAACCGCTTCGCCGACTTCGTGTGCCAGGCCGACCATAACTACTTCATGTTCCGCGACTTCCAGTCGAGAAACATCATGGTTTGCGGAAACCAGCCTTATTTCATCGACTATCAAGGTGGAAGAAGAGGTCCCCTGCAATATGACGTGGTCTCGTTGCTTTATCAGGTGAAAGCCCAGATGCCGCAAACCTTGCGTGAAGCGTTGCTGGAGCATTACAAAAAGGCCCTGGGAACTCGTGTCGACCTGGCGGCATTGGATTTTGACAAGTATTATCCCTACTTCGTATACCTGCGCCTGCTTCAGGTCTTGGGTGCCTACGGCTTCCGTGGACTCATCCAAAAGAAAGCGCATTTCATTGAAAGTATTCCATTCGCACTGAAAGAGTTAAAAGCTTTAAATGAAAGCTTTACTTTAAATGAATACCCCGAACTGCAAAACGTCGTTTCCCAAGTCTGCAAGCTTCTCGAAAAGTACACTCCCCACTCCTCACTCCTCACTCCTCGCTCCTCACTAACCGTCACGATCAATAGCTTCTCATTCAAGAAGGGGTATCCCGACGATTTCAGCGGCAACGGCGGCGGCTTTGTGTTCGACTGCAGGGCGTTGCCCAATCCCGGACGGGAGCCTGAGTTCAAGACCAAGACCGGGCGCGACTGGGAGGTGGTGGAATACCTCGAAGCCAAACCGCAGACCCACGTGTTTCTGGAGCATGTGAAAGCCATCGTCCAACAGAGCGTGGACAATTATCTGGAGCGGCATTTCAGCCACCTGATGGTGTCATTCGGATGCACCGGAGGACAGCACCGCTCGGTGTTCTTCGCACAGAGCATCGCCGACTGGTTGCGGAAAGACTACCCTCAAGTGAACGTGATTCTCAACCATATTGAACAGCATATCCATGAATAGAACCGCCATGATCCTCGCCGCCGGTCTGGGCACCCGCCTCAAGGAACTGACGGCCGACAAGCCCAAAGCCCTCGTGGAAGTGGCCGGGAAGCCCCTGTTGCAGCACAACATCGAAGACCTCATCCAACAAGGGTTCGGGACCATCATCGTCAACATCCATCATTTCGGCGAACAAATCATCCGTTTTTTGGATTCGCATGACTTCAATGCTAAGATCTTCGTTTCCGATGAACGAGGTCTGCTCATGGACACTGGCGGAGGCATCGTGCAAGCCCTGCCCTTTTTCCACGACACAGAGGCGGTTTTGATACACAACGTCGACATCCTCAGCGACGTGGACCTGCAGGAGCATTACGACCGCTTTGTGGCTTCCCCCGACGAAGCCTGGCTGCTCACCCAGGACCGCCAGACCGCACGCAAGCTGCTGTTCGACGACGAAGGCCTTCTGGTGGGCTGGAAAAACCTGAACGACGGGTCCTACAAATGGGTCGACAAGGCTTTTGACCATTATAAAGAACTGGCTTTCAGTGGAATGCATATCTTCAGACCTTCGCTTTTCGCCGAGTTCGGCTGGCAACGCTACAGCATTATCAACCTCTATCTCCAACAAGCCAAGGAGCATCAGATCCGGTCCCAGCAGATCAACCCTGGCTTCTGGTTCGACATCGGCAAGATTGACGATTTTGACAAAATAAATCAATATTTCTCCCCCAAAAAGGCATGAACAGCTCCTTCATCTCTTCCTTAGCCCAGTACATCAAGAACTCTTTCGACCTCAAGAAAGAAGAGCTCACCGTAGTGTTTCCCAACAAGCGCGCGGCGTTCTACCTCAGGGCGAAGTTCCAGGAGATCTATAAGGAGGATATCTGGCTGCCCCAGATGCTCTCCATCCAGGAGGCCATGACCCAGTGGAGCGGCATCCAACTTGTCGACACGGTCGACATGCTGTTCGAGCTCATCTCCATCGACACCGAGATCTACGGCCGGGGCGACAACATCAAGGTTTTCGGCAGCATGGCCGCACAAATGGCCAATGACTTCGATGAGATCGACCAATACAACGTCGACGCCCAGCACCTCTTCTCCTACGTCTACGAGGCCAAGAAAATCGGCGAATGGAACCTCGACGGGTCCATCACCCCGAAGGAACAACAGCACCTCAAGTTCTTCGAGAACCTGAAACAGTACTACGACCGGCTGCGCGAACGCCTTGAGCCACGCGGCAAAGGCTACTACGGCATGATCACCCGTAAGCTGGCCTCGCTCGACGACACCCAGCTGCTCGAATGCACCGGCCATCGCAAGATCATCTTCGCGGGATTCAATGCCCTCACCCCCACCGAACAAACCGTCATCGACAAGCTCTACCGCAACGGCTGCGCCGAAGTGGTGTGGGACTTCGATAGGTATTACGTCGACGACCCCGACAACGAGGCAGGCCGCTTCGCACGGACCTACATTGCCCAAAACCGGGCCTGGAAACCCACTGTCTTCTCCGACAGCCTGCTGACCCAACCTAGGGAGATTCACATCGTTGGAGCAGATGGCAATAGTATACAAACCAAAGCTTTACAAAGTTTACTTCAAGTAGAAGTTGAAAATAATGTCGCCCTTATTTTGGCCGACGAGGAGCTGTTGGTCCCTGCCCTGAACTCCATCCCCGACCAGCCGCGTTACAGCTCGATGAAGGTCTCCATGGGCTATCCCCTGAAACAGACCTCCCTGAGCCATCTCGTCACCGCCTTCTTCACCTTGCACCGCAAAGGCCGCAAGCGGAACGGCAGCTGGTATGTGTGGCCCATCCTGCGCATCTTCGACCTGGAGCTGACCCAAATCATCTTTAGCAAGGAAGCGCTCAACGAGTTGAGCCAATACCGCGCCTTTGTGGCCGAGAAGTCGGCCTTCGTCTTCAGCATGAACGATTTTGAACGCTGCTGCAAGAGCCCAAGCCTGAGACGGTTCGTGCAACTATTGCTGTTCGAGGGCGACGACAGCCCCACCGAGCTGCTGAACAACCTGGTTGCCCTGTTGGCTTTCATCGCCAACCAGATCCAAGCCATCCTTCCTGACGAAACGGCGAACTTCCTCCTCAACCAGGTGAGCGAAGCGGGCAAGACCGTCAACCGGCTCAACGACATCGTCAACCGCTATCATGACTATGCCAACACCATCGATGACCTCGAGGTGCTGTTCCGACTGGTCTCGATGAACACCAGCATCAAGCTCAATACCAGTGCCACGGACGGCTTGCAGCTCATGGGCCTGCTCGAAGCGCGCAACCTCGACTTCCCCACCTTCTACATGGTCGGGGTCAACGAGGGTGTGTTGCCCGCCGAGAGTTCGCACAGCAGCTTTATCCCCTATAACATCAGGAAGGAATGCGGTCTGCCCGACGAGCGCGACAAACAGGCCGTGTATGCCTACCACTTCTACCGTCTGCTGCAAGGGGCCCGCAAGGCCTATTTCATCTACAACGCCAATGCCACCAACGCCGGCGGCGAACCCAGCCGTTTCCTGCTGCAGCTCCAATACGAACTCTCACGACGCAACCACGGCATCGACATCCATCAAGAGGTGTTTGCGCCACCCATGGGCAGCAACAACCCGCCGGAACGCATCGTCGTGCACAAGACCGACGAGCTCATGCTCACGCTGATGCAGAAGATCCAGACCACCGAGCTCCACAAAGCCCTCGCCCCCACCTCCATCTCGACCTTCGTCAAATGTCCCCTGCTTTTCTGCTTCCGCTATCTGATGAAGATCCGCGACAACAGCCTCGAGGAGGACACCCCCGCCAACGTGATCGGAAGCGTGGTGCACGAGACCATGCAGCTGCTCTATCACGACCATTGCGGCGTCGACCTCACCAAGGACCTCTTCGCCAAAGAGATCAAAAACGCCTGGAATGCCAAGCTCAATACGGCCATCTCCCAGATGTTCACCCAAGGGCTCTCCGACGTGGGCTACAACTACCTCAACCGACTCAGCATCGACAAGATGTTCGAGAACTACCTGAGCTATGAGGAGAACGACATCGCCCAGCACCACCTCAGCATCATCGCCTTGGAACACACCCTGCATACCACCCTCAACGTCAACGGTATCGACTGCACCATCGCCGGCAAGGCCGACCGCATCGACAGGCACGACGGCGTGGTGCGTATCATCGACTACAAGACGGGCCTGCTCCGTGAAAGCGACGTGAAGGTACCCAAGGAAGTCAACAGTGTGGCCGACATCCCCGAAAAGGCCATGCAGCTGCTGATTTACAAATATCTGTACCTGAAAGAGCACCCCCAGGACCCCGCCTTGGTGACCGCCTCGCTGTTCGGGTTGCGGCAACGGCAGGTGCGCCTCGACCTGAAGGTGGAAAACGATGCGTTGAACAACGATTTTGTCGGCACCATGGAGAGCTGGCTTGCCGAGGTGCTGAGCTCGATGATGGACCCTTCGCAGCATTTCGTGCAGCCTGACGCCGGCAGCGATACGCCTTGTCACTTCTGCGATTTCAAGGATATCTGCGTCAGTACCTCAGCAGGAGCAAAACTGGAAGATGATCGCTAAATCCGCCTAGGTATTTGGGGCCCAAATAAGTACGATTCAACTTCTTCCCGTGATAGGTCGGGTCGTCGATGAGCAGCATGTCGTCGTGGACGATATGTGCGTCCTCGGGCCTGCAGTGCAACGTGGCGCTCTCGAGCAGCGAGCGCGACACGATGATCTGGTCGAACACCATCCACGAGTCCTGGTATTTCAAGGTGCCTTTGAAACCCAGCTTTCCGGGTTGGGCAAACAGGTTGCAAAGCAAGTGGCCGTTCACGGTATCGCAGGGGCCATGGGCCTGTAGCACCTCACTGAGGCAAGGTGCGTCAGGGGTGTCGTTGAAGTCGCCCATGATGACAATCTTGGCATCGGGCACCACGCCGACGATGGAGTCCACCTTGCGACGCAGGATGCGTGCAGCGCAGTTGCGAGCCTCGACGGTCTCCAACTCCCCACGGTATTTCGAGGGCCAGTGGTTCACAAAGCAATGCAGGGTGTCGCTGCGATAGTCGAAGAACTTGGCATAGAGGATGTCGCGCGACACCATCGTCGTGTCGTCGGGATTCCGATAAGGCACCGCCTCGCTGTGCATCAGCTGGAACCGGTCGATGGAATACACGATGGCCGGGTCGATGCCCCGTCGGTCGAGCCCCTCGTAATGCACCCAGCGGTAATGGAAACGCTTCAAGGGCGTCATCCCGAACACGGCGTTGAGCACAAAGTCGTTCTCCACCTCGCAGACCCCCATGATGCCGATGGCTTGATGGTTAGAGAAAGCCAGAATGGCCTTGTAGATGTTGTTCCGCTTCTGGTAGAACCGCGAGGTGGTCCAATGCTGGCTGCCGTCCTCGGTGAATTCGTTATACACCCGGGTACTGTCGACAAAAGGGTCGAAGAAATTCTCCAGGTTCCAGAACGCCACCATCACTGAGTCAGGTGATGGCGGCACGGTGTCGCTAGGCGGGTTCAAGTCATCACGAAACCGCGCTAACAATATCATTATCAGAAAAATACAATATTTCATTTATAAAAGTTTTTGGTCTACAAATATATTGATTTAAATTTAGTTCAAAAATTTTTTTGTTGGTTTTTTGAAACATTTGATGTAAATTTGCCACTTGAGGATGAACCATTTAATTAAGAGCAACATGGAAGAGATCATCAAAGAAGTTGCCAGTCTTCTGGCAGCGTCGAAGCACATTGTGGCCTTCACCGGCGCCGGCATGTCGGCGGAGAGTGGCATTCCTCCTTTTCGGGGGGAAGGTGGCATTTGGAACAAGTACGATCCCGAGTCGCTTGACATCGAGTATTACTACAGGCACACCCAGCAGTCGTGGAGCATCATCCGCAAGGTGTTCTATGATTATTTCAACAACAGCGAGGTGAAGCCCAATCCCGGCCACGAGGTGCTGGCCAAGTGGGAGAATGATGGCCGTCTGGATTGTGTGATCACGCAGAACATCGACGATCTGCACACGGTGGCGGGCAATACCAAGGTGTTGGAGTTCCACGGCAACATGTCGCGTTTTGTGTGCACCAAATGCGGCAAAAAGTTTCCCGCCAAGTCCATCAAGATGACCTATCTGCCACCCGAATGCCCTGAATGCGAAGGCTTGCTGAAGCCTGACTTCATCTTCTTCGGCGAGGGCATCCCGCAGGAGGCTTACTACGGGTCGATTGACGCGGCCGAGAATTGCGACGCCTTCATCATCATCGGCACCTCAGGACAGGTCAGCCCGGCCAACATGATTCCCGGCATCGCCAAACAGCATGGGGCCAAGATCATCGAAATCAACATGGAGCCCTCGGCTTACACCAAGCACATCAGCGATTATTTCATCCAGGGAAAATCAGGGGAAATCCTACCCCAAATTGACGCCCTCATCTAATACGGACCTTCCGGAGATCCAGTAGGTTGGTGGGATTGGTACCCAGACCTTCGACGCGGCGGTTGACGAAGCGTAGGATCTCATCGTAGAAAAGCACCACCACAGGTGCATCCAACATCATCAGGCTGTCCATTTCGGCGTACATCCGCTCACGGGTGTCGTCGTCGGTGCTCGACATGGCCCGGCTGTACAGCTCGTCGAAACGGGGATTGGAATAATGCGAGTAGTTTGGACCCGCAGGCGAGAAGTTGCCGGTCGTGAACAAGGAGAGGTAGTTCTCGGCATCGGGATAGTCGGCCACCCAAGAGGCACGGAAGAACGACAGGCTGCCGTTGGCCCTCATGCTGCGCAAGGTGGCTGGGGGCATCACCTCCATCTTGCACTTCAAGCCCACCTGCTCCACCTGGCTCTGCACAAACTTGCCGATATCGGCATATTCAGCGGTGGTCGAGAGGTTCAAGGTATAGCCTTCGAGCCGGTTATCCTTGACCAGGCGCTGGGCACGTTTCAGGTCGTAGCCATAGCCGATGCTGTCGCAGTGGCCTGGGAGTCCGGCAGGGATCATGCCACCGATGCCGGCGATGCCGATGCCGTTACGCAGGTAACGCAGCATCTTGTCGCGGTCGATGCTCAGGCTCACCGCCTGGCGCAAGGCCCTGGCACGGTCCACACCGAGGCTGTCGGCAGGGTCGATGAAAAAACTGATGTATTCCGTGTTGAGGTAAGGTCCCGTGATGAGCTCGATCTTGTCCTCGTATTTCTTGCGGAGCTCGCCATCGTAGGTAAGCAGCTCATCCTTATACCTGGCGTCGATGCCCGACATGAAGTCGAACTTGCCTTTGACGAACTCCAGGAAGGCCACCTGCCTGTCGATGAGGAAGCTGATGGACACTGCATCGAGATAAGGTAGCTTCTCCCCTGCCTCGTCCACCTCGAAATAGTCGGGGTTGCGCCGCATCACCAGCTTCACGCCTTCGTTCCAATACTGGAAATGGAAAGGTCCTGTGCCGACGGGATGGCTCCGGAAGGCGTCGCCATAGTACGCCACGGCTTCGGGTGGGACGATGGAGGCGTAAGTCATCGAGAGGATGCCGAGGAAGGGCGGAAAAGGTTGCGACAGCCTGACTTGGAAGGTGCTGTCATCGAGAGCTTGAAAAGCATACCCATTCTCGTCGTGCGCCACGGGAGCGAAGATCCAAGCCCCTGGCGAATTCAGGCTTTTGTCGACGACGCGGTTGAACGAATAGCACACATCGTGGGCATTCACGCAACGTCCTTCCTCCAAGGCTTCATCCCGGTGAAAACGCACGTCGCGACGCAAATGGAAGGTATATAAGGTACCATCGTCGCTGATGTTCCACGAATGGGCCACGCGAGGCACCACCTCCATCTCCTCGTCGAAGGCCACCAGGCTGCTGAAGAGCTGGTTGCAGGCCCAGATATGGGGCAGGTCCTTGGCGTAGATGGGGTCGAGCGTCAAGATGCCGGCGGATTCATTGTATTTGAAGATGGAAAGGCCTTCGTTGGGGTCTTCACGCTTTCCGCATGAAGCCAGCAACAATAAGGCAAACGCAAAACCTAGCAGCTTTTTCATGAATTCTTAAACCCTATGACTTCGGTTCTCAAATTCAGAAGATATTTATTGTAATCCAGGTCATTCTGGTCTTGTTCCTTCTCCAGGGCAAGCTCGATGACCTCCAGCATGTTCTTCACATAGTGGAAGTTGAGGCCGTTGACATACTCCTCTTTGATGTCCTTGATATCGCGTTCGTTGTCGATTGACAGCACGATGTCGGTGACGCCGTTGCGTTTGGCGGCGAGCATCTTCTCCTTGACACCGCCCACAGGCAGCACACGGCCACGCAGGGTGATCTCGCCTGTCATGGCCAGCTGGCTCTTCACCTTGCGCTGCGTGAAGGCCGAGGTCAGGGCCGCCAGCATGGTGATGCCTGCCGAGGGACCGTCCTTAGGCGTGGCGCCTTCGGGAATATGCACATGAACGTTCCAGGCGTCGAACACCTCAGGGTTGATCTCCAGCAGCGAGCTGTGGGCCTTGATGAACTCATAGGCGATGGTGGCCGACTCCTTCATCACGTCGCCGAGGTTGCCGGTAAGCGACAGGTGTCCACCGCCGCGGCTGAGGCTGACTTCGATGGAGAGTATCTCCCCTCCCACCGAGGTCCAGGCCAGTCCCGTGGCCACGCCAGGCATGGAGTGCCGCACTTCGTCCTCGTCGTGGTGCATGGGCACGCCCAGCACTTTGCGGAGTTCGTCGACGGTCACCTTGCGTTCGTCGGATTGCTCCATCACCACGTCCTTGGCGCGGGCACGCATCACGTCGGCGATGCGGCGTTCCAGGTTACGCACGCCGGCCTCCCGGGTGTAGTCGTCGATGATCTGCATCACGATGTCCTTGGGGAAGGCGATCTGTTGCGCTGTCATGCCATGTTCCTTGAGTTGCTTGGGGATGAGGTGACGTTTGGCGATTTCGTATTTCTCCTCGCGCAGGTAGCCGTTGATGTCGATAATCTCCATACGGTCGCGGAGGGCGGGATGGATAGTCGACAGGGTGTTGGCGGTGGCGATGAAGAGGATCTTGGAGAGGTCGTAGTCCAGCTCCATGAAGTTGTCGTAGAAGGTGGAGTTCTGTTCCGGGTCGAGGATCTCGAGCAGGGCGGCCTGCGGGTCGCCGCTGATGTTGTTTCCGCTCACCTTGTCGATCTCGTCGAGCACGAAGACGGGGTTGCCCGACTTCACCTTGCGGAGGTTTTGGATGATACGGCCCGGCATGGCGCCGATGTAGGTCTTGCGATGGCCGCGGAGCTCCGACTCGTCACGGACGCCGCCGAGCGACATCCTGACGTATTTGCGGTTCAAGGCGCGGGCGATCGACTTGCCCAGCGAGGTCTTACCCACGCCAGGGGGACCCACCAGACAGAGGATGGGCGCCTTCATGTCGTTTTTGAGTTTCAGCACGGCCAGATGTTCGATGATGCGTTCCTTCACCTTGTCGAGGCCGAAGTGGTCGGCGTCGAGGATCTTCTGGGCGCGTTTCAGGTCGAAGTTGTCCTTGGTGTAGTCCATCCAAGGCAGGTCGACGAGGTATTGCAGGTAGTTGAGCTGGATGCCGTATTCAGCCGCTTGGGGATTGGTGCGTTCCAGTTTCTTGAGTTCACGGTCGAACACCTCCTGGACTTCTTTGGACCATTTCTTCTTAGCGGCTTTTTCCTGGAGTTCCTTGATGTCGTGCTCATTGGGCGAGCCTCCCAGTTCTTCCTGGATGGTGCGCAGTTGTTGGTTGAGCAGGAACTCGCGCTGTTGCTTGTCGAGGTCGGTCTTGACCTTGCTTTGGATCTGCTGTTTCAGCTCGATCATCTGTTGGGCGTTGGTGAGGNNNNGTTGTTGGCCATGTCGACGACGTTGGTGCATTCGAGCAGCAGCTGTTTGGTAGGCAGGTCGGCATCCACGTTGCTGGCCACGAAGTTGAGCAGGAACACCGGGTCGTCGATGTTCTTGATGGCGAATCCGGCCTCTTCGGGGAGGCGTTGGTTTCGGCCGACGACTTGTACGGCCAGTTCCTTCACGGATTGGAGCAGTGCCTTGAACTTACGGTCGCGGGGCACTTCCTCTGAGGCCTCGAAGGGCTGCACTGAAGCGATGAAATAAGGCTCCAGTTGTTGCAGTTCGACGATTTCGAAGCGGCTCTTGCCTTGGATGATGACGGTCAGGTTGCCGTCGGGCATCTGGAAGGTCTTGAGGATTTGGGCCACCGTGCCTATGGGATAGAGGTCGGCGATGCCGGGTTCCTCCACGTTGGCGTCTTTCTGCGCCACCACGCCGATGGGCTTGCGTTTTTTGTAGCAGTCCTTGACCAGCTGCATCGACTTGTCACGTCCCACGGTGATGGGGATGACCACACCGGGATAGAGCACGGAATTCCTTAGGGGTAAAATAGGAAGCACCTCAGGCACTTTTTCGTCGTGACTGAGGTGTATGTCGTCGATGGTCAGGACAGGAATGAATTCGGAGTTGCCCGAGTCCACCATGTCGCTCATCAAAAAATCGTCGTCAGTGATCTTCAATTTACTTGGTTTCCTTCTTTTCGAAGAACTTCTTGTACTTGCTGTTGAACTTATCAACGCGACCGGCGCTGTCGACGAGTTTCATCTTGCCAGTATAGAAGGGGTGAGAAGTGCTGGAGATTTCGAGTTTCACCAAGGGATACTCCTGACCGTCTTCCCAGACGATGGTGTCCTTGGTGGCAATGGTCGAGCGTGACATGAACATCTGTTCGTTCGACATGTCTTTAAACACAACCAGACGATAGTTCTTGGGGTGAATGTCTTTTTTCATCGCTTTATTTTCCTTGTTAGTTTCTTTCCGTTTATTTTGAGCGTGCAAAAGTACAACTTTTTTTTGAACTGGCAATGGAAATGGAAATATTTTTTTCAAAGGCGATTTTATTTTTAAATTAGGTTGTTTTCCCGAACTTTAAGTTGTACCTTTGCAGCACTTTTTGAAAAACACAAACAACTTTAAATAACAACAAGCAAATGAAACAAGCTTTTAACTTCAACGCAGGTCCCTGCGTACTGCCCAAGCAGGCTATCGAAAGCACCGTGAAGGCTCTCTATGATTTTGACAACACTGGCATCGGCATTGCCGAGATCTCACACCGCACCCCGGGTTGGGAGCGCATCATGGCTGAGACCCGCCAGCTGTGGCGTGACCTCCTCAACATCCCTGAGGAGTACGAAATCCTCTTCCTTGGTGGTGGTGCAAGCACACAGTTCTTCACTGTGCCCGCCAACTTGCTGAAGACCAAGGCTGCCTACCTCCAGACCGGTGTCTGGGCCAAGAAGGCTGCCAAGGAAGCCAAGCTGTTCGGTAAGGTCGACATCGTCGCCTCTTCCGAAGAGAAGACCTACACCTACATCCCGAAGGGCTACACCATCCCGCTGGATGCCGACTATTTCCACATCACTACCAACAACACCATCTACGGTACTGAGATCAAGTACGACATGGACTGCCCCATCATGCTGGTTGCCGACATGAGCTCCGACATCATGAGCCGTCCCGTCGACGTGAAGAAATACGGCCTCATCTACGGTGGTGCCCAGAAGAACGTCGGTCCTGCCGGCGTGACCTTCGTCATCGTGAAGAAGAGCATCCTCGGCAACATCGGCGACCGCGCCTATATGAACCCGCTGCCGACCATGGTCGACTTCCGCACCCACGCTGCTGAAGAAGCCAAGAACATCAGCATGTTCAACACCCCGCCCGTACTGCCCATCTTCATGATGCACGAAACCCTCGTGTGGCTGAAGGACACCATCGGTGGCGTCGAGGCCATGAACAAAATCAACACCAAGAAGTCACAAATGCTCTACGAAGAGATCGACCGCAACAGCATGTTCGTCGGCACCGCCGAGAAGGAAGACCGTTCCATCATGAACCACTGCTGGGT
>CAJOIH010000023.1 GCA_905234455.1 uncultured Bacteroidales bacterium | reverse complement strand
GACTGCCGTGGCCCGCATTTACATGAAGGTCGGTAACGGCAACATTACGGTGAACAAGCGCGACTACAAGGAGTACTTCCCGACGAGCATCCTCCACTATGTGGTTGAGCAGCCTCTGATGCTTACCGACAACCTCGGCAAGTTCGACATCAAGGTCAACCTCGACGGTGGTGGCATCAACGGCCAGGCCGAGGCCCTTCGCCTCGCCATCAGCCGTGCGCTCTGCGAGATCGATCCCGAGTATCGTCCTACCCTGAAAGCCAAAGGTTTGATGCGCCGCGACCCACGTATGGTCGAGCGTAAGAAACCCGGTCAGCCAGGTGCCCGTAAGAAGTTCCAATTCAGCAAACGTTAAGCTATTCTCAGCCGAGCGATTTTGTTTAGTATCCAAATTGTGGAGATTTTTCACCAAGAAGACTACTCTACAATTGTATTAAGTGAATGTAAACATTAAAAAGAAAACTCATGACACAAGTAACTTTTGAAGAATTACTGGATGCCGGTTGTCACTTCGGGCATCTCAAGAGAAAGTGGAATCCCGCCATGGCTCCGTACATCTTTATGGAGCGCAATGGCATCCACATCATTGACCTGTACAAGACCCAGGCCAAGGTCGACGAAGCCGCAAGCGCCATCAACCAGCTCGCCAAGTCGGGCAAGAAGATCCTCTTCGTCGCCACCAAGAAACAAGCCAAAGACGTTGTTGCTGAACTCGTCAATAAAGTCAACATGCCTTACGTGACCGAGCGTTGGCCCGGTGGTATGCTGACCAACTTCGCCACCATCCGCAAGGCCGTGCGTAAGATGGCCAACATCGACAAGATGATGGTGAGCGATGCTTACAAGAGCCTTTCAAAGCGTGAGAAACTCCAGATCCAGCGTGAACGCGAGAAACTCGAGAAGAACCTCGGTTCCATCAGCGACCTGAGCCGTCTGCCTTCAGCCGTGTTTGTGGTCGACATCATGAAGGAGCACATCGCCGTTGCCGAAGCCCGCAAGCTCAACATCCCGGTCTTCGCCATCGTCGACACCAACACCAACCCCAATATGGTTGACTTCCCCATCCCGGCCAACGACGATGCCAGCAAGTCAATCGCCCTCATCGTAGGCAAGATGGTTGACGCCATCGAAGAAGGCCTCAACGAGCGCAAACTCAACAAGGAAAACAACATTGAGGAGCCCGAGGAGACCGACGAGGAAGTCGCCGCCGTCGAGACTGAAGACGAGGAAAAGGAAGAGCGCAAGCCCCGCACTCGCCGCCCGCGCAAACCCGTATCGAAAAACTAACCTTTTAGAACTATAACAACCATGAATATTACCGCTTCTCAAGTCAACGAACTGAGACAAATGACCGGCGCCGGCATGATGGACTGCAAGAAAGCCCTCGTGGAAACCGACGGCGACATCCAGGCCGCTATTGACATCCTTCGCAAGAAGGGCATGGCCAAAGCCGCCAAGCGCGCCGACCGTAACGCCAGCGAAGGCTGCGTGCTTTCCAAGTGCACTGACGATCACACCTACGCCGCCATCATCATGGTGAACTGCGAGACCGACTTCGTCGCCAACAACGCCGACTTCGTGAAATTCACGAAGGACGTGCTCGACAAAGCCGTCGCCAACCGTGTGAAGGACATCGAGACCCTGAAGGCCATGGTCATCGACGGTCAGACCGTTGAGGCCCTCGTCGCCAACCAGAGCGCCGTCACCGGCGAAAAGACCGAACTCGGCGGATTCAAAGTCCTCGAAGGCGTCTATGTGACCAACTACAACCACCCGGGCAACCGCCTCGCCACCATCGTTGAGATGAACAAGACCTTCAACGGCATCGACGAGGTCAGCCACGAAGTGGCCATGCACGTCGCCGCCATGAACCCCCTGGCTGTCAGCGAAGACTCCATCGCTCAAGAGGTGAAAGACCGTGAGCTGGCCGTCGCCGTCGACAAGACCAAGGACGAACTCATCGGCAAGGAAGTCGAGAAGGCCCTCCGTAAAGTCGGTATCAACCCCAACCATGTGGACAGCGATGATCACATCGACTCCAACATCACCAAGGGTTACATCACCGCCGAACAGGGTGCCCAGGCCCGTGAGATCAAGGCTACCGTTCCCGGTACCGTGAAACTCAACGACGCCATGATCCAGAACATCGCCAAGGGTCGTCTGGGCAAGTTCTTCAAAGAGAACTGCCTGCTCAACCAGGTCTCCCTGGTGGCCGATCCCAAGACCGTCGGTCAGTACATCCAGGATGCCGACAAGGAAGCCACTGTGAAGGCTTTCTACCGCATCAAGCTGGGCGAATAATCCATGTGTTTGGAATGGTAACAAAAAGGCTGGCCTTCACGGTCAGCCTTTTTTATTTTGAATGCCACAACCTTTATGCCTTATTGTCAAGTGCAGTCCTCAAAGCGTTGCCCACCAGCATGAAGGCCAGCACAAGCAACATGATGGCGATACCGGGAAGGATGGCCAGATAGGCGGCATCCAGAATGATGAACGCGTAGTTTTCCTTGATCATGCTGCCCCACGAAGGCATGGGAGGCTGCACGCCGATGCCGAGAAAGCTCAACCCAGCCTCAAGGAGGATGGCGGAGGCAAAGTTGGAGGCCGACACCACAATGATAGGATTCAGGATATTGGGCAGGATATGCCTTAAAATGACTCTTATATCTTTGAAACCTAGAGCTTTACCTGCTTCTACATAGGTCATTTCACGCACCGAGAAGATCTGTCCGCGGACGATGCGGGCCACCTCGACCCACATGGTCAGACCCACTGCGATGAACACCTGTCCGATGCCTTTGCCCAAGGCGAAGGTGATGGCGATGACGAGGAGCAGCGTGGGGATAGACCACACCACGTTGATGAGCCACACCATGAAGTCGTCGACCTTGCCTCGGAAGAATCCGCCGAGACTGCCGATGAAGATACCTATAGCTAGGCTGAGGGCCACGGCGATGAACCCGACGATGAGGCTGATTCGGCTTCCCAGCACGAGGCGGCTCAGGAAGTCGCGTCCGAACTGGTCAGTGCCTAACAGGAACTTCTGATGCTTGACGCCCGCGATCTCGCTGTTGGGAATCTCCTGCACACGCACGCTGCCGCTATGCTCAGGGTTGAACAGATACACCAAGGTGTGATCCTCAAAAACCTGGATGCTGTCGAAAGGCAGATAGGTGCAGTCGTCGGGCCGTCCATGGATCAGTCGCTCGAAGAAACCCACTGGCTCGGGAGGGACCTCCTTGGGCATGACCAGCATGTCGACCTCGAAGCCCGGCTTACGGGTGCTCAGCTCCAGGAGTTGCCGGTTGGCATGGGGCGTCGGGTCGGGGATGATGTAATAGGCAAACAGGGCCAGCAGTGCCTCCACGAGGATGAGGCCCAAGGCGGCCATGCCCAGACGGTTCTTGCGAAACCGCTGCCATGCCAAGGCACTCGGTGACTGTGCTCTGTTTTTGCCATTCATGCTGCAAAGTTAGATTTTTTTTGAAAAAACCACTTGCGTTGCACCCGCAATCAGATGGTGGATTTAGCTCAGCTGGTTAGAGTACCGGATTGTGGTTCCGTGGGTCGTGGGTTCGAATCCCACATTCCACCCTCAGCGAAAAAGAACGGGAATTTTCCCGTTCTTTTTTTATCCTCAGGCTACACTCGCTTGTGGTTTTTTTGTATCTTTGCGGCCCAAATGCGGGTGTGGCGGAATTGGTAGACGCGCCAGACTTAGGATCTGGTTTTGAAAGAAGTAAGGGTTCGAGTCCCTTCATCCGCACCAACAAGCAATACAAATCGTAAAGAATGAACACAACACAAACTCAAAAGGGAGAACAGCTGATCTCCATCCAGATCAACGTCGTGAAAGACGACTACGAGCCTCAGGTTAAGAAAGAACTCAACAAAATCAAACAGCGCGCCCAGATCCCGGGCTTCCGTCCCGGCATGGTGCCCTTCGGCATGATCAAGAAGATGTACGGCGGCCAGGCCACCGTCGAGGTGCTCAACAGCCTCGTCTCCGAGACCCTCAACAACTACATCCTTGAGAACAAGCTCGACCTCATCGGCTATCCGCTCAGCGACCCCGAGCATCAGACCCCTGTCGACTTCGAGAACCAGGATGCCATCGACTTCTTCTTCGAGGCTGCACTGAGACCTGAGATCAAGGTGGATTACAGCAAAGCTTCCATCGACTTCGCCCATGTCGTGGCCGACGATGCCGCCATCGACAAGACCGTCGAGGAACTCCTCGAGCGCAACCCCGAAGTCACCCACCCCGAGACCGTAGGCGAGAACGACATCCTCGAACTCAAGGTGCGTGAAGCCGAAGACGGCAAGGAACTTGAAGACGGCTTCAAGAAGGACTATGTGCTGCTCAACCTCAAGGACGTCAAGACCAAGACCCATAAGAAGAAATTCGTCGGCAAGACCACCGGTTCCGAGTTCATCGTCAACCTCTCCGTGGTCCTCGGCTCCAACGAGAAAGCCGCCAACCTCCTCGGTAAGGACGCTCCTGCCGACAGCGACTACAACATCATCATCGACGACATCCGCCACGAGGAGAAGGCCGAACTCAACGCCGACTTCTTCAAGAAGATCTTCCCCGACCGCGAACTCGCCGACAACGACGCCTTCCGCGCCGCCGTCAAGGAAGAGATGGAGAAACAGTATGCCAACGAGACCGACCGTATCCTCTTTACCAAGATGATCGACGCCCTCGTCGACAACACCCCCTTCAACCTGCCCGACGCCTTCCTGAAACGTTGGATCTATGAGAACAACCAAGGCAAGCTCAGCCTCGAGGACATCGAGAAGAACTACCAGGAGAACTACAGCAAAGGTCTCCGCTGGCAGCTCATCGAGGATAGCATCGTGAAGGACAACATGGAACTCGCCATCACCGACGCTGAAGTCCGCGCCTTCCTCATCAGCCAGATCTTCCCCGGCATGGACTACAACACTGCCGATGACGACATGAAGGCCCGCCTCGACAAGATTGTTGACAGCTACCTCAAGAACGAAGAGCAGTTCAGCAACGTCAAGAACCAGATGGCCGACGTGAAGATGACCAACTTCCTCAAGACCAAGCTCAAGATCAACTATACCGACCAGACCTACGACGAATTCATCAAAGATCTCGAAAACGCCAGCAAGTCGGAGAAGAAAGAGCCCAAGAAGCGCACCAGAAGCAAGAAACAATAAACTCTAAAAAACACTATGATGAACGAATTTCAGAAGTATGCCACCAAGCATCTGGGTATCAATACCTTAGGACTGGAGCAGTACATTTCCAAGATCAACAACAGCGGAGGATACATCTCCCCCACCGTCATCGAGGAGCGTCAACTCAATGTGGCTCAGATGGACGTGTTCAGCCGTTTGATGATGGACCGCATCATCTTCCTGGGCACTGCCATCGACGACTACGTGGCCAATGTGATCCAAGCCCAGCTGCTTTTCTTGGAGTCGACCGACCCGAAGCGCGACATCCAGATCTACCTCAACTCTCCTGGCGGCAGTGTCTATGCCGGACTGGGTATCTATGACACCATGCAGTTCATCGGTCCCGACGTGGCCACCATCTGCACCGGCATGGCCGCTTCGATGGCCGCCGTGCTGATGTGCGCCGGTACCCCTGGCAAGCGCTCTGCCCTGCCCCACTCCCGAATCATGATCCACCAGCCCATGGGCGGCGTTGAGGGACAAGCCACCGAGATCGAGATCACCGCTCGCGAGATCCAGAAACTCAAGAAGGAGCTCTATGAGATCATCTCGAAGCATTCAGGCCAGCCTTACGACAAGGTGTGGGCCAACAGCGACCGCGACTACTGGATGACCGCTGACGAGGCCAAGGAATATGGCATGATCGACGAAGTTCTCATCAGAAACAAATAAGATGGCCAACAAGAAACAGGGGCAACATTGCTCCTTCTGCGGACGACCGGCGAGTGACACTGTCATGCTCCTCCAGGGTTTGGAAGCCCAGATCTGCGAGCAGTGTGCCCAACAAGCCTATCTCATCATCAAAGACGAGCTCGGCCTGCAAGACCCGCAGAAGAAAAACGGCAAGAAAGGTGAAGCCCCTGCCCTTGAGCTGAAGAAGCCCCAGGAGATCAAAGATTTTCTTGACCAATACGTCATCGGCCAGGACGAAGCCAAACGCACCTTGGCGGTGGCCGTCTACAACCATTACAAACGCATCAGCCAGCAGGTGCTCGCCGACGAGGTGGAGATCGAGAAATCGAACATGATACTCGTCGGCGAGACCGGCACGGGCAAGACCTTGCTAGCCCGCACCATCGCCCGTATGCTCAACGTGCCCTTCGCCATAGCCGATGCCACCGTGCTCACCGAGGCGGGTTACGTGGGCGAGGACGTGGAGAACATCCTAGTACGTCTGCTGCAAGCCGCCAACTACGACGTCGCCGCCGCCGAACACGGCATCGTGTTCATCGACGAGATCGACAAGATCGCGCGCAAGAGCGACAACCCCAGCATCACCCGTGACGTGTCGGGCGAAGGCGTGCAGCAAGCCCTTCTGAAACTCCTCGAAGGCACCGTCTCCAACGTGCCACCCGAGGGCGGGCGCAAGCATCCCGAACAGAAGATGATCGCCATCAACACCAAGGACATCCTCTTCATCGCCGGGGGCGCCTTTGACGGCATCGAGCGCATCATCGCCGCCCGCAAGAGCACCAACATCATCGGTTATGGGGCCAACAGCGACCAGGTGCTTGACAAGAGCAACCTCCTTAAATACGTCGCCCCCGCCGATCTCAAAAAATACGGTCTCATCCCCGAGATCGTGGGCCGCATGCCCATCATCACCCACCTCGACCCGCTCGACGCTGACGCACTCAAGCGCATCCTCACTGAGCCCAAGAACGCCTTGGTGAAACAGTTCACCAAGCTCTTCGAGATGGACGGCATCGCCCTTAGTTTCGAAGAGGAAGCCCTCGACTTCATGGTAGAGAAAGCCATCGAGTTCAAACTCGGCGCCCGTGGCCTCCGCTCCATCGTCGAAGCCATCCTCAACGACGCCATGTTCGAGATGCCCTCCCACCACGATACCAAGACCTTGGTCATCACCCGCGCCTACGCCGAGGAGAAACTCTCCCGCAACAACAAATTGGCACAATAATTGTTTTTTGGATCTTTCGGCACTTCAAAAAACGACATCGCCATGAAAAAGACCCTCCTTTCCCTCCTCTTCGTGATGGCCACCACCATCGGTTACAGCCAGTTTCTCGTCCGCTCGGGAATCGGCCGGGCCGTCAAGGTTGCCCAGAATCCGACCATCGACCAAAAATATATCGACTTCGCCAATGGCACCACGGTGTACGCCCAAATCGACGGCAAAGACACCCTCATCATCGTCAACCTGCCCGAACTTGACGTCGACTTGATGAGCCGCTACTTCGAGATCACCGAGACCCGCCAGGGACGCCGCCTCGTGAACAACGTACGTACCGTTTACCCCTACGCCAAACTGGCCAAAGACAAATTAATGGAATGCGACACCATCCTCGCTTCCACCGAAAGTGAAGCTGAACGCCGTCGGCTGATGAAAGAAGCCGAAAACGAAATCACCGAAAGGTATACCGAGGAACTCGAAAACCTCACCTTCTCACAAGGCCTCATCCTCATCCGCCTTATCGACCGCGAAACCGGCAACACCTCCTATAAACTCGTCCAGGAACTCAGAGGCAAGGTCAGGGCGTTCTTCTATCAGGGATTCGCACGTCTCTGGGGATACAACCTCAAGACCGAGTTCGACCCCAAGACGAATCCGGAGGACGAACAGATCGATATTATCGCAACGCTTCTTGAAAGGGGACAGATTTGATCACTTCCCACGTCCTTGGATGACGATCAAAACAGTATAGATCAATATCTTCAAGTCTAGCCCGATACTTACATTCTCGATATAGAGAATGTCATATTTCAAGCGCTCAATCATCTCATCCACGTTTTCGGCATAGCCGAACTTGACCTCGCCCCAGCTGGTGATGCCTGGCTTGACCAGAAGCAGCATGTTGTAATACGGGGCACGCTCCATGATTTGATCGATATAATACTGACGTTCAGGACGATAGCCCACAATCGACATATCGCCTTTCAGCACGGTCCAGAACTGCGGGATCTCATCCAGACGCACCTTGCGCATAAACTTGCCAAACTTGGTGATACGTGGATCGTCGTCACTCGAAAGCTGCGGGGTGCAGTTGGTCTCGGCATCGACCCTCATGCTACGGAACTTGGCCATCTTGAAAGGCTTGCCGTTCTTGCCGATGCGTTCCTGCACATAAAACACCGGTCCTGGCGAGGTAGCCTTGACGAGGATGGCGGTGATGAGGTATACTGGCGAGAACACTACCAACACGAAGAGCGACACCACGATGTCGAAAATCCGCTTGATGACTTGTTGCCAAATGGGCATTAACTCGGGGCTGACCTGCACCAAGGGCGCGCGCCAAATGGCCGACTGCCTCACGTTGCCGAACACCAGGTCCTGCATGACCGGGATGATTTCCACTTCAGCCTTGGTGAGGTTGATGACCGGAAGGATAATGTTCATACACTCCTTCTCGGACCTCTCGATGGCGATGATTACCTCCTCCACGTCGTATTTCTTGACGATGTCGACGATGTCATTCACGGGACCCAAGTGTTCGAGATAGGCATCAAGAGGCCGTTGTGGCACATCTCGTACACTCACATAGCCAACGAAACGCTGACCTGTGGGTTTGGCCTGCTCTGAGATCTCCTTGTAGATAGCTACGGCATTGTCGAAACCACCCACAATGAGGGTGTTGAACCCGATCTTTCCCGTCTTGATGTTGTGTTTCACAATGCTCGTGATGACCAGCCTACCAAGGTATATCAGGAAGAACTGCAATCCAAAGAGGGTGATAAACGACTGGTAATACGTCTTATAAGTCAAAATCTGATCATCCAAAATGGCGACGAAGAACAGCACTGTGACACCCAACAGGGTGATGAAAAAGGTTTGTGAGAACTCTTTCAGCCTTGACTTGGAGTAGACGCTCATGTAGGCACCGGTGATGCCGTAGAACACCACCCAGCAAACGGGGATGACCGCTACGGCCAGCCAGAAACTGGGGTCGTGGAAGGCGATGCCGAAACGCTGCCATAGGTTAGCGTCGACTACTTCGTAGGTCTTGCGGAAGTAGTAGAAGAGGGTCCAGGCAATGGCTGAGAGGATCCAGTCGACCAGGCCATACACGTAAGGCAGGATGCGTTTCTTTTTCATCGGTCGAGGTAAATGATCTTCAGGTTGTCGAAATAGAAGTATTGGGGACCGTCGTTGCGATTGAACCACGATGACAGATAGACTTTGAAGTAATCGGAATCCTCATAGTCCACAAAATAGGGTCCGAGATTGATATAGATCTTTTTCCATTCCACGGGTTCCACGCCGGGGGTTCCTGTAGGTTTTAGCCTCACGAGAGCCTCTTGGGTAACAGTGTAGTCGATTCGATAAAAGATGCCCACAGTGCAGGTATCGGAGCATTTGTAGTCCATCTCGAGCATGCAGGCTGAGCCTTGGGTGGGGAGGTCGGTGAACGCCTCGCTGGTGGCGAAACAAAACTGTGCGGTATCGGAATTCAAAACAAACTTAGCCGAATAGGTGGAGTACACTCCTTCAGGATCATGCCATGCCAGGGGTCCCGAGGCCCGGATGTAGGGCACATCGCTTTGCGAGGTGGTCTCCATGGTGACGGTACCGCTGTCGAAATCCTCGACCCAGCGCACGTGAAGGTTGTCGCCGTTAGGCCAATAGGTGACCATAGGGGTAAGGGTGACGATGCTATCGGGCACCAGGTTGACGCTGTTGAAGATGGCTGGCGCGGTGAAGGGGTAGTCGGCTCTTGAGTCCTTGATACCATTGACGGCAATGCCGGCATAGACAGCCACCTTGTGGGGACCTTGTTTGAGAATCGGGATGGTGGCAGGCAGTTCAAAACAGCCTTTCACGTCGTCGTCGACATACACCCAGGCGTCGATGAAGGCATTGGTGTTGGCGCCATAGGTATAGTAGTCGCAAACCAAGCCAATGGTATCAATCCTAATGTAGGCCGGAACGGTTTGTTCTCCCTCGAATTTCATGCACGAGGAGAGGCCTGCGGAGAGAAAAAGGAGAGAAAAGAAGGTGAAAAAGGTAAATTTTCTGCTCATAGAAAACGTTTTCATATTCAACGTTCAGGGTCGAGAAATATTGTGTGACACCTTAAGAATATCGTAGGCGAGGTTGAGCACCCGAACTCCGTCGTGGATACTGACCACGGGGGTGGTGTTGTGGATGATGCTGTCGTGGAAGCTCTCCAACTCAGTCTGAATGGCGTTGATGGGGTGAATCTCAGGTTTTTCGAGGGTGATCTGTCGGGTCTGTCCATCGGCGAGGTCGAGGGTCAACGAATAGGGGTATCCGCTCACCTCATGGTCGTGGATACGGGTGATCTCGGTCTTCTTCTCGAGGAAGTCGACGGTGATATAGGCGTCGTTTTGGAAGATGCGGGTCTTACGCATGTTTTTGAGCGAGATGCGGCTGGCGGTGATGTTGGCCACGGTGCCGTTCTCGAACTCGATGCGGGCGTTGGTGATGTCGGGTGTGGGGCTGACGATGGCGACGCCGCAGGCGCTGACGCTCTTGACGGGTGAGTCGACGATGGTGAAGAGGATGTCGAGGTCATGCACCATGAGGTCGAGCACCACGGGTACGTCGGTGCCACGTGGGTTGAACAGGGCCAGGCGATGGGCCTCGATGAACTTGGGGGCTTTGATGAAGGGCTCGGCGGCGATGAAAGCGGGGTTGAAACGTTCCACGTGACCCACCTGGACCTTCACGCCAGCCTCGTCGGCCAATTTGATGAGCTGCCGGGCCTCATCGGGGGTGGCCACGATGGGCTTCTCGATGAAGACGTGACGGCGCATTCCCAGCGCCTTGGAAGCACAGCTAAAGTGCTGCACGGTAGGCGTCACGATGTCGACCACCTCGACAGCTTTGATAAGGTCGTCGATCGAGTCGTAGCAATGGACACCCAGCTCTTCTTCCACCACCTTGGCCGTGGCGGGATCGGGGTCATAAAAGCCCTTTAGCTCATAACAGGCGGCCTGTTTGATACATTTGATATGGATCTTGCCGAGATGTCCGGCACCTAACACTCCTATTTTCAGCATAATGGTAAATTTGGGCAAAAATAGGAAAATTGTCGGTAAAAAGCGTAACTTTGCACTACAAAATGAAACTAGCAGAAGACAACTACCGGCACAAGGGTTTGAGGCAGCAGATGGTGAACCAGCTGCGTGCCGACGGCTTCACCGACGAGCGTGTGCTTGCCGCTATCAACGAGGTACCTCGGCACATCTTCCTCGACTCTTCGTTTGTGGAATACGCATACAGCGATCAGCCCTTCTCCATCGGGTCGGGACAGACCATCTCGCAACCCTCTACGGTGGCATTGCAGACCAGCCTTTTGTCGGTGGAGTCGGGCAAGAAGGTGCTGGAGGTAGGAACAGGATCGGGCTACCAGGCCTGTGTGTTGGCCGCCATGGGCGCGAAGGTGTTCAGTATTGAACGGCAGCGCAACCTTTACTTCCGCACCAAGGAAATCCTGGAGCAGCTGCCTTACCGTGTGAAGACCTTCCTCGGTGACGGGTACGAGGGGTTGCCCAACTGGAAACCTTTCGACCGCATCATCATCACGGCCGGTGCGCCTTTCATCCCGCCGAAGCTCGTCGAACAGCTGAAAGCAGGAGGCATCATGGTCATTCCCATGGACGATGGCAAGGGAGGACAGACCATGGTTAAGATCACCAAACAATCCGACGGATCTTTGGCCAGGGAGGAGTTCGGCAGTTTCAAGTTCGTCCCGATGTTGACGGGGACAGCCAATGATTAAACCCGTTATTTAAAGATACCTCCAAGGATAGACCGGAAAATCGATTTACCCAGCTGGCGACCGAAGGTGGTGGCGGTGGTATTGATCGCTTTCTCGGCGGCTTTGCGGGTAGCGGATTTCTTGGTTGACTTGGATGATTTGGACGATTTGGCTTTTTCTTTCTCCTTGGCTTCCTTCTCTTTGCGTTTGGCTTCCTCTTCAGCCTCTTTCTGGGCGCGTTTCTCAGCCTGTTGCTGTTCTGCCACCAGCACCTCGTAGGCGCTCTCGCGGTCGAAGCTCTTGTCGTAGGTGCCGTAGAGACGAGAGGAGCGGATGATTTGTTGCCGTTGTTCGTCGGTGATGGCTCCTATCTGGCTCAAGGGGAACAATATCTTGGCGCGTTCCACGATGCAGGGAGCGCCTTTCTCGTCGAGGAACGACACCAGGGCTTCGCCGGTACCCAGTTCGAGGATGGCGTTTTCGGTGTTGAACTTGGGGTTGGCGCGGAAGGTCTGGGCAGCGGCACGCACGGTCTTCTGTTCCTTGGGGGTATAGGCTCTGAGCCCGTGGAGGACACGGTTGCCGAGCTGGCCGGCGATGGCCTCAGGCACGTCGTCGGGGCTCTGGGTGACGAAGTACACGCCTACGCCCTTTGAGCGCACCAGGCGGATCACCTGTTCGATCTTGTCGACCAGGGCCTTGGAGGTGTCCTTGAACAGCATGTGGGCTTCATCGAAGAAGAAGATCAGTTTGGGCAGTTCCAGGTCGCCCACTTCGGGCAGCTGGGTATAGAGCTCGCTCAGAAGCCAGAGCAGGAAGGTGCTATAGAGCTTGGGGTTGAGCATCAGCTTGTCGGCGGCAAGCACATTCATCACGCCCAATCCACCTTCAGTCTGCAGAAAGTCGTAAACGTTGAAGGCAGGCTCACCGAAGAACTGGTCGGCGCCTTCGGCCTCGAGGGCCAGCAAGGCACGCTGGATGGCGCCCACGCTCACCGAGGTGATGGTGCCGTAAGTGGTGGTGAACTCCTTGGCGTTCTTGGCCACATAGTCGAGCATGAGGCGCAGGTCCTTCATGTCGATGAGCAGCAATCCACGGTCGTCGGCAATCTTGAAC
Source organism: uncultured Bacteroidales bacterium (assembly GCA_905234455.1). Lineage (GTDB taxonomy): Bacteria > Bacteroidota > Bacteroidia > Bacteroidales > F082 > Limimorpha. The sequence continues at coordinate 18,050 of CAJOIH010000023.1, read as the reverse complement.
ACGATGTTGAGGATACCCGTCTGGGTCTCGTTGAGGGCCAGCAGTCGGGCCAGCAGTTGGGGCCCCATGTCGGAGATGGTGGCACGCAGGGGATGTCCTTGTTCGCCGAACACGTCGAAGAACCTCGTGGGACAACCGTGGAAGAGTTCGGCGTTGAATGTGGTATTTGAAGCGTTCTCTTCACCTTCGACAGGTTCAGCAGGGAAGAATTCCGGGAGGCGTTTCTCGATGAACCCCGACATCTTTCCAGCCTGGCTGATGCCGCTGAGGTCGCCTTTCATGTCTGCCATGAAGCAAGGCACGCCGGCTTGGCTAAAACTCTCGGCCAGGACTTGCAGGGTGACGGTCTTACCGGTACCGGTGGCACCGGCGATCAAACCATGACGGTTGGCCATCTTGCCAACTAAATATAAAGGACCATTGTCGCAATGTGCAATATAAAATTGCTTATCTTCTGTATACATATCATTGGATTTTGAATTTCAGGTATTTGATGGTCAGTCCTTGGTCGAGCCACATCTGCTCATAGAAAGTCCTGATGTTCTTGACTTCGAGGTTGTCGGTGTTGGCATAGAGGTCGTCGGTAGCGTAGAGCAGCTGCAGTCCCTGTTTCTCGATCACCTCATGGAGGGTGAATTCGTACATGATGGGGCTGTCGGTCTTGAGGTTGAGGATGCCGTCGGGACCGGTGATCTTGCGGTAGCGGCTGAGGAATTCCTGAGAGGTGAGGCGGTGGCGTGCGTTACGTTCGCCCTCGCCGGGATGGGGGTCGGGAAAGGTGACCCATATCTCGCTCACTTCGCCGGGGCCGAAGAAATGTTCGATTTGGTCGATGCGGGCACGGATGAAGGCCACGTTGTTCAGGGCTTCATCGCGTGCCTGCGTCAACCCCCGCCACATGCGGGCACCTTTGATGTCGACGCCGATGTAATTGACGTCGCGATGCACCCGGGCCAGTCCCACGGTATACTCACCTTTGCCGCAGCCAAGCTCCAGCACGATGGGATGGTCGTTGTGGAAGAAATCGGAATTCCACTTCCCTTGCAGCGGGAAGCCCTCTGCCATGATACGTTCGTAGGAATATTCGAACAGGTTGGCGAATGTTTTGTTCTCCTCGAATTTCTGAAGTTTGTTCTTCTTGCTCATGGCTTAGGCTTTAAAAAAGAATCCAGGCTTTCCGATTATATTTTTCAAGTATCTCCGGCAAGGCGGCTTTGGCGTTGGAGGTGCTGGTATATTGTCCATAGCAGACGTAATACATCGCACCGCGTTTCATTACGAAGGCATCTTGGCAGCCTTGTTCCAAGGCCTCTTTGGCCATTTTCAATGCATTTTCCTCGATACTGAAGCAGCCGCCCACGATGAAGGCTTTCGATTCAGGGAGAGGTTTCACCACTTCAATGGCAGTCGTAGTGTCGGTTGAGGTGAGTGTGTCGACCACTGCGATGGTGTCGATCGGGACAGTCAGCGTATCCACCGGGGACAGCGTATCCACCACTGTCAATGTGTCGATAGGAGTGGGTGACACCGGTTCAGGCTTTGGCCCGACGGGGCGGAGGTAGAAGTACCAAAGGGCCAGACCGGCAAGCAGCAGAAGGAAGAGCAGCCAGATCCACCAGGTGTGGCGCCGAGGCTCGTCCTGGTCAGGCTTCTCGATAGGATTCTGGCTGACAGGTTTCGTGGTTTCGGGTTCCAAAATTTCGGGTTCCAAAGCCTCGGGTTCTTCCACAGGTTTCACAGGTTCGGTGTCTTTCACCATAAACACAGGCTGGACTTCGAGGTCTTCCAGGCCGAAGGCGTCGGCGTTGAAGTCGGCCGTGGGGTCTGGGGTGAACACAGGCTCTTGGAGGCTATTGAAGCATAGGGTGCCGATGCCGTCAAGGACTACGGTCTCGCCTTCACGGAGTTTGGTATAGCAGTCAGCCACAAAGGCGGCGATCTCCTGCCGTGCGTCCTCGTCGGACAGTTCGGCATGGAGCATCAGGTAGTCCATCAGCAGGGGATTCTCCTCATGTTGGGCTGGATCGAAACTCAGCGTCGAGGAAGGCTTTTGGAACTCGTTGGTGATGACGTTGACTTGTGCACTCTCGTCGGTACGCACGAAGGCACCCAAAGCCGGCACGACCACGGTATCATGGTCGTAAAGAAGGGCTGCTATGGCTTGAATGACATTCATTGCAAGAGTTCTTTGGGCAGGTGAAGCAGGTCGTCAGGGGTATCGATGCTATAGCTGGAAGCGATGTCGGTGATGGCGACTTGGATGGTCAATCCGTTTTCAAGCCAGCGGAGTTGTTCGAGCGATTCGGCTTGTTCGAGCCGGCCGGCTGGCAGGTTGGCGACGACCCGAAGGGTGTCGGCGCGATAAGCGTATATGCCGATATGTTGATAATGGTCAGCTTCAACGTTTCCTCTGAGGTAAGGAATAGGGAATCTACTGAAATACAACGCATTGCCATGGTTACCAAACACTACCTTCACGGTATTGGGGTCGGTCACGCGGGCAGGGTCGTTTATCTTTCGGGCCAAGGTGGCGAGTTGCACGCCAGGTTGGCGGATGAGGTCTGCCAGTTGGTCGATCTGCCGTGGGTCGATGAAAGGCTCATCGCCTTGAATGTTGACCACAGCGTCGAAGTCACCGCCCATGAGGTCGAGGGCTTCACGGCAGCGGTCGGTGCCGCTGCGATGGTCGGCACGAGTCATCACGACACGTCCCCCGAAACGTTGCACTTCGTCGTAGATGCGGGCATCATCGGTGGCGACCACCACGGCATCCAACGAGGATTTCAGGGCCTGTTCACAGGTCCTTTGGATCATCGTCTTCCCTCCTATCATCGCCAGGGGCTTTCCAGGAAAGCGGGTGGATCCGTAACGTGCCGGTATGATGCCTGCCACTTTCATCAGAACAGTCCGTTCAGCGAAGCTTCGATCTTCTCAATGATGCCGCTCAGGTCCTCGGGTTTCTCCACATCGAGGTTATCCATGTCGATGATGAGCAGCTTGCCGTTGTCATAGCCGCTGATCCATTCCTCGTAGCGGTCGTTGAGGTTGCTGAGGTAGTCGAGGCGGATGCTCTGTTCATAGTCGCGGTTGCGCTTGGCAATCTGACGAATCAGGGTAGGCACTGAGGCACGGAGGTAGATCAGCAAGTCGGGCGGTTGCAGGAACTTCGTCATCAGTTCGAAGAGCGACTTGTAGTTCTCGAAATCGCGTGTATCCATGAGGCCCATCTGATGCAGGTTGGGCGCGAAGATCATGGCATCCTCATATATGGTGCGGTCCTGGATGACGTCCTTGCCGCTGTTGCGGATGTCGATGACCTGGCGGAAGCGGCTGTTGAGGAAGAATATCTGGATATTGAACGACCAGCGTTGCATGTCCTCGTAGTAGCTGGCGAGGTAGGGGTTGTGGTCAACTTCTTCGTAATGGGGAGTCCATCCGAAGTGCTTGGCCAACAAGCGGGTCAAGGTAGTCTTACCCGCTCCGATGTTTCCGGCGATAGCGATATGCATGGCGATAATATTGTTTCAAACTGCGAAGATAATAAATAATTTGAAACGAGGAAGGCGGAAGGCTGAATTATTTCACTTGGGCGCTTTGGCCAGGGAATAAACTGCGATGAAGAAAAAAATCACATTGGGAATCCAGGCGGCGAGGACGGGAGCCATGACGCCGTTGACGCCAAAGGCCTTCCCTATTTGGGTAAGCAGCACGTAGGTGAAGGCGATGGCGATGCCGAAACCGAGGTGCATACCCATGCCGCCTTTGATTTTCTTGCTTGAGAAGGCGGCGCCAATAAGTGTGAGGATGAGGACAGCGACAGGCTGGGCCATGCGCTGGTGCATCTCCACCTCGTATAGGCGGATGCCCTCGGTGCCACGCTGCCTCATCACCCTAATGTGGTCACGCAATTCGAAGAAGTTCATCTCCTCGAAATCCTCTTTCATGTTATAAAAATCGGTGGAGCTGAGATTCATGAAGGCCGTATCGATGCGTGAATGGTTCACGATATACTCACGGTCATTGTCGATATAGCGTTCGGTGACGTAGGTGAGGAAACACTTATGCTCTTCGACGGTGTCATGTACAATTACATCAGCGGTCAGTTTATAGGTCAACTCAGTGCCGTTGTATCGCTCCAGGGAGAACCAATAGCCCAGGTTGCGACCCACATTGTAGAGTTCTACGTAGGCGAATTCATCCTTGTCGGTTTGCAGATGGATGTTACGTCCTGCGCTCTTGGTGAGATGTTCGATGTATTCGTCCTTGAACTTACGGCGCACCTCGTTGAGGTTGGGAACAAGGAAGTTGCCCAGATAGAGCGACATCAAGGTGAGCAGCAGTGCCCCTTCGATATAGGGGAGCAGAAAACGCCAGAAACTGACGCCGCTACTGAGCACTGCCACCACTTCGGAATGGATGGCCATCTTGGAGGTGAAGAAGATGACGGAGATGAAGACGAAGAGGTGGATGAATTGGTTGGTGAAATAGGGTATCGAAGTAAGGTAATGGTCGGTGACCACCCGTTGCCATGGGGCGTTGTGCTTGAGAAACGAGTCGATGTTCTCCGAGAGGTCGAACACGATGATGATCATCATCAGGAGTCCGACGGCGAAGAAGAAGGTGCCGATGAACTTGAACAATATGTAACGGTCGAGTCGTCTCACAGTCTGCGGGTGATTTTGGGTATCATGCCGGTTTTCCACTCGGTGAAGTCACCTTCGGCGATATGCTTGCGGGCCTCGCTGACGAGCCACAGGTAGAAGCCGAGGTTGTGGAGGCTGGCGATCATGGGACCGAGGATCTCGCCGGCGACAAAGAGATGACGCAGGTAGGCCTTGGAATATTGTGCATCGACGAAAGTTTCCCCGTTGGGGTCAACGGCGCTGAAGTCGGTGCGCCACTTTTCGTTTTTCAGGTTGATAATGCCTTCTGAGGTGAAAATCATGCCGTTGCGTCCGTTACGGGTAGGCATCACGCAGTCGAACATATCCACTCCTCTCTCGATGCCTTCGAGGATGTTGGCCGGGGTACCCACGCCCATGAGGTAACGGGGTCGGTCCTTCGGCAGGATGGTGTTGACCAGTTCGATCATCTCGTACATCTTCTCGGTGGGCTCGCCCACGGCCAGTCCCCCGATGGCGTTGCCCCAGGCGTCCTTCGAGGCGATGTATTCTGCCGACTGTTCGCGGAGGTCGCGGTAAACGCAGCCTTGCACGATGGGAAACAGTGCCTGTTCGTAGCCGTATTTGGGTTCGGTCTCGCCGAAGCGCTGGCAGCAGCGGTCGAGCCAGCGGTGGGTACGTTCCATCGACTGCTTGGCGTAATGGTAGTCGGCTGTACCCGGGGTACATTCGTCGAAGGCCATCATGATGTCGGCACCGATGCTGCGTTGGATATCCATGACCCTTTCCGGTGTAAAGAGATGCCGTGATCCGTCGATGTGCGACTGGAAGGTGACGCCTTCTTCTTTCATCTTGCGGATGCCGGTGAGTGAAAACACCTGAAAGCCCCCGCTGTCGGTAAGGATGGGACGGCCCCATCCGTTGAACCGATGCAGTCCGCCAACGGCCTCCAGCACGTCGAGTCCGGGACGGAGGTAGAGGTGATAGGTGTTGCCGAGGATAATCTGGGCTTTAACCTCGTCGCGCACGTCACGGAGATGGCAGGCTTTCACGCTGCCCACGGTGCCCACGGGCATGAAGATGGGTGTCATGATATCGCCATGGTCGGTATGCAACACACCTGCACGGGCATTGCTCTTCGGATCGGCGGCGGTAAGGGTAAATTTCATGGTCGAAAATTTTTGCAAAGGTAAAGAAAATCGTCTATCTTTGCGCATCTTTTTGGAGGAACCGCCGTGAGCATCACTTTTTTCTTCAACCGACTGTCATTCTACGTTTTAGCTTTGTTTGTGCTGTCGCTCATCGTACAGCTTTGCATCCATTGGTTCCGTTTCTCGCGGCTTGCTTTCAGCAAGAAGCATCCGATGACGAAGCCCGACAGCGACTTGGAGCCTGTATCGGTGGTGGTCTGTGCCCGCGACGTCTACCATCATCTGGTGGAACTCATCCCGGCATTGTTGAATCAAGACTATCCCGAGTTCGAGGTGGTGGTGGTGAACGACTGCAGTGACGATGACACTGAGGAATACCTCAAGGACCTGGAGCGTCATGAGCCTAGGGTGAAGCCCGTGCAGTTGCGCCAGCACCTCAACTTCTTCAACGGCAAGAAATACCCGCTCTCTTTGGGCATCAAGTCGGCCTCCTACGACCTGATGGTGCTCACCGATCCCGACTGCCGTCCCACGAGCGACAAATGGCTGCGCAGTGTGATGGGATGTTACAGCCAAAACACTGAGATGGTGTTGGGTTATGCTCCGACAGAGAACACTGGGAGCTTCCTGAACCTGCTGGTGCGTTTCAATGCGGTGCAACGAGCGTTGATGTATCTCTCGGCGGCTTTGGCAGGACATCCCTACATGGGCATTGGCAAGAACCTCTCCTATCGGCAGCAGCTGTTTTTCCGCGCCAAGGGATTCACCTCACATTATGGCATCCCCGAAGGCGACGACGACCTCTTTGTAAGTCAGGTGGCCAACAAAAGGAACACGGCGGTGCACCTCGACCCTGACAACACGGTGGTCTGCGACTCGCCATCGTCGTTTGGCGCTTGGGTCCGCCAGCAGCGTTGGCGTTACAGCACCCTCAAGATGCACCGCAAGGGTCCACGGGCTTTTGCCGCCATGCATTATTGGTCGCAGCTGCTGTTCTACGCCAGTTTCATCGCCCTGTGGTTTTTGCCTCCTGCATTCTTGTTGGCCGGCGACATCCCTTACGCCGCCTATTATTTCCCTGTGTTGGGGGTGTTGTTCCTCTTCCGTTACATTTCCCAGATGTTCATCTATCGCGGCACCTGCCGCCGTTTGGGCGAGCGTGGGTTGTTGCCTGGCTTGCTCTTGTGGGATTTCTTGTTTGCCTTCTTAACTCCCCTGTTGCGTATCAGCAGGAAGTGACCAGGCTCAGGTGAATCCTTCTCACCTGATCCATCAGGAACTCGTCTTCGTCGTCCTCGTCGTGGATGATGACGTGGTCGGCTTGGGTGACTTTCTCCGACTGTGGCATTTGCATGGCCATGCGGGCAAGCACCTGCTCCTCGGTGCAATGGTCGCGTGTCATCACCCTTTGGATGCGTACCGGCTCTGAGGCTGCCACCACGATGATGGCGTCGAACATAGTCTCCAGATGTTTCTCAAAGATCAAAGCCGACTCGTAGAGGACGTAAGGTGCATCTTGTCGTTCGGTCCATTCGGCGAACCTGGCGTTGAGCACGGGATAGAGCACCGACTCCACAAAAGCCAGGGCGCAGGCATCGCCAAACACCTTCGAGGCCATGAGTCCACGGTCAAGGCTGCCATCGGCACGGTAGATGTGCTCACCGAAATGCTTTTGCATGGCCTCCTTGATCTCAGGCAGGTCATAGAGCATCTTGGCTTCGCGGTCGGAGTCGAAGACCGGGATGCCCAACGATTTGAAGAGGGAACATACGTAGCTTTTCCCTGAGCCTATATTTCCTGTGATGGCAACTTTCATCAGTTCACGATAAGGTATTCAACCTGTTCGGGTTCCGTTTTGATGACTTGAACATGTTCAGGAACCTTGGTCAGGCGGATGTCGAGAAGCGGTTGGCGACGGTGCAACTGGGCGGTGTCGGCAAGCACCTGGAACGAGGCGGGGCTGAGGTTTGCGAAGTCACGGATGGGCACCAGGCACTTCACGTCCATGACTTCGGGGAAGAAACGCACCTGCATGGAATCGGTGATGATGACTGGAACTTCGAAGAGGGTCTCCGTGTACTGTTCCACCCTAGCCGTCACTTGCACCGTGGACTCATTGCCACGTACAGCACCGTCGCAGTAATTGACGGATAAGACTTTGGTGATGTCGGCGTTGGCGCCGGTGGCTGTCAGAGGAGCAGTGTTGATGGCCTCCATGGTGTCGAGCACCGATTTGGGGCCGTAGACGGTGATGGTGGCAGGCTCGACGATGGGGTTGCCGTAGACGAGGTACTGCCGTTGTGTCTTCACATCGAGAGGCACCTGGACGGGGAGCTCTTTCTGTTGAAGGTCTTCCATATTGAAGAACTGCTTGTCGTCGTTCACTGTGACGTTGCCTGCGGGGATGCCCAGCCAGTCGGCCACACGTTCGGCCACATATTGCGAGCCATAGCTGTAGGTGTTGCCGCCTTCGAGACGATAAGGCACCTCTTCGAGCGAGACCTCGACGATGCGTTTGGGTTGGCGCACCAGGTTATGCCTCAAGGTGACGAAGCCGTCGGCCACAAAGCTAAGGTTGACCCGTTGGTCGGTTGTTGACACCCATTTGTTGACCGGTTCGTCGACATACGTCACGGTGAAGACCGTCTGGGTGGTATAATCCTTTGTCAGTTTGATAAGGAACCACAACAAGCTGGATATCAACAAAAAAAACAAGAAGGTCAAGAACCTGCTCTTGTCCTTCTTGACGATTTTGTCTTTGAGCTCTTCGGCACTCATATCAGTTTTGTCCGCCCACTTGGGAGGCGTTCTGCACGAGGGCTGACTTTTCGATTTCGACGGTAATTTCAGGGGCGAGCGACACCATGACGGTGTTTTCCTTCACCTCGGTGATTTTGCCGTGGAAGCCGCCGATGGTGACCACCTTGTCGCCTTTTTTCAGCTCATCGCGGAACTTTTGTTGTTCCTTGGCTCTTTTCGACTGGGGACGGATGAAGAACAGCCAGAACACGACGATGAGTAATACGATCCAGACCAGGCTGGTCCAACCCGGTTTCGGTTGCTGGTTTTGTGCTTGAAGCAGAATAGTTAACAAGTTCATATTTTTATTGAATTAATGATTATATTTGATTCGGTGTCCGGACTTCGGCTTTGATGCGGAGCACGGTCTGTGTAGGCATGGTGTTGGCGTTGACGGTGACAGTCTTGGTTTGGAACCCAAAATGTCCTTTGCTGTCATAGGTAATCTTGATGTCGCCACCCTGACCTGGAGCGATGGGCTCGTGGGGGTATTCTGACGCTGTGCATCCGCAGCTTTTTTCGACGCTGGCGATGATGAGCGGCACGTTGCCTGTGTTGGTGAAGTGGAAGGTGTACGACACCACTTCGCCTTGGAGGATCTTGCCGAAGTCAAATTCGGTCTTCTCGAAGGTGAGGACCGGGGCCTTGTCCGAAGGGGTTTGGGCCGACTTCGAGATGTTGATCAAGTCAGGCGAAAGCTTCTTGTTGTTGTCTTGGCAGGAGAGCAACCACAAGGGCAAGCTTAATAATATCAATAGTTTCAGGTGTTTCATTGTTTCGATTTGGTAATGATCATCACTGAACCTTGGTACTGTATTTCTTCCTTCAGGCCTCTGCATTTGAGCACATAGAAATAGGTGCCGTCATGAAGGCCGCCGCCATCCCAGTCGTTTTGGTAGTCGGTGCTATGGTACACGATGCGACCCCAGCGGTTCATCACCATGAGGTCGGTGGTTTTATAGTAGTCGTTCAGGGGGATCTCGTTATTATTGGCCCGGTTGCGGTTCACGTCGCTACCGCCGGGGGTTTCGCTGCCGCTCTCGAGGGTGATCACCCAGGTGTCGTTGACGCCGTCGCCATTGGGGGTGAACACGCTGGGGATCTTCAGTTTGACGGGGTTGACGTAGATGTCATGGGTGTAGAGGGTATCGCAGCCGTAGTCGTCATACACGGTAAGGGTAGCGGTGAATTTGCCCTGTTCCACGTAGGTGAAAACCGGTTGGTCCATCGTGGAGGTGATGTCGTGTTCGAAGGTCCAGAAGAAATGGTCGATGCCGAGGGTATCTTCCGAGAGGTTTTCGAAGGAGAAGGTGGCGTCAGGGTTCTGGAGATAGAGCGTGTCGGCCGGGTCGCAGGTGATCTCGATGACGGGTGTGGGGAAGGCGCGGGTGAAGATGCTGTCGTACTGCACGCAGCCGCGGCCGTCGGTGATCTCCACGCGATACCACTTATAGGCTTTCAGGCCGATGGCCACCGAGGGGTCGGTAGCCACCACATGCATCTGGCTCAGCTCCGACCAGCGTCCATGGCCGAAGCCCTCCTCCCAATAATAGCTGAACGGCTCCTGTCCGTTGGTGACATTCACCTTGATTTGGGCGGTGCGACCGTTGTCGTTATCACTGTTATTACAGGTAAGCTGCAGCTGGCGCATCGAGGTCTCGAAACGGGGCAGCACCTCCACGGTGAAGGTATTGTCGCACACAGCAACACCCGTAGTGTCAGTGACATACACATGGTAGGTGGTGGTGGAGAAAGGCTTTACCTTGATGCTGTTGGTGGTAAAGCCGCCTGGGGTCCAGCTATAGGTATACAAGCTGTTTTGAGGCACGCTCAGCCTGACTTCGGTCTGGCTGCACACAGGCATCGTCTGGTCGCAGGTGATCTCACAGGGATCCTGGGCATTGACGACGCTTGGGATGGCGATGAAGACCATCATCAGGAGGGAGAGCAGTATCTTAGAGGCGATTCTATTCATGGAACTGAAATAAGATTGCAAAGATAAAACTTTTTTGTGAGAGTGATGGACAAAAATCGTAAATTTGCAACTTCGATACAAAATCCAATGCTATGATAGAGTACAACGATTTCCAGAAAGAGATCCTCGCCGGCATCCCCGATGAGCTGCCCGAGGTGAAACCTTATGACCCGAATATCAACCATGCCCCGAAGCGCAAGGACATCTTGACGAAGGCCGAGAAGAAGCTGGCCATCCGCAACGCCCTGCGTTATTTCCCCGAGAAATGGCATGCCACCTTGGCTCCTGAGTTTGCCGAGGAATTGGAGAAGTACGGACGTATCTACATGTACCGTTTCCGTCCCTCCTATAAGATGTACGCCCGTCCCATCGAGGAGTATCCGGCGCTGTGCCAGCAGGCTGCGGCCATCATGCTGATGATTCAGAACAACCTCGACCCCGCCGTGGCGCAGCATCCCCACGAGCTCATCATCTACGGCGGCAACGGCGCCATCTTCCAGAACTGGGCACAGTACCGCCTGGTGATGCAATACCTTGCCAATATGACTGACGAGCAGACCCTGGCCATGTACAGCGGTCACCCAATGGGTTTGTTCCCGTCACATAAAGACGCTCCGCGTGTGGTGGTCACCAACGGCATGATGATCCCGAACTACTCGAAACCCGATGACTGGGAGCGCTACAACGCCCTCGGCGTGACCCAATACGGCCAGATGACCGCTGGCAGCTATATGTATATCGGACCTCAAGGCATCGTCCACGGCACTACCATCACCGTGCTGAACGCTGCTCGCAAGCATGGTGGCAGTACCGCTGGCAAACTGTTCATCACCGCCGGTTTGGGCGGCATGAGCGGCGCTCAGCCCAAGGCTGGCAACATCGCCGGTGTGGTGAGCATCACCGCCGAAATCAACCCCGCCGCTACGCAGAAACGCTACGACCAAGGCTGGGTGGATGAGGTTTACGACAACATCGAAGAGCTGTTCAAGCATGTCAACGTGAGTCTTGAGAAGAAGGAAGCCCGCTCGTATGCCTACCAGGGCAACGTGGTGGACCTCTGGGAATACGCCGCCACCCACGACATCCATGTGGACCTTGGCTCCGACCAGACTTCGCTGCACAATCCTTGGGCCGGTGGCTACTACCCCGTTGGACAAACCTTCGAGGAGTCCAAGACCATGATGGCCGAGAATCCTGAACTCTTCAAAGAGAAGGTTCAGGCTTCGTTGCGTCGCCATGTGGCTGCCATCAACAAGCTCACCGCCAAGGGAATGTATTTCTTCGACTACGGCAACGCCTTCCTCTTGCAGAGCAGCCGCGCTGGTGCCGACATCATGAAAGAAGACGGCACCTTCCGTTATCCCAGCTACGTGCAGGACATCATGGGTCCCATGTGCTTCGACTACGGCTTCGGTCCCTTCCGCTGGGTCTGCGCCTCCGGCAAGCCTGAAGACCTCGCTGTCACCGACGACATCGCCTGCAACGTGCTGGAAGAAATCGCACGCACCGCTCCTGCCGAGATCCAGCAGCAGATGCGCGACAACATCCAGTGGATCCGCGGTGCCCAGGCCAACCATCTCGTGGTCGGCTCGCAGGCCCGTATCCTCTACGCCGACTGTGAAGGCCGCACCAAGATCGCTGCCGAGTTCAACAAGGCCATTGCTGACGGTCGCTTGAGCGGTCCCGTCGTTCTTGGTCGTGACCACCACGACGTTTCCGGCACCGACAGCCCATTCCGTGAGACCTCCAACATCTATGACGGTTCCTCCTTCACCGCCGACATGGCTGTGCAAAACGTCATCGGCGATGGTTTCCGTGGTGCCACTTGGGTCTCGATCCACAACGGCGGTGGTGTAGGCTGGGGTGAAGTCATCAACGGCGGCTTCGGCATGGTGCTCGACGGCACGCCCGAGGCTGACAGACGCCTCCATTGCATGTTGCATTGGGATGTCAACAACGGCATCGCCCGTCGTAACTGGGCCCGCAACGAAGGCGCCACTTTCGCCATCAAGCGCGCTATGGAACGTGAGCCCAAGCTCCGCGTCACCTTGCCGAATCTGGTGGACGACAAGGTTTTGGACGGTCTGTTCTAATGCCAACGCATAGCGTTTATTCCGGCCTCGTGGGATCGGCGAAAGCCTTCGCCGTGGAGGAGCACTTCCGGCAGAATGGTGGACAGCATCTGGTGATCTGCGCCTCGAAGGAGGATGCCGCCTATTTCTACAATGATTTGGAGGCCCTCTTCGGCGAAAGGGAGATGGACTACAGCAAGAAGCAGATCCTCTTCTACCCCACCTCTTACAAGCGACCTTACGAGCCAGAAAGGCCAGATAATACTTATATTCTGTCGCGCACCGAGGTGCTACAACGCATCTCCACCAGCGAAAGGCGGACAGTTATCGTGAGTTATCCCGAAGCATTAAGCGAGAAGGTCTTCACAAGAAGACTTCTGGCCAAGAACACTTTCAAGGTAAAGCAAGGCGACAAAATCAACCTCGACTTCCTTACCGACCTGCTTTACGAATACGGATTCGAGAACGTGGACTTCGTGGTGGAACCTGGACAGTTTGCCATCCGTGGCGGCATCATCGACGTGTATTCGTTCGCCAACGACAATCCCTACCGTATCGAATTTGACTTTGATGAGGTGGACAGCATCCGCAGCTTCGACATCGCCAGCCAGCTTTCCATCGAGCGGTTCAACAACATAGTACTGCTGCCCAACATGCAACAGCAGGCCTTCATCGAGGAACGCGAATCCATCTTGGAATACCTGCCCAAAACCACTACCGTGTGGATCGAGCAAATGTCGTTTTTCGCCAGCCAAATTGACAAAGAATACGAAAGAGCCGTTGAAGCGTGGGAGAAGTTGAATAGTGAGGAGTTAGGAGCGAGGAGTGAGGAGTTACCTGTTACTCCCGGGAAGCTGTTTGCCAAGTCGGAGGAGTTGTTGAAACACCTGGAGGAGCATCACACCATCGAATTCAGAAGTCAGGAGTCAGGAGACAGAATCTTCCATACGACAGCACAACCTGTTTTCAATAAGAATTTCAACCTTCTTATTGAGAATATTAATGATTACAAGTCGAAAGGCTATAGCATCGTTCTCTATTCGGAGAGTTCCAAGCAGCTGGACCGTATTCAGGCCATTCTGAATGACATCCAACATCACGACGAGCTGCACAGCGACTTTGAGCGTCGGTTGATCGCCATTCATGCCGGCTTCATCGACCACGACAAAAAGGTGTGCTGCTACACTGACCATCAGATCTTTGAGCGTTACCACCGCTACCACCTGCGCGACAACTTCAGCACCAAGCAGGCCATCACGCTCAAGGACCTCTACGACCTGAAACCCGGCGACTATGTGACCCATATCGACCACGGCATCGGACGTTTCGAGGGACTGATGACCATCGAGCTGCATGGCAAGGAACAAGAGGTGCTGCGTATCACTTACAATCACGGGGACACGCTTTACATCAGCGTCCATTCGCTCCACCAGATCGCCAAATACAGCTCCAAGGACGGGGCTGAACCTTCGCTGAGCACCTTGGGCTCCAACACCTGGAACCGCCTGAAATCGAAGACCAAGAGCAAGGTCAAGGACATCGCCCGCGAGCTCATCAAGCTTTACGCCGAGCGCAAGCGCAGCAAGGGCTTCCAGTTTGCCCCCGACAGCTACCTCCAGACCGAGCTCGAGGCCTCCTTCATCTATGAGGACACCCCCGACCAACTCAAGGCCACCAACGACGTGAAACGCGACATGGAGAGTGAGAGTCCCATGGACCGCCTCGTGTGCGGCGATGTGGGTTTCGGCAAGACCGAGGTGGCCATCCGCGCCGCCTTCAAAGCCGCCACCGACAGCAAACAGGTGGCCGTGCTCGTGCCCACCACCGTGCTCGCTTTGCAACACTATCAAACCTTTAGCAACCGACTGAACGGCTTCCCCGTCACCATCGAATACCTCAACCGCTTCAAGAGCGCCAAGCAACAAAAGGAAATCCTGAAGAAACTCGAAAATGGACAGATCGACATCATCATCGGCACCCACCGCCTCACGGGTAAAGACGTGAAGTTCAAAGACTTGGGTCTGCTCATCATCGACGAGGAGCAGAAGTTCGGCGTCTCTGCGAAGGAGAAACTCAAGGAGATGAAGGCCAATGTGGATACGCTTACTTTGACGGCCACCCCGATTCCTCGCACCTTGCAGTTCTCCATGATGGGTGCCCGCGACCTCAGCGTCATCAACACGCCGCCGCCCAACCGCTATCCCGTTCAGACCGAGCTGCGCACCTTCGATGGCGAATTGATTCGTGAAGCGATTATGTTCGAGATGTCGCGTAACGGACAGGTGTTCTTCATCCACAACCGGGTGCAGAACATCATGGACGTGCATGACATGATCCTGAGTTACGTGCCTGGCTGCCGCGTCGCCGTGGCTCATGGACAGATGGAAGGCTCCAAACTCGAAGAAATCATGCTCGACTTCATCGGAGGCGAATACGATGTGCTGCTCTGCACCACCATCGTCGAGTCGGGCCTCGACATCCCCAACGCCAACACCATCATTGTCAACGATGCGCATCGCTTTGGGCTCAGCGACCTGCACCAGCTGCGTGGCCGCGTGGGTCGTTCCAACAAAAAGGCCTTCTGCTACCTGCTCACCCCGCCTTTGAACACCCTCACCGAGGAAGCCCAGAAGCGTCTCCGCGCCTTGGAGGAGTTCTCCGACCTCGGCAGTGGCATCAACATTGCCATGCGAGACCTCGACATCCGAGGCGCTGGTAATTTGCTTGGTGCTGAGCAGAGCGGCTTCATCAACGATATTGGCTTTGAGACCTACCATAAGATTCTTGACGAGGCCATCGCCGAACTCAAGGAAAACGAGTTCGCCGACTTGTTCGACAAAGAGACAGAACTGGTCTATGTCACCGACTGCGCCATCGAGACCGACATGGAGGTGATGTTGCCCTCCGAATACGTCAGCTCCACCGCCGAGCGCATTAGCCTCTACACCGAGCTCGACCATATCAAGACCGAGGAACGCCTCATGGAATTCACCGACCAGCTCATCGACCGCTTCGGTCCCATCCCCAAGCCCGTCAACGACCTGCTCAACACCGTGCGTCTACGCTGGATTGCCAAAGATTTGGGCTTTGAAAAGATCGCCTTGCGCGACAACCTCATGACCGCCCATTTCGTCAGCAATCAGGAGTCGCCCTACTACGAGACCGAGACCTACCATCAGGTGATGCAATACATCATCAGCCATCCCAAGCGTTGCGCCTTGAAGGAAGCCCACGGCAAGCTCATCCTCACCATGAAGGAGGTGAGCACAGTGACGCAGGCTTTGGAGATTGTCAGGGCTATGGCAGAATAATAACATAATTGCTATTTAAAACCACCACAAACAGCAAGACCATTGGAAAGACGAGAATTTATTAAAATCACTTCAACGGCGGCCTGTGCCGCGGCATTGCTACCCTCTGTTGGCGGCTTGATGACCGGATGCAAGGATTTGAAAGACGAAGGGAAGCTCCCCATCACCAACGACTCGTGGAACTTTGACGAAGTGGTTGACCGCAGCGGAACGTGGAGCATCAAATATGGTCGAGCCTCCGAGGGGCAGATTCCCATGTGGATTGCCGACATGGATTTTAGGACGGCCCCCGCCGTATCGTCAGCCCTGAAAGAACGGCTGAACCGCGATGTGCTGGGGTACACCTTCACGCCGGAAGAGTTTTACCAAAGCATCATCCGTTGGGAGAAGGAAATGCACGGCTGGCAGGTGGAAAAGGACTGGGTCGCTTACTGTCCCGGTGTCATCACTGCCATCAACCAGGCTTACCTCACCTTCACCGAGCCGGGCGACGGCATCGTCGTCATGCCACCCGTTTACAATCTCTTCAGAATGTACGCCGAAAGGCTGGGGCGACGAGTGGTCGACAGTCCCCTGCTCTTCAACGGCAACTGTTATCGGATGGATTTCGACGGACTGGAAAGGATCCTCTCCTCCCCTAACATCAAGATTCTTGTCCTTTGCAACCCCCATAATCCCGTCGGCATCGTCTGGGACCCTGATGACCTCAGGCGGATTGCTTCCATCTGTCGCCAAAAAGGTGTGCTTGTCATCTCCGACGAGATCCACGCCGACCTCACCCTCCCCGGCCATCGACACTCTCCGTTTTGCAGTGTCAGCGATGATGCGTCAGCCGTCGGTCTCGTTTTCGCCAGCCCCACCAAATCGTTTAACCTGGCAGGGGTTTCGATGACTGCCTACTGCATCATCCCCAACAAGGAATTAAGAGAGCCTTATCTGAAGCATCTCAGGGACCTTAAACTCAACGAGGCACCCATTCCCAGTTTGGTTGCCACCATCGCTGCTTATACCGAGGGGGCTCCTTGGCTCCAATCGCTTCGGAAATACCTTCAAAGCAACGTCCAAGAGGTTGTCGATTTCTTTTCCAACAACTTGGGTATCAAGGCCATTCCACCCCAAGCTTCTTTCCTCGTTTGGTTGGACTGCCGTACGATGGGGCTTCAGCAGGAGGAACTGATGCGCTTTTTCTCCAACAAAGCCGGGCTCCTATTAAGCAATGGCGCCATGTACGGCCAAGGCGGAGAAGGCTTCGTCCGCATGAACATCGGGTGTCCACGAAAGATCGTGAAGGAAGCACTGGGAAGGCTGACGCAGGCGCTGGAGATTGTTAATGTGATGAAATAAAAATTGAGGTTTACCTCTTGGTTTTTCAAGAATTCTTATTATCTTTGCATTCAGAAACAGTGCTATCCGTAAGAGCAGAAAGGCCGGCTGCCCCCTTTTGGGTTATGAGGATCTGGCCACCCTCACGGATAGCTCTGTTTTTTATTTGTTCTATACTCCTATCTCTCACTTTTCTCCAGCCAACCACTTCTATAAATTGTTTTTTTGAGTCTATGTCGATGTTTACCACCGCATTTTCATCTTTACTGAGATTGACAATAATCCAATAATTGGGTTTGTTCGATGGTTTGTCGTTGACAATTAAATCCGCCTCTGTCAAAGCAGCATTCAAAACTTTTCTACTATCATTAGGAGATAGCTCTTGATGGTGCTTGTGGTTCTTTTCAAAAACGCTTTTCTTTATCACTACCGGCCGATCATCAGTTCCGATCTTCTCGATCGTTTCATGCGTCAGCGAAGGAAGAAGAATATTATTGGCGGGTTTATCAAAAGCCACATCGGGAATTTCCAAAGCACTCTGATAAATAAAGGTAATCGCATCCATTGCTTAATAGTATTTTAGCAATGGCAAAGATAGTAATAATTTTATAATTACTACTTATTTATTATCATAAAAATAATAAAACTATTCATAATGTCTGATTCTCACCTCTATCCCTTCACCTTCAAGCTGTGAAGCAATGCCGCTGACATCCGTCTGGCTGTAATGATAGGGGAACAGCACTTTCGGTTTAATCATCCTGGCGGCATGTATGAGTTGATCCACCGTCATGGTG
>CAJOIH010000022.1 GCA_905234455.1 uncultured Bacteroidales bacterium | reverse complement strand
TCCCGCCCCTACGACGTGCTGAACACCGAAGAGGCCCGCAAGGAATGCGAAGGCAACCCCTACAGCCTGCTCCACGTGACCAAGGCCGAAATCGACCTGCCTGAAGGCCACAAGGACAGCGACCTCGAGACCTATCTGAAAGTCGTTGAGAACTTCAACAGCTTCAAGGACTTCGGATGGATCAAGCAAGACCAGGAAGAAAAGCTCTACATCTACGCCCAGAGCATGAACCCCACCGAGGCCAACGCCCACTGGCAGTATGGCATCGTGGCTTGCGCCTACAGCGAGGACTATGTGAACAAGGTCATCAAGAAGCATGAGCTCACCCGTAAGGACAAAGAGGAAGACCGCATGAAGCACGTCCGCCTCACCAATGCCAACGTGGAACCCGTGTTCTTCGCCTACCCTGCCGTCGCCGAAATCGACGCCATCGTGAGCAAGATCACCGCTGAGAAGCCCATCTACGACTTCATCGCCAAGGAGGACGGCTTCGGCCATCGCTTCTGGGTCATCGACGACAAGGCCACCATCGCCCGTCTCGTCGAGCTGTTCGACAAGAAGGTCCCGGCCATGTACATCGCTGACGGTCACCACCGCAGCGCCGCTGCCGCCCTCGTCGGCCAGGAGAAGAAAGAGCACAACCCCGCCCACACCGGCAAAGAGGAGTACAACTACTTCATGACCGTCATCTTCCCCGACAACCAGCTGAACGTCATCGACTACAACCGCGTCGTGAAAGACCTCAACGGACTGAGCACCAAGGACTTCTTCAAGGCCCTGCAAGAGAACTTCGACATTGAATGCAAGTGCAACTGCACCAAAGACGGCGGCAAGTGCAACTGCGAGTTCCCCTGCCACTGCGAGTGCGACACCGAGTACAAGCCCAACAAGCTCCACAACTTCTCAATGTATATTGAGGGTGTGTGGTACTCCCTGACTGCCAAACCCGGCACCTACGACGACAACGATCCTATCGGCGTGTTGGACGTCACCATCCTCAGCAACCTTGTCCTCGACAAGATTCTGGGCATCAAGGACCTCCGCACCGACAAGCGCATCGACTTCGTTGGCGGCATCCGCGGCCTCGGCGAGCTGAAACGTCGCGTCGACAGCGGTGAGATGAAGGTCGCCTTCGCGCTCTATCCTGTGAGCATGAAGCAGATCATCGACATCGCTGACACGGGCAACATCATGCCTCCCAAGACCACTTGGTTTGAGCCGAAACTCAGATCCGGTCTGGTGATCCACACCCTGGATTAAATCAAAATAGAGACGCCTTTCGGCGTCTCTATTTTTTTATACGCCATGGATATCAGCAAAAACCTCATTAAGCATTACTCCGACTACCTGCGGTTGGAGTTGTCGCTGTCCGACAACAGCGTGGAGGCCTATGTCCATGATGTCCACCTTTTCTTACAGTATCTCGAAAGCCAAGGTGTGTCAACAGAGGTTGCTGATATCACTCAAGACACCATCGAGAACTTCTTTGCCTACCTTTATGATTTGAATATCGGCGCCACCTCCCAGGCACGCATCCTGTCAGGCTTGAAGTCATTTTGGCGTTATCTGGCCCAGGAGGAGCTTGCCGAAAAGGATCCCACGGCGCTGATCTCCTCCCCTTCCTTGGGCCGCCATCTGCCCGAGGTGCTGAGTGTGGAGGAAATCCAGCAGATGATCGACAGCATCGACCTCAGCCAACCCAACGGCCATCGCAACAAGGCCATGATCGAGGTGATGTACGGCTGTGGATTGCGTGTCTCCGAACTCATCGGACTGCAGATCAGCGACATCTATCGCAAGGATGGCTTCCTGCGCATCTTCGGCAAAGGCAGCAAGGAAAGGCTCGTCCCTATAGGCGACAGCAGTTTGAAAATCCTATTCCAATATATCGAAGGGGCCCGATTGCACATCACACCAAAGCCCAAATGCACCGACATCGTGTTCCTGAACAGCCGCGGCACGGGACTGACTCGACAATCGGTGTTTCTCATGGTGAAGGAACTGGCCGAGCGCAACGGCATCAAGAAAACCATCAGTCCCCATACCTTCCGGCACAGCTTTGCTACCCACCTTTTGGAAGGCGGAGCCAATCTTCTGGCTGTACAGCAGATGCTCGGTCATGCCAGCGTCAGCACCACCGAAATCTATACCCACATTTCAGATGATTTGTTACGGGAGACTCTCACGGAATTCCATCCCCGCCTAAAGAAGAGCTAGATAATGTTGCCTTGCTCGTCGACGAGCACGCCCCAGCTGACCGCGGTCATTTTGTCGCCATCGAAGAAGAAGTCGATCATGGCGTCCTCGAACGACACACGGTGCTCGCCGTCCTCGTCCTCTTCCTCAAGCTCCTTGAAGCCATTCTCGCGCATCAGCTCGATGACCTCGGCACGGTTCAGCTTGAAGACCTTGGTGTCATATAGGACAGCGTCCTCGTTCTCCGTCTCGAAGCAGGCAGCCACCGACTTGGTGACACCTTCAAAATAAATGTTGGTGGCAATATCGTCATACTCATAATAGATGGAACGGTTGCCCGTCTCCTCCAAATCGCTGACTTCCTCATAAAACACAGGGTTGCCGAGGATCTTCACTGCATCGTCCAACGACATTCCGAAGGGAATTTCACCAAAGCCTTTCATCGGCTCGATCACAAATTTTTCCATTACTTTTTATTGTTTTGTTTGGAGCCGTGAAGATAGGGGTTTTTTCGATATGGAACAGCCCTCTGATATTTTAGAATTTTTCTAAATTACCACAGCTTCAGAGAGGTGAAACATCACTCAAATCGGATGGAACGGGAAGGCCTGATCCTATTGATGATAGCCGTCGGTATCAACAGCATCAGCATCCAAAGGACAAAAACGGCGAGGTTGAGCATCACCACGGTACCCCAGTGGAGTTCGATGGGAACGGCGGAGAGGTAATAGGTCTCGGGGTTGAGGTGGATGAGTCCGGTATACTGTTGGATCAGGCAGAAGCCCACACCTATTATATTACCTATGAGCATCCCCAGCAGGAGAATCCGCAGCGAGCGGCGCATGAACACCGAGCGGACAAAGCCGTTGTCAGCCCCCATGGCCTTCAGCAGGCCGATGGTCGAGGTCTTCTCGATGATGATGATGAGCAGCATGGAGACGACGGTGATGCCCGCCACGAGGAACATCAGCACTAGGATGAGCCACACATTGGTATCGAGCAGCGCCAGCCAGTCGAAGATCTGGGGGTTGCTCTCTCGGGCCGTGTACGAAGCTAAGGTGCCTGGGATGTTGAAATACAGCTGTTCGTTGACCTTGTCCATGTCCTCCACCTCATTGAGCCACACCTCCACCACACCCGTCTCGTCGTCGGCCCAACGGTTCAGCCGGCGAATCTGGTCGAGGTCACAGAACAAATAACGTTCGTCGAATTCGGAAAGCCCGGTCTCAAAGATCCCTTTCACGTTGAACTTGCGCCCCCTGGCTTGCATGTCTTCGTCGATGAACCACACGCGCACGTCGTCGCCCACCTGGAGCAGCATCTTGTCGGCGATGTTTTTCGAGACCAGCACCTCGGTGGAGCGTTCGCCGTCGACATATTTCGGCACCTCTCCATCTTTGAGGCAGGCCTCGAAATAGCTCCAGTCGTAGTCGGCTTCCACCCCTTTCATCACTACGCCTTGAATCTCGTCGTCGGTCTTCACCATGCCGGCTTTGTTGGCCACCATCTGGTAGTGACGTATGCCTGGGGTCGTGGTCAAGGCCTTCTGCAGCCGCTCGTCGACCACAAAAGGCTGTTCCTCAAACGACTCGTTGAGGTCCAGGGTCTGAATATGGATGGGTGCCACAAAACCCACCACCTTGTCGCGGATCTGGTTCTTGAAGCCCACCACCACAGCCAGGGAGACGATCATCACCGTGAGCGCCAGGGCCACGCTGACCACAGCCAAACGCATCACCGTCGAAGAGAGGTTGCCCTTCGCAAGCGAAAACAGACGGTCGGAGATGATTTTGATGCCAGACATGCGAATTTGAAAGAATTTGCATTATTTTTGCAAAAGTACAAAATCGCTTTTGAAAAATGAGATCCAAAATGAGAAATATCATCCGTTTCGCCCTCGCACTGCTATGGGTCGGTGGCATGGTCGGCCAAGCCGACGGTCAAGGCCTTCGTCTGATTCCTAAGGAACAATACACCTGTGGTGCCCATGACACCGAAAACTACCTGCACATTCTCGAAGGCAAGAATGTGGGCGTGGTGGCCAACCAGACCAGCATGATCGGCAGCACCCACCTTGTCGACTCGTTGGTCACCCTGGGCGTCGACGTGAGGCGCATCTTCTGTCCTGAGCACGGTTTCCGGGGCGCCGCCGACGCCGGAGCCAAGGTCACCGACGGCCGCGACGAGAAGACCGGCATCGAGATCGCCTCGTTGTATGGCAAGACCAAGAAACCCACTCCGGAGATGCTTCGCGACATCGAGGTGATGCTGTTCTATCTGCAGGACGTGGGCACACGTTTCTATACCTACATCTCCACCTTGACTTACGTGATGGAGGCCTGCGCCGAGAACGACATCCGCGTGGTGGTGCTCGACTGCCCCAACCCCAACGGCTTTTACATCGACGGCCCCGTGCTGAAACCCGAGAACAAGTCGTTTGTCGGCATGCACCCCGTGCCGGTGGTGTACGGCATGACCATCGGTGAATATGGCAAGATGGTGAACGGCGAAGGCTGGCTGAAAAACGGCGTCCATTGCGAGCTCACCGTAGTTGGGGTCCCCGGCTACGACCGCAACGCCATCTATGAGTTGCCCGTGAAGCCCTCGCCCAACCTTCCCAATTGGGAATCGGTGTACCTCTATCCCACCCTGTGTTTCTTTGAGGGCACCATCGTCAGCGTGGGTCGTGGCACCGACAAGCCTTTCCAGATTTTCGGCCATCCCGACCTCCGAGGGGAGCTCGCGTTCACCCCTGAAAGCAAGAGCGGCGCATCCAAGCCCTTGCTCGAAGGCCAGCGCTGCCGTGGGCTCGACTTGACTGAATATGCCCATGACTATGCCAACAACCCACAGCATCTGCAGCTGGAATGGCTCATCGAAGCCTATCAGCAACTCAGCGAGAAGAACTATCTGTTTTTCACCAAGTATTTCAATAACCTTGCTGGCGACAGCCTGCTGAAGCAGCAGATTGAAAACGGAAAAAGCGCGGATGGTATCCGCGCTTCATGGGTTGATGACTTGGAGAACTTCAAGTCAATAAGAAAAAAGTATTTAATCTACTAATTACTTTCTGATCTTTCCCGGATATTCCTTCAAGGCTTCTTCGAGGCACTTGATGGCTTTCTTCAGGTCGTCGATGCAGAGGCAATAGGTGATACGGGCCTGGTGGCGTCCCTTTTCAGGATCGGCGTAGAAACCGGTGGCAGGAGCCAGCATCACGGTACCGCCTTCGTAGCTGAAGTCGGTAAGCAGCCATTGGCAGAACTTGTCGCTGTCGTCGATCGGAAGGTCGATGACGGTGTAGAAGGCACCCTTGGGCATCGGGCAGAAGCAGCCCGGGATCTTGTTGATGCCTTCGACCATGACGTTACGGCGGGCGATGTACTCGTTGTAAACGGCGTCAAAGTACGACTGCGGGGTTTCCACGGCGGCCTCAGCGAAGATCTGGCCGAAGCTGGGCGGTGACAGACGGGCCTGGGCCAGACGCATGGCGGTGGCGTAGACCTCACTGTTGCGGGTCACCATACAACCCACACGGGCACCGCAAGCGCTGTAACGCTTCGAGACCGAGTCGAACAGGATGGTGTTGCGCTCCAAGCCAGGAAGTTGCATCACGCTGAAGTGCTTGTGGCCGTCGTAGCAGAACTCGCGGTACACCTCGTCGGCGAAGAGGTACAGGTCATATTTCTTGACCAAACCGGCGACCTTCAGCAGCTCCTCGTGGGTATAGAGATAACCTGTGGGGTTGTTGGGGTTGCAAATCATGATGGCCTTGGTGCGCGGGGTGATGGCCTTCTCAAAGTCCTCGATGGGCGGCAGGGCGAAGCCTGTCTTGATGTCGCTCGGGATGGTAACGATCTTAGCATCGCACAGCTTAGCGAAGGTATTATAGTTGGTGTAATAAGGTTCCGGGATGATGATTTCGTCGCCAGGGTTCAGGCAGACGGTGAAAGCCATTTGCAATGCCTCGCTGCCACCGGTGGTGACGATGACCTGGTTGGGGGTGACGTCGATGCCGTGGCGGTGATAGTAGTTGCAGAGGGAACGACGGTAGCTGGGGATACCGGCCGAGTGGCTGTATTCCAGCACACCATGGTTGTCGGCCATCTTGGCAGCGGTATCAGCCAAAGCCTTCAAGGCACCACTGGGTGTCTCGATGTCGGGTTGACCGATGTTGAGGTGATACACATGGACACCGCGCTCTTTAGCGGCATCAGCAAACGGAACAAGCTTCCGAATCGCCGATTGCGGAAGCTCCAAGCCTTTCTTTGAAATTTGTGGCATATATTCTAAATGCTTAGTTGTTGTTCACGGGAGAGGCTTCCATCTCTTTCTCAGGCAGGGTCTCGGGGACCTGTTCCAGCACTTTGCCCTTGATGCGGAGCACCACGGTGCTGTTCACCTTGGCGTTGGAGGTCACGGTGATGGTCTTGTTGATCTGTCCCACCTTGGTGGTTTTGTATGTCACCTTGATGACGTCCGACTCGCCGGGCAGGATGGGCTCCTTGGGCCAGGTGGGAACGGTGCAACCGCAGCTCGACTTGGGCTTTTGGAGGATCAGGGGCTCGTTGCCGGTGTTGGTGAAGCGGAACTCGCACTCGCCATTGCCGTTGTATGGCACATCACCGTAGTCGTGCACCAGTTTTTCAAATTCAATCTCGGGACCATTTTCCGAAACAGTGACGTCCTGCGCCTTGGCAAGACCAGCAGCCATCACAAGGAGGCCAATCAATAATACAAGCTTTTTCATTTTATTGACTATTTTTAAGATGTGCAAAAGTATGAATTATTCTTTTATGAAGAACAAAAAATCTAAAACTTCAAAAACCATACCAAAAAAAATTTCCGAAAAGTCTTGCAGGTAACAAAATTTGTAGTACTTTTGCACCCGCAATCACGGCGGGATAGCTCAGCAGGTTAGAGCGTCGGATTCATAACCCGGAGGTCATGAGTTCAATTCTCATTCCCGCTACAGTAAAAAGACGGCTTCAAGCCGTCTTTTTTTTGTTAGATGAACTCGCGAATCATCGAGGTTTGCGGGATTTCCTTATCCGGCACAGGTATGAAATAATGGATGAAATGCAGGAGTCGATGCGCCTCGGTGTAGGCCGAGCAGTTTTTCGGCACACTGGTGAGGATGGCCTCGGCATGGTTGCGCATGACGGCAAACTCGATCAGGTAGGAGGAGTTGAACATCATGTCGGCGTTCTCCTGGAACGGATAGATCCATTGTTCCTCGGCGGCGATGACGTTGGGCCACTGCTCGATGGTCTGGCGGGCCGTGAACGCACCTTTGTTATAGTCACGCACGATACGGCGCAACAGGCGGTTGTCGGAGGTGGGGATGATGTTGTGGTCGTCGAGCGAGGTGCTGGTCAGGGTGTTGATGAAGATGCGGAACTTCACCGCGTCGTCGATCTTGTCGGTGAGCCTCGGGTTGAGCGCATGGATGCCCTCAAGCAGCAGCACCGTGTTCGAGTCGAGATGCAGCTTCTTGCCGTTATATTCCTGCCGTCCCGTCACAAAGTTGAACTCGGGAATAACCACCGTCTCCCCTCCTAGCAACTTGAGCAAATCGCGTTGCATCTCCTCGTGCTTCACCGTCTCGAAGTTGTCGAAGTCATAGGCCCCGCTGGGCAGCTTGGGCGTATCTTCCCTGTTGACGAAATAGTCGTCCGTGGAGAACGACAAAGGCTTCAGGCCGCAGGCCAAGAGCTGGACGCTGAGGCGCTTGCAGAAGGTCGTCTTGCCGCTGCTGCTGGGACCGGTGATGAGCACCAGGCGTACGCCGTTTTCCCCTTGGTAACGACGATGGATCTCCTCGGCAATCTGCACGATCTTCTTCTCCTGCAAGGCTTCCGACACCTTGATCAGCGTGTTGGCATAGCCGTTGAGGCAGGCCTGGTTGACGTCGCCCACGTTGTTGAGGCCCATGATGATGTTCCACTTGAGGTTCTCGTTGAACATCTCGAAGGTCTTGGGCTGAGGGATGAAATCCGCCAAATGGCTGGGGTCATGCCTGTCGGGCACCCGGAGCAACAGCCCGTGGTAGTAGCGTTCCAGCCCCCACAGCTTCAGGTAACCTGCCGAAGGAACCAGGCGACCATAGTAATAATCTGCGGTATTGCCCAAGGTGTAATAGTCCATATAGACCTGACCACTCGTCTGGATGAGCGAGACCTTGTCTTCATAGCCCAGTTCGCGGAAGATGCGTATCGCCTCCTCGGTCTGCACCTCGTAGCGGTGGAACGGGATGTCCTTGTTGACGATCTCCTGCATCCGCTGGCGGATCCGCTCGATGTCGTCGTCGGTCACCTCTGAGGAGTCGGCCTTGTGGAAGTTGCAGAAATAGCCGTTGGAGATGGCGTTCTCCATATAAATCTTCGAGCCCGGAAACACGTCGCGAGCGGCCTTGCTGAGCAGGAAGCAGAGCGAGCGGAAGTAAATGCGCGCGCCGGAGGGGTCGCGACCGTCGACGTACTCCACATCGCGGTTGTTGTAAACCCTGAAGCGAAGCCCCTGCGGCACGTTGTTCACGCGGGCCGAGACGATCTCATAGGGTTTGTCAAACTCGAATTCGGGAAGCATCTCCTGAAGCGTCGTCCCCTCAGGGAAACTCTTGGTAGTCTTGGTGTTGCGGCAATAGATCTGTAACATGGTTGTGAAAACTGTTTTCAAGAGTGCAAAGATAGGACAAATAACTTGCATTTTCAAAAAGTTTTGTAATTTTGTCTATCGAAAAATATTTAATTAAATTAGAATAATTATGGACAAAAATCTACAAAGATTCAAGAACATCGCGTTGATGGCGATGGCTTTGTTTGCGTTCTCGTTCGGCGCCAGGGCCCAATCCTGGTACACCATGGGCAAATACATCTGGAGTCCGCCGAACCCCCAGGGTACCTATGAAGAGCTTCATTACCAAGCCGAAGACGTCGAAATCGACGGGCTGGTCTACCACGCCGTGTACATCCAAGGACAAGGGGAGCTGCTGGGGGCCTACCGCGAAGAAGGCAACCAGGTGTATTGCCGCAAATGGGACGGCACCGCGTACGACGAGGAAGAGATGCTCTATGACTACGACCTCGAGGAAGGCGACTATTTCAACGACTTGGACGACCATCCGATGATGGTGGAGTCCATCACAACCATCACCGACTTCAACGGCCAGCCACGCAGGATGTTCGAATTCTCGTTTATGGGCCTCGAAGAAGAGACCGAGTATTGGATCGAGGGCGTGGGCAGCAGCCGGGGCTTCTTCAACCGCGGCCGTTACACCCCCACCAACCAAGGTGCCATCTTCCATCTGCTGTGCTTCCACATCGGCGACAACCTCATCTACCTCAACCCTGAATACAACGCCTGCGACATCGACGAGATCGATGAAAACAACGCCGAAACGGGCATCAACGTCTGCCCCAACCCGGCCACGGGCATCGTCAGGATCCTCAATCCCAACGGGTCTGCCATTGATAAGATCGAAGTCATCGACCTGCTCGGCCGCACCGTCATCAGCACTCCTGCCACCGAGACCATCAACGTCTCCCGTCTTCCCGAAGGCCAGTATTTCGTAAGGATCCAGGGCGAGACCACCATCGTGAGAAAACTATCCGTAACCAAATAAACCTTTTTCAACATGAGAAAACACATCCCATTCCTGTTAGCCATGATCACATGCATCCTTGTATCGTGCAACTCGCAAAAGCCTGAGACCGAGCCGAAAGGCAAAAGCAAGATCGGTCCCCAAGAGCTCACCCTGACCTCCGACGTGATGACACCCGAGGTCCTCTGGGCCATGGGTCGCATCGGCGAGTACAGCCTCTCGCCCGACCACTCCCAAATCGTCTACAACGTGACGTACTACAGCGTGGAGGAAAACCGTAGCGGTTCCACCTTATATATTATGAACGCCGACGGCGCCGGCAACCGTGTGCTGTCCGACTCCGACAAAAGTGAATACAGTCCCCAGTGGCGTCCCGACGGCAAGAAGATAGGCTTCCTCTGCCCCAATGACGAGGGCGTGATGCAGCTTTGGGAGATCAACCCCGACGGAACTGGCCGTGAGTGCATCTCCAACGAGGCCGACGATATCAACGGATTCCTCTACTCGCCCGACTGCCAGCAGGTGCTCTTCACCAAGGAGGTGAAGCTGAAGGAGACCGTGGCCGACATCTACCCTGATCTGCCGCTCTCTTCGGGCCGCATCAACAACGACCTGATGTACCGTCACTGGGACCAGTGGGTCGACACCTACGGCCATCTCTTCGTGGGCAACATCAGCAGCGGCAAGCTCGAAGCCTCGTTCGACGCCATGGCCGGTGAGCAGTGGGAAGCCCCGGTGCGTCCCTTCGGCGGCATGGAACAGGTGCAATGGATGCCCGATGGACAGAGCTTCGTGTACTGCTGCCGCAAGAAGGTCGGCAAAGAGTACGCCCTCTCCACCAACACCGACATATACCAGTATTTCATCCAGAGCGGCGAGTGCAAGAACCTCACCGAAGGCATGATGGGCTACGACCTCAACCCCGTCATCTCGCCCGACGGCAAATACATGGCTTGGGAAAGCATGGAACGCGACGGCTATGAAAGCGACAAGCAGCGCCTCTTCGTGATGGACCTCGAGACTGGTGAGATGACCGACTACTCGGCCAAGTTCGACCAGTGCTGCACCGGCTTCAGTTGGGCTGAAGACAGCAAGACCCTCTATTTCATCAGCGACGCCTACGCCACTGACCAGCTCTATTCGCTGAACATCGAAAACGGCGACATCAAGAAACTCACCTCGGGCAAGCACAACTACATCTCCGTGCAATGCAACGGCGACAAACTCATCGCCGGACGCCAGTCGATGAGCCATCCGACTGAATTGTTTGCCGTCAGCCCCACCACTGGCGAGGCCACACAGATCAGCCATGTCAACGACAACATCTTCGCCCAGCTCACCATGGGTGAGGTGAAAGAACGTTGGATCAAGACCACCGACGGCAAGCAGATGCTCACCTGGGTCATTTATCCGCCTCATTTCGACCCCAGCAGGAAGTACCCTGCCCTGCTCTACTGTGAAGGCGGTCCCCAAAGCACCGTGAGCCAGTTCTGGTCCTACCGTTGGAACTTCCAGATGATGGCTGCCAACGACTATATCATTGTGGCCCCCAACCGCCGCGGCCTGCCCGGCTTCGGCCAGGAATGGCTTGAGGAGATCAGCGGCGACTACGGAGGACAGTGCATGAAGGACTATCTGAGTGCCATCGACGAGGTCAGCAAGGATCCCTATATCGACGAGAACCGTCTCGGCGCCGTGGGTGCCAGCTTCGGCGGCTTCAGCGTGTACTGGCTGGCCGGTCATCACAACGGACGCTTCAAGGCCCTCATCGCCCATGACGGCATGTTCAACCTCGACGCACAGTACCTCGAGACCGAGGAGATGTGGTTCGTGAACTGGGACCTCGGCGGACCTTACTGGGATTGGAACAACCAGACCGTTCGCAAGACCTACGCCAACTCACCCCACCTCTTCGTGGACAAGTGGACGGCACCTATTTTGGTCATCCACGGCGGCCTCGACTACCGCATCTGCTTCACCCAAGGCATGCAGGCCTACAACGCCGCCATCCTACGTGGCATTCCGGCCGAGTTCCTCTACTTCCCGGATGAAAACCACTGGGTGCTGAAACCCCAGAACGGTGTCCTCTGGCAGAGACGGTTCTATAATTGGTTGGATAAATATTTGAAATAATCGCAGTTTCGTATGAAGAGACGGTTTGTACACCGTTTCTACTGCGATAATCCATTATCATTCCTGACTTTAGCGAAGATCCACCCAATGTTAGGAATAGGGCCCGTGTTCGTGTTTTAGACCGCCAATGTCATGAAAAGAACAACCTTAATTGTTAGAGAACATTTTTCTTTTTAGTAAAGGCCAATCAACCAAACTCATTTCTGCCATTAGGAATGAAGTAAGCGTAATGATCTGGATACGATATGTAAACCAGCAATGCATATAAGAATGATTAGCAAGAATACAATACCATAAGTATGGTATAATAGAAATAACAAAATACAACAAAGATATTTTATAATCTTTTTTATTAAATGCTACACAAGCACAAATTGCTATTGCAGTGACAATAATTACAATAGGTAAAACAGGCATTTTTTGTACATTTGCAAGAATTGCATCAAAACGATTATAATCGGAAACATAAAAAACATCTCCTCCAATTCTATATGTAGCCATCGAAAAGGCCTCTTTAAAAACATTTACAGGAGTAAAAAATGTGGCTAAAGCCCATTTGGTCATCCATGTAAAACCATATCCACAAACCCATGTAGTAGAGAAAACAACTAACATTCTACAATTATTGCTTATAGAATCTTGCTTACTATTTGAAAGATAAATTAATAAAGGTATTCCTATAGTAAGTACTGGTGTTGTAAGAAGATCAAAGAAAGCAGTCAAGGACCCTACGACGAAAAACAACAAACATAGTTTTTTAGGAGCATTTCGATAAATAATAGTCATAATAGACCCACATATTGTGATAATTATTACAGGAAAGAATTGTATGGAAAACTGTGTTACATAACCTTGTAGAAACAAAAAACCGGCTGTTAATGATAACATAATCTCCCATAAAGAATACTTAAGTAATAGCACCAAAAGAAGCAACATCAAAAGTGATGATACGTAATAAAAAAATAATCTTACATTGGCATAGCGACCAATAAATGTAATAAGAAATCTCATCAAAAAAGTACTTCCATGCCAATAACGGGCATATGTATTTACAGGTTGGTCAACATCATCAACAACTGCTTGTAAAGACGCAACATTACTGGTTACATCTCCCTTACTTGGATTAAGCATAATGGAAGTTAATGGTGACATGAGCGTCATATTATATGACTGATTAAGTATAATTGCGTCTGTATAATTATCCATACGACATATTTCTTTGTTTACTATGGCTCGTGGATAATCTTTCTCAATATCACCCATTTCTATGCTTT
Organism: uncultured Bacteroidales bacterium; assembly: GCA_905234455.1. Lineage (GTDB taxonomy): Bacteria > Bacteroidota > Bacteroidia > Bacteroidales > F082 > Limimorpha. The sequence continues at coordinate 33,594 of CAJOIH010000022.1, read as the reverse complement.
CTTTTATTTTTTTTTGTATGCGAACATCTGGAAGACACCAAGATATAAGAGCAAATAAAACGTATCCTATTATTAATAGAATAAACGTTAGAATGTATTTGTAAACAACAGTATTCCTCATTTAAAGTAAATTTTTAATTCGTATTGTTTACGGTCTTTTTTAATTAGCAGGTCAAAACTATCCTTTTGCCTATGTGTATATCGGGGATGTTCAACAAAAGAAAAGCGTGGAATTAAACCTTGCTCGAACCTCAGGGTTTCCACGCCCACACGTCTAACAAGTCTTCCACGCCGTAACTAATACGGCATCTGCAGACTTACCCTTGACGTGTTTTGTCCTCGGAAAGAGGACATTGTGGAAAATTGAGGTTCAAGGACAGCTACAAACGCTATCTTAATATGTTATTTCTTTTAATCCTTTTTTCTTTTCGTTCGATTATTTTTGTTCAACCAATGCTTTTATCTTGTTTATATATTCTTCAACTTTTGAAAAGAATGGCTCTACTTCTTCTTCATCCCATTCGATGAAATCATCATAATCACCCGTCATGCGCATATTTTGAAGTCGGGCCAAAAGTTTGGCTTCGTCTTTTGTAATTATGCCTGGAACGACGAATGACTGACCTATCATCCCAATCACACCCTCATGAGATTTTGCAACTATTCCATTTTGAATTAGCAAAGCCTTTGAAGCATAAAATGTCGCATAATACAAACGATTGGCTGCCAAAGTCCAATGGTTTATCTTGGCACAATCACGGGCTTCGGCCAACGTTTCGTAGGCTTTCTCAACACGGTACTTCACCAAGGCTTCTCTTTCTCCATCTGTCAGCATAACTCAACCCTTTCCTTCATCACATTTTTATAAAAAGGTGTAATACTTCTCTTCCGCCATTCACTGTATGTATAGACAACAGGATTGATTTCAACGCCAAGCGACCAGCCTAAGGAGATGAATGGGAATGCCCAACTATCGAAATCCTCATTACTCACTTTCTCTCCATCGATAAGGATAAGCAAATCCCAGTCAGAATAGGGTGTTGCCTCGTCACGAGCTTGTGAGCCGAACAACATCAACCGAGCGCCTTCCGGTAGTATCTCCGCCCCTAGACGCTTTATCAGACTTTCTATCTCAAGTTGACGTGTTGACATTTTGTTTGTTTTTTCAATCTGCAAATATATACAATATTTTTAAAAAAGCAAGAAAAAAAATCATCCCATTCTCTGTCTCACCACCTCAAAGCAAACGATACCTGTGGCTACGGAGACGTTGAGTGAGTCGATGTCGCCGGGCATGGGGATCATCAGGTGGGCGTCGAGGCGCTTGAGGTAGGCAGGACTGATGCCGTCCTCCTCGGAGCCCATCATCACACAGAGGGGGCCAGTGAGGTCAGACTTCCAAAGACTTTCGCGCGCCTTCTCGGTGAAGCCCACCACACGCAAGCCGCTGGCCTGAAGGAAGTCGATGGCGTCCTTCATGTTGTCGACACGGCATACATTAATTAATGATAAAGCACCAGCAGAGGTCTTCATGGCATCGCCATTAATCAATGCCGAGCCTTTGGAAGGAATGACGATGGCATCCACGCCGGCGGCATAGGCGGTACGGGCGATGGCACCGAAGTTACGGACATCGGTCACACGGTCAAGCATCAGCACAAAGGGATCCCTACCCTCCTCAAAAACTGAGGGAATCACCTTCTCCAAAGGTTGGTATTCAATCGGACAGATAAAAGCCACCACACCCTGGTGGTTCTTGCGCGTCAGGCGGTTCATCTTCTCAATGGGCACATACTGCACCGGAATGCCCTGGGCACGGCAAGTGTTGGCAATCTCAGTGATCTCCATCGAACGGGCACCGGCTTGGATGAAAACCTTTTCAATCTCCTTCTGCGAGCGAATCAGCTCCAACACGGGATGCACCCCGAATATCATGTTGTTTTCCATGGTTGGCAATTTTTCTTGCAAAAATAAAAATAATAATAGTATATTAGCCACGGGAAAACAAGAAACTATTAAAAACTACAACCATTTGATTATGAATAAGTTAAGAATTAAGCAATACGTATTGATCCTAATGCTCCTGGGCTTTGCCGCCGCTGGTTTCGCGCAAGTGAGCCATGCCACGCCCAAGGCAGGAGATGATTTAACCGAGGATTTCATCGAACAGAACCTCGTGTATCCCGAAGCCGACCTTCAGGCCGGCAACAAGGGCAAGGTGGTGGTGGCCTTCCATCTCGACGAGAAGGGCAACGGCAGCGACTACCGCATCAAGGAATCGTTTAGTGAGGCTGCCAACGACAACGCTTTGGACCTGGTGAGGAAGATCCTCTGGAATCCCGCCACCAAGAACATGCTGGCCATTGCATCGGACATGGAATATGAGGTGGAATACAGCGCCAAGGCCTACAAACGTTATTGGAAAAAACACGAACGCGTGGCGTTGCCTCTGACCTTGGAAGCCGACGACAGCTATCAGATCTTTGAGACCCGTCAGCTCGAAGAGATGGCGAAGCCCTATTTCGCCGACGGCAGTAGCATGGCCCAGTACATCCTCAACAACCTCGAATATCCCACTGCCGCCAAAATGTCGGAGGTGAGCGGCACCGTCAGGCTCGACTTCGTGGTGGAGACCAACGGCAATGTGTCGAACATCACCGTCAACAAGTCGGTGGGCGCAGGATGCGACAACGAAGCCATCCGCCTGTTGCAGGACACCCACTGGATTCCTGCGGTGAAAAACGGCAAATACGTGAGAAGCCACAACTATCAGGACATCACCTTTACCATCGGGTCGAGGAACTTTCAGGACGGAAACAGTTATTAGTAAGGAGTAAGGAGTGAGGAGTTAGAAGTTAAACAAATCAACAAATAAACAAATCAACATGAGAAAACTAGCATTCACCGTCTTGGCATTGGCATTGGCCATGGTCAGTTTCGGACAGGAAGAAAAAACCGAAGGATGGAGTCACAATGGCAACATCGGACTGAATTTTTCACAAAGTTCGTATACCAACTGGGCGCCAGGTGGCCAGAACACGCTGGCCTGGCTGGGGACCATCAACTACAACATCAACTACGTCAAAGGCAATTTCAAGTGGGACAACAGTTTGGGATTGGCCTTGGGTTACAGCATCTTCGACTTCGACAAAAAGCCCATCAAGACCGACGACCGCATCGAGTTCACTTCATTGGCAGGCCTGAAAGCCACCGAACATTTGAACTACAGCTTGGAGTTGGCTTTCCGTTCCCAATTTGCACGCGGTTATGACTACAAGGTGGATTCGACAAACTACACTTCGAAATGGCTTGCTCCCGCCTACATCACCCTCGGTCTTGGTATGGAATGGGTACCCAACGAGCATTTCTCCGTCAACTTCGCACCGCTGACCGGCCGTATCACCATCGTGAACGACTCGCTGTTGGCTTCCCAAGGAGCCTATGGCGTCAACGAGTTGGACAAGTACGACGAGGTCACCCACCTGTACACCCACGACAGCAAGAAGATGGTCCGTTACGAGTTCGGTGCCCGTTTGGCCGCCAAAATGAAGTACACCATTTTCGAGAACGTCGATTTCGAGTCAAAGCTGGAACTCTTCTCCAACTACCTCAACCACCCTCAATACATTGACGTGGATTGGCAGAACCTGTTGGTGCTGAAGGTGAACTCATGGCTCAATTGCAACATCGGCACGCACCTTGTTTATGATTACGACATCAAGTTCCCTGTTTATGATGCGGCAGGTGAACCACAAATCGACCCGAACACCGGAACCACGCTGATGACCACGGGATCCAAGATACAGTTCAAGGAAGTGTTGGCCATTGGCTTCCTCATCAACCTGAAATAAAGATGAAACGCATCGGCCTGATGTCCGACACCCACGGGACCCTCATCCCCCAGGTCTTTGACTTCTTCAAGGACGTGGACGAGGTGTGGCATTGTGGCGACATCGGCAATATCGAGACCGCGGAGCAGCTTGCAGCCTTCAAGCCGCTCCGCGCGGTCCACGGCAACATCGACGACCATATCGTCCGTTTGCAATATCCCGCGGACCTTTTCTTCCGGGTGGAACAGGTGCATGTGTACATGACCCACATCGGCGGCTATCCGGGACATTACATGCCTGAGGTCAAGTACATCCTGCAAGAAAAAAAGCCGCAGCTTTACGTCTGCGGCCATTCACATATCCTGAAGGTCATCTACGACCAGCAGTTCAACCTCCTTCACGTCAATCCCGGTGCCGCCGGACAGTCAGGATTCCACAAGAAAATCACGATGGTGCGTTTCGCCATCGACGGGAAGGAAATCAAAGACATGGAAATCTTTGAAAAAAACCGTTTTACCTGATTCTATCGATTGACTTCACCTTTTTAATATCCTTGCGCAAGCCTGAGGAGGCCAGCATGACCATCACCAAGGCGATCAGCGGCAGGAACGCACCCCATGCCGGCCAGCGGAACGACGGGAAGGCGGCCACAGGAGCACCGGTCTTCATCAGATAATAGACGAAGATGGTGGCGATGAGCAGCACCAGCAGCGCCACGTTGATTCGCGACAGCTTGAAGAGGCGGATGAACTGCTGCAGCTTCACCGCCCTGAAGATCGAGATAGAGATGAAAAAGCTGAGAAGGATGATGGCCACCGTGAGAATCAGCACCGGCAAGGTGTACACCGAGCTGAAGGGCAACTCCACACCTTGGGCAAGCGACACCGCGTTGACGCCATAGACGTACAGTTTGTAATACGAGCCGTATTCATCGAGGTAGGCCACCAAGGGCATGAAGAACAGCAGCCCCATCAGCAAGGCCGAAAGGAAAAATAGGATGGATTGAAGTCTCTGTTTCATGGTTGATTTGTTTTGAATTTGAGCGCAAAGATAGCAAAAGGGCAAAAAAAATCGCCAAAAAACTTGCCATATTAAATTATTTCACTAATTTTGCGGCACCAAATACCGAAAAGAGCTTCTTCTTTTCTTTTTTTCCAACCATTTTAATTCCCTTATGTACACCATTTATGAACTGAGCGATAAGTCCTTTGAGGATTTGAAGATGATCGCCATTGAACTTGGAATCGACGACGAAGGCCGTACCAAGCAGCAGTTGATTTACGACATCATCGACCATCAGGTGGAGCACCCCGAGTCGGTCAAGAAAAAACCCACCGCCGGTGAACCCAAGAAACGCGGCCGCAAGCCCAAGGCACAAAAAGCCGAAAACGCCGAGCCCGTGAAACCTGCCGCTCCAGCTCCCAAGACACAGGAGATCCCCTTCCCCACCGAAGAGGCACCGAAAGAACAGCCTAAGGCACCGACGGAGGAGAAGAAACGCGGTCGCCGTCCCAGAATAGCCAAGGAAAATGGCGCTCCCGCCCCGAAAGAAAACGCTCTAAAAGAGAATACTCCCAAGGAAAACGCTCCCAAAGAGGTCGCTGAAATCCAAAAGCCACAACAGGAAGCTCCCAAAGCACCTGAAGCCCCCAAGGCCCAAGACTTCCAAAAGCCCCAAGAGCAACAGGAGCACAGAGAGCCTAAAGAGCATAAAGAATTTAAAGAGTTCAAAGAGCACCGTGAGCCCAAGGATCGCCACGAGCACAGGGAGCCCGAACAGCCCAAGGAACAAAAAGAGCATAGAGAGCCCAAAGAACAGCGCGAGCCCAAGGAATCTAAGGAACAGCGCGAACCCGAAAAGAACCGTCGTGATGAGATCCTCAACGAGTTCGACGGTGTGGTCGAGGCCGAAGGCGTTCTTGAAATCGCCCCTGAAGGCTTCGGTTTCCTGCGTTCGTCCGACTACAACTACCTCCCCTCGCCTGACGACATCTACGTGTCGACCTCTCAGATCAAGCTGTTCGGCTTGAAGACCGGCGACACCGTGCAGGGCACCATCCGTCCCCCGAAGAGTGGCGAGAAATACTTCCCGCTGGTGAAAGTCGACTTCATCAACGGCCGCCGTCCCGAAGAGGTGCGCGACCGCATCCCGTTCGACTTCCTCACCCCGCTCTTCCCCAACGAGAAATTCACCATCACCGGTCATCAGGGCTGCACCTTGTCGACCCGTATCATGGATATGTTCGCCCCCATCGGCAAGGGACAGCGCGGCTTGATCGTGGCCCAGCCCAAGACCGGTAAGACCGTCTTATTAAAAGAGGTAGCCAACGCCATCGCCGCCAACCACCCTGAGGTGTACCTCATCATCCTGCTCATCGACGAGCGTCCCGAAGAGGTCACCGACATGCAGCGCAGCGTGAATGCCGAGGTCATCGCCTCTACCTTCGACGAGCCCGCCTCGAAACACGTGCAGATCGCCAACATCGTGCTGGAGAAGGCCAAGCGCCTCACCGAGTGCGGCCACGACGTGGTCATCCTGCTCGACTCCATCACCCGTCTGGCCCGCGCCTACAACACCGTGTCGCCTGCCTCAGGCAAGGTGCTCACTGGTGGCGTGGAAGCCAACGCCCTCCAGAAGCCGAAACGCTTCTTCGGCGCTGCCCGTAAGATCGAAAACGGCGGCTTCATCGACACCGGCTCCAAGATGGACGAAGTCATCTTCGAAGAGTTCAAGGGCACCGGCAACATGGAGCTGCAGCTCGACCGCCGTCTGTCGAACAAGCGTATCTTCCCGGCTATCGACATCGTAGCCTCGGGTACCCGTCGCGACGACCTGCTCGTCGACGAGGTATCGCTGGCCCGCGTGTGGGCGCTGCGTACCCATTTCGCCGACATGAACCCCGTGGAAGCCATGGAGTTCCTCAAAGACAGAGTTGCCAAAACCGTCAGCAACGAAGAGTTCCTGATGAGCCTCGACAAATAAGCCATGAAGAGAATACTCCTGTTTTTGGCCGTGGTCCTGATGGCCTTCCAGCTTCAGGCACAAGACGCCGATCTGCTCAACCGCATCAAAGCCACCAACGGCCGCATCAAGTCGTTCGAGGCCGACCTGAACAACACCAACATCAAACCCAAGAAGACCAGCTCGCAAGACGGCAAGCTTTATTTTGTCAAGCCCGACGAATTCGCCGCCCTGTTTGCCACAGGCAAATACATGATCGTCAACGCGGAAAGAATTAATATGGATATTGGGCTGTTTTCAGGCACCTACCGTCTTCGCGACGGCGGCATCATGCGCTCGTTGAGCAACATCTTCCTGTACGGTTTCCAAGGTCTCGTGGAGCAGCTCGCCAACGAGAACAACTACAGCGTGAGCGACAAAGTCGAAGACGGCTTCCATGTGATCACCTGCACCGTCAACAAGAAAAAACTCATCGGCATTGGGTACAAACAAGTGATTTTCAAATATCACACCGACAGCCTCCTGCTGAAGGAGATCGTCCTCTGCGATTACAGCGGCACCGTGGATGTCTACACCATCAGCAACGTCAAATACGACGTGCCCGTCGACCCCGAGATGTTCGTCTTTTAGTACAGGGTCTTCAGGTCATCCGTGGTGAGCCCGTTGAAATCGCCCGAACTCATGAAAGCGCCAACGACATCATGCCGTTGGCCTTTTTGTAACAGGTCCATCAGTTCCACCTTGTTGTGAACCACTTTCAGGTCGGGACGGCCGAAGCCTTCCATGATACGCTCGTCCTTCATCAATTCCAGTTTCTTGATGGCCACGGCATGGGGATCGTAGAACACGATGGCGGTGTCGGCCAGCTTCAGGGCGTCGCGGTAATGGTCGATGAACACCTCGCTGAGGCTGCTGTAGGTATGCAGCTCGAACACGGCAAGGAGGTGCTTCTTGGGGAATTGCTCCCGCAAGGCCTTCACGCTGGCATTGACCTTCGACGGGGCGTGGGCAAAGTCGCGGAAGACCAGGTTGTCTTCAGATTCAAACAGAAGCTCCAACCGGCGGGCGGCACCTTTGAACGAGGCAATGGCCTCGTAGAACTGCGCGTCGGTCACACCCAGCTGCTGGCATACCAGCCGTGCCGCGTTGATGTTCTTCATGTTGTGGCTGCCGAACACCCCCACTTCCCTCCTACTGCCATCGGGCAGCAGCAAGGTGGTCTTCATGCCGTCGCTCTCGAAGGGATGCACTCCATAGCCGAAGGTCTTGCACTGGGCACCTTGGGCGATCTTCTCGGCCTCCACGTCGGTCTGGTCGTAGATGAGACAGCCGCCCGGCTCGATGGTGCGGACGAAGATGCGGAACTGCTCCAGGTAGTTGTCGAAGGTGGGAAACACGTTGACGTGGTCCCATCCGATGCCGCTGATGACGGCGATATGCGGGTGGTAATGATGGAACTTCGGCACACGGTCGATAGGCGAAGTGAGGTACTCGTCGCCCTCCATGACCATGTATTTGGCCGTTTCGCTGAGGCGCACCATCACGTCGAAGCCCTCCAACTGGGCACCCACCATGAAGTCCGTCTCAATGCCCACCTTTTGGAGCACATGCAGAATCATCGAGGTGATGGTGGTCTTGCCATGGCTGCCACCGATGACGATGCGCGTCTTGTCCTTGCTCTGCTCGTAGAGGTATTCCGGATAGGAATACACCTTCAGGCCCAGCTCTTGGGCGCGGACCAGCTCGGGGTTGTCGATGCGGGCATGCATGCCCAGGATGACGGCGTCGTAGCTGCTGTCGAGCTTCTCGGGATACCAGCCCCATTGCGGCGGAAGGATGCCTTCTTTGGCCAGACGTGATTTTGAAGGCTCAAAGATCTCATCATCCGAGCCTGTGACTTCGTAGCCCTTGCGATGCAAGGCGATGGCGAGGTTGTGCATGGCACTGCCCCCTATGGCGATAAAATGTACCTTTTTCATAGTTGTTCGGTTTGAAGCCGTAAAGGTAAACATTTTTATGTAATTTTGCATCATGGAAGAAAAAGAAAAACAATATCAGCTTCTTTTGAAGCAGGCGCAGTCGTTGGTGGCCGACGAGCCCAACCTGATCGCCAACATGAGCAACCTCAGCTCGTTGATCCACTTCACTTTCGGTTTCTGGTGGACCGGTTTCTATTTCGTCGACGGAAAACAGTTGGTGTTAGGGCCTTTCCAAGGTCCTTTGGCATGCACGAGAATCCCTTACGGGAAAGGCGTTTGCGGCACGGCATGGGCTGAAGGGAGGACCTTGGTGGTGCCCGACGTGGAGCAGTTTCCTGGCCACATCGCATGCAGCAGCGAGTCGCGCAGCGAGATCGTGGTGCCCATCTTCAAGAATGGCGAGGTCTGGGCCGAACTCGACATTGACAGCAGAGAACTCAATACTTTTGACGATATTGACAAACAATGGTTGGAGCAAATCGTGAAGGTCTTAACCGCAGCATCCTAAAGCTGGCGATTCCGAACATCATCAGCAACATCACCGTGCCCTTGTTGGGGCTGGTCGACATGATGCTGATGGGACATTTGGACTCGGTGGTTTACATCGGTGCCATCGGGTTGGGCGGCACCATCTTCAGCGTGATGTATTCCATCTTCAGCTTCATGCGAGCCGGCACCACGGGATTCACGGCGCAGGCCTACGGGGCCGACGACCATCAGGAAATCTCCTACGCCTTCTATCGCAGCATGTGCATCGCCCTGATCGCCACCTTGTTGGTATTGTCGTTGCAGCGACCCATCGAGTGGATCGCCATGCAGCTTTTGAACGGTAGCGACGAGGTATTAAGGTACACCAGCGAGTATTTCAGGGTGAGGATCTGGGCGGCACCCGCGGTGTTGAGTCTTTACACCTTCAACGGCTGGTACATCGGGATGCAGAACACCACCATCCCCATGACCATCGCCATCTTGATCAACGTGGTGAACATCGGGCTCAGCGTGTTATTCGTCAACGTGTTCCACATGGGTGTGGCCGGCGTGGCCTTGGGCACCGTCATCGCGCAATATACAGGGTTGCTCACGGCCATCGTCTTCATGCTGGCCAAATACCGCCGTTACCTCGTCCGCATCCAAAAAGCGGTGCTGTTGCAGGCCGACAAACTCAAGCGGTTTTTCCGGGTGAACACCGACTTCATGATCCGCAGCATCCTATTGGTGCTGACCATCGCCTTCTTCACCAACCAGAGCGCCAAGTTGAGCGACGACATCCTGGCCGTCAACATGATCTTGATGCAGTTTTTCTACATCTTCAGCTACTTCACCGATGGGTTTGCCTACGCCGGCGAGGCTCTGGTAGGCAGGTTCACCGGAGCCCACGACCAGGAGAACCTGAAGCGGACTATCCGTTATCTCTTCTGGTGGGGACTGGTGTTGACCTTGCCTTTCACCATCCTCTACTGGGCTTTCCCCGAGACCTTTATCCATCTGATCTCCGACCAGCCCGGAGTGGCCGAACAAGCCCGCCCCTACTACATCTACATGGTTTTGATCCCCGTGATCACCTTTGCCGCGTTCCTTTGGGACGGCATTTACATCGGTGCCACGGCTGCCAGGGAGATCCGCAACACCATGCTCATCGCTTCGCTGCTGGTCTTCCTTCCTGCCTGGTTTTTCCTGATGCCTATGTATGGCAATCACGGCTTGTGGATCGCCTTCCTGCTCTTCATGGTGGCCCGGGGAGTGAGCATGACGGTGATGGCCAAGCGGATTTGGAGACCAAAAAGTATTTGATTATCTTTGTGTTTTAAAACGAAGCCATGCACATCCTCTCCAAATCGACCTATATCAAAGGCTTGCAATGCGAGAAAGCCCTGTACCTCACCAAGAAGCACCCTTACCTGCGCGACAAGCTCAGCATCGAGCAAAGGGTGAAGTTCCAGCGTGGGACCGATGTAGGTGTGCTGGCACATCAGTACTTCCCTGGCGGGGTGAACATGGCCCCCAACTCACCCACCCAATTTCCCAAGAGGGTGAAAGAGACCATGGAGAACCTCAACAACCCCGAGGTGAACGTGATGTACGAGGCCGTGTTCCAGCACAACGACACCTTGGTGATGGTCGACCTGCTGGTGCGCGAGGGCGAGCAGTGGCAGGCCATCGAGGTGAAGAGCTCGCTGAAGCTCAGTCCCACCTATTACAAGGATGCCGCCCTGCAATACTACGTGCTTCACGGCTGCGGGGTGCCGCTTTCCGACTTCCAGCTGATGTACCTCAACGCTGGCTACGTGAAAAACGGTCCCATCGACGTGAAGGAGCTGTTCCTGCTGGTCTCGGTGATGGACTACGCCAAAGAGCAGGAACCTGTGATTGCCGCCAACGTGGAACGGCTGAAAAGCGTGGTGGCCCTCCCCCACGCCCCACAGGTGGCCATCGGGCCGCACTGCCACGAGCCCTATACCTGCGACTTCCTCGGACACTGCTGGAAAAACGTCCCACAGGAAGACCCCAACGTCGACTTCACCATCGACTATAAGGCGCTTTTCGCCCAGGCGCCCAACCCAAGACCACGCAACGTGGCCTATTTGAGCCTTCTCTATCATTACCCCGCCGTGCCCGAGCTCGACGGTACCCACCCCTACCAGGAGATGCTCCTGGCCTTCGCCCTCACCGACGGACAAGGGTCCGAGTTTTGGAACTGCATCGACGACCATTCCCGCTGGCACGAAGGCATCGAGTACCTCGAAGGCCTGCTGGGCCGTTACGACATGGTGGTCACCTTCACCCCGAACCCCCTCCGTTGGCAAAAAACACTTAACCTATACGAAGTACTCCAAAATGCACAAATGTTTCATCCCCTCCTGAAAAAGGGAATGAGTTTACAACACGTCACCGAAGCAGTGTTTCACGGAGCTAAACTCTTTGAACACAGCAGGATAATTGTTGAAGCGCTTGAACAGGATTTAACGAGTTATGAACAAACGAAAGATGATTTAATTGCTGAAAACGAAGCAATTATGAATATTTATCAACATTTTTTCAAATAAACCCCTGTTCATAACTTCCCACGTTTTTGCTTTTTTGGTAAGGGTTTATTGACGTACCTTTGTCTTGCGAAAATCAACCGATTTTTTCACACTTTTTTACGAGATACAACCATGCCTAACGATATCATCACCAAGCCGTTCTCTGGTACTATGCAACGGAGAACCGCAGCTACGCCTGAGCAGCTTTTGGCCTCCCAGGGCCGCATCCCACCCCAAGCCGTCGACTTGGAAGAAGTCGTCCTCGGCGCCTTGATGCTGGAGAAGGAAGCCGTCAACGAAGTCATCGACATCCTCACCCCCGAAGCCTTCTACAAGGAAGCCCACCAGAAAATCTTCAGGGCCATCAAGGAGCTGTTCGGGAAGTCGGAACCCATCGATATCCTCACCGTCACCAATGAACTCAAGCAGACCGGCGAACTCGAGTCGGTGGGCGGCGCCTACTACATCTCGAAGCTCACCAACCGCGTGGTGTCGGCAGCCAACATCGAATACCACGCCCGCATCATCATGCAGAAGCATATCCAGCGGGAGCTCATCGTGATCTCTTCGGAAACCATCAACAAGGCCTTCGAGGACACCACCGACGTGTTCGACTTGCTCGACGCTGCCGAGAACAACCTGTTTCAGGTGAGCGAGAACAACCTGCGCCGCAGCTACAACTCGATGCAGGACTTGGTAGGCCGCGCCATCACCGAGATCCAAAACGCCAAAAACAGTGACCAGAAACTGCGCGGCGTGCCTTCGGGCTACACCGAGCTCGACCGCATCACCCAAGGCTGGCAGAAGTCGGACCTCATCATCCTGGCCGCACGTCCCTCCATGGGTAAGACCGCCTTCGCCCTCAACTTGGCACGCAACGCCGCCGTCGACTTCAAACGTCCCGTGGCCTTCTTCTCCCTGGAGATGTCGTCAGTGCAGCTGGTCACCCGTCTGATCTCCACCGAGACCTCGCTCACGGCCGACAAGCTCCGTTCAGGCGACCTCGCCGAACACGAGTGGCAGCAACTGAACACCAAGGTAACGCCCCTCATCGACGCCCCCATCTTCATCGACGACACCCCGCAGCTCTCAGTATTCGAGCTACGCGCCAAATGCCGTCGACTGAAGCAGCAGCACGACATTCAGATGGTGTTCATCGACTACCTGCAGCTGATGACCGCCAAGACCGAACGGGGCGGCAACCGCGAACAGGAGATCTCCACCATCTCGAGGTCGTTGAAAGCCCTTGCCAAAGAGCTGGAAATCCCCGTCCTGGCCCTGTCACAGCTGAGCCGTAACGTGGAACAGCGCCCCGGTTCGAAGAAGCCCATCCTCTCCGACCTGCGTGAGTCGGGCGCCATCGAACAGGACGCCGACATGGTGATGTTCATCTACCGTCCCGAATATTATAAGAACGAGGCCGAGAACCCCGACCTGCCGCAAGGCTTCACCGTCATCGACATCGCCAAGCACCGTAACGGCAAGCTGGGCGAGGTCAACCTGAAGTTCGTGGGCCAATACGCACGCTTCGAGGAGTTCGGCCAAGATCGCCTCGCCTCTGCCGAGGACATCACCCTGGGACCCAACCCCAACTTCAACAACACCATCACCGTAGGATCGAGGATGAATGATGAGAACCCCTTCGGACCCGGAATCTCAGACGAGTACAATCCGCCGTTCTAGAAAGTTAAAAGAAATAAGTTTAAAGTGATAAGTCAGAAAAATTTCCTATCTTTGCGGTCCCTTAGATAGGAAATTTTATTTTAAACAATTGAATATGAAGAAATTAGCCGTTATCGCCTTTGGCGGAAACGCCCTTTTGAGAGGCGGACAAAAAGGTACTTACCGCGAGCAGATGGAAAATGTGACTGAGACCTGCAAGTCGCTGCTTCCCTTCCTCAAGGATGACTACAACCTCGTGATCGGTCACGGCAACGGCCCCCAAGTGGGTAACGTCATGCTGCAGCATGAAGCCGGTCACCATCAGTTCGGCGTGCCGGGCATGCCCATCGACTTCTGCGTGGCTGAGACCCAGGGCCTCATCGGTTTCATGATCGAGATGGGTCTGGGCAAGACCTTCGCCAAGGAAGGCATCAAGCGCAATGTGGTCACCCTGGTCACCCAGGTCGTCGTCGACAAGAACGACCCGATGTTCCAGAACCCCACCAAGCCCGTTGGCCCCTATTATTCCAAGGAAGAGGCTGAGAAATACGCAGCCGAGACGGGTGCCGTCTACAAGGAAGACCCGAAAGGTCGCGGCTGGCGCAAGGTGGTGGCTTCGCCCAAACCCATTTCCATCCAGAACGTCGACTTGGTGAAGCAGCTGGCTGAACAAGGCCACATCGTCATCACCGTGGGCGGCGGTGGCATCCCCGTCATCGAGAAGCCCGACGGCAGCCTGGGTGGCGTGGAAGCCGTCATCGACAAGGACCTCGCCTCTGCCATGACTGCCATCAATATCGGCGCCGACGAGTTCTACATCCTCACCGACGTGCCGAAGGTGTTCATCAACTTCCGTAAGGAGAACGAACAGGCCCTCAACACCATCACCGTGGCCGAGGCCAAGAAACACCTCGCCGATGGCCAGTTCACCGAGGGCAGCATGGCCCCGAAAGTCCGCGCCGCCATCCACTTCGTGGAGGCCACCGGCCATCAGGCCATCATCACCGAAGCTACCAGCCTCACCGACCCCGAGTGCGGCACACGTATCATCCCGTAATCGTTGAAAACCATGAAAAAAGGATTCATCATCATCGCCCTGAGTCTCCTGATGGGACTGGGCATCACCTCCTGCGGCAACAAAGCCTCGTTGGTAGGCACTTGGATCGAACCCGCCGTCGAGAACAGCGTCTTCGGCGAGACCGGCTTCACCCTTGAAAAGGATGGCACCGTCACCCCCATCAACATGGGATACATGGAATACACCACCTGGGAGAAGGTCGGCGACCAGCTGATCCTCCGGGGCAACTACAACGGCACCAACCCCCACGCTTTCGCCGATACCATGTGGATCGACGAGATCACCGAGGAGAAGTTGGTACTGAAGGATTTCGGGAATTATTCCGTGACGTATCAACGAAAGGTTGAATAAAAAAGAAAGCCGCTCAGGCGGCTTTTTTTATTGCCCTTCCGAGCTCTCCGACCCAGAGGATCACCGAGGTCGCCGCGATGATGCGAACCCAATCGCCCAACGACAGCGGCGTCACCTCGAACATCCCACCACCGAAGGTGACGATGAGGATCTGACCCACAAAGATGATGACCAGGGTCAAAAGGAATCCCGAGCTCAAGCCGCTGGAAGAAGAGCCCTTGGCCATCGGATCCGAACCTTTGAAGAACAAACCCTTGAACGCCGATTGCCCCGTCATGAAGGCCTTGGCGTTGAAGATGTTCCAGAACTGCATGAACACAAAGACCGTGAAAAACAGGGTGAGCTCGTAAGGGCTCATTCCTTTGTGTACATGGGTGAAATTGAAATAGTTGACAAAATAATCCCGGAACGAGAAGTCGGCCATGGAAGTCAGGTCGACGTGCTTGAAGTATTGGATCAGCCCGAACAGCACGGCCACGAACAACAGGCCCACACCAAGAATCCTCACGCACATCGGACGATTAATGATGAAAGCGTCGCGTTTGCGTGGCTGCTCCTGCATCACCTTCTTATCGGGTGGCAGCGACGCCAAAGCCAAGGCCGCAAAGGTGTCCATGATCAAATTGACCCACAGCATCTGCGTCACCGTCAATGGCGACTCGGTGCCCAGGATGGCGCCCAGTAGCACGATGAGGCAGGCCGCCACGTTGATGGTCATCTGGAACAGGATGAAACGTTGGATGTTGTGGTAAAGGGACCGTCCCCAAGTCACCGCCCTCGCGATGCTATGGAACGAGTTGTCGAGGATGGTGATGTCGCTGGCTTCCTTGGCCACGCTGGTGCCGTCGCCCATCGAGAGGCCGATCTGTGCCGCGTTCAAGGCAGGTGCGTCGTTGGTGCCGTCGCCGGTGACCGCCACCACCTCGCCGCGCTGCTGCAGCAGCCTGACCAGCCGTTCCTTGTCCATGGGACGGGCTCGCGACATGATCTTGATGTCACCCACCCGCTCCAGCAACTCCTCGTCGGACCTGCTGCCAAACTCCCTGCCGGTGATGAGGTTCTTCTCTTCGGTATCCGATGAAGTCCACAGGCCGATCTGCCGCCCGATTTCCTTGGCGGTGCCCGAGGTGTCGCCGGTGACGATCTTCACCTGGATCCCCGCGGAAAGGCAGTCCTGGATGGCACCTGGCACTTCCTCACGCACTGGGTCGGCGATGGCAGCGGTACCTAGATAACAGAGGTCGTAGGTGGCCAGCTTCTCACCGTCGAACACCGCATCGAGGTCCTTTCGGTCCAGATAGCGGTAGGCGAATCCCAAGGTGCGCATCGCTTGGTTCTGGCAGGCCGACAGGTGTTGTTCCACAGGCTCCAGAAATGCCTCCATGGGTTGCTCTCCCTCTTCCATCCTGATCTTGGAACAGTGCCGCAGCACGATTTCAGGAGCGCCTTTCACGTACATCAGCAGCAGGTCGGGTTCGTCGGTAGCCACCAGGGTAGCCATGTATTTGTATTTCGTGGAGAAAGGCACCTGACGGACGATCTTGGTATGGTCGCGGTAGCTGATGTAATCCACGTTGTTCTGGAAGAGCCAAAGCAGCAGGGCGGCTTCGGTGGGGTTGCCCACCGCCTTGGCCTCACGTTGATCGGTGAAGTCGAGAAAAGCCGTCGAGTTGATGGCGACGCCCTCTTTTATTAATGTAGCGGTCTGTGAGTCGTCGAGGCGACTGTCATGCAGGCCATAGATCCGGAACTCGCTCACGCTCATGCGGTTCTGCGTCAGCGTCCCTGTCTTGTCGGTACAGATCACGGTGGAGGCCCCCATGGTCTCGCAGGCGTGCATCTTACGCACCAGGTTGTTGGTCTCGAGCATCCTGCGCATACTCAGCGCCAGGCTGAGGGTGATGCTCATCGGAAGGCCTTCGGGCACCGCCACCACGATCAAGGTGATGGCGATCATGATGGTATTCAAGAGGTAACGCGCGAAGTCCATCCACTCGAACTCCACGCAGTCGTCGATGACCAGATACATCAGCAGCCTGAAGCCCACGATGAGTCCGGCGATGATGTAGCTGGCCACGGTGATGGCATGTCCAAGCCGGTCGAGTTGTTCATTCAGCGGGGTCTTGACCTTGTTGTCGATCTGTGCCCCATGGTACACCTTACCCCATTCGGTGGCGTCGCCCACGCGTTCCACGATGAAGATGCCGTTGCCGTCGATGACCGAGGTGCCGCGGCACAGGCAGTTAGAGGGATAGGTGGCTTCTGGGTCGAACTCCTCGGGGTTGACCGTCTTTCGGGCCATCGGCTCGCCCGTCAGCGACGATTCGTTGACTTGCAGCGAGATGGCTTCCAGCAAGGTACCGTCGGCAGGGACCTCGTCGCCGGGATTCACAAACACCATGTCGCCCACCACCACGTCCTTGCGCTCGATGCGGGTGATGCGTCCATTGCGCATCACCGTCACCGGCTCCTCGTCCTTGGTCTTGTTGAGGATGTCGAACTTGCGATTGGCGCTCAGCTCAAACAGGAAGCCCACGGTGGTGGCCAGCATCACTGCCACGAAGATGCCCAGGGGCTCCAGCAACACGCTGGCGGTAGCGGTACCGGCAAAGTATTGGTAAAGCGAAACGCCGACCGACAGCAGCAGGGCGATGAGCAGGATACGGATGATGGGATCCTGGAACTTCTCCAGGAACAGCTTCCACACCGGTTCCTTGGCCGGCGGCGTCAGCGTATTGCTTCCATGCTGCCGTCGGCTTTGTTCAACTTGTTCGGAAGTCAGGCCACTGTGACGATGGTCGTGTTCCATTTATGCCGGCTGGTGGCCCAGCAGGAAGGTTACATCGGTATTGGGCTCGATCTCCACGGCCTCCTTGCCGTATTGCATCACGATCATCTTCTTGCCGCCCTTGAGCATCATCTTGCCGTCGGTCACCCACAGCGAGGTGGCTTCACGAAGGCCCACGACGACCATCTGCTGGTTCACGGCGAGGTATTCGTTGATACGGTCCTGACGGGTCTCGCCACCGTGTTTGATCATCTTGTCGATCTCCGGATGCGGGTCGAGGTAATGGGGATTGATCTGGAAAGGCACCAGGTTCAGGGTCTTGAACGAGGCAGGTTGCACGATGGGCATGTCGTTGGTGGTGCACAGCGTGGGACAGGCCACGTTGCTGCCGGCGCTCCAGCCGATGTAAGGCACGCCTGCCAACGCCCTTTCGCGGATGGCATCCATCAACCCATATTTGTGCATCTCGGCCACCAGATGGAAGGTGTTGCCGCCACCCACCACGATGAGGTCGGCCTCATTCACGGCTTTCACCTTGTCGTCATAATGATGCACCGAGCTGAAGTTCTCGAAGCCGAACTTCTCGAGGAACACCTTCTGCACGCGTGCCTCGTAGGCATCGTAGCTGTCGGGATAGGCCTTCCCGGCGATGTTGACGCCAGCGAAAGGCACGAAGATGATGCGGCTGTTCTTGTTCAGGTTGTTTTGCAGGCAGAAGAATTCGATTTGGTTGCATGCCCAGGCAAGGTAGGTCTCACCGAAGTTGGTGGAGTTGCTGATTAATAGAAGTCTCATGGTAATGCGATGTTAAGTTTTCGCAAAGATATAAAAAAGACGCGACTTTCGTCGCGTCTTTCTGTTTTAATTCTTCATGAACCCTGTCGTGCCGAGCATCCCGGTGTTCATCACGTCGTAGGACGCTGCATAGCTGAAAATGAAGTTCAGAACTGATTGGCTTGGATGTAGGATGGGTTCATTGGATTGGAGAGTAGCATTTTCCGTCATAGGCGTTTGGTTTGATTTAACTTACACCTTTAGAACGGAAGTCCGGACCGAATATTGTGCTGCCTCAAAAACTTTTTTCAGGAATCAATAGCTGAGGCTGACATGGTTGCACTCGGCCATCTTACGCAGGTTGATGAGGGCGTAGCGCATGCGTCCCAGGGCGGTGTTGATGCTCACCTTGGTGATGTCGGCGATCTCCTTGAAGCTCAGGTCGTCGTAGATGCGCATGCGGAGCACCTCTTTCTGTTCGGCGGGCAGCAGCTCGATCATCTTGCGCAGGTCGCTGTGGATCTGGTCGATAATCATCCCCTGCTCTACCGACGGGTCGGTGATGGGCGCATTGTCCACGTAGTTGTAGTCCTCGCTCGACGACTCCACCACGGGGATGCGGTTCTCCTTGCGAAAATGGTCGATCACCAAGTTGTGGGCGATACGCATGGCAAACTGGATGAACTTGCCCTCATCCTTGTACACGCCGGCCTTGATCACGCGGATGATCTTCACAAAGGTATCCTGGAAGATGTCGTCAGTCAGTTGACGCTCCCTCACCAGAGAGAACACATAATTATATATCTGATCCTGGTAACGACCAACCAACAATTCAAAATCTGATAGACAGCCATTGCGGTAGCCATCAATCAGCTCTTTATCAGTTCTTTTATTCTCGGACATACGGCCCTGTTTTTAGTGGCTAAAAGCCTGTTAATCAGGGTAAATATCTTTCGATAGACTGTCCTCCTATGGGTTGGTTAAACAAATAATTTGATGCAAAGATAGTGCAAAAATTCATAAAGTCAAGAAAAATGACGTAATTTTGTGCAATTTTTTCAAGAAAACGAAGTTGAAACCAACCGAATATAGCCATATCGAGATCCGTCACGCGAAGGTTAACAACCTGAAAGACTTGAGTTTGGACATTCCGAAAAACCAATTGGTGGTGATCACGGGATTGTCGGGATCGGGCAAGTCGTCGCTGGCGTTTGATACCTTGTATGCCGAAGGGCAACGGCGTTACGTGGAAAGCTTAAGCGCTTACGCTCGGCAGTTCATGGGCCGGTTGAACAAACCCGATGTGGAAAGCATCAAGGGATTGTCGCCAGCCATTGCCATCGAGCAAAAGGTAAACACACATAATCCAAGATCCACTGTTGGCACCAGTACGGAGATCTACGAATTCCTCAAGTTGTTGTTTGCCCGAGTTGGCAAGACCATCTCCCCTATCTCAGGATGCGTGGTCAAGAAGCACCAGGTGAGTGACGTGGTAGAGCATATCTTCCATCAGCCTGTGGGTGCTTCGGTCTACATCCTCGCCCCAATCATCGTCCCCGAGGGACGGACGTTGGAAGAGCATCTCAGCATCCTGATGCAACAGGGCTTCTACCGCGTGATGGTCAACGGCGAGATTCTCAGGATTGAAGAATACATTCAAGGCAAACCATCCGTGAAAGATAAGGTGATGCTCCTCATCGACCGCATGAAGGTCAACGAGGAGATCCGCGACGAGGTCAGCCGGCTGTCAGATTCCGTGCAGACCGCCTTTTACGAAGGCAAGGAAAGCTGCACGATCATGGCCGAGACCAACGGCAAACGCAGCACCGCCGAGTTCTCGTCGCGTTTCGAGGCCGACGGCATGGTGTTCGAGACCCCTTCAGTGAATCTGTTCGCCTTCAACAACCCCTACGGCGCCTGCACCACCTGCCAGGGATTCGGCAGCGTCATCGGCATCGACCCCGACCTGGTGTTTCCCAACAAGAGCCTCTCTATCTATGAAGGCGCTGTGGCTTGCTGGAGGGGCGAGAAAATGAGCGAATGGAAGGATGCATTAATACGCTCGGCGCATTACTTCAACTTCCCCATCCACAAGCCCTATTATGAGCTTACCGAGGAACAGAAAGAGCTGCTTTGGACCGGCAACGAATACTTCGAAGGCATTAATGCGTTCTTCCAGATGGTGGAAGCCAACTCCTATAAGATACAATATCGTGTGATGCTTTCGCGCTACCGCGGCAAGACGGTCTGCCCCGAATGCCACGGCTCAAGGCTGAAAAAAGAGGCCCAATATGTGAAGGTGGGCGGCAAGAGCATCACCGACTTGGTATTAATGCCGTTGGACGAATTAAAGCGGTTTTTTGACGGATTAATACTGGATGAGACCGACCAGAAAATTGCCTCTCGCCTATTAATCGAGATTAATAATCGCTTGGAGTTCCTTTTGGATGTAGGGCTGGGTTACCTCACCCTGAACCGCCTCTCGAACACGCTCTCCGGTGGCGAGTCGCAACGTATCAACCTGGCCACCTCGCTGGGCAGCAGTTTGGTGGGCTCCACCTATATCCTGGACGAGCCCAGCATCGGACTGCATTCGCGCGACACAGACCGATTAATCAAGGTTTTGAAACGCCTTCGCGACATTGGCAACACCGTCATCGTGGTGGAACACGACGAAAAGATCATCCGCAGTGCCGACCATATCATCGATATCGGTCCCATGGCGGGTGAATTCGGCGGAGAGCTGGTATGCCAGGGCTGTTTTGAAGATATTGCCCGTTGCCCGGAAAGCCTTACAGGACAGTACCTTACCGGCAAGAAAAGCATCGCCGTCCCCTCCCATCGTCGCCATTGGAACAACTCTATCACCGTCACCGGTGCCAGTCAGCATAACCTGAAGAACATCGACGTCAAGTTCCCGCTGAACGTGATGACCGTGGTCACCGGCGTGAGCGGCTCGGGCAAGTCGACCTTGGTCAAGGACATCCTCTTCCCCGCCCTGAGGCGGCATTTGGGCGAGACCGCCGACAAATGCGGCAGTTTCAATGCCTTGGAAGGGAGTCTGTCGCAAATCCAGGCCGTCGAGTTCATCGACCAGAACCCCATCGGCAAGTCGTCGCGCTCCAACCCCGTGACCTACCTGAAGGCATACGACGAGATCCGGGCTCTCTTTGCCGACCAGAAGCTGGCCAAGTTGCGCGGCATCAAGCCCTCCTTCTTCTCGTTCAACATGCCCGGCGGCCGCTGCGACAACTGCGAAGGCGAAGGCGTGACGAAGATCGAGATGCAGTTCATGGCCGACATCTACCTGCCATGTGAAGTCTGCCACGGCACCCGCTTCAAGGAAGAAGTGCTGGAGATCAAATACGACGGCAAGGACATCTCCGACATCCTCAACATGTCGGTGAGCCAAGCTATCGACTTCTTCAGCACCTCGAGTGACCGCAACAGTCCCACCGTCGGAAGAATCATTAATAGACTGAAGCCCTTACAGGACGTGGGCCTGGGTTATCTGAAACTCGGCCAGCCCTCCAGCACCCTCTCCGGAGGTGAGGCCCAGCGTGTGAAACTGGCCTATTTCCTGGTGAAAGGCAGCGTGGAGAAGCCTACGATGTTCATCTTCGACGAGCCCACCACGGGACTGCACTTCCACGACGTGAGCAAGTTGCTCGACTCGTTCCAAGCCCTGATTAATAATGGCCACACATTAATCGTCATCGAGCATAACCTCGACGTCATCAAAGCGGCCGACTGGGTCATCGACCTGGGTCCCGAAGGCGGTAACGAAGGCGGCAACATTGTCTTTGAGGGCACACCTGAAGATCTTTTAAAATGCAATCAATCCTATACAGCCCATGCACTCCGATAACATCACCCACGAAATGAGCGAGCGTCAACAGAAAGTCGTTGACACGCTGAAAAGCCTCGGCATCGAATTCGACATCCATTTCCATCCGCCCATCCCGACCATCGAGGAGGCTATTAATTATTGGAAGGAATTCGACTCCACCCATTGCAAGAACCTGTTTTTCAGGAACCACAAGGGAAACAAGCATTATCTCGTGCTGTTCGAGTGCATGCACCAGATGGACATCCACGACCTGGAGCACCGGCTGCACCAAGGCAAGCTGAGCTTCGCTTCCGAGGCAAGAATGGACAAATATCTGGGATTAAAACCCGGCAGCGTCTCCCCCTTCGGATTAATTAATGACGCTGAGCATCACGTCCATGTGTTCATCGACCAGAACCTTCAGAAAGCCGAGCGGCTGAGCTTCCATCCCAACGACAACACCGCCACCATCGTCATCAAAAACGAGGACTTCATCAAGTTCCTCGACGCCATGGGCAACACGTACGAATTTCTCGAATTGTATTGACCCGATTCAAAAATTTTCGTACCTTTGCAGCCAAATTTCTAAAACTTTCTTTATGGATTCTGACCGAGTAAAAGTATGCGTCAACTCTGAGATCGGCAAGTTGGAACACGTGTTGGTGCATACCCCGGGCCCCGAATTGGAGAACATGACTCCCGAAACGGCCCACGACTATCTTTTTAGCGACATTCTTAACCTGCCAGTCGCAGAAAACGAACACAGATATTTCAAGGGCGTGCTGGAAAAAGCCGCCAAAGTCCACGAGATCGCCGACCTTTTGACCGACATCCTCCACGATGAAAACGTCAAAAACCAATTAGTCGACCGCATCTGCCACAGCGAAGATATCACCTTCATGGCCGACCAGCTCAAATCACTGGATGCAGCCGCGCTTTCCAAGGCTTTGATCGAAGGCGTGCATCAGGACAACGTCCCCGTCACCGACCCGCACTACTTCACCCTGCGTCCCTTGCCGAATTTCTACTTCATGAGAGACGCCTCCTTCACCATGTTCAACAACCTGATGATCAGCCACATGGCCACCAAGGTACGTGCTCGTGAGACCGCCATCCTGGAGACCATCTACAGCACCCATCCCTTGTTCGACGGTGAAGTGATCTGCCCAGCCAAGAAATACGGAACCGCTGACGCCATCATGGAAGGTGGCGACATCCATATCGTCCGCGACGACATCGTGCTGAGCGGCATGAGTGCCCGTACCAACAAGAACGGCATCGCCGCCCTGGTGGAACACCTGAAGACCAAACCAGGCGTCAAACACCTGATTGCCCAACAGTTGCCTCTCACCCCCGAGTCGTTCATCCACCTCGACATGGTGTTCACCATGCTCAATGTGGACCGCTGCATGGCCTATGAGCCTGTCATCATGAATCCTTCGATGAGCACGACCCATTTCATCATCGACGGACAGAAGGTCACCACAAAAGACGAGCCCAACCTGGTGGTCGCCTTGAACAGCCTCGGCGTCCCAGTGGAGCCCATCTTCTGCGGAGGCGGCGGCAACAGCCTCTTCCCCGCCCGTGAACAATGGCACAGCGGCACCAATTTCTTCTGCTTCGCCCCTGGCAAGTTCCTGGGTTACGCCCGCAACCGCCACACCATCGAATCCATCAACAAAGCTGGTTTCGACGTGGTTACGGCCGCCGACATCGTCGAAGGCCGTGACAGCCTCGACAACCACAAGAAGTGCGTGGTCACCTTCATCGGCAACGAGCTCTCCCGCGGTGGCGGCGGCGCCCGGTGCATGACGATGCCGGTGCAACGGCAAGCAGTTGATTGGTAAGAAAAAAAAGCCGCTTTTGAGCGGCTTTTTTTATTCTACGACCACTTCATCAACCATGATCCAAGCCTTCTCCCCGGCATTCGGATGCCATTTGGGGAGCACGCCTGGATTCTCGACCTTGACTTTCAAGAACTTGACATCCTTCTCGTTGACTTTGGCGCGAGCCTCCACACGTCCCAGGGAATACATGGGATCGGAGGGATCGAAGTCGGGCAACTCGGCACGTTGCCATTCCGTAAACGTCTTGCCATTCTTGGAGAAAGCCACCCTGACCGCCTTGGGCCAAACCACCCAACTCTCAGGCTTATGGGCGATGCCGATCTTCACCATACTGATGCCGAGAGGCTCAGTCAACTCGATGGTGGCTTCCATGTCCACGCCGTTGAACCCCAGCCAGTGATCCCAATAATAACCACCCACCACGCCTTTCTTGCCGTCCATCAAGGCGACATCCTTGTCTTGTGCATAGCTCGGATCAGGCTCATTCACAAAAGTGGTCTTTTTCACGTAACGATGCTCATATTCCGGATAGATGTACGGCGTGGCCTCCAACAGGGCTTTGAAGGAAGGAACTGCCTCGTGGTACAGCTCCGCAGGATCTTGTTTTCCAACAGGATACGGTCTCAGGCAGACGTCATACTCAAAGTACTTTTCATGAAGCAGGTACCGTTCATCCACATCCGGACCGCAAGTGGCCGTACCCAGACCAGCCTGACGGGCATCCACATTCAAGGTCATATAATCCGCCGCCTGGAGTTGATTAATACGATGTGCTTTGGTCAGGTTGTCATCCGAATAAGGATACATGCTGAAGTTGAAAGGTTCCGAGGAGGTAATCATCAATCCGATGGGAATATTGGGGTTCTCAATCGCCATCCAACGCACATTCGAGTGATTGCTATTCTCTTGTGGTACAACATGTTGTTCAAACAAATCTAAAGCATCGGTTGAATATACGCCAAAGGTACCTGCAGCGTTCCTGTCAGGATAATTCTCGGCATCTTTTCCGAAGTATCGGAGTTGGTCGAAGCCTTTCGGAAGGTGCATCTGCAACCCCACCTTGGGGACGTAGCTGACGTCACCCACCATTTCTGCTCGGGTCGCCACAGCGATTTGTCCGTCACCGGAGATGTTATAGAACTGATGGAGAACGATTTGGAGATTGTCAGCGGCATCTTTCAGCAGGATGGTCTGGCGAAGTTGCAAGTTACCGTCATACTCCGTTTCCATCCTTTCCGCCTTCAAATGATCCAATCCTGCCTGCCTCCAAACCTGACTTCCATGACGATCCACCTCGTCATTGAGTGTAGGAGCACGCCAAAAGTTAGGCTTTAAGTAATCTGTTATAATCTTTTGTCCATCATAGATATACGATGAAACAAATCCCGTTCTTTCATCCAGCTTGAGCACAAAATCCTTTCCTTGGATAGTGAGGGTACCGTCGTCGGTTGGATACACTTTCACTTCGCCTTCATGGTCCTTGAGCTGTTTCTCCTCCGAAGGCCAGTCCAGACGGTAGTTATCGTAGGCAATCTCTGTTCCCTTAGGCCTAAACGGTTGATCTTCTTTGAGTTTCACCGAGAAACGCACAAAGAACTCTTCTCCTGGATGACCGTAAATCCGCAAACGGTCGATTGTGAATCGCTTGCTCTCAAAGGGTTTCAGATCCAAATCCAAGGTGTTCTCAATGAGGATTCTCTCATTGGAATATATTTGATAACTTACTTCAAATGATGATATATTAGTAAATGAAAACCAATTTGTTACTTCAAACTCTCCAACCTTTACATCAACGGGTTTGAACTTGATCGGCTGGTACACTTTCTTCACTTCGGCAGCATGATGGTGAGGGGTCCGATCTGACGAGACCACCCCATTGGCGCAGAAGGCATCGTCATCACCTACACCATAAGCATGACCAAAATCGCCTCCGACTGCCAGCCAGTCCACATCCTTTTTGTCATCGTGGACGATGAAACTCTGATCCACCCAATCCCAGATGCAGCCGCCTTGGAGTTGTTCATTGGCTTCAAACACATCCCAATAATCCTGCAAGCCACCCATGCTGTTGCCCATGGCGTGGCAGTATTCCACCATGATGAAGGGTCTATGTAGACTGTCAAGTCCCTCATCCACAAAGCGTTGCAGGTATTTAGGACTGGCATACATCAGTCCGATGGCATCGGTGTTACGGTCGTAAATCGCCCGTTCGTAGGTCACAGGGCGTGATTGGTCGCGGTTTTTCAACCAGTCGTAGGTATACTCAAAGTTGACGCCGTTGCCGCATTCGTTACCCATCGACCACATGATCACCGAGGGATGGTTCTTGTCACGCTCCAGCATATTGCGGTTACGCGACCAGATCATATCGCGGTATTGCGGGTCTTTGGCGAGGCTCTTCTCCCCGTAGCCCTGGGCATGCGACTCACAGTTGGCCTCGTCCCAAACATAGAGTCCGTATTTGTCGCAGAGCTCATACCAGTACGGATCGTCGGGATAGTGGCAGGTACGTACCGTGTTGATATTCATCTGTTTCATCAAGGCGATGTCCTTCTCCATCGACTCACGGCTGATGACATGACCCTTGTATGGATCATGTTCGTGACGATTTACTCCCTTGATTAATACATACTGACCATTAATCAAGAGTTTGCCGTCCTTGATTTCGACTGTGCGGAAACCGATAGTTGAAGATAGCTCTTCAATAATTCTCTGTTTCCCATCAAAAAGAATAATGCCCAATTCATACAAGTTTGGATTTTCCGCCGACCATGGCAACACCCTCCAAATCTCATTTTCATCCGGGCTCAGAGTGACCTCTGCATAATAATAGCCATCTTCCGCAAGATCAAATGATACTTCATTAAGACTCTTTTTTATATGATACCATGTTTGTCCGAAAACATCCCCTCCTGCGTCTCTATGGACACCAACAGATAAAGAAGCATTTTTCATTATCTTTTCCGTGCTACTCTGTAACTTCACAGTAATTTTGAAAGTGCCGTTCTTGTATTCATTATCCAAACCAGCATTAACTTGGTAATCAAAGACATTTAATTTTGGTTTGGAATACAACACAACATCTCGTTCGATACCGCTGAGGCGCCAAAAGTCCTGGCATTCAAAATAAGAGCCGTTGGAGAAACGAAAAACCTTCATAGCCAGTTTGTTAGTACCCTTATGAACGTATGGAGTGATATCGAATTCCGAATTGGTCTTGGCATCTTCGGTATAGCCCACGAATTGGCCATTAATCCACAAATAGTAGGCTGATTTCACAGCACCGAAGTTAATGTAAACCTGCCGGTTACGCCAAGCCTTAGGAATCTCGAACTCCGTCAGATAGCAGCCTACGGGATTATCTATGTTGGGAGCATATGGTGGATTATTTGGACGGAACTCGTTATCGACATTCACGTAAATCGGTGTGCCATAGCCGTTTAACTCCCAGTTAGCCGGCACTTTAATCATATTCCAGCCAGAAGCGTCATAATCCGTTTTAAAGAAACCTTCAGGGGCTTTGCTGGGGCTATCCACCCAATAGAATTTCCAGTCGCCGTTGAGGCATTGCGACCACTTCTTGCCCATTGGGATTACGTTGGTGCGAGGATAGACCTTGTTAATTTCGTAGATACCGACATCGTTCCAGGCATTAAGTTCGGCGTCGGTTTGAGCCTGAAGGCCTGTGAAAGCCAAGGCCAGGGCTGCTATAAGGATTAGTTTTTTCATAATATTTTATGTTTTTCCAACATGTTTCGATCAAAATCCGGAATCCGCTCTGATTTATTGGCCACACGGTCAAAGTAGACCACCACGGCATGGCATTCAGTCTTAACCAAGCCAGTCTTCTGATCCACAAGACGTTGTATCATCTTGAAACTTGAATTCCCGACCTCAAGGATCGCAGACTCGCAGGCGATGTCGTCATGGAAATGGACAGGCATTTTGAAGTCGAGGTCAACGTGGACCAGCACGTATTTAAATGAAAGCCAGTCGATTTCGGCTTGGAAAGCGTGCTCAAAGAAGCGGCTTCGACCCATGTCGAAGTAGTTGCATTGCGACCCGTTATTGACATGGTTGTACGGGTCGAGGTCGCTCATGCGGATTTGGATGGGGCAAGAGAACATATTTTTACGATTTAACAGGCAAATTTAAGGAAAACTTTCGTATTTTTGTACGATAATCTTGAGCCACATGCAAAACCTCAGACAATTCAAAGCCAAACACTCGTTCACCTCGCTCATGCTGGTCGCCATCGCAGTGAGGATTCTGGCCATCATCTTCGTGCCAGGTTTCGGTTCGAACCACGATATCCAACAACCCAGCCTCATCCAGGCCTTTTTGGAATGGGTGAAACTCAAGGTCGGCATGGGCGACTCCCAAGGAATGATGTTCCTCAGCCGCGCCTTCTATGCCACCATCTCATTATTCACAGTATCAATGGTTTACCGCATCTGCGACCTGCTGGCCAACGACAAGGTCAAAGCCTGGAGCATCGCGCTGATTCCCACAGTGTGCGTCATCATGCCCTCGTTTGGCATCATCGACAACGTCAGCTTCTTTCTGGGACTGCCCCTGCTGCTCTACGGCTCCAACGTGGTGCTGCGCCAACAAGTGCTTCGCGGCGCCAACCTCAACGAAAAAGTCCACCGCACCTCCTATATCATCGCCGGCATCATGCTGGGACTCTCGGTCTGCATCTGGTACCAGTGTTCCTTCCTCGTGCTTGCCATCTTGCTGATGCTCTGCGCCAAACGCGACTTTAAAGGTGCCCTGATGACCCTTATCGGCGTCGTGGCGACCCTCTTGCTCATCTGGTTCATCCTGTTCCTCCTCAACGTCAACCCCTGGAGCTACGTGCTATGATAACTAAGGAGGAAGCTCGCCAACGCATCGCCGCCCTGAGCGAGGAGCTGGAGCGGCACAACTACAACTATTACATCCTGGCCAAACCCACCATCAGCGACTATGAGTTCGACATGATGCTGGAGGAGCTGGCCCGGCTGGAACACGAGTTTCCCGAATTCCTGTCGCCCTCCTCTCCTACACAACGTGTCGGCGGCGGCATCACCAAAGAGTTCCAAAGCGTCAAGCATCGCTATCCAATGCTCTCATTGTCAAACTCCTACAGTAAGGAAGACATCGAGGACTTCATCACCCGCATCAAGAAAAGCGTCGATACCGAGGTGGAGTTCTGCTGTGAGTTGAAATTCGACGGACTGAGCATCAGCCTGCAATACGAAGATGGCGTATTAATCCGCGCCGTCACCCGTGGCGACGGCATGCAAGGCGACGACGTCACCACCAACGTGAAGACCATCCGCACCGTGCCGTTGAAGCTGCACGGCGACTTCCCGCCGTTTTTCGAAATGCGCGGCGAGATCGTGATGCCTTTCGACAGCTTTGACAAGCTCAACGAACAGCGCGTGGCCCAAGGCGACGACCTCTTCGCCAACCCCCGCAACGCTGCAGCGGGAACGCTTAAGTTACAGGATTCCAAGGAAGTGGCTCGAAGGCACTTGGACAACTACTGCTATTACATGATGATGGACGGCCTCGAGGACCGTTACCAGACCCATTACGAGAGCCTTCAAGCGGCTAAACGATGGGGGTTCAACGTCTCCAACTTCATGGCTATTTGCAAGTCGGTGGAAGAGATCTTCGACTTCATTAATTATTGGGACGAAGCCCGACACCAGCTGCCTTTTGCCATCGACGGCATCGTGTTGAAGGTCAACAGTTACGAGCAACAGCAAGTCCTGGGATATACCGCCAAATCACCCAAATGGGCCATCGCCTACAAGTTCAAAGCCGAAGAGGTGGAGACCGAATTGCAAAGCGTTGACTTCCAAGTGGGACGGCATGGCACCATCACCCCGGTCGCCAACCTCTCCCCTGTGCTTTTGGCTGGAACCACCGTCAAGCGTGCCACCTTGAACAACGAGGACTTCATCCGGCAGTTCGACCTGCACTATGGCGACACAGTCACGGTAGTCAAAGGCGGCGAGATCATTCCCAAGATCATCGGTGTGAACTTCGACAAACGTCAGCCCAACGCCCAACCCGTGGCATTCACCCGGGTTTGTCCGGCCTGTGGCACCGAGCTCATCCAGAACGAAGGCGAGGCGGCATGGTACTGCCCCAACGCCCCCGCCTGTCCCCCGCAGGTGAAAGGTCGCATCGAGCATTTCATCAGCCGCAAGGCCATGAACATCGAGAGTCTCGGCGAAGGCAAGATCGAATTGCTCTATGACGAAGGATTAATAAAAGATGTGGCCGACTTGTATTCACTGACCTATGAGCGGCTTTTCGGCCTGGCCAAGGAGCTCCCCATCCTCGACGAGAACGGCATCGAGACCGGCAAGACCCGGAAAGTCAGCTTCAAGGAAAAGACTGCCAAGAACATCATTGACGCCCTGGAGAAGTCGAAAACGGTGCCTTTTGAGCGGGTGCTGTTCGCCTTGGGCATCCGCAACGTGGGCGAAGTGGTGGCCAAGACCATCGTCGCCGAGTACCGCGACATCGATTCGCTGATGCAGGCCTCCGTGGAGGACCTGAGCGCCATCAACACCGTCGGCGAAGTCATCGCCCAGTCGGTAAAGGCCTTCTTTGAGAATCCCGTCAACCTCGACATCGTGGAACGCCTCAAGGCCGCCGGATTGCAGTTTGCCAAAGCCGAGACCGCAGCCTCCGACCAGCCCCAGCTGTTGGCCGGCAAAACATTCGTTGTCAGCGGCGTCTTCGCCCATTATTCCCGCGACGGCATCAAGGCCGCCATCGAGGCCTACGGCGGCAAAAACGCCAGCAGCATCTCCAGCAAAACGGATTATGTCCTCGCCGGCGACAAAATGGGTCCCGAAAAACGCAAAAAAGCGGAATCGTTAGGGGTTCCGATCATCTCCGAAGAGGATTTCGAAAAGATGATTAACCCCATACTTTCTTCAGTCTCCTCATCGCCTCCTCCACCGTCGCCCGGGGACACGCTAAGTTTATTCTAAAGAACCCGCTGCCTTCCTGGCCGAAATCCGAACCGCGGTTGAAACCCAACCCAGCCTCCTGCGTCATCTTACGCCACAACTCCTCTTCTGAAAGGCCATAACCATTGAAGTCGAGCCACATCATATAGGTGGCCTGAGGCTTGAAGAACCGCACCTCGGGAAGGTTCGAACGCAAGAAATCAGTCACATAATTAGTATTGCCCTGCACATAATCGAGCAGTTGCGACAGCCATGCATCGCCCTGTTCCATCGAGGCTTGGGTGGCCACCTTGCCGAAGATGTTACCCAAATGGGCTTCCATGGCCTCCACATAGTGGACATAGGTCTTACGCAGCTCCTCATTGGGGACGATGGCCGTCGAAGTGGCCAGCCCCGCCAGGTTAAAGGTTTTCGAAGCCGCGTGAAACACGATGCAACGCTCGGCAGCTGCATTACTCAATGTGGCATATGGCGTATGTTTAAAACCCGGCAGCACCAGGTCGCAGTGAATCTCATCCGAGATCACCAGCACGTCGTTGCGCAGGCAGATCTCACTCACCCGTTGCAGTTCGTCACGGGTCCAGCAACGTCCCACGGGATTATGAGGATTGCAGAGTATCAGCATCTTGGCGGTCTTGGCCTGCTGCTCCAGCAGGTCGAAGTCCATCTCATACCCCTCTGGACCTATTTTCAGGGAGTTATACACCAGCTTTCGGCCGTGTTCGCCCACCGCATGATGGAATGGCGGGTAGACCGGCGACTGGATGATGACCTCGTCACCTTCCTGGGTGAAGGCCAGCACCGCCATGTTGAATCCGCACACCACACCCGGCACGAACGACATCCACTCCGTGGGAACCTCCCATTGGTGGCGGCGCAAGAGCCATCCCTGGATCGCCTTGAAATATGGAGCATCCTTGAAATGATAGCCGTACACCGGATGCATCGCCCGTTTCAACACCGCCTCGCGAGCGAAGTCGGGGGTCTCGAAATCCATGTCGGCCACCCACATCGGCAGTACCTTGGCATTGCCGAACACCGCCTCGCGAAGATCGTATTTCACGCAGTTAGTATCCTCACGGTCAATGACTTTGTCAAAATTGTAATTCATAAAAAAATTTTTTCATTTTTTTGCAAAGTTGCAAAAACTATTTATTTTTGCAAGCTCTAAATCATTAAAAATTAACCAAATGAAGATTTTTGTAGCCAAACTGGCGTTCAAAACGACAGCTGAGGATCTGCGTGCTTACTATGAACAGTACGGCCAGGTCGACGAATGCAAGGTGATCATGGATCACGAGACGGGCCGTTCCAAGTGTTACGGTTTTGTGGAGATGCCCAACGACAACGAAGCTTACCGGGCCATCGTCGAGACCGACGACATGGAGTTCCAAGGCAGCGTACTCCAAGTCAAGAAGTCGCGTCCCACGAAAAAAGTGAAATAAAAGGCTTGACAGTTCGGAAAAAATTCGTAATTTTGCACCCGCAATAAAGCTGGTCTGGTAGCTCAGCTGGATAGAGCAACAGCCTTCTAAGCTGTGGGTCTTGGGTTCGAATCCCAACCGGATCACTGCATAAAAAAGCCAGTCCAAACGACTGGCTTTTTTATTTGGGTCGGAATAAAAAACAACTATAACAACGATAACAACTAAAACAACAAAACTAACACAATGAAACAAACCATCACGAAAGCCATGCTGCTGTGTGCAGCCATGGTCATGCTTTTGGCCTCCTGCAACAAAGGACCCAAGTACAAGTATGAAACGGTGAAAGGCGACCTCACCGAGACTCGCATTTACACCCTCGACAACGGCCTCACCGTCTACCTGAGCGTCAACGACGAAGAGCCGCGCATCCAGACCTACATCGCCGTGCGTACCGGCTCGAAGAACGACCCCGCCGAGACCACCGGCCTGGCCCACTACCTCGAGCACATCATGTTCAAAGGCACCACCCACTTCGGCACCACCGACTACGAGGCCGAGAAGGTGTATCTCGATGACATCGAGGCCCGCTACGAGCAATACCGCACCCTCACCGACCCTGAAGAACGTCGCGCCGCCTACCACGGCATCGACTCGGTGAGCCAGCTGGCCGCCCAGTACTTCATCCCCAACGAGTATGACAAGCTCATGTCGACCATCGGCGCCGAAGGCACCAACGCCTACACCTCCAACGACGTCACCTGCTACGTCGAGGACATCCCCAACAACGAGATCGACAACTGGGCCAAGATCCAGAGCGACCGCTTCAAGAACATGGTCATCCGCGGCTTCCACACCGAACTCGAGGCCGTGTACGAAGAATACAACATGGGCATCGCCCAGGACAGCCGCAAGGCTTGGGAAGCCCTTGACAGGATGCTCTTCCCCACCCACCCCTACGGCACCCAGACCACCATCGGCACGCAGCAACACCTGCAGAACCCCAGCATCACCAACATCAAGAACTACTTCAACAAGTGG
This sequence comes from uncultured Bacteroidales bacterium, assembly GCA_905234455.1. Taxonomy (GTDB): domain Bacteria; phylum Bacteroidota; class Bacteroidia; order Bacteroidales; family F082; genus Limimorpha. The sequence goes on along the minus strand of CAJOIH010000022.1, from coordinate 29 downwards.
TACCGTCCCAACAACGTGGCCATCTGCAT
>CAJOIH010000021.1 GCA_905234455.1 uncultured Bacteroidales bacterium | reverse complement strand
CATTAAAGAGTATATGCGTCCCGAGGGGATTCAAATAATTGAAAATGGTGACGTATATGATTACGATGAAAACGGAGAACTGGTCACGCCTTTGGTGAATGGGGCTGAGTGTGCCTTTGTTTATTTCCATGACAATGGTACAGCGCTTTGTGCGATTGAAAAAGCTTATCTTGAGGGTAAATGCGACTTTTGGAAGCCGATTTCATGCCACCTCTACCCTATCCGATTGCTGGAAAAAGATGGTTTCACCCATATTCTTTACCATGAATGGAGCGTTTGCGTGCCCGCCAAGCGCAAAGGCGAAAAAGAAGGCATTCCGCTTTGGAAGTTCCTCAAAGGTCCGTTGATTCGGAAATTCGGGGAGGATTGGTATCAACGTCTTGAGGAAATAATAATCAGAGGTGAATAGCGTTATAAGGTTTTAAATCCTCACATTGAAACGGTTTATACTCATAGTGGTGCTTTTGTTTCTTGGCCTTAGGCTTTTGGCCCAAGGGCAGGATGTGCTGGATATGGAGAAACGACTTCCCGTTTTAGGTAAAATCGTTACGTCCGACAGCCTGCTGCCCAAGATGGGTCACTGCGGCACCATCTCCAACCGCGACGGCGTGTTCTTCATCCCGGCACGGATGGTCGATACCCTTTGGGTGAGCTGCCTGGGCTATGCTCGAAAACTCATTCCGGTGGACTCCACGCTGAGCAGCGATACCTTACAGATCATGCTCGAACGCGATACCATCACCCTCAAGGAGGTTACCATCTGGCCATTTTACGACTACAAGACGTTCAAACAGATGATTATCGACATGCCTTCCAAGCCTATGCCGCGCGAGATACAGCGCCTCAACGAAGAGCTTGCTGGCATGAGGACGGGCCGCAAACGCGACCCTTATTTCAATATTGAGAACGGAGGATTCACGGCCAGTCCAATCCAATATCTCTACGACAAATACAACTCGAGCGCACGCCGGCAGAACAAATTGCTGCGCAATCGCAAGATGTTCAACGAGATCCTAAGGGAACAGGGACGCACCGACGAGCTCCTCCCCGACTCTCTTGACTATTCCGTTGAATATAATTATTACATTTATGATACAATAAAATAAATTTCTATATTTGCAGAATCAAAATGCAATATATGAAATTTAGTTTTATTCATTCTATTATAGGATTGTTCTACCCTTCGGTGTGTGCCGCCTGTGGCACCCCGCTGTTCCAGTTCGAGCATGTGGTCTGCACCCGTTGCCGCAACCTGCTGCCCAAGACCGGTTATGAGCGCAACGAAGACAATCCGTTGGCGCGGTTGTTTTACGGCACGGTCCGCCTGAAGGCCGTCACCGCCTGCTTCTTCTTCTCGAAAGAAGGCAAGGTGCAGCACCTGATCCATGAGCTGAAATACAAGGGCAACAGCGAAGCTGGCGTGTTTCTGGGGCAAGAGCTGGGCAAATCCATCAAGGAGGCACCGCTGTTTCAAGGTGTCGACTGCCTGATTCCCGTACCGCTCCATCCCAAGCGCGAACGGCAGCGAGGCTATAACCAGAGCTTGATGATTGCACAAGGCCTCTCCGAAGTGACGGGAATCCCCGTTGGAGACCGTTTTTTGGTGCGGTCGGTGAATACCGCCACCCAGACGCATAAGACCAAGGAGGAGCGTTGGCAGAATGTGAAGGACATTTTTGAAGTGCGCTTTGCCGATCAGCTTGAGGGGAAATATGTATTGCTGATCGATGACGTGCTCACCACGGGAGCCACCCTGGAGGCTTGCGCAATGAAGCTGGCCGAGGTGCCGGGGATAGTGATCAGCTGTGCTACCGCGGCATGCGCTGGACGTTGAGGATATCCAAATTACAGGAAGAAATAAAAAAACTTAAAGAATAGCCATTTATTCTTATTTTTGCCTTAAAATAGATTTAGATGTCCCAGCCGCTGTTAGAAATAAAAAACCTGACCATCGACTTCCTCAATGACGAGGAATGGCGCGAGGTGGTGCATGGCATCGACTTCGACATCCAGCAAGGCCGCACATTGGGCATTGTGGGCGAGTCGGGCTCGGGCAAGTCGGTGAGCAACCTCGCGGTGATGCACCTGCTCAACCCCAAGGTGAGCCGCGTGAAAGCCGATGCCATGCTGCTTGAAGGCTTGGATATCAAGGACTTCAACGAGAAACAGATGGCCGACGTAAGGGGCAAGCGCATCGCCATGATCTTCCAGGAGCCGATGACCTCGCTCAACCCCGTGTACCGTTGCGGCTACCAAGTGGCTGAGATGATTCGCCGGCACGAGAAGGTGACAAGGCAGGTGGCTCGCGACCGGGTTTTGAAGCTGTTCGGCCAGGTGATGTTGCCGCGGCCCGCAGCCATCTACGACAGCTATCCCCACGAGCTGAGCGGTGGACAGAAACAGCGGGTGATGATCGCCATGGCCATCGCCTGCAACCCCCAGCTCCTCATCGCCGACGAACCTACTACCGCCCTCGACGTGACGGTGCAGAAAGAGATCCTCAAGCTGCTGCGAAAGCTCCAGCAGGACACGGGCATGGGCATGGTGTTCATCACCCACGACCTGGGTGTGGTGGCCGAGATTGCCGACGATGTCATCGTGATGCACAACGGCGAAATCTTGGAACGGGGAACGGTCGAGCAAGTGCTTGAAAACCCACAACATCCCTATACCCAAGGTCTTTTGGCCTGCCGCCCCCCGATGAAGATCCGCCTGAAAAAACTGCCCATCGTGAAGGAGTTTCTTGATGGACAGTGGTCGGGCGGCAAGGAACAGATCCTCAACGAGTTGCAGATCACCAACTCGGAGCGGCAACGTCGTTTGAATGAGCTTTATGCGCGCGATCCTATATTAAAGGTGGAACACCTTCAAACCTGGTATCCCCTCACCAAAGGCATCTTCAACCGGGTATACGACCATGTGAAGGCCGTCGACGACGTCAGCCTGGAGGTGTACGAAGGCGAGACCCTGGGGCTGGTGGGCGAATCGGGTTGCGGCAAAACCTCTTTGGGACGCAGCATCCTGCGCCTGCAGGAACCCACGGGAGGCAAGGTCTGGTTCGACGGTGTCGAGATCACTTCTCTGAAAAACAAAGAGTTACGCGACTTTCGCAAGCAGGCCCAAATTGTGTTTCAGGATCCCTACTCTTCTTTGAACCCCCGCATCAGGATTGGCGAAGCCATCGCCGAGCCGCTGAAGGTGCATGGGCTGGAGACCGACCGGCACAAGTGCAGGCTGATTGTCAGCGATTTACTGGAACAGGTGGGGCTGGAGGCGGCCCATTACGACCGTTATCCCCATGAATTCTCGGGAGGCCAGCGCCAGCGCATCTGCATCGCGCGGGCCCTGGCGGTGAACCCCAGACTGATCATCTGCGACGAGTCAGTGTCGGCCCTCGACGTGTCGGTGCAAGCCCAGGTGCTCAACCTGCTGAACCGCCTGAAGGAGGAACGCCACCTCACCTATATCTTCATCTCGCACGACTTGAGCGTGGTGCGATTCATGAGCGACCGGGTGCTGGTGATGTATAACGGGAAGCCCGTGGAATACAACGATGCCGACGAACTGTTTGAACATCCACAAAACGATTACACCAAAAAATTGATTGCCGCCCTTCCTGGTTTTCAATGATTTGTTTATTTTTGCAGTCACGACAACAATCAATTAATAACTAATAAACTTATCGCTTATGAAAAGAACATTATTCCTTTTTGCGGCAATGCTGGTTTCCGTATCAGTGTTGGCCCAAACAAGAACGACTTTCGTCAGTGAGCATTTCGACGGCACCTCGATGCCTGCCGGATGGCAGATCACCGGTAGCGGCACCAGCAACTGGAGCATCTCGTCGACACAAAACGCCGGCGGCTCAGCCAACGAGCTCCATCTGGCATGGAGCCCCCAATTCAACGGCACCTCACGCGTAGTGATGCCCGCCGTTGACATGACCGGCGTGACCTCGGTCGTGGTGAGCTTCAAGCACGCCCTCGACAACTATTCGGGCAGCCACACCCTTGGTATCGCCACCAGTTCCGACGACGGCACCACCTGGAACGTGGCTTGGCAACAGAGCTACAACACGAGCAACTCGTGGACGGTCACCGAAAACATCACCACCGCCGACATGGGTGGCAGCTCGGTGAAATTCAGCCTCTTCTACACTGGCAACAGCTACAACATCAACGACTGGTTCTTCGATGACATCGAGATCTTCTCCCAAGAAAACCTCGACATTTCGTTGGCTTCGATCGACATGAGCAGCGTGACGAGCGCCGGAAGCAAAGACGTCGCCTTCTCCGTTTCCAACAAGGGTATCACCACAGTAACTCAACTCACCGTGGCCTACCAGCTCGACAATGAGCCGGTTGTTGAGGAGACCTTCGATGTCAACATGGCTTCACTCGCCACCACCCAACTCATCTTCACGGAGCCCCTGAGCCTGATCCCCGGCAGCTATAACCTTACAGTGGCCGTCAGGGCTGTCAACGGCGTGGCCGACGACGACCCGTCGAACGACCTCATGGAGAAGGCCATCGGCGTCGCCATGGGCGAGACACAGCGCATCCCCATGATCGAGCACTTCTCAAGCTCCACCTGCGGACCGTGCGTCAGCGTGAACACCACGATGCTGAACCTTACCAACAACAACCCCGGCAAGTTCACCTATACCAAATACCAGATGAACTGGCCCGGCAACGGTGACCCGTATTATACCAACGAAGGCGGCGTCAGAAGGACCTATTACAATGTGAGCGCCGTTCCCCAGTGCTTCCTCGACGGCCAGGACCAAGGCTATGCAGCCGTGACCCAAGCCACGCTCGACAACCATTACAACGATCCCGCTTTCACTGAGGTTAGAGGTTCGTTCAACGTCAGCGGTAACACCATCACCGTGAAGGTCGACTTCATGTCGTACTATGACCTGAACACCGCCAAGGCTTTCGTCAGCGTGAACGAGAAGGAAACCCATAACAACGTCGGCGGCAACGGCGAAACTTCGTTCCACCACGTCTTCATGAAGTTCTTGACCAATCCCACGGGCGACGACGTGAACATCGAAGCTGGCAACTACCAGCACTTTGAGTTCACCCAAGACCTGTCAAGCACCCATGTGGAGGAGATGAGCGACCTCGAAGTCTCTGCTTGGCTCCAGGAATACGGCACCAAGGAGATGCTCAACAGCCACTTCATGTATGAATACACCGACATCCATCCCTATCCTGTGCAGAACCTCGATGTGGCCTTGAACGAAGGTACCTTGAGAGCCACTTGGGATACTCCCGAAGGCGGCAACGCCCTGAGCTACGATGTGTATGTCAACGGTGTGTTGGCCGGCAACGTCACCGCCAACGATTTCAGCACCACGGTGACCGATGAGTTCAACGTGGTTGAAGTCCAGGCGCTCTATGCCGACGACATGACCTCGGTGAAGATGGCCAAAACCACCATGGCCGCTACCGCAGCCCTCACCCTCAGCGCCACCGAAATGGTGTTCAGCGCACCTGAAGAGACACAAATCCTGACCATCGCCAACAACACCGGCGCCGATGTCACCATCAACGAAATCGCTGAATTAGAAACCAATTATCTGTACTTGGAGTTTTCCCAAGACCTTCCCTGCGTGCTCCCACAAGGAGGCAGCATGGTAGTTGCAATCACTCCAGACAACTTTGTTGCCAAAGAAGCATTTGATGTAGTTCTCAATGTGGTTTCAACCTTGGGAACCCAACCGGTGCGAATCACACTTGACAGCAGTTGGTACGACGGCGTGGAGGAGAACGGCAGCCGCTGTGAGATCTATCCCAACCCGACCTCGGGCAGCTTCACGGTGGAGAGCCAGGAGGTAGCCACCGTTGAGGTGTACAACCTCGTGGGCCAGAAGGTCCTCGAAGCCCAAGGCCAGGTGGTCACCATCGACGCTTCCAACTGGAACAAAGGCATTTACATGGTCAACATCAAGAACCAGAACGGTTCGGTTGTGACCAAAAAGTTGATGGTCGAATAAGTTGGAAAATACTTCGGTACCAAGAAAAAAGCACTCTGTTAAAGAGTGCTTTTTTCTTGTTGTTTCTGGAACCTGCCGGTGATGTCCTTCACGCGGCCGTCGGCCAGGCGTTTGATCATCCGTTGGTTGGTGGTGAGCGAGTTCAGCGGTCCCAGCTTTTCGTCGTAACGGCCGGTCTTGATGTAGTCGAAGGTCTCTGAGTGGAAGGCCTCCGGGAGCTCGTTACGTCCTGAATACCAGGCGGTTTTGATGTTTTTATATTTGTTTTTGACGTGCATGGCGAGGTTGGCCACGTCGTAAGGCTCGGCGTCGCCACCCATGAAGCAAACGCAGGTGATACCGGTCTGGTATTCGTCCACCAGCCGGTCGAGGGCCTCTTTGTCGAGCGCCTCCCCCTTGTCCTCCCAAAGGTATTTGCTGTGGCAGCCAATGCATTGGTTGGGACAGTTGCTGATGTTGATGGCCAAGGTCACCTCGTCAGGCACTTCCTGAAAGACAATATCGTAGTTAGCGTATTTTAGCATCTATCAATCTCCTTTTTGCTGTAATGCCTTCTTGCTGCCTCTTCCTGTCGTGCTTCGGAGAAATTGCTGATTCGTTTCAAGTAACCGATGATTCGGGTCAGGTAATCTATATTGGTGCTGTGGCACACGGGGCATTCCTTGAGGTAGCGCTTGTCGATGTGCCCGCAGTCGTTGCAGACGGTGTTGGGAATGTTGAAGGTAAAATAGTTGCACCCTTCGCGTGCGGCCACGCGCAGCAGCTGGCGGTACTGTTCCTTGCTGAGGTGTTCCTCCAGGTTGCAGTGCAGTGCCGATCCGCCGGTGAGGTGCTTGATGTACTTTTCGCCGTGCAGGCGGAACTTGTCCAAAACGTTGGTGTTGGGGTCTTCCACGATGTAGAAATAGCTGTTGTAGCAGTCGCGGTGCACCTCGTAGCCATCTTCCTTGTCCCACTTGGCATGTTTCACGCCCACGTTCTCGGCGGGGATCATCTCGCAGTTGAACATCAGGCCGTCCTGTTTCGAGTAGTATTTCTTGTTGTACTTCTCGATGAGGCCGAGCACATCCTGAACGAAGTGTTCGTACTCGGGGTTGTCGGAGATCTTGATCTTCAGGAACTCGGCGGCTTCGACCAGGCCATTGACCCCGATGGTGAGGTACTGGCGGCCCAGGTTGATGTAACCTGCGTCGAACAGCGGCAGCATGCCCTTGGCCTGCAGGCCCTTGAGGTTCTCGTTGTAGCAGATCTGCACCTTGTGGCACAGGTCGACGATTTCCTCGAGGAAGGTGAGGTAGTGCATGTTGTTGCGCGAAGCATACTGGATGCAGCGGTTGAGGTTGATGGTCAGCACGCTCTTGGAGCCAGTGGACACGCCACCGGCGCCAAGGGTGTAGCTGAAACCGTTGTCCTGGATCTCGTTGCGCAGACGGCAGCACGAGGAGAGCGAGTCGGCATTGTCGCTGAGATAGGTGAAGAACGAATGTCCTTCGGAGTACATCTCGGCGGTGAAGTCGCCCCACTCCTGGTCGATCACGTCGCCGTCTTTCGAAAGCAAGGCCATGGTCTCCACGGGGAAGGTGAGCACGCTCTTCAGGCGCTCGGCGTTGAACCACTTCATGAAACGTTTTTGCAGCCAGCTCAGGCCCTCCCAATCGGGTTGCGAGCCGTCGGGGAAGTAGAAGTTGCCGAACAGCGACTCGAAGTAGTAACGGTCGTAGTAGGCGATGTTCCAGAACACCGACTGGTAGTTGCGGGCACCCGCGGGTTGGTTGAGCGAGTAGACGATCTGCTGGAAGCAGTCGGTAATCACCTTGTCGAGCGTACGGGGCTTCAGCGAATGGTCGACCACCTCGTTGGCGCGCTTGTAGTAGTCGCGGCCGTAGTCGAGCCCGATGAAGTAGTTCATGTACATCAGGAACTCAGGAGTGGCGCAGGCGCCGGAGAGTTGCGAGGAGACCATGAACACCATGTTGATGAAGCCACCGCAAAACGAGCGCAGCTTGGTGGGAGCTGTGGAGTTGCCTCCGATCGACGAGGTGCCTTCGTTGAGCCAGGGGTACATCGTGATGGATGCACAGTAGTTGGCCAACGAGGTCTCGTCGTTCTTGTAGATGAAATGGTTGGTGAGCAGGTAGATGTAACGGTCGGCGAGTTCCTTGCCATAGACCTCCTTGATGCGGTCGGTTAGCAGGCGACGGTTGATGCGGATGAAACTCGACTTGGGCAGCTCGCCCATCAGCGTGGCGATGTTTTTCTTCTCCACGTTGGCGTTGGCGTCGAACTTCGAGCCGGTGGCGGCGTTCGAGGCGTTCACGTAGTTGCTCAGGAAGTCGATCTTCTCGCGGATCTCGCGGTCCTCCGAGTGCTTCTGGCGGTAAAGGATGTAATTCTTCGCCACGGTGTAGTACTGTTCAGCCATCAAGGCCGTCTCCACCTGGTTCTGGATCTCCTCCACGGTGATGCCGTTGGTGACACGCACCCGGCTCAGGATGGCGTTGAGGTCGTCATCAGTGGCATAAAAGCCCGAGGCCAAAAAAGCCTTGCTGATGGCGACTTTGATTTTTTCAACAGAGAAGGGTTCCTCGCTACCGTCCCTTTTTTTAATGTACAATCCGCCGTTGCTCATACAATGTGCTCGTTTTCAAATGGTTGCAGTAAAATGTATCTCGTGATTTCCCGTTTCCAACGGTTTTTGCAAAGGTAGAGCAAAATCACCGAACAAATAAAACCAAGTCTAGAATTTTCTTATCAACAAAGTTATCAACAGCTTAATCCGCTGATTTCATTATTTTTGCAGGCTGAAATTTCCCAAATGGGATAAAAACGGACTTTTTTTGCAAAAAATACCAATGGGTAAGAAGAAGAAAATCGAAAACAAGCTCAGCGTGTTCACCAACGCCATCCTGAGCATCTACGGCGAGAACCCCTTCAAGCCGATGAATTACAAGCAGATATGCAAGGTGTTGAGCATCCGCGACGCCGCCGGAAAGGACGTGGTGTACCATATCCTGATCGACCTCCACGAGCATGGCATCCTCATTGAGGAAAGGCCCTACCGCTACGTGCTCAACCCCGCCTACCTCGAGGAATACGGTCCCAAGAAAGAGTATGTGGAAGGCACGGTCGACATGAAGTCGACGGGCAAGGCCTACGTGGTCCTGGACGACGAAGGCGGCGAGGACGTGTTCATCGCGGCCAACAACACAGGCCACGCCCTCCACGGCGACCGTGTGCGGGTGGCGATGTTCCCCAAACGCAAGGACCGGAAGCCTGAGGGCGAGATCGTAGAGGTGCTCCAGCGCAAGCGCACCGACATCGTGGGGGTGCTGCACATCTCGCACGGCTACGTGTTCGTCACCCCCGACATGGAATCGATACCGCTCGACATCTTCGTGCCCAAGGGCGAGCTCCACGGCGCCCGCAACGGCCAGAAAGTAGTGGTGCACCTGACCGACTGGCCCGAGAACTCGGGCAACCCCTTCGGCGAGATCATCCGCGTGCTGGGCAACCCCGGCGACAACGACGTGGAGATGGAGTCGATCCTGCTGGCCCACGACTATCCGCTGGAGTTCCCCAAGGAGGTGGAGGCCGAGGCTGCCAAGATACCCTCTAGAATCTCTAGAAAAGAAATCCAAGCCAGGAAGGACTTCCGCGAGGTGTTTACGATCACCATCGACCCCTTCGACGCCAAGGACTTCGACGACGCCATCTCGCTGCGGCGGCTCGAGAACGGCCACTGGGAGGTGGGCGTCCACATCGCCGACGTGTCGTACTACGTGAAGCCCGGCACGGCCATCGACAAGGAGGCCTACAGCCGGGGCACCTCCATCTATCTGGTGGACCGCACCATCCCCATGCTGCCCGAGAAGCTGTGCAACAACGTGTGCTCGCTGCGTCCCAACGAGGAGAAGCTCACCTTTTCGGTGGTCTTCGAACTCGACGACGAGGCCCGCGTGCTGAGCCATTGGATCGGACGCACGGTGATCAAGTCGTGCCGCCGCTACAGCTACGAAGAGGTGCAGGCCATGATCGAGGGCGGCGAGGGCGACTATAAGGAACAAATCCTCACCTTTCACCACCTGGCCACCAAGCTGCGCGAGCGCCGCATGGCCGAGGGCAGCCTCAACTTCCACTCGGAGGAGGTGCGCTTCATCCTCGACGACCACGGCAAGCCCATCGACACCTACGTCCGCGTGCAGAACGAGAGCCACGAGCTCATCGAGGACTTCATGCTGCTGGCCAACCGCACCGTGGCCGAGACCTTCGGGAAACCCGGCAGCAAATGGCGCAACTGCACCTTCGTGTACCGTGTCCACGACGAGCCCAACCCCGAGAAGCTGAACAACTTCCTCAGGCTGATCTCGCGGCTGGGCTATACCATGGACATCAGCACGCGCTCAAAGCTGGTGAAGTCGTACAACAAGCTCTTTGCCGACGTGGAGGGCAAGGGCGAGAAGAACCTGGTGGAGAGCGTGGCCATCCGCACCATGGCCAAGGCCGTGTACAGCACCGAGAACATCGGGCACTACGGCCTCTCGTTCGACTATTACACGCACTTCACCTCCCCCATCCGCCGCTACCCCGACTTGATGGTGCACCGCCTCATCCAGCGCTACCTGTTCGACGACTTGGCGTCGGTGGGCAAGCACGAGTACGACGAGTACTGCGCCCACACCAGTGAGATGGAGAAGCAGGCCGAGGAGATGGAACGCCAGAGCGTGAAATACAAGCAGGCCGAGTACCTGCAGGACAAGATCGGCCAGGTGTTCGACGGCTTGATCTCGGGCGTGAGCAAGTGGGGCCTCTACGTGGAGCTCAAGGACAGCAAGTGCGAGGGCCTGGTGCGCTACGACGACATGCCGGGCGACTATTACTACCTCGATGAGGAGAACTTCCGCGTCATTGGCCAGGGCTCGGGCCGGGTGCTGCAACTCGGCGACGAGGTGACGGTGGTGGTCAAGAACGTCAACCTGCTGAAACGGCAGATGGATTTCGAACTGATTATGAAGGGAGATAAGCCCTCAACTAAGCGGAGCGAGTCAAAACGGAACGGCGCAAGCCCTCACCGACAGAAGGGAGGTAAAGCCTCCACGAAGTCAAAACGGAGAACGAAACGATGAAAAATAAAAATTGCGGCGCATCATTTTGAAAAAGTTTGTATCTTTGCAGCCGCAAAAACGCCACTTTAGCTCAGTTGGTAGAGCAACGCATTCGTAATGCGTAGGTCGTTGGTTCGAGTCCGACATGTGGCTCAAAACAAGAAAGGCAGTCCTTACAAGGGCCGCCTTTTTACGTGAAAAGGGCCGCCACTAAGCGACCCTTTAGGTGGAGGTACCTGGCGGATTCGAACCGCCGTCCCCGGTTTTGCAGACCGATCCCTAACCGCTCGGGCAAGGTACCTTTTGCGGCTGCAAAGATACGAATAAATTGGATTGCCGCAACAAAACATCGAAAATAATTTCTAAACCAAGCCCCTGGCGGCCAATTTGAGGTAGTTCCAAACCACGATGGCCACCAGCAACACCGCACAATAGGCGTAGTACCACTTGAAGTCCTTCCTCCTGAAATGGACCATGGCAAAGGCCGCCATGATGAGCAGCCCGGGCATCACCGGCAGATGGTAGCGCTCGCTGTTGAAGGCAAACGAGCAGGCGATAGCCACCGCATACACCAGGGTGAACGACCCCACCAGGCTGAGGCTGCGCCACCGCCGCTCACGGAAAGCGACCACCAGGCTCAGCAGCGCAAAGAACGCCAGGTAATTCTTGATGTAATAGTTGCCGTTCATCATCTTCTGGTTGGGGTTGGCCTCCTCCACCAGGTTGGTCAAGGGGAGGGTCAAAAAGCCCGGGGCGGTGTATTTGCCACTGGCATATTGGGCATAACCCAGCTCCATGGCCTCGTACTTCTCGGCTGTGGCATTGCCCGTGCCGAAGTTGATCCTCGCCATCATCAGCATCTCCTTCCCTACCGGGGTCAGCGCCAAGAGGCCCGCCAGCAGCACGATGGACGCCGCCACGACGACTCGCGCCCGACGCGACAGCAGCGGCTTCTCGCAACATAGCACATCAACCACAAAGCTGGCGATGAGGGTCATGCCCACGATGGTGCGGAACCCGAAGGTGAGCACAGTGAAGAGTACCGGCACCAGGATGTTCCAAAAAGTGTAGCGCTTGGAATGGATGAGATAGTCGAAGCGTTCCAGCGCCATCACCGCCAGAAACAGCAACTCGGTCTCTTTCTGGTAGGTACCGTTGTAGTGGATGAACTGGGGCAGCAACAGGGCCATCACCGCGGCGATACGGGCGGTTTTCTCTCCCAGGTTGCGCGATGCCAGCCTGTAGATGGCCACGCACATCCACGCGCTCATCAGGGCCTTCAGCAGCCGGGGACCGAGGATGTTCTTGCCGAAACAGGTGTAAAGCCCGGTCAGGTAAAGCAGATACCCCTGGTCGGAAAAGCCCAACCTGTTGGTGCTGAGCACGTTGACCATCTCACCGAACTGGCCGGCACGCAGCAGGTCGGCGAGGTAACCGGCACACCGGTGGTAGTTCCAGCTGTCGGTGGCCCCATACTCGAAGCTCACCCCGGTTTGGAAATAATAGTAGAAGATGATGACGCCCACATAGGCCATCCGGATGCCCAGGGCCCACCAAAACAGCTTGCGGGTGAAGGCTTTCGGGGTGTCGTGGCGCCACCGCTGGTAAAACCAGTAGCCCAGCCCGAAGAAGCACAGCACCGTGCCGATGCCCCAAGCCATCCAGAGCGGCAGGAGGGCATGTTGGTGGAAGCAGGTGCTGACGATGAGCAGGGCGGCCAGGTAAACGGCCACACCCATGCATTGGAAATGCCTGTGGAGTCGGTCGGGCATGGCTATTTCACTTGGATGAGCGGTCCTGACGGTTTCGGGGCGATCTTTTTCTTGTTGACTTGCAGCGCGTTGCGTTTGCTCGTGCTGACGTTCACCAGGTTGAGCTTCTCGAACTCATGCCAGTCGTAGGCATCGCTGAACGAGAAGTTGCTCTGGGTGAGCTCGTGGATGATGGCGTGATAGTCCTCCTGGGTGCTGTTGATGTTCTCGAAGGCGATGTACAGGCTGTCGCCATCGGGATAATACTGATACTCATAGGGGTGGTAGATGGTGTCGCCCAGTTGGGTGTGGACCTGGTAGCCGGTGTGGTCGTCGTAGAAATAGAAGTACCAGTTCTCGAACTCGATGTCGGAGTAATAGGTCCAGCTGCGGTACGACTCGGGGATGACGTTGTTCCAATAGTCGGAGTCCCAGCGCTCGTAGAAGCGGAGGAACCACACCTTCCCGATCACCGGGCTGATGTCGACCCGTGCCTGGTTGACGACGACGTTGCGGCGCACCTTGCCGTTCTCGCTCACCACGGTGAGGGTGGTGCTCCTATCGTGGGTGCCGTTGTTCTGGCGGGCGTTCACCGCCACGCTGGCGTTGTTGCTGCCTTCGGTGGGATTCACCGTCAGCCAACTCTGGCTGCCGTCGACCTCGACGGTCCAGTCGCAGTCGGCCTCCACGTTGAAGAAATCGTTGCCACCCGCGTAGCTGAAGGTGATGGCGCTTTTCGAAACTTCGAGATGTTGCCTGTTGCAGCAGGCCGAGAAGGTGAACGCGATCACGATGAAAAGGGTCAAAAACCCTGCAGTTTGTCTCTTCATAGCTTTATCTTTCGCTGCAAAGATAATTATTTCTCAGAAATGAGCTATCTTTGCACCTTGAATATTTATGTCATGGGCTCGCAACGACTGTTGATAGAAAAGATCGAACGCTTTGTCAGGAAGTTCTACCTGAACCGCCTGATCCAAGGCGTGCTGGTGGGCGCTGCCCTCTGGATCCTGTTCTATCTGGCCGTCAACACCCTCGAGTATTTCTCGTGGTTCTCGTCGGGCGTGCGCCGGGTGCTCTTCGCCCTGTTGCTGGCGGGCAGCGCCGTGGTGCTGGTGGTGTATTTCCTGATCCCCTTGGTCAACCTCATCCGCTACCGCAAGAAGATGACGCTCGAGCAGGCCGCCCTGCTCATCGGCCGTTTCTTCCCCGAGGTCGACGACAAGCTGCTCAACACCCTGCAGCTCTCGGCCAACGCCACCGACGCTGGCTCGCAGCAGCTTCTCGAGGCCACCATTGAGCAGCGCACCGCCCAGCTGGCACCCCTCCGCTTCACCGATGCGGTCGACCTCAAGGCCAACCGGAAATACGCCTACCTCTTCCTGGCGCTCCTCGTCGTGCTGGTGCTCCTCGCCCTCTTCCTCCCCCAGTTCTCGGTCCAGCCGGCCCAGCGCATCCTCAACTACCAGCAGGAATTCGAGAAGCCCCTCCCCTTCTCCGTCACGCTCCAGCAGGAGGCTGTCGAGACGCGCCAAGGGGCCGACCTGCCCTTCACCATCCATGTCGAAGGCAGCCAGATCCCCGATGCCTTCTACGTGAAGAGCAGCATGGGCCAGCAGCTGTTTACCAAGGTCTCGGTCAACGAGCACACCTATACCTTCAAGAACCTCTACCACGACTTCAGCTTCCAGGTGGTGGGCGGCGATTACGTGAGCCCTCCCATCCCCGTCACGGTGCGGCCCAACCCCGCCCTCCTCTCCTACCAATGCCGGGCCGTCTATCCGGCCTACATCCGTCGTGCGAACGAGGTGTTCGAGGGCAAGACCCGCCTGCTGGTGCCCCAAGGCACACGCCTGCAGTTCGTGTTCCACACCCGCGACTGCGATACGCTGCTGGTGTGCCGCGACTCGGTGGTGACCCCCTACCCTGCCGCCGACGGTGAGGTCGCCGTGCCCTTTGTGGCCGCCAACGCGTTCCAGTTCGACCTGAGCTGCCGCAACGCCTGGTCAGCGCAGTTCGACCCCATCCGCTTCATCGTCGACGTCATCCCCGACGCCTACCCCGACATCCGCGTGGAACCCTTCGATGAGGAGCTCTCCACCCAGATCTATTTCAGCGGGCTCCTCGCCGACGACTACGGCTTCAGCCGCCTCGTGTTCCACGGTCAGGTGAAACAGCCCGCCGAACGCGAAATTACCCTCTCCGTGCCCTTCGACAAATCCACCCTGCGCACGTCGTTCTTCTATAATATCAATCTAGACTCCCTAGAAATCATGCCCGGCCAACACCTCGAGGTCTACTTCGAGGTCTGGGACAACGACGGCTACCACGGGCCCAAGTCGAAGCGCTCGGAGGTATTCGAGTACTACAAGCCCTCGCTGGCGGCCCTCGACTCGCTGGCCGAGCAGACCGAGAACGACATCATGGACCGCATGTCGGCCAAGGCCGACGAGGCCTCCAAGCTGCGCGACGACATCGAGCGGATGCTGCAGGAGCTGACATCGAAGAAGGACCTCGACTGGACCGACAAGGAGAAGATTAAGGAGCTGGTCGAGAAACAGAACGCCATGGAGGAGGAGTGGAACCGCCTGCAAGAGGAGCAGGAACGGCTGAGCGACTTCATGGAACAGCACGACCTGGCCAACGAGGAGCTGCGCAAGAAGCAGGAACAGATCAGCGAGCTCTTCGACCAGGTGATCCCCGAGGAGTTGCGCAAGATGATGGAGGAGATCGAGAAACTCCTCGACCAGATGCCCCGTGACCGCATGCAGGACCTGCTGCAGAGCCTGAAACAGGACAACAAGAAGATGCAGGACCTGCTCGACCGCAACCTCGCGCTGCTTGAGCAACTCAAGATGGAGAAAGACCTCAACGAGCTCATCGAGAACCTCAACGAGCTAGGGGAGGAGCTCGAACAAGGGCGCGACACCCTGTCGGCCTCCGAAGCCAAGGAGGAGTTCCAGGAGATGATGCAGAGCCTCGATACCCTCATGGAGCGCAACCAGCAGCTCACCGAGCCCTTCAACCTGCAGCAGGACGAGGCCATGGAAGAGGCCATCGAACAGGACCTCGACCAGGGCAACAAAAAGGACGCTGGCGGCAAGATGAAGCAGATGGCTGACGCCATGCTCATGGAGATGATGATGGGCGGGGAGGAGCAGCTGGCCGAAGACGCCCACCTGGTGCGCATCCTGCTCGAGAACGTGGTGCGCTCGTCGCACCGCCAGGAAGACCTGATGGAAGCCCTCGGCAAGCTCCGCACCGACGACCCCATGGTCTCCCAGAAAATCGTGCAGCAGAAGGAGCTGCAGGCCAACTTCGACATGGTGGAGGACTCGCTCCGCGCCATGGCCCAGCGGCAGCCTTCCATCCAGAACTTCGTGTTCGACGAGATTGCCAACATCGACCGGCAGACCGAGGTGGCCTTGAAGAACATGAACGACCTGCATTTCGGCATGGCGGTGAGCAACCAGCAACGCGCCTTGGTCTCGATGAACAACCTGGCCTTGATGCTGGCCGAATCGCTCGAAGAGATGGAAGAGAGCATGATGATGGGCGCCGCCTGCAACACCTCGGGCAAGAAAAACCCGAAATCGGGCCAAAAAGGCAAGAACATGCAGCAGATGAAGCAGCTTCAGGAGCAGCTGGGCCAGCAGCTCAAGCAACTCCAGCAGCAGATGCAGCAGCAACAACAAGGCCAGCCCAAGCCTTCGCAGTCGGAGGAGTTTGCCCGCATGGCTGCCGAACAGGAGATGATCCGCCGCAGCATGCAGCAGATGCTCGACGAGATGAAGAAAGAGGGGCAGCTGGGCGACGATGGCCTCAACCAGATCATCAAGGACATGGAACGGCTCGAAGAGGACCTCGTGAACAAGCGCCTGACGCCGCAGACCATCGAGCAGAACCGCAAGATCCTCTCGAGGATGCTTGAGTCGGAAAAGGCCCAGGAGAAGCGCGACCAGGACGAGAAACGCAAGTCGAACGAATACAAGGGCTCGGGCTTCGACCGCAAGGTGGACGAGCTCTTCTACAAGCAGCAGCTGAAGAAGAGCCAGGAGTTCCTGCGGCTGAACCCCATCCAATACCAGCCCTATTACCGTACCAAGATCAACGAGTATTATTTGAAACGCAACCTTAATTAATATGATACGCTTTGCAACCGTCGATGTGCCGAAACCTGAGTTGGACGACGAGCGGGTCCGCCAATGGATTGCCGAAGTCGTGGCTGGCTGCGGCTATAGGGTAGGGGAGCTCTACTATTATTTCTGCAGCGACGAGGCTTTGCTCGACATCAACCAGCGTCGGCTGGGGCACGATTTCTACACCGATATCGTCACTTTCCCGTTGGCTGACGAGGGCGATTGGATTTCCAGCGAGTTTTGCATCAGCCTCGACCGCATTGCCGAAAACAGCCGTACCTTTGGTCGTACTTTCGAGAGCGAGTTGCTTCGGGTGATGATCCACGGGGTGCTCCATTTGATCGGTTTCGACGACCATACCGACGCGGAGGTCGCCCAGATGCGTTCCAAAGAGGAAGAATGCTTGAAATTATACTATAACAACAAGACAATCAATTAGTTAAACAAAATGTTCCTTGTGAAACAATGAAATTTGATCAATACGATATCATCGTTGTGGGGGCGGGTCACGCGGGATGCGAGGCTGCTGCCGCTGCTGCCAACCTGGGCAATAAGGTGCTATTGGTGACGATGGATTTGCGGCTTATGGCCTCCATGTCGTGCAACCCGGCCATGGGTGGCATTGCCAAGGGACAGATTGTACGGGAGATTGATGCCTTGGGCGGTTATTCGGGCATCGTGTCGGACAAGACCATGATCCAGTTCCGCATGTTGAACCGCAGCAAGGGTCCCGCCATGTGGAGTCCCCGATGCCAAAGCGACAAGATGATGTTCTCTGCCGAGTGGCGGAGCCAACTGGAAAAAGTGCCGAACCTGGACTTCTGGCAGGACTCGGTGGACGGCCTACTGTTCGAAGGCGACAGGGTGGTGGGTGTGCATACCTTCATGGGCGGCGACGTTCACGCCAAGGCCGTGGTGCTGACCAACGGCACCTTCTTGAATGGGTTGATCCACATCGGCGAGATGCATTTCCCCGGCGGAAGGATGGGGGAGAGCGCCAGCCATGGCATATCGGAGCAGCTGAGGGAACATGGATTCGAGGTGAAACGGTTGAAGACGGGTACCCCCGTGCGCATCGACGGCCGCACCATCGACTTCTCAAAGCTGGTGGAGCAACCTGGCGACGAGGAAGTCACTGGCTTTTCGTATCTCGACCATGAGCCCATCCAGCATCAAAGGAGCTGCTATATCGCCCGGACCTCGCTCAAAGTGCATGAGATTCTCAGGAAAGGATTCCAATATTCGCCTATGTTTACCGGCAGGATCCAAGGCGTGGGTCCACGGTATTGTCCCAGCATAGAGGACAAAATAGAGCGTTTTTCGGATAAGGACAGCCACCAGCTGTTTGTGGAACCCGAAGGCTGGACCACCCAGGAGTATTACCTGAACGGATTCAGCTCATCGCTGCCCGACTACATCCAATATGAGGCCTTGCAAGCCATCGAGGGCTTCGAACATGCCAAGATCTACCGTCCCGGATACGCCATCGAATACGACTATTTCCCACCCGTACAGCTGCATCATTCGCTCGAGACACGGCTGGTGCATGGACTGTTTTTTGCGGGACAGATCAACGGTACCACGGGCTACGAAGAGGCTGCTTGCCAGGGTTTGATGGCCGGCATCAACGCCCATAGGCTCATTCACGACGAGGAGCCGTTTGTGCTTTCGCGTTCCGAAGCCTATATCGGCGTGCTTATCGACGACTTGATCACCAAAGGCGTGGACGAGCCCTACCGCATGTTCACTAGCCGCGCAGAATACCGTATTTTGCTTAGGCAGGACAACGCCGACGCCCGTCTCACCGAAAAAGCATATCAGCTGGGGCTGGCCCAAGAAGACCGTATGCAACAGTACCTGCGCAAGAAAGAGGCCGTCGACACCATGGTGGAATACCTGAACCAAACCAGCGTTACACCAGAGGCTATCAACGGTTTCCTGGAGTCGCAAGGCACTTCGCCCATCGCCCAAAGGGCAAAACTGGGCTATGTCCTGCTTAGGCCGCAACTCAATTTGTTTGATATGATCGCCGCCCTGGAACCCCTGAAGGAAAAGTACGATCTCACCGACCGCTTCGTCCGCGAATGTGTGCAGGAAGCCGAAATCCTCATCAAATACGACGGTTACATCAACAAGGAATATGATTTGGCAGAGAAACTGAACCGTTTGGAATACGTCAAACTGCCCTCCGATTTCGATTACCATAGCCTGCAATCGCTTTCCTACGAAGCCCGCGAAAAGCTCAACAAATACCAACCGGAAACCCTCGGCCAAGCCAGTCGCATCAGCGGCATTTCGCCGGCCGACATCTCCGTATTAGCCATATTCTTAGGAAGATAGCTCATTGTTTCACGTGAAAACATTAACGATATGAATACCTGTCCCTGGTGCGGAAAACCCACAGAAAAACTGTATCTCCACTTGAAAGACGAATTCCTGACGAAAGAGGAATTCGATATTCTGGAATGTGAAGACTGTGGTTTGCTGTTTACCGTGCCCCGCCCTGATCCTTCAGTGATCGGAAAATACTATCAATCGGACGAATATTATAGCCACCAAACCAACCAAAAAGGCTTGGTCCCTCGGATCTATGAGTTCGTTAAACGCTTCAATATCAAGAACAAAGTTAACATTGCCCTGCAAAACTTCCCCAAAGGTAAGCTACTTGATATTGGATGCGGCGTCGGTGATTTCCTTGCCCAGGTGAAACAAAAAGGCTGGGAGATTCAAGGTATCGAACCCTCAGAGGATGCCAAAAACATTGCCGAGACCCGTCTCGGTTTCCGTCCCCTGGCGCCAGAGCAATCCCTAGAGCTCGAAGACGCCTCGTTCGACGTCATCACCCTTTGGCACGTCCTCGAACACGTAGATGATCTCAAAACCCAGACATCCGAAATCACCCGTCTCCTCAAGCCCGGAGGACGTCTTGTTATTGCCCTTCCAAACTTCCAATCGTTTGATTGTCAGCATTATAAAGAAGCCTGGGCCGCTTGGGATGTGCCTCGGCATCTGAATCATTTTGCCCCCAAAACCCTCCAAAATATCTTCGAATCGCTGGGTTTCTCCTACCGGGGGTCGAAAAAACTCGTCTGGGACGCGTTTTACATCTCCTTCCTGAGCGAGAAATATCTTCACCACAGCTTGGCTTTGGTCCGAGGTGCCTTCCTCGGCCTGAAGTCGAACACCCAGGCCTGCAAAACCGGAATGTACTCCAGCTTGGTGTATGTTTTCGAAAAACCGATGCCCGACGTCAAAACCTTGAACCATGAGCACTGAACGAAAAAAACACACCGGCCGCATCCTCTTATGGTCAGGCCTCGGCCTGCTCCTCCTGCTGGGGGTGCTCGTCCGCCTTTTGACCACCGAGTCGGCGGTGCAGCACCGAGTGCAGCAGGCCTTGCTCCAGCATCGCGACCCGCTGCCCAGCCCCGGCCGCTTTGTGTATGCCAACGACAGCCTCGTCTACTGGAACCGCAACGACGTCAACCCCCGCCTCATGCGGCGTAAAGTGAGCGTGGGCACCGACACCGTGTGCCAACTGCCTACCGGCACCTACCACGTCCATGCCTACCAGCAGGCCGACACCACCACCTATGAGTTCAGCCTGCTCCAAAACAACCCAAGCCTCGAAGGCGACACCCCGCACGTGTTCAGCAAGGCGCTCTATTGGACCCTGCTGCTGCCTTTGGCCCTCATCCTGATCGGATTGCTGCTCATCTTCCGCAAAAAGCAAACTCAAATCAAAGTGGGTCCCGGCATCCTGGTGATCCTAATCATATCCATATTATCTACCTATATTTATTCCAAAACCTTCACCAAGCGCCAAAACCAAAACCTGCGCAACGTGGCGGAACGCCTCATCCAAAAGCGCGACACCCGCTTTGAGCTCTCGTACAACGGCTTTGCCGAACTGGTCAAGACCGATACCGACTTCCGCGACATGGTGTTTGCCGAGAGCAACGTGCTGGCCGACCTGGTGCTCGACTATTCCAAGGAGCTGCTGTTCGACGACAACATGAACGCCTATACGGTGACGCTCACCCTCTGCGCCCCCCACGAGGAGATCACGCTACACCCCTCGGGCACCGTCTTCGAATGCGAGGCCTATTTCCTCGACAAGCTACACACCAACAAGCACCAGAAGGTGGGCGAGGACCTGTATTTCATGGACTATTACACCCTCGACCCGAACTATCTGGGAAAGATCGAGGTGGTCTCCAAGGATTCACTGCAGCGCAAGGCCCTCTATTACGAGTTCTACAAGCCCGTGGCCCCTGAGGGGTTTTCGCTGGACTACTCCGTGGCCAACTACCGCGACAGCCTGCTGGTCTACAAATACGGCCGCTACGTCTATCCCAATCTCGTCCAGAGCCTGAAGCTCAACCTCGACGAGTTCACCTACAGCAAGCGTTACAAGCACTATGCGATGCGCCATGGCGACAACGACCTCCTGGTGATCAGCGCGGCACGGAAAAGTTGGTCGGAAGTCACGGCCCCCTTTGCCCTGTTTTTCCTCGGCCTGCTGCTGCCTTACCTCCTGGTGGTGTGGCTGCTCAACGCACAGCGTCCGCGGCACTGGCGCGACCGCAGCTTCAGGCAGCGGCTGCAGAGCGTCATCCTGCTCACCCTGGGCATCTCGTTCCTGGCCATGGGTCCCGTCTCGGTACTCTATATGCGAAGCCTCTACAACCAGAAGACCGCCGACGCCCAGTTCGAGACCACCCTCACCCTGGTGAACGAGATGCGCAACGACGTCGACTTCGGCAGCCTGCTCCGTTTCGGTTCGAGCGACCGCTGGAACGACGTGCTGCAGCGTTATGCCAACACCTTCTATACCGACATCAACCTCTACCGGCTCGACGGCCAACTGCTGGCCACCACCCGCCACGAGATCTTCGACAACAACCTGCAGGCGCCGCTGATGAACGCTGAGGCCTACCAGAGCCTTCACCGCGAGCAGGGGCTGTATTTCACCCACGAGGAACATCTCGGCCAGGTGGTCTATGAGTCGGCCTACCTCCCCCTGACCGATACCGAAGGCAACCTCCTGGCTTACCTCAACACGCCGTTCTTCTCGAGTCGCACCGACCTACAGCGCGAGATCCGCAACTTCGTGCTCACCTACCTCAACATCGTGCTGCTCCTGCTGGGCATCGCCCTGTTCTTCGTGCTGCGCCTCACCCAGCGTCTCACCCAGCCCTTGGCCTTGATCCAGGACAACCTCGGCCGCCTCAAGATCGACCAGAAGAACGAACCCATCGAGTGGCGCAGCGACGACGAGATCGGCGCCTTGGTGCGGCAGTACAACCAACTCATCGTCGAGTTGGAGAAAAGCGCCGCAGAGTTGCGCCGCACCGCAGCCGAGTCGGCCTGGCGCGGCGTGGCCCGTCAGGTGGCCCACGAGATCCACAACTCGCTCACCCCGATGCGCCTCAGCGTGCAGATGCTGCAACGCTCCGCCGAACAGCAGGACAACGCCGTCGCCGAACGCATCCAACGCACCTCGTCGACCTTGCTGGAGCAGATCGACGCCCTGTCCGACATCGCCTCGTCGTTCTCGCAATACGCCAAGCTGCCCGTCAACAACCCGCAGCCCCTCGACCTGGCCGAACTCGTGGGCAACCTCGTCAACCTGTACGACACCACCGACAATATCCGGTTCAGCTATGAGTTCGACCCCGCCCAAGACCATACCTTTAACGGCGACAAGACCAACCTCAACAGCGCCATCGGCAACATCATCAAGAACGCCACCCAAGCCATCGGCACCAAGGCTGACGGTAGGGTAGAGGTCAAGCTGAAATCGACCGAGACCTCGTATGTCATCTCGGTGAAAGACAACGGCAAGGGCATCAAGGAGGAAGACAAGAAGATGATCTTCGTGCCCAACTTCACCACCAAGACCGGAGGCTCGGGCGTGGGCCTGTCGCTGACCTACAACATCATCCAGTCGGCCGGAGGCAGCATCACCTTCGACAGCAGGGAAGGGAAGGGGGCCACGTTTGTCATCACCTTGCCCCGCAGCTAGCCCGGGTGGCCCGCCCGAAAATCAGGCTTGAAAAATAAAATTGCTAAATTTGCGTTTGAAAACAGAAACCCGTTGACCATGGCTAACAACAACAGACTTGGATCTTTGGCAAAGCAGACCGCCATCTACGGCTTGAGCAGCATCATCGGCAGGTTCCTCAACTACCTGCTGGTGCCGCTGTATACCTACAAGATCGCCGCCGAGTCGGGGGGCTACGGCATCGTCACCAACCTGTATGCCTACACCGCCCTGCTGCTGGTGATCCTCACCTTCGGCATGGAGACCACCTTCTTCCGCTTCTCCAACAAGGAGGGCGTCGATCCCAACAAGGCCTTCTCCACCTCGGGTCTGGCCGTGGGGCTGGTGTCGCTGCTGTTTGTGGTCCTCGTCACTGTCTTCCTGAAGCCCATCGCCAACGCCCTGCACTATGCCGAGCATCCCGAGTTTGTCGAGATCATGGCCATCATCGTGGCGTTGGATGCTTTCCAGGCCATCCTGTTCGCCCGCCTGCGCTACGAGAACAAAGCCGTCAAGTTTGCCACCCTGAAGCTGCTGTTCATCTTCCTCAATATCGGGCTGAACCTCTTCGTGTTTCTGGTGGCGCCGGGGTTGAAGGAGAGCCATCCCGGCCTGATGGGCTGGTACGAGAACAGCTATCAGGTGGGCTATATCTTCATCGTCAACCTGATCTGCACCGGCTTGATCACGCTGGGGTTCCTCCCCGAGATCAAGAAGCTGCGCTTTGGCCTCGACCGCAACCTGCTGAAGCAGATGCTGAAATACACCTGGCCCCTGCTGCTGCTGGGTCTGGCGGGCATCCTCAACCAGGTGGCCGACAAGATCTGCTACCGCTTCATCGTCCCCGGCGAGGAAGGCGACGTGCAGCTGGGCATCTACGGCGCCTGCGTGAAGATAGCGATGATCATGGCGATGATCACCCAGGCCTTCCGCTATGCCTACGAGCCTTTCGTCTTCGGCGGCAAGCGCGACACGGCCGACAAGGAGAGCCAAGCCAAGGTGATGAAGTACTTCATCGTCTTCACGCTGCTGGCCTTCCTCGCCGTGGTGATGTACATGCCCCTGCTGAAGCACATCATCAAGAGCGACTACTGGGAGGGCCTGCGGGTGATTCCCATCGTGATGATGGCCGAAATCTTCATGGGCATCTATTTCAACCTCTCGTTCTGGTACAAGCTCATCGACGAGACCTGGTGGGGCGCCATCTTCTCCGCCATCGGCTGCGTGGTGCTGCTGGCCATCAACTTCATCTTTGTGCCCAAATACGGCTACATGGCCTGTGCCTGGGGCGGTTTCGCCGGCTATGGCACCTGCATGGTGCTGTCGTATTTCGTGGGCCAGAAAAAAGCCCCCATTCCCTATGATTTGAAGTCGGCCTTCCTCTATTTCGTCCTTGCCATCGCCCTCTATTTCGCCCAAAAATACATCCATCTCGAAAGCACCGTCTGGACCTTGGTGGTGAACACCGGTTTGCTGTTGGTGTTCTTCGCTTTCATTTGCTTTATGGAACGCGATTTGGTGAAAGGGGTAGTCACCCTTGTGAAAAACAAAATGCATAGAAAATGATACTCAGAATCATCAATCAATCGAATAACCCCTTGCCGGCCTATGAAACCGTGAACTCCGCCGGCATGGACTTGCGGGCTTGGCTGCCCGAGGGTCCGGTGACGCTGGCACCCCTGCAGCGGGGCTTGATCCCCACGGGCCTTTACATGGAGATCCCCGAGGGCTACGAGGGGCAGGTGCGGCCCCGCAGCGGCCTGGCCATCAAGAGCGGCATCACCGTGCTCAACACCCCTGGCACCATCGACGCCGACTACCGCGGGCAGGTGTGCGTCATCCTGATCAACCTGTCGGACAAGCCCTTCGTCATCAACAGCGGCGACCGCATCGCCCAGCTGATTATTGCCAAATGCGAGCAGGTGGAACCCGTTCAGGTGGAATCGTTGTCGGAGACGGAACGCGGCGCAGGAGGGTTTGGACACACGGGGAAGAGTTAGGAGTGAGGAGTTAGGAGTGAGGAAAATGAAACGATTTTTGATCATAGTATTGTTGTTGGTGTCCGCCGTGGGCTTCGCCCAGGTGGATGTGCGCAAGAACGCCGAGGCCTTCTCCAAGGGCCTTGAAAGCAAATACAAGGACGACACTGAAGGCGCCATCAAGCATTTCGAGGAAGCCCTCCGATTCATGCCCGACGATGCCGCCTCGATGTATGAGCTGAGCGAACAATACGTGAAAGCCAACCGGGTGGACGACGGCTTTGCCATGAGCAAGAAAGCCGCCGAGCTCGACCCCGACAACAAATGGTACCAGATGCGCCTGGCCGTGTTCTATCGCAACAGGGAGCAGTACGACGAGTTCATCCGCATCTACGAGCCGCTCACCGCCCGATACCCCGACGACGTCAACATGCTGTCGGACCTGCTCGACGTCTACCTCGCCGTCGAGAACTACGACAAGGTCATGGAAAAACTCGAGCTGCTCGAGAAGCAGGCCGGCGTCAACACCCGCTTCTACCACATGCTCGCCAAGATCTACATGGACAAGCACAAGGAGAAGGAAGCCCTGAAGCTGTATGAGCGGATCAAGGCCATCGACCCCAACGACCCTTACATCAACATCTCGCTGCTCGAATACTACGAGAAGAAAGGCAAGCTCGACCAGGCCTTCGAGGAGCTCATCGAGGCCATCAACAACGAGAACCTCGACTTCAACACCAAGGCCAACATCTACGACTATTGGTTTCAGAAGTTCCAGCACGAGAAAGGCATCGACCAGCAGGCCTTCCGGGCCGGCAGGGCCTTCACCGAGGCCTATCCCGACTTCCACCTGGGCTACGGCATCCTGGCCCAATATTACATGAACCGCGGCGACTATGAGCCTTGTGCTGCCATGTCGCGCGAAGTCCTGAAACGCGATCCCAGCAACTACCTCGGCTGGCAGTGCCTGGTGATGAGCGAAGCCCCGCTGATGCAGGTCGACTCGCTCAAGAAACACACCGCACAGGCCTTGCAGTACTATCCCACCCAGCCCGTGTTCTACTGGTATGCGGGCGTGGCCTGCGCCATCGACAAGCAGGACCGGGAAGCCATCGCCTACTTCGAGAAGGGACGCAAGTTTGTGGCCGACGCCAAATACCAAGCCAGCTTCGACAGCTATCTCGGCGACCTCTACCACTCCGTCGGCGAGGAGGAGAAGTCGTTCGACGCCTACGAGCGCGTGTTGCGTGTCGACCCCGACAATGCGCTGGTGCTCAACAACTTCGCCTATTACCTCTCCTTGCGCAAGGAACGCCTCGACGAAGCCCGCACCATGGCCCAGCACGCCGTGGAGCTGGAACCCGACAACGCCATCTACCTCGACACCTACGCCTGGGTGCTCTACGAACTGGGCGAGTACCAGGCCGCCGAGAAGCAGATGGAGAAAGCCCTCAAGCACTTGCCCCAGCCCGACGGGACCTACTATAGGCATTACGCCGACATCCTCGACAAGGTGGGCAAGGCAGCCAAGGCCGAAGAATACCGCAACAAAGCCAAAAACCTGAAAGATGAGTAGGAGGGGAGCCATCGGAATAGTGTGGGTGGCGGCTATGCTGTCGCTCGTCTCGGCGTGTTCGTCGCGCAAGCACCTGACGCCCGCCGCGCCGCCGGAGGCCACCTACGAGTGGCTGACCGCCAAGATGACCATGGACCTCACCGCTCCCGGGACCGAATTCAACGACATCACAGGCACCTTGCGCATGCGCCGCGACAGCACCATCTGGATCTCAGCCTCGGCCTTCCTGGGCGTGGAGAGCCTCCGGGCCCTCATCACCCCCGACTCGGTGGTGGTGGTCAACCGTATGGACCAGACCTACCTCGCCGAACCCCTCGCCGAGGTGACTGCCCGCTACCGTTGGCCCGCCTCGTTCCAAGAGACCCAGGCCATGATGCTAGGCGACCACGCCGAGCTGCAGTTCGGCCGCTACACCGCCAAGATACGCTTCTCCGACATCCATTGGAACGAGCCCACCACCTTCCCCATCAAAATCAACAAAAACTACCAAAGGATCAAGCCATGAAGTCGACACTGAAATATGCGATGCTGTTGCTGGCGCTGCTCCTCTCGCTGGGCGGCCAGGCCCAGCGCAGCAAGGAAGTCCTACAGAAGGAGATCAACAGCCTGCAGAAGGAGATCGAGTCAGCCAACAAGCTGCTGAAGGAGACCTCGAAGAGCAAGGAGGCCACCCTCGGCCAGGTGTCGCTCATGGACCAGAAGATCCGAAACCGCCAGAAGCTGATCAACGCCTACAACGAGCAGATCAAGGTGCTCGACCGCAACATCCGCCAGGGCGAGAACAACATCAACAGGCTCGGCGGCGAGCTCAGGACCATGCGTGGCGAATACGCCAAGATGGTGCTGTTTGCCTATAAGAACCGAAGCCATTATGACCAGCTAGAGTTCCTCTTCGCCTCGGAGGACTTTAACCAGGCCTCGCGCCGGCTGCGTTACATCAGGCAGTTTGCCGATGCCCGCAAGACCAAGATCGACCAGATTGCCGCCACCCAGAGGAAGGTGAGTGCCGAGGTCGAGGCCAACCGCAAGGCCCGCGAGGAGCAGGCCGCCCTCCTGGCCGAGGAGAAAGCCCAGCAGGAGGCGCTGAAGCAGGAGAAGGCCGAGCTCAACGCCCAGGTGAAGCAGCTCAAGAAGAAGGAGGGTAGCATCCAGCAGAGCATCAAGGACAAGCAAGCCCAGGCCAAGAAGTTCCAGAAGCAGATCGACGACATCATCGCCGAGGAGATCCGCAAGGCCAACGAGCGCGCCGCCAAGGAAGCCGCCGGCAAGAACAAGGGCAAGACCACCAAGCCCGATAAAATGGCCCTCACGCCCACGGAAAAGGCCCTCTCGACGAGTTTCTCGGCCAACAAGGGCAAACTCCCATGGCCGGTCGAGAGAGGCGCTGTATCGAGCTCTTTTGGCAAGCATGCCTCGGCGTTCTCCGACAAGGTGACGGTGACCAACAACGGGGTCGACATTGCCACCACCGAGAAGGCCAAGGCGCGATGTGTGTTCGAGGGCGTGGTGGTGAGTGTGGTGAAGCCCTCGGCATCGAACATCGGCATCATCATCCGTCACGGCGACTATTTCACGGTGTATTCCCAGCTCGACGAGGCCTATGTGAACCGTGGCGACAAGGTCAAGACCAAGCAGGACATCGGCCGGGTGCACACCGACCGTTCCGAAGGCAAGACCGAGCTTCACTTCGAGCTCCGCAAAGGCACTGAAACCCTAAATCCCTCCCTATGGCTCGCCAAGTAACCACCACCGGACTCCGCAGGATCATTGTTTTTGTATTGGTTCTGATCACCTCCCTGGCCCTTCTCGGCTGCGGTTCCCAGGAGCGTTTCGGGCAGCGCAAAGCCCCCCGCAACTGCCACAGCTGTTCCCGGTTCTGAAACCCTCACCTGAAAACCCCAATTGAAAATCCCGGGAGTTTTAAATTGAAACCTTGGGATTTTATCCATTTGTTGTTAACTTTGCCTCCATGAAACGTTATGGTTGGATAGGGTTACTGTTTCTTACTCTTTTGGCGTGCCACTGTGCGCCCGAAAGCCCTGGTGTGCCCGCCGCTCCCCAGCGGCCCGAACTGGTGGCCATCGACACGCTGATGCAAAGCAGGCCCGACAGCGCCTTGGCCATGCTGCTTGCGATCCCTATTACCACCTGCTGCTCTCCGAGGCGCTCTACAAGAACGACTCCGCCCAAGTCAACCGTCCCAAGCTGCTTGCGGCCATGGCGAGTTTCGATTCGGCGGCGGCCAGCTCTCGTTTGGCTTCCCAACAGGCCTATCTGGCTGCCCGCTGCCATTACATGAACGGCGTGGGCTATTACGAGATGGACAGCGTGGTCCGTGCCTGCGAGCAGTACATGACGGCCTTGGAGATCATGGAGGAACGCTTCTCCGAAAAAGACCTTGTCGGCTCCAAGGCCAAGTTCATGGCGCTGACGTACACCCATCTGACACAGCTGTTTTCCGACCAATACCTCCACGAGCAGGCCATCTTTTTCGGGAAACGGGCAATGGTTTACAATGACAGAGTTGATGCTTCATGTTGGCATAGTGCATGGGTGCTGGGCGAGATCGGTTCCAATTACAATATAACGGGTGCTTTTGACAGTGCTTTTTTTTATTATAACAAGGGTCTGGAAGCGCTTTGCGACACGAACAATTTGACATATAGGGACTTATCGGTTCAATCACTGTTTTTGACTTACGAAATAAACGGAGAGGCTTCTGCCGTCTTGAAACCGTTGCAATACCTGTTAGACCAATCAGAAAGTGATAGGGAACACCTTGCACGTTGCCTGACAATAGGAGAAATCCTTTTCAAGGAGCGGCAATACGATTTGGCTTATGTGTATTTAAGCGCCGTATTCCATGATTCGGAAAGCATCAATTCTAAAAAACAAGCTGCCGAATGGTTGATGGAAATCAACAAGGCACAGAACAAAGTCGAAGAAGCACTTGAATGCGCAGGCTTCTTGGCTCAATTTGCAACCCAAGACGAGAACAACAGTGCCCTAAAGTCAATGTTGACAGAACTTTATAACGACAATAGACTTAGGGAGTTGGACAGGCTACAACAACAAAGGCTTAAGAAACAAGCAAAAAAGTCGATCGCTGTTTTCGCGGGTCTCTTATTGGTGTCATTGTTATGCTATCTTATGTACCGAAAAAACAAAAAGAGACAGCAAAACTTAGAGGTAAAAATAGAGAAAGAACGGCAAGCCCATATAATCAAACAAAAAGCCTTGGGTGGTCGATTAAAGAGTAGTAATGAGGCATTGAAAATACAGGAGAAGAGGACAAGCGACCTTACAAAGGCGGCGATGTTGCAACAGAGAAGGAAAGAATGGAGTTGTCTTGAGGTTTTTATGGACGAAAGCATATGTCAGGAAATTCTGGCGATGCTTGAGAACAAGGTCGTCAAAAAGACGGGTGATTATCCAGAGCTTTGCCTCAACTCTATACAACTGCATGATTTGAGTTTTGCCGTTGAGAAGCATTTTCACGAATTCGAGAAAACATTGACAGACCTTTATCCAAAAATCAGCCGCAATGCGATGAGTCAGTGCCTGCTTTATCTTTTAAACCTGGAAGATGTTCAAATATCAGCTTTACTTTCGTGTGATTACTCCACCGTAAAAAAGCGCACAAGCAAACTGAAAACAGCCTTCAAAACCAAAAAAGAGCCGCGCCAGTTTATTAGGGATCTTGTGTCATAGACAAAAGAGGTTGTCATAAACTACTGTAAAACAAGTTGTTGATTAAAAACCGGCAACTTTTTTCAACCAAAAAAACCGCTCCAGTTTTGTTTGTTCTATGTATTTTCGGGTCGCTAATTATAAAATCACTGGTATGCGACACGAGATCAAACAATTTGCACTGATGCTTTGCCTGTTATTATCGGCAACGTGGTGTTGTGGCAACGACACTACGGAAGGTTACAGCCACATTCAAATCAAAGAGTCCCATGTCCAAGGTGTTCCCAAAGGAAACTCCATCCAGGCCACCATCGAAGGCCATGTGCTTTCCGTCGTTTTCCTTGAGAACCTCGGGCAGGTCAGTGTTGAGGTGGTGTCGGCCATGGGTTGGGAGGTGACCACCCGCGTGACTCCCACCCCAAATGGCGTCGACATCTACATCACCAACACCGGCAGCTACATCGTCTATTTCACCCTGCCCAACGGCGACGTGTACTACGGCGAGTTCGAGGTGACGGATTAATCACAAATCATTGTTTAACTCATTAAATTTTAACCATGAAAAGAATTGTCTTGGTTGCTGGCTTGTTAACGTGGTTTTGCGCCAACATCCAAGCCCGGAACCCCATCGTGGTGAACAACGGCGAAGTGTATTTCTGCTACTCCACCTACACCGGCCATTACGGTGATCCCCAGCAGGTGGCCGTATGCAAGCTCGACACGGACCTGAACCTGATATGGAAACGATGGTACGGCGGGGCCCAGGAGTACCATGTGATTTCCAATTTCATATCAACCCACGACGGCGGGTGCCTGCTTACGGGACAAGGCAGCCCAAACCCAGCCAACATTTTCAACGCTTGTCCTTACGTCCTTAAGATCACTTCCGAAGGCTACTGCTCGGTGAAGGAGGAGAGGCTGCTGTTGAAGCCCTACCGTTTCTTCCCCAACCCCGTGGACGACCTGCTCCGCGTTGAATACTCACCCGACGTCCAGCCTTCGGCGGTGGAGCTCTACGACCTTCAAGGCCGCCTGCTCCGCACCCAAAGCGAGGGCCTGGAAAGCGTTCGCATGGGCGAGCTGCCCGCAGGTACTTACACGCTCCGGGTAATAATGGACGACGGAACAACTTATTCCGACAAGGTAATTCAACAGCAGTAGCTTTGATTATTAAAAACTAACAAACAAAATAAATATTAAAACATACTTGTAATTCGACACTTAGCAATCCAAAACCGACAAGATTAAAAATTTATTATTACTATACTGATTATCAGAAATTAATAAAAATCTAACAAACCATTATATATGAAAATTGTATGAAAAAAATATTTTTGATTATCTTAATTTGTCTTCCCTGTTTTTCTTCCGCACAACAGTTCATCTGTGAAACGAATGACCCTGACACATCATTAATTAGAGTTTCGTCCACATTAGAATATATTCCAGACGAATACACAAGTACTAAAAATGTCAAGGTCAACTTCCATTTTATGATGAAATCAGACAGCCTTTATAACTTTACTCCTTTTGATGACGGTAATGGGAATTGCAGTTTTACGGCTTATGATTATTCTGATATTTTGATAAACAATGCTAATTCCATGCTGGCTCAAAATCAGGCAATGAATCTTCCTTTGGGTAATAACACCCCCGCCTTACCCACAAAAATCAGACTAAAATTAGAAAGTGTATATTTTCATTACGATAGCAATAGTTATACCTTTTTTGATGAGCCAACCAAATTAAGTTGGGATGATGTGGCTTATTATTGTGAATTTGCTGACAGTCAGATAAATGTGTTCTTTGTTTATAATGAAAGCTCTAATACGACATGTGTTGGTAAAACACATGTAACTGGAAATAAATCCGTAATAATCGGCGGGGCTTGGCAACTTTATAATACTGGCGCTGGTGCTAGCGGTTTTTGGGGAAATGCGTGGCTTCTCGTTCATGAAATCGGACACGTCTTGTCCTTGCATCACACAATGCAAAGTGGTGATATTTGCAGTGATCATGATGATTTTTGCTTGGACACTCCCCTATATAGCGAGGTCTACCTTCCGGGATTCGACCCTTGCCCTACTTGGAATTGTCAAACGCCATACTGTTCAAACAACCTGATGGACTATTCGGGTCATAGAGCTATTACACCAGAACAATTAGGAAGAATACATTATACATTGATGAACGACATGTTGTTATTTATATATGACGACTATTGCTCTATTAATCAGAATGAACTAGAGTATGAACTAGACGAAGGAGAGGTGTTAACATGGGAGAATGACAGAATTATGAAAAATAATTTAATCATTGGCAACGGGGCTCAACTTACAATAAAGAATTGTCAAATACACATGCCACAAGGTGCTTCTATTGTTGTTAAACAAGGTGGACGTTTGGTTTTGGATGGAGCTGTCCTTACGAATAAATGTGACTTAATGTGGAATGGAATTGAAGTTTGGGGATATCGAAATGAAAACCAGTTTTTGCAAAATGGATCATATCGTCAAGGCTATCTCGAGCTTATTAACGGAGCGACCATTGAGAATGCGATTTGCGCGGTGCAATTATGGAGACCCGGGATGAGAGCATACACGGGAGGTATAGTTCATGCCGACAATGCCATTTTCCGGAACAATTCAAAAGCCGTTAAGGTGATGTCTTATGTTAACATAGACCCTCAGACAAATCAAGAAGCCGATTACAATGCCTTTTTTAGAAGCTGTACTTTTGAAATCGATCATGATTTCTTAGGCACTTCGTCGTTCAATGAACATGTGGAGTTGAACGGAATCAAAGGCATATCTTTCGCCGGTTGTGAGTTCTCAACAGACCGAAATCTTTCAGATGTCTCACCTTTCTGTAACGGCATCACAGCTTATGATGCAGGCTTTGAGGTGGCTCATCTGCCAATTACGGGTTTGCGTAACGATACTGTTCCCAGGTCCAATTATGTTTCTTCCTCGTTTACTGGTTTTTATTCGGGAATCGATGCGGCAACCCTTGGGATTAATCCCATTACTTTTTCAGTTAGCCGTTCAATATTCGACAACAACAAGTTTGGTATTATGGCAAAGAACAGTTCTTTTATCAACGTGGTCGACAACGCATTTTACATAGGCGATGATTCCGATTGCTCCTATGGTGTCTTTACCTCGGGCGTTGACCATTTTTGCATCGAGGACAACCGTTTCGAATCTGTTCAAAACACCTCAAGTGAAACCTATGGCATAGGCGTTCATAATTCAAGTTCCGACAATCACATATCAAACAACACTTTTAGCGGTTTATCGTGTGCCAATGCGGCTATAGGCCAAAACAACGACGGAAATCCTATAGGAAGTTACCGTCCTCAAGGACTTTTATACACATGCAACGAAAACAACAATAACAGTATTGATTTCTATGTCCAAAGCGAATTGAATACCGTTTCGGGTATCCGGAGAGAACAGGGAAGCTCGGCTCTGCCGGCCGCCAATGTTTTTAGCGGAAGCCAATACCAATTCTATAATGGTGGAGATTATGTGATCAATTATTATTATTCAAGCATTATCGGTCAAGCCCCCTCCCCCACAAAAATATTTCAAGTTAATGACATAGCGTCCGTTAACACAAATGCCTGTGCTTCTCGTAACCACGACCTCACAAGAGAAGATTTGGACGGGTTGGAGCAGGAATACCTCTCGGCTTATCAGTTGTTTGAGTCGGCATCACAGCGATATAGCGAACAGCTTGACGGAGGTAATACTAGTGCGTTGCTTTCCATGATTAACGGGGCAACAATTGAAGAAATAAGGCACGTTAAAAAAACACTGTTATTGCTTTCTCCTTTTCTGTCCGAAGACGTATTGTCAGCGGTGGCCAGCCGTGAGGATGTGTTCAACAATCAGGACGTGTTTGATGTTTATTCGGCAAACCCCGACCTGTTGAAAGACCTAAGGCTTTTGAGATATCTCGAAGAAAAGAAGGATCCGATGGCTCCCGAGATGATTGACGAATTGAAAAGAAGAGCCCACACTGTTACGGCAAGGACGGAACTGTTGTCACAAATGGGACAATACTCCCATGACTTTACGCGTGCGGCAGAGGATGTGGTTCGTTATTTGTTGAAAGACAGTCTTGCCGATTCAAGCAGAATCCGTCAGTGGTTGGAGAACATCCACGACGTGACGTCCGACCGAATGATCGTTGCATCGTTTATCAGAGAGGGGAATTATAATGAAGCTCTGGACCTGGCAAATCGTATTCCTGAGCATTACGGTCTCCAAGGTCGTGAATTACTAGACCACACCGATTATGTCCGTTTGCTCGAATTATATCAAGCGCTTTTTGAAAGTGGGCGCTCGATATTTGAAATGACGGAATTGGAAGTCCGGATGGTGGAAGAAATTGCAAATGCTGGATGCGGCTATTCTCAGTCGTTGGCAGAGGTGTTGCTTTCCCGGGTTTCGGATAGGATTTCGGATTTATCATGCCTGGATCTGCCAAATACTGAAAGTGATAGAAATGCGGCTTCGTTCTCTGGAGTGCCTTCCGAAGATGGTTCGGGACCAACTATCGAAATAACTCCCAATCCCGCAACAACAGGGATTTTAATTGAATACAGCATCCCGTCTGGCATGGAATTTGCCGAATTGGTTCTTTCAAACATCATGGGAATGATTGTGTTAAACGCCGAACTCCACGGCAGCCAAGGACAAAAGACTCTTGATGTAAGTGGTTTGGCTAATGGCATTTACTATTACGTCTTCCGCTGTGGAGAGATCGTGAAAACTGGAAAAATAGTGATAGCTAAATAAAAACAAACAAAATGAAACGATTACTTTTTTCAACCAACGCTGCCTGTCTTTTGCTCTTGTTTCTGTCTGCTGGAGATGGTTGGGCCCAGACCCATGAGTTCGCACCAGTGGGCGCAGAATGGTATTATGGATTCGGAGATTTTTTCACTTACGGGTACCAACATGTTATGGTAGAGAAAGACACGGTCGTTGATGACGTTGATTGCGTAAAGCTTGTCAAGTGGAATTACGTTTATAATCAGCTAACCCAGACTTTGAACGATTATAAGCAAGGACTTAATGAGTACGTAGCGTGTGTGGACAACAAGGTATATTTGTATGGGGAGCAAGGCTTCCAGCTATGGTTCGATTTTGACGCTGAGGTTGGTGACTCCTGGCCGTTGCCATCCCATTATTATGAACTGACATCGGGAGGGAATGCCGGTTCTGTCGTTGTTGAAGCAAAAGGGACGATGTGGGTGAATGGGCTGGAACTCAAGTATATCGATATCATTGATAGGGAAGGTTCGGAGTATGGTTATGGATGGTATCATCTTGGAGGGGGTGTTCCTTACACTGTTAGGGTTTGTGAACGTATTGGACCTTTGGGCTGTTATTTGTTTCCCGTTTCCCATGTTAACGAGGACGAAAACGAGGGAGGCGCCTTGAGATGCTACCAAGACGAAACAATAGGCCACGTCAGCTACTATTCCAACAATTGCGATTACATCAATACCGAATACCAAGACGTAGAGGAATTGCCGGAGGATGACGCGGTTGTTTTTTGCCCCAACCCAGCGTCGACTTGGGCTGTGGTGGATTACAAACTCCCGGCCGACAAGACGGAAGCCGTGGTCGAGATATACAACAGCCTTGGTGCCAAGGTGATGAGTGTCGAACTTGTCGGCAGCCAAGGCCAACGGATGCTCGACTTCCGCCATCTGCCGGGTGGTGTGTATACCTACAACCTCCGCAGCGGTGAGTTTGTGAAAACAGGGAAAATAGTGATAACGACAGTACATTAATAATTCAATCATCAACCTCATGAAACAGCTCATTACAAAAACACTCATGCTACCATAGTCATCACCAAATAGAATGAAGCCCCGCATGGTTTTCTTCAAAATAGTTTTCCAGAAATCCCACTATTAATGGTGGGATTTTTTTGTATATTAATTATAGGTGTATTCATGTTGATAAGAATTAATTGAATTAATAGAAAATATAGAAAATTTGTATTATCTTTGCGGGCGATTTTAACCTTAAAACATTGCCTGCTATGGAAAAACCTATTAACTTTGTCGGAGAAAACTACGATGACATGAATTATCCCATTGGAATTCAGACCTTTTCGGAGATGACCAAAAACGACTACGTCTATGTGGACAAGACGGATCTCGTTTGGCAATTGGCTCACAGCAGCAAATACATCTTCCTCAGCCGTCCGCGCCGGTTCGGCAAGAGCCTGCTGTGCTCCACCTTGGCAGCTTATTTCCGAGGCCAAAAAGAATTCTTCGAGGGAAAGAAAATCATGGAGCTGGAAAAGGACTGGGAAAGCTATCCCGTGTTTCACGTGGATTTGAGTGCGGCAAAGCGGCAACCCTCCGCGGATGAATTGCGGCGCGTGTTGCTGCTTTTGCTTGACCCCTTGGTTGAGAAATACGGAAAGAAAGAGAACGAGAAATCACCCGGAGATGTGTTGAGGGGCCTGATTCGCAGGGCGTATGAACAAACCGGCAAACAAATCGCTGTCATTATTGACGAATATGACGCTCCTTTGCTCGACGTGCTTCATGAATCACAACAACTCGATCAATTCCGCAATGTGATGCAGGAGTTTTATGTGCAGCTAAAGGCTAGCGAAGCCATGGTCAAGTTCTGCTTCATCACGGGCATCACCAAGTTCTCGCAGCTGAGCATCTTCTCGACCATCAACAACCTGCGCAACGTGTCGATGGAACCCGCCTTCGCCGCCATCTGCGGCATCACCAAGGAGGAACTCGAGACGGTGCTCATGCCCGACATCGAGGAACTCGCCAAGGCCAACAACTGGTCCACAGAGGAAACACTGCAAAAGCTGAAGCTCCAGTACGACGGATATCATTTCTGCTCCAAGTCGCCCGACATCTTCAATCCCTTCAGCCTGATGTACGCCTTCGCAACCGGCAACATCGGCAACTACTGGTTTGCCTCGGGCACGCCGTCGTTCCTATTCCAGCAAATGCGGAAATACAACACCAATATCTTGGAGCTGGACAAGCTGGAGGTGACGTCGTCGCAGTTTGACGTGCCCACCGAGGCCATGACATCGGCCTTGCCGTTGCTCTACCAGAGCGGCTACCTCACCATCAAGGATTACAACCCTTACGCTCACATCTACACCCTCGACTTCCCCAACGCTGAAGTTAAGGTGGGGTTCCTGGAGAACTTCATGGTCACCATGATGGGGGTAACCGGTCACGACACACAAGGCTTCGCAGGGAGGTTTTACTACAAGCTTCTCCAGCACGACATCGACGGGGCTTTGCGCCTGATGCAGTCATTCTTTGCCTCGATCCCCTACCTCAACCACGGCAACCGCGACCTCGACGAGCTCACGCGCTTCGAGGCCTACTACGAGGTGCTGATGTACGTGGTGTTCTCC
This sequence comes from uncultured Bacteroidales bacterium, assembly GCA_905234455.1. Lineage (GTDB taxonomy): Bacteria > Bacteroidota > Bacteroidia > Bacteroidales > F082 > Limimorpha. The sequence continues at coordinate 414 of CAJOIH010000021.1, read as the reverse complement.
ATTTTCAACTGCCGTACGTACACCGAGGTGAAGACCGCCCTGGGGAAGGCCGACGTGGTGGTGTTCATGAACGATGCCACCTGCGTGATGGAGATCAAGATCGGGGGCACAGCCCAAGAAGCCTTGGAACAGATCGACACAAAAGAATATGCCGTCCCCTACGAGGGCACGGGGCTTCCCGTGGTGAAGATCGGTATCGCCTTCTCGCGCGAGACACGCACAGTGAACGACTGGGTGGTCGGATAGCATCGCAAAAAGTTTCCAGAAATCCCACTATTTAAAAATATTACATATCTTTGCAGCGTAAAAACTCTATTAAGATATGTATACCGACAACGATTTTATCAGACTCGACTGGGCCGCAAAGAACATCCTGCGCGACAAGGCCGACTTTGAAGTGTTCGAGGGCTTGAT
>CAJOIH010000020.1:39494-41488 GCA_905234455.1 uncultured Bacteroidales bacterium | reverse complement strand
GGTGATCGTGGTCCACGATCCAAGGTTGTCCTTGAGCACATAGTGGAACTGGTCCATGCCATTGCGGCTCTCCACCACCGCGAACACCCCGTAGGGACCTGTCACGAAGGTGCGCCAATAGGTCGAGATGGCTATGCCGTCACTCTCGGTCACATACTCGCAACTGCCCCAATATTGCTTGGTGCAGTCCGTGGCGCCCGCATGCTCCTCCATGTAGATCCGCTGCTGGTTGAACCCGTAGGTGTAGCAGATGCTGTCGGTGCCCTGCTTCACCTTGCTCACCTTGTCGAAACCCGTGTAGGTGATGTTTTGGGGTGTAGGGGGGAACACCCCCGAGCTGGTGGTCGCCGAGGCGAGGGCGTGCACCTTTGTGGCGTCGAACACCGGCTGAGAGAACACCTGTGTCACCTGCGGGACGAGGTTCACTGCGGTCACCGCCTGCCTCGACGTCATGCGGCCCAAAGCGTCATACGTCACGGCGCAGGTCAGGTCCTGCCCCGAGGAACGCTTCAGGGTGATGCCCGTCAGGCGGTTCATGTCGTCGTACGTGAAGGTCTCTTCCATGTTCTTCTTCCAGTCCTTTTTGCGGGCAAATAATTATTGATAATGGTTTAATTAAACAATTTGAATATTTCATTCCATAATATTGGAGACAAAAAAAGGATTACTATCAATGCACCGACCATCCATATTTTAAACCATCTGTTACTTGAACTGTTTTTATATTTTGCTAGAAACTCTTTGTGTTTTTTCTTATAACGCTTATAATCCAAAAACATCATTGAGATAAATGCAAGAACAAAAACCAACTTTAAAAGTGTCTTGTTGACTTGAAGGTTTGAAACGGACAATCTACCTCCTGAAAAAATATCCAGCATCATTACTAAAGAATAGAACAGCAAAATTCTAAGAACAGATATATATATGGAAGAAGAAAAAACTGAATTACTTTCTTGTTCCCTTTTTTCGTAAAATTGGTATAATCTTGTGAAAATGAAGTCTAACATCTCTATGGTTTGTTAAAATCATACAAAGGTTCACCTACCCAATCGTCAATATGATCACCTATTGGACGTCCCGTAAACAACAATGACCCGATATCCGTTGCTAGATAAACTCCTCCAACCGGCCAACACCAAATAGATGCTATAGTCACTCCTACACTAACAATATTTGAGGTTCTAATTTCTTTACTATCAATGACGTCATATACCTCCAATCCCACCCCTAAAGCTACAATTCCTCTGTTTGCGACTCGCAGTTTTGATATTCTACCTGCTTTGATATCCTTAACATGTTTTGATACACCTTTACTCTTTAAATCTTTCTGAATGTCATACGCCTTCTTTTGATTAATTAGTTTTTGAGTTCTACTTCTTGGATTTTGCCATAATTGTTGTTTGTAGCCTAAATGGACGCCCTCGCATGACAACAGAAGAGACAGGTCAACTGTCAATCCTTGATTACTAAATGCATAGTCTCCTCCATGAGTTCCTCCACCGCCGCCACAGCCTCCACTGTTGGGACCCACGGACTGTCCTTCGCTATTGCTGGTCCATGATAGATTCAATCTTTCGCCACCGTAATAATACGTATTGTATGTAACCGCCTCTTTCCTGTTTGACAGGCTTGGATTGTCAGGCATGATGATTATCTCGGGCAAATCAACGGTAAGCATACCGTCAACGTAATACGGTGCCCCAGGAAGATAGGGACCATCACCATTCCCACTTCCCGGACCAGGCTCCCATCCCGTCGGGTCCACAAACCTCAGCGGGTTGTTCATGCAATAGGCGTAGCGGTTGAACCCTTGCGCCGTCAGCGGGTTCTGAACGAAACGGTCCACCGACAGGAATCCACCCATGACCGGGTCGTACATCCGCCCGTTCATGTTGATCAGGCCGAAGGCCTCCACATGCTCGTGACCCGTGTAGCCACGGTCGAACATCGGGCCGTCGTAGGTGTCGCCTGCCCTGTAGTTCGCCCAGGTGATG
>CAJOIH010000020.1:0-39454 GCA_905234455.1 uncultured Bacteroidales bacterium | reverse complement strand
GGTGATCGTGGTCCACGATCCAAGGTTGTCCTTGAGCACATAGTGGAACTGGTCCATGCCATTGCGGCTCTCCACCACCGCGAACACCCCGTAGGGACCCGTCACGAAGGTGCGCCAATAGGTCGAGATGGCTATGCCGTCGCTCTCGGTCACATATTCGCAGCTGCCCCAATATTGCTTTGTGCAGTCTGTGGCACCCGCATGCTCCTCCATGTAGATCCGCTGCTGGTTGAACCCGTAGGTGTAGCAGATGCTGTCGGTGCCCTGCTTCACCTTGCTTACCTTGTCGAAGCCAGTGTAGGTGACGGTTTGGGGCGTAGGGGGGAATATCCCCGAGGTGGTGGTCGCCGAGGCGAGGGCATGCACCTTAGTGGCGTCGAACACCGGCTGGGAGAACACCTGTGTCACCTGCGGGACGAGGTTCACCGCGATCACCGCCTGCCTCGACGTCATGCGGCCCAAAGCGTCATACGTCACGGCGCAGGTCAGGTCCTGCCCCGAGGAACGCTTCAGGGTGATGCCCGTCAGACGGTTCATGTTGTCGTACGTGAAGGTCTCTTCCATGTTCTTCTTCCAGTCCTTTCGCGTGGCTAAGTTACAAAAACAAGATAGAATTTTGCTTGGTTATTGGCGGTTAATACGCTAAAAGCCTTTTTCCCCTGACAAACATACACTTGACCATGGAAAACAATACTCTTCTCTAATTGGACGCCCTATGTAATCCTCGACCTCTTTCTTGCTGATAATAACAATCCTTTTGCCGTAAAAATCTGATTTTTCGCTTTTTTTCATTATGATATAGGTGAAGGTCTCGTCTTTCGGGATTTTTTTGATGAAAGCATACCCAATATTGTAACTATACTTTGATAATACTACATTATCATACATTAAATCAAAGAACCTAAAATCTCCTTGTTTCGAAAAGAACAAACTTTGCATTAAATCCTGATTCGACAAACCAGCAATAGGCAACCAAGAAATCCATGTCAAATAGTCTTCGTTCGAACGGTTCTTAATTGTAATTTCCTCAACAAATATATTTTCTTCAATAAAGTTGTTGTAATAAACTTTGGTTACTGTGTCAATCTCAATTGTTTTGTAGTTCCACCGCTCATTATTCGTTGCCTTGCTCTTGTCGAAGACTATAGGTTGCTGGTATTTGTTTTTGAGGTATTTCCCGCACACGAAATGGGCTGAAAATTCAGGCAATGCCGCCACCACCCGTATCGCCTCCTTGTCGAAATCGGGATAGCCCGACGACTTTTGCAATGTAACATCACACACCTTTCCGATGCTGTCGGTTGAGAAATTGACATAAGCCTTGGGGGTTTCCGCCAATATGTTTTGGTCTAAGGCATCCCATTGAATTGATGAGTAGATGTACTCATTCCACTTCATGGTGTTATTGGGTAGTTCCGCGTGCTTGCTTTTGTTCCTATGATCCTCGTGCCAGCCTGCTATCCCATTGTTGAAGACCACGGTCATCTCGCTTTCGTAAATCATGGTAGGGAACCACGGGTCGTAAAAGGACTTGCCATACCCCAGATAGAGGGTATCGGAGAAGTCGTCCATCATGATCCTGTTGTTTGAGCCAAGAACAAACGCCATCAGGTCTTCTTGGTGGTCATCTTTGATGGAGACAAGGAACAGGGAGTCGCGACAGATTTCGAATTCGAAGTAATAGCCTCTCCAGTTGGAGGTTGTAATGTGGTCTTTCACCCATTCGTTTAGTTTGTTTATCTGCGCCTCGCTGAACCTTTTCTCGACATGGATAAAAGGATAAACATGGTATGTTGTTCCGTTCCAGTATAGGACATCCCTGACTTGCGGCGTTGAGAATGACAGCTTGCAAATCACTAAGAAGAGGCCTAAAAGTAAAGTGTTTTTTTTCATAAATCAAGGTTTGAATAACTTAAAAAGTGATTTTGGCGTTTGCAGTGTTGCTTTTTTATAGTTCTCGTTTCCGTAATCATTGAAAATATTCCAATTTCTAAAGAAACGAGCCCCTTCGTAATAACCATAAAGAAAATCTCTTCCTTGAATAGATTGAGCTGTCGGAAAAACAATATCTCCACCATCAGGAGAAAGAAATGTACTCATTCTTTCAAAATTAGTTCCTGTCATATTCCTATTACCATAATTTAATTGGTTTGCCATAAGAATCACAGCCACTTTTGCTTCAAATTCGTAATTGAATTCTTTTTGTGGATCATACAACGATTTGTTTTCCGATAATTGAAATGCATGGAACATTTCTTCGGAGATGGACCAAAATGATATGAGAGATTCCTCATCTCTAAAAACTAAATTATTATTTTCAGGTAGAAATTGTGCTGGGAGATTATTATAAGTTTTCCCTATGATTATTATATAAACTGTTTCTGAATTCAACAAACAAATATAAACTTTTTCAAATAAAGAACTATTGTCTTTAAAAAATGACACAGCTTTCTCAAATTCTTGTTGTTGAGATGGAGTCAGGTTGGATGGATCAATTATTGGTTCTCCCCCTTTTGGTCCATTCCCACTACCGTGCAAGGAGTTCTCCTCCATCCAGGTGATGATGGGATCCGCCGTCTCAAACTGCCGTATTCCGAGGTCTCTCGGCTCCAACGGCACATGTCCCCCATAGAACATATACGGATCAAACGTGTTGGTCGTGTTGGGGAAGTAGCCCGTGTTGCCTCCACCAGCCAGCCATCCCGACGGGTCGACGTACCTCAGCGGGTTGTTCATGCAGTAAGCATAGCGGTTGAAGCCCTGAGCGTTCTCCGGACTCTGAACATACTGGTCGACGGAGAGGAAACTGCTGGTGACCGGGTCGTACATCCGGCCGTTCATGTTGATCAGGCCGAAGTTGTATAGATGCTCGTGCCCGGTAAAGCCACGGTCGAACATCGGGGTGCCCGTGAAGCTGCCACTCCAGGTGACAGGGTTGCGCAGGTTCCCCCAGGCGTCGTAGCTCAGCTGCTGCTCCACGGTGCCGCTGGCATTGGTGATCGTGGTCCACGATCCAAGGTTGTCCTTGAGCACATAGTGTACCGTGTGCGTGTTGTTCTCCGTCACCACCACGGCATACACCCCCGTGGGGCCGCTGAGGTAGGTCAGCCAGCGCGAGTTCGTGGCGTTTCCCGTAGTCTCGGTCTGGTACTCGCAACTGCCCACATAACGCTTCGTGCGGGTGGTGTTGCCCGCATGCTCCTCCATGTAGATCCGCTGGTGGTCATAACCATAGGTGTAGCAGATGCTGTCGGTGCCCTGCTTCACCTTGCTCACCTTGTCGAAGCCGGTGTAAGTGACGGTTAGTTTCATATTGCTATCTTTCGCATTTTAACTTAAGATCTTCTGGTACACCTAGTTCTATTTTCTTTATTAAGTATTCCTCAAAAATAAGAGGACCATAAACATCCGAAGTTTTCATGTTGAGAATCCAATAATCATGATATTGGGAATCGTTGATTATTTGCCATTTATCATTCCATGTTGTTAAAGGATCGCCTGGCCTCCCATAATGAAACAAGGTACTGTCAAACGGACAAGGTAGTGTTTGAAGAGGACCGAAAATGCTGTCTAAAGGCTTGCGGTCGGCAAGTAAAAAAACACGGTCTTTAACACTCTCGTCAATGTGTCCGCTGATGATGGTACCGTAGCCCGCACCAGATTCCATAACGAACTTGGTGTAAACTGTGTCGTCATTTGGATGATAATGGAAAAAACGCCCTCTGCATAAATGTTGATAGTTTGGGTTCATGGAGGGAACCAATGATACCGTATCACCGTGGAAAAGACGTATCTCCTCAACACCCTCACGACCTTGTTCTTGTGCTATTTCACACAAAGGTATAATGCAGCTGCTTAAGAAAGTTGTAGCTATTAAAGCAATCCAACAAGTAATTCTGTATTTCATGGTTTTATATAAACACAATTGGTGAAATGGATTTCAAAAGGGCCTCCCAAAAAAATGGATGGCTGGACATATGAAGGCATTCCTCCCATCCAATGGGATGGAATGGGTATATCATCGAACACAGGCCCGTGGATATAACCCGATATAGCGGTGCCAATATTTCGAACAGTCCACCCATTTTCCCATTCTATTTCAAAATTATATGTATCAAAACTGATTTCGAACAAGTTTTCGCCAACAGGGGTGAGTTCTATTTTTCCTAACGTTAAAGCTGATTGTGCTGTTTTACTGTAATCGAATAGATTGACCGTAGGGATACCATCATGGTAGTATAAATTATTTTGAGTTATATAGTCCAATTTTAAAGTCGATGCATCTACCCAAAAATCTTCTTTTTTTCCGAACTGATAGTGCCAATAAGCTTTTAAAAATAAACCATTCCCAGTATGTATAATTGCTCCTACAGGGGGAGTCTCACCTAATACTTTTTGATTTGACCTTCCTCCTCCCTGAGTTCCTCCGCCTCCTCCGCAACCTGTGTTGTTGGGTCTGTTGGACAGAGCGGTACCCGCATCGCTCCACGGAGGAACAACATCGTTACTACCACCAGTGCAGTAGTAAGGGGTGTATTCGAACTCCTCGTAGGATGAGGCTGTGATAGTCACTTCATTCAGGAGGTACCCTGCCCAGCCATCAATAACGACGTATGGCAGCGGAATGCTGGGGCCATTGCCCCCTCCTGGTCCCGGAAGCCAGCCCGTCGGGTCCACAAACCTCAGCGGGTTGTTCATGCAATAGGCATAGCGGTTGAACCCCTGGGCCGCCAGCGGGTTCTGCACGAAACGGTCCGCCGAGAGGAACGACGACATCACAGGGTCATACATCCGCCCGTTCATGTTGATCAGGCCGAAGTGGTAGTGATGCTCGTGACCCGTGTAGCCACGGTCGAACATCGGGCCGTCGTAGGTGTCGCCTGCCCTGTAGTTCGCCCAGGTGATGGGGTTGCGCAAGTTCCCCCAGGCATCGTAGCTCAGCTGCTGCTCCACGGTGCCGCTGGCATTGGTGATCGTGGTCCACGATCCAAGGTTGTCCTTGAGCACATAGTGGAACTGGTCCACGCCATTGCGGCTCTCCACCACCGCGAACACCCCGTAGGGACCCGTCACCAAGGTGCGCCAATAGGTCGAGATGGCTATGCCGTCACTCTCGGTCACATACTCGCAACTGCCCCAATACTGCTTGATGCAGTCCGTGGCACCCGCATGCTCCTCCATGTAGATCCGCTGCTGGTTGAACCCGTAGGTGTAGCAGATGCTGTCGGTGCCCTGCTTCACCTTGTTCACCTTGTCGAAGCCAGTGTAGGTGACAGTTTGGGGTGTAGGGGGGAATATCCCCGAGGTGGTGGTCGCCGAGGCGAGGGCATGCACCTTAGTGGCGTCGAACACCGACTGGGAGAACACCTGTGTCACCTGCGGGACGAGGTTCACCGCGATCACCGCCTGCCTCGATGTCATGCGGCCCAAAGCGTCATACGTCACGGTGCAGGTCAGGTCCTGCCCCGAGGAACGCTTCAGGGTGATGCCCGTCAGACGGTTCATGTCGTCGTACGTGAAGGTCTCTTCCATGTTCTTCTTCCAGTCCTTTCGCGAGGCTAAGTTACCGAATTTATCGTAACTGTAGGTCAGCTGCTGTAGATTTTTTGTGGTGGCAATGCCTGTCAGGCGATGCATCAGCGGGTCGTAGGTGTATTCCGTGACGGCCCCGTTGCCCAGCTGGGCCTCGAGGAGCTGACCGCGGGCGTCCATCGCCTCGGTCTTCCACAGCAGGTTCCCGGCGGCATCAAACACATTGCTCAGATAACCGCGGTGGTAGCCGTAGTTCACGGTCACGCCCGATGGATGGGTCAGCTGCTTGACTCTCGACTGCCCGTCGTATTGTATGGTGGTGGTGCCGCTGCCCGAAGACCGCATTTCTATGATTCGGATAGGTCGCGCAAAAACATCGTAAATGTAACTGATGCTCTGGATGTCGGCTCCACCTATCTCTTGGAAGAGCACCTCGTCCAAGGTGCCTTTTTCGACTCCCGACTCATTGTAGGTGTATTGTGTGAGGGTGCCTTCCATCCCGTCGGTAACGCTCACCTTCCGGTCCATCCCGTCATAGACACAGGTGGTCTGTGTATGCATCTCCGACTCTCTTTCCGAGACGCTGGTCCTGAGCCTGCCATAGGCGTCGTACACCGTCGTCAGCGTCCCGTAGTCGGGATCGGTGACGGTGTTCTTGCGACGGGCGTGGTCGTAGGTGGCTGTCATGGTGGCGGCCGTGTTGCCGTTGACCCTGGCCGTGGCCAGGAGTCCGTCGGCGTAATGGTCGTAGGTCACATAGGAGCCGCTGGCGTCGTCGGACCTTACCGTCCAGCCCATGGCGTTGACAGTGACGGTACTCGTCTGAGGCCTCCCCACGGTGGGGGTCACGGTGGTCTCCGTCTCATACCCGTCATAGACGGTTGACGTGCAGGTGTTGTCGGGTGTGGTGACGGAGGTCGGCCTGTCCATCCCATCGTACCCATACAGGGTCCAGCGCGGTGTCCCACCCTCCACGTAGGAGTCGGAAATGCCCGAGAGCCTTCCCCTATCGTCGTATTCCCTGTCGGTGAAGATGTGCTCGCCGTGAAGCCCGTAGGTGACGGTACGCAGCTCGGCGCCCGTCTTGTGGTAGAAGACCAGGGCCTCCGAGCCGCCTGACGACTGGGTCCAGGAATAGTAACAGGCTCCGCTCGGAGCGAGGGGATGGCCCTGGGCCCACCTCAGGGCGGTGCAAGCCTTGGTGCTGTCGGCGTTCATCGTCCACGAGGTGATGCCGAACGGGTCGCTACGGTACGCCGTGGCAAGTCCGTTGGCGCCGGTCAGCGTATCGACGCGGTCGTAACCGTCGTAGGTGTACGTGGTCTGGTAGCTCAGGCCACCGCTGCTCACGGTCTCCTTTGAGACCAGCCTGTGCCGGTCATATTCATACCCGTAGGTCTTCTGCTGCTCGCCCTGCAGCCCGTAGGGGGCCGTCACGGTCTTGCCCATCAGGTTGCCGTCGGGATAGTATGTATAGCTGGTCCGCACTGTGAGCGGGTCCTGGCTGTCAATGTCGCCGGGGATGTCTGTCACCTGGCTGAGCTGGTAGGAGTCGTCAGCGGCATATTGGTATTTCAGGCTGTGTTCCACGTCGGGCTTGCCGGTCCTCGACGTCACCCGGATGGATTTCCTGGGCCTGTTGATGGTCCATGTGTCGTAGTCGTTGCCGTAGTAGGCCGTGCTGTCCGTGGCCTGGAATTCGCAGCCTGTCAGCCCCGACACCGACGGACCGCCCACGCCTGTGAGCGTGTTGTTGCAACGGTAGGTGTGGTTGTATAGTCCGTTGCTGTAGCTGTAGCGGTTCTCCGTGAAGGATTTGGTGAGGACCGTCCCCGGGTTGTCGGGGTCGTAGGTCACAATAGTCTTTCCCGTCAGTGCCGGACAGGTGACCAAACGGTTCGAGTAAAGCAGTCCGCAGGTGCTCAGCACCTTGTCGAACTGGTATGTCGTCACCGACGACAACACTGCTTGGCCGTGGGGGAAGACGTATGACGTGTCCACCTCGGGCAGGAGCATGGCGTGGGTTGTCATCGTCGCCAGGGAACTTCGGCTGACGGTTCTTTGGACTTCCGTACCGTCTTCAAGAGTCTTTCGCACCTGCTTCCTGAAACCCAGCCATCCGTGTCCGTCGCGATGATGGCATGGGTCGGAATAGCCCAAAACTTCGTTCATCTGCTTGTCGGAGGCGTTGTAGGTCGTTATCGAGGTCGCCACCCTTATCGGTACGGGCAGGCGGCGGACACCGTATCCCAACTCCTGATATGTGTTGTGCACATAGCCGTACGCGAAGCCGACGGGGTTGTCCATGCCGTCATTGACAATGCTCACGCTGTTCAGTGCGCTTGCCGGCTTTAAAGAAAAAACACCAGGTTCTCGTCTCACAGGTACTATCCCTTCCTTTTTTTCAAGACCCAGGAAAGACTTGTTCTCCCTAACCAAGAAATTTCCAAGATGAAAATACTGGCTTCTGCAGTTGATATAGTAATAATCAGGATTATTGTTGTGCTGTCCGTTGAAGGAACCACCCAAAAAACATGATAGGAATTCTCTAGTCTCTGGATTGAACTTGAAATATATGTTGATACTGGAACGGTTTGAGATAGCTATGTCTGTGATACCATCGCCGTCAAAGTCAGCCGCACACAGACTGTAGTTTAGATAATTTGAACTTTCGGGCTGGGCCATGGCATCCATGACTCTCCTAAGCGAATAGGAATATAAGTTGTAAGGGGGTAGTTCACAAGTGATATTTAAGTTTCCCGAGGCCGAGAACGACACTCCCGTGGAATAGAAAACCCTCCAGCGATTGTAGAGGTGGTTGTAATTGTTGGGATGGTGATACTTGTCATTGTATAACAGGTCTGTCTTTCCGTCTCCGTTGAAATCGCCGGTAAAAACATGGTTATAACTTTCGGCATGGTTGATCTCGCTCAAATTGAAGAGCACACTATATTCGATATAGTTGGACCCGTTCAACCCCAAGGAACAAACCGCTGAACTGTTTTCCATGACCACCATGAACTCCGTTCGGCCGTCACCGTCAAAATCACCCGTGGCGACATCCTGTACGTCCAACAGAGGCAATATGGAGAGCGCTTTTTGGTAGTCGTTTCCGTCATGATACACCAGTTTGGGAAACGCCAGGGACAGGATTGTCACTGGGACCAACAGCAGTTGGGTTTTCCCGTTGCCGAGGAAATCGCCTGTACGCACAAGATAGCGGCCCGTGTTGAGGTGGACCGTATCCATGCTCTCAAAATAGGTTCCTCCCATGTTTTCGAGAACCACTACGCTCATCGACTCGCTACCCGTCGCCGCCACCGAGTCGTAAAAACACGCCACCAAGTCGTCCAACCCGTCGTCGTTCAGGTCGACAGGATAGAGCCAGTCCAACTTCTTGTCCATGTTGTGCAACGTCAAGGTGGTGTTTTGTGAAAAGTGTCCCGGGTTGGAAGGGTTGTTCATGAAGAAGTTGACATCCACATTGTGCGTGTACACGGAATCCATGTGTGGTGCCACGGCCAAATCCGAGTAGCCATCCCCATTGAAGTCACCAACAAAGGGGAAATTGTTGTAAATGGCACTATCCAGAATTTTAATATTATTTATTACGTAATCGTCTCCATAACTACTCCAACTTATAGAAGTAGGATTCAGCATCACTCCCTCCTTCTCAAGAAAGATCTTGTCCAAACGGTTATGCATGTTCACGGAATCATAATACATTTCAACTTTTTCCAACCCATATGTGAACGAATACCTTTCCAGCTCCTCGCTGGACTCATTGCTGCTGACGGAGATATAATCGAGCAGTTTCCGGCTTTTCAGGATGTTCCCCGCAACATAGCGGAAGTCATAATCCTTCCTGTTCTGCGACCGATAGTGGAAATCGACGGTGAACTCGGGTCTTACGACGGTGTTCCCGTTTTCGGCATGTTCCGTGTAATCCACGGAACTGATGTAACATTCTCCCGTGCTCGGCGTTTTGGCATAATGGTATTCCACTGAATTGCCGTTGCGGTCCGACATCCGGTTCAGCATCCAGCACAACACCCGCGGCCCGGTGGTCTGCAAGGTCAGCCTGGAATCGTCCGTGCATCCGTATTCAAGCAGTATACCGTCGTCTCTCCACACCTTGAAGTGGGAAACGGTGTATATCGCCCCTGTGTTTTCCTTGCTTGGTCCGCCCAGCCAGTCATGGTACGCCATCACCCTCCACATCCCGTCCTGCTCGGTCTTGTACTCGATGCTGTCGGTGTAGTCGGCCACAGTTATGAGCCTCACTCCGTCGAGCATGAAACGGTCTGTCGTGTCATTCATCGTAACGCTTCCGGTAACACCGTCATGGTAGCGCGTCCTTCCTGTGCGCTCTATCAGTGACAGGCCGGTGAGGTCCCAGCCCCATCCCAACAGGCCGTTCCCGGCTTGGCTGTTGTAAGTGATTGCCAGGTTGGGCTGCATCCCGTTGATGCCAGTCGGCAGCTCCAACGGTATGGAATAGATGGCTGCGCCCATCGAACCCACATCCACCGTGCCGCCTAGCGCCCCAACTACATATTTGTCGCTGTTGGTCAGGCCTGCCTCCGGCGGATGGATGGTGTAGCCTTCGTTGTTCAGCTCCAGGAAAGTATGGTTGCCCCGGTTCGGCGCCGAATGGAACCCGCTTTTCAAGTCGATGTAGCTGCCGGCATAGTACTCGTGGCTCTCGTTGGGAACCAGCGTGCTGTTCAGCTCGAAGCTCTCACCGTAGTGGACGTTCTGTGCTTGCATTGCAACGGCACATAGCACCATTGTCGCTGCTGTCAAGGCCGCGGCGGCCCGTGTGGCTGTTCTCATGGCTATAGGGGTTTTAGTTGCGCTTGATGACTTTCCATACCCTGGTCTCGTCGCCCGATGTGAGGCGCAGCAGGTAGATCCCTGCGGGACGGCGGCTGAGGTCGAACTCTTCGGTCGCAGAGCCCAAAGTGCGCTCCTCGAGCACCGTGCCGTCGACGGCACAGAGCACCGCCGTGGCACCGGCAGGCAGCTTACCGCCGCCCAGCGTCAGGAAGAAACCGCCCTCGGTGGGGTTGGGGAAGAGCATCGCCTCCATGCCGGCGAAGCTGTCGCTCAACATAGCCTCCCATTGGCCCGCGGCGTCAGGGATGTCTGAGGTGTCGCCTGACCCGCCTCCGCGGCCCTCGTCGGCCTTGGAGAACTGGAGCGTGCGGCTGGTGCGGTTGCCGCAGGCGTCATAGCCGAAGCTCACCGTCACCAGGGTCTTCAAGGAGTCGATCTCACGCTGCTGGCGGATGGCATATAGCGTCAGCTCCTCCACCTTGCCCAGCAAGGCCGAGGCCATTTCCGCCATGTCGAAGCCCTCGGCCCTCACCTCGGCCTCAGAGGGGATGCCGGGCAGGTGCCTGTTGGCGGCCACGTAGGCCTCCACCTCGTTGAGTGACATCAGACGGTAGCCTTCATCGAACACGCGGTCCTGCCAATCGTTCACGTCCTGGATGTGCACCTTCGTGCTGATGATGCCCCCGTCGACGGCCAGGGCGTAGTTGCTGTACGTGTTCTCGATGTTGACCCCCACCTGACCGGTGAGCGTGATGGCGCCGTTGGTCTTCACCGACAGCGCGTCGCGCCAGTTGCTGATGACCGGCGGCGGGGTGGTGGTGATCGTCGGCGGCACGTAGACGGCCGTGCGCAGCAGGAAGCCGTTGGGGCCGAACTCCATGACGTACGACGGGCCGTTGGCCCTGCGGATGTAGCCCACACCCGAAGGGACCGCGTTCGAGCCGAACGACGGGGTGGACTGCTTCGACGACAGGCTGAACGGCCGCTCCTCATTGGGAACACCAAGCTCCAGCATGCTCTCCGACAGGTTGAAATGCCTCGAGGTGACATGGAGCGGGTAGTTGTCGCTCGACGAGATCTCCATGACGCCCTTCCCGTTCACGGTGATGTGGTGGTAGTTGTCCCTCATGCGGATGAACGTGTTGTCGCTGGTGGGGACGGCCGGCGCGATGATGATCCCGGCGTCCTCGCCATCGTCGGAGCGGATGTGCAGCTTCGCCTGCGGCGTCACATCGCCGATGGCCACCTTGCCCGTCTTGGTCGTCGACCCGCTGTTGGGCGACGTGCTTACGAAAAGCGTCGGCTTGGCGCTGTTGAAGCCTACCATCAGGCTGTTGCTGGTGCTATTCACCAGATACGCCCCGCCCGAGCCGTTGATGCCGCTGCCTATCACCATGCCGCCTCGGGCGCTCGTCACGCGGATGTTGTTGCCGATGCCGATGTTGTCGTCGCCAGTCACTTTCACCAACCGCCCGAACGCCATGGAAACGCCTCCCGTGATGGCATTGGAGCTGCCCAACGCCACCGAATAGGAACTGCCGGTGGTTATCGTGTCGTTGGCACCCACCGCCAACGAGTATAGCGACTTCACCTTGTTGCTGAAACCGATGGCGTTGCCTACACATTCCTCAACAAAGTCCCCCATGATGTCGTTCCCCGAACCAATCTCCAGGTTGGTGCCCGACTCCAGTACGCATTGTGCCGAAAGGTCACCCAACTGCAGCGACAGCGATACCGCCAGCAGTATTGCTAGTAACATTTTGTTTTTCATAACTTTACATTGTTTAGTCTGTTGTAATTACAAATTCTCCCTCCACATATCCATTGGGCCCTTCTATGATTAAGAGGTAGGAACCGGCTGAGTTGACAACGAAAGGAATGATCACGGTTTGTTGGACCGAGGTGTTAATAAGGTCCTTATAGATCATCACATTCATCTCGTTGTAAAGCGAAATATTCACATTTCCGAAGCTCTGGTCGAAATAAATGTACACATTGCCTTCATCAACGTAGGCTTCAACACCCGTGGGTCCGACGTTGATATCCAAACAACCCATTAAAAGAATGATGTCCATTCCATCGGGCGGATCGGTAGTGTGACATTTTCCTGTAAGACTGAAAAAGCTTAAAATCAGCAATAAAATCGTTTTTGCATTCATGGTATTTTGTTTTTAAGGTGATGAATGCAAAGTTAAGCTACGAAAAAAGGCATAACAATCCCGTTACGAACTTTTTCGCAGTTAATAAATAATTAAATATCTGTAAACAAATAAGTTACAATTTTCGTTTTACGAACTTATTTTTGACACTTAACCTGATTTTGTCTACAGTATGGATGCTTGTTTTTAATAAAAGAGCCTCTTCTTTTCGGCTTACATCGAAATAAGACAGGATGATATCCTTCAGCTCGTTTTCGGAGAGTCCAGGGTATTCACTACAAATACGTTCCCTTTCACCGGGATAAAGTGTGTCAAACACTTCCATGATGGCATTCCAAGGTTCTCTTTCACCGAATACATTCGCCCTTAGGTTATCCAACAGTATCTTGTTTTCCTTGTTGTCCATCAGAATGGCCAGTTTTTGCATCGTCTTGCCCTGCTTGGTCAAGAGGGTGGTTTTCTGTTTTTGCGCCTTTTCCAACCGTTTCTTCAACATAACGACTACCACAATAACCATTACGATGATCAAACTCATTAATAGAATGATGCGCTGGCGGATGATGATTTTGCCATTCAACTCATTGCGAATGGCTTCGTAATCGTATTGCTGTTGTATCCGGTAAACACCTTCTTTTTCCATCCTGTCCTTCACCTTGACAATGTAGCGCACATTCGTTTTATAATACTCCAAAGCTTTGATGTAATCACCTTGACGCTCAGCAAGTTTCGATAAAGCCGCATAGGCTGATGCCTTGGTTTCGTCTTTGATGTCCGTCTCTTGAAGACGTTCTTTCATCCGATTGAGATAACACTCTGCCGAATCCACCTCATCCAATTCCAAAAACACTCGGCCCAAATTGAGTAAATTCAAGGCATATTGCTGGTTGTTATGGGGTTCCACCATCCTCAAACAAGCAATAGCACTGTCGTATTCGCCTTGCATTTGGTATAAGACGGCATAATTGTTCAATATTTTCGTTTTTGCCTCATCAGAATCCCCACAAAGGGCATAATCCCATCCTTGGTTCAAACAGCTGTCTGCCTTGGCATACGCATTGAGAAGGATATAACAACCGGCCAAGGAATTCATGACAAAGGCTTTTTCCTGATAATGGCCGCCATAATTGGTATTTGCCGCTTCAAAAAACGATAAAGCCTCCTCGTGCAGTGCATCATAATAAAGCATCTTGCCTATCTGGTACTGGGCCTGGGCTACTGTGAGACTGTCATCAACCTGTTTGCCGTATATTTCGGCATCTTTAAAAGCATTCATGGCCTCCGTTCTGTGATAGTTCTTCTCGGCATAGCCATGATAAAGTGCCGCCAAAGCCACCTTGTCATACTCTTTCTTCCTAGCATAATAAGCCGAGGCTTTGTCCAACTCGGGAATGAACAGCAATGTGTCGTTTTCGCCGGCGCCATATACAAGCTGCGCCTGCTCAAATGCCATGTATATGCGCTGCGACTCACGAGGATAGGGCGTACAGGCAAACAATGCCAACCACAGGGTCAATATGACTATACCACGCCAGCTTTTCATCTCTTTCAATAAAACGTCGCCCCTGAAAACCTTACAAGTTCTCCGGGTTGGATGCTGACAGTGGCTTCCTTGCCGAGGACGATGGCGCGGTTTTCGGGCTGGTGGCCGGCGGGGAAACCGAAAGCTACAGGATAGCCATAGTCCTTCACCACGTCGAAGATGGCCTGCTCAACAGGTTTTCCAAAAGGATCGGGGTTGTCGTGGATGTCGGTCAAACCACCTACCAACAAGGCTTTCAGATGGTCGAGTTTGCCGGAACGCTTCAAGGCATACATCATGCGCTCCACATGGTAGATGTACTCGTCCACCTCCTCGATGAACAGGATCCGGCCGTCGGTCTCAGGGAACGAATCGGAACCCAACATGCCACACAGAACCGACAGGTTGCCACCTACTATCACCCCGCTGGCTTCACCGGGACGGTACAACGCCGACAAAGGCCACTCGTAATGCAAAGGCTTGCCGGTGAGGGCGTCAACCAACGACTGAAGGGCCTCGGGAGTCTTGTTGGCCAGGATGTGGGGCATGGAGGCGTGGATCGACGGGATGCCCAACCGACTCAGCTTGCCATGAAACACGGTGACGTCGCTGAACCCGACGATGGGCTTGGGATGCTTCACAAAGCGGGTGAAGTCGAGCCTGTCGATGATGCGGATGCTGCCGTAGCCGCCACGGGCCATCCAAATGGCGTCGACATCGGGACGGTCCATGTATTCCTGGATGATGGAGGCGCGCAATTCGTCGGTGCCGGCGGCGATGTTTTCAATGGCATAGAGACGGTCGTCGAAGACCGAGTCGAAACCGTGGTCGCGAAGCCAACGGAAGGCAAACTCCATCTCTTCGGGGCTGACTTTACGGGCTGGGGCTGCAATGGCGATTTTCATTCTCTTATTATCTCGTCTTTGTCTTGTTCGTAAGTTTCTTCGAAAAACATCTCACCGGTGTCGAGGAACTTCTTCCAAACGCCGTGGCGGAAGCCTCCCGAATAGGATTGTATCTCGCGGAGCCGGCCGTTGGGGTAATAATAACAATGCTCCCCGTCGGGGTACCCGCCTTTGAAGGTGCCCTTGAATGCCAGCTTGCCGTTGGCGTAATGCGAGGTCCACTCCCCTACCTGACGGTCGTTGCGGTACTCGCCTTCCCACACCACGCCGCCCGACACCTCCTTCCACCGGCCCGACTTCATGCCCTCGAAATACGATCCTTGCGCGATCACCGTGCCGTTTTCGTCGTATTCCACATAGGGGCCCTCGGGCTCGCCGTCGAAGAAGTCTTCCTGCTTCTGGATCCTGCCGTCGGGATAATACCAGGTCCAAGTGCCGTCGTACCTGCCGTTCTTGTAATGGCCCACCTGCTCGACCACCTCGCCGGGGTAATAGAACTGCCACAGGCCGGAGCGTTGGCCGTTGAGGAACATCCCCTTGGCGCGCAAGGTGCTGTCAGGGTACAACTCCACCCATTCGCCCTTGCGGGTACCATCGGTGTCCATCACGCCCGACTGCACCAAACGGCCGTTTTGGTAGATCTGCGAGCTCACCACGTTACCCTCTTCGTCGAACTCGCGCCAGGTGCCTTCGCGTTTGCCGCCGCGGAACGAGGCCTCCCTCTTTATCCTACCGTTGGGATAGTATTCATGCTGCATCTGCAACGGCTGGGTCTCGCTTTCCACCACCTGTTCCACGTCGTTCACATACTTCACGATCTTCTTCAGGTTGCCCTTTTCGTCGTATTCCTTGTAATAACCATCGCGCAAGCCGTGTTTGTAGTACTGCTCCCAATGCAGTTCAAAGTTGTCGTAAAACGCTTTCCAATAGCCGTTTTTGCGACCTTGGGCATCGTAGCGGTTGAGCACCTCGCGGGTGTTGAGGAATCCTTTCTTGTAAGTGATGATCTCAATGAGCCGTCCCGTGGTGTCGTACACTGGCGAGATGCCGTGCTCATAACCGTCTTTGATGGGAATCACCTGCAGCAGATGGTAATGCCGGTCGTAGCGCCGGCTCTGGCCTACACGCACGTCGTTGGCAAACTGGTCTTCCTGTATTTCATCGGAAAGATACACCTTGCGCGGCCCGTTCTTCAGGTCGCGGTGGTAGGTCACTGCCAGGGTGGTGTCGCCCTCCTCCGAAAAGAACACCCACAAACCCTCCAAAAGGAAGTCCTCGCGGTTGCCTTCCGACTTCAGCCGGCCGTTCTCGTAATAGGTCCTCCACCAGCCGTCGGGCTTGCCATCACGCAAGGTGCCCTCGCTCGAAATGCTGTCGTTCGGATACTTGAATACCTTGTATTCAGTCTGGCCTATCAACTGTAAGTCAGTCAAAATCAGCAAAAAACATAGTATTATTCCCTGTCGTAGCTTCATGATGCAAAACTAATAAAAAAGCAAGTGCCCCGACCACCATTTTTTCAACCGCCTACCCATCAACCAACATCAACTTTTTAAAAAAATTTGGATGGATGGTTTATTAATGGGATGGTGAATTGTTGCATAACTTTTTTTTGGGTCTTGTTTTTTAGGGATTTAGTCCGTTTTACGGTCGCGCATTTTTGTTGATAACTTGGTCAAAAAAGGTTGAAAAATGGGTTCAAAAAAAGAAATGAACACCCATTGAAACACCTTGGCCGAGTTATAAGAATTTATCAACAGATCAATTGTTGATAAGTTTATAAATAATTAATAATCAATAAGTTATAAAAAATTTTATGGAGAATTGAAAAAGTTAAAAGGCTCATAAATAGCGGGTTGTTATTGTGTGTTGTGAGAGAAAGAACTACCTTTGCCAAATATTTATGAACAGAGGTAAAATGAACCAGATTATTCCTATAGCGTCGGACCATGGCGGGTACGAGATGAAGCAGTTTTTGATTGAGAAATTGCTTGAGGCGGGCTACGAAGTGAAGGATTTCGGCACCCACAGCACCGAGAGCGTCGACTATCCCGATATGATCCATCCCCTGGCCACGGCCATCGAGAAGGGCGAGTATCCCTTGGGCATCATCCTGTGCGGCAGCGGCAACGGTGCCCAGATGACGGCCAACCACCATCCCCACGTGCGTGCCGCCTTGTGCTGGAACGAGGAACTGGCCAAGCTGGCCCGCCAGCACAACGACGCCAACATCCTGTCGTTGCCGGGCCGTTTCATTCCGTTCGACCAGGCCTGGCGAATGGTACAGCTGTTTCTGACCACCCCGTTCGAAGGAGGTCGCCACACCCGTAGAGTCGAGAAAATTGAATGCCATGAGTGACTATCAGAACCAATTCAGGAGCGACAGTGAGATTGCCTTCAACGAGGAGCACTGGCAGAAGATGAACTACAACACGGGGTGTTACGAAAAGCGCTTTGCCAGCAGCCGGGGCAACTACCGCAACGCCGAGCTGGAACGCCAACGTGCCTTCCAGCTGCGCAACCGCTCGTTGCTCAACATGGAAAAGCTGCTCGTTGACTTCGAGACGCGTTGCAAGGAAAACGGCGGCCAGGTGCTATGGGCCTGCGATGCCAACGACGCCCTCGACATGATCTGGGAGATCGTGGGCAAACGCCATCACGGCGTCGTCCGCTCCAACTCCACGGTGTTGGATGAGATCGGCGTCGACCGTTTCATGAAGCTGAAAGGCGTCCCCTTGTACCACTCCTCCATCGGCCGGTATATCCTGAATCTGGTAGGCAAGGCGCCCTACCATCCGGTGTTCTCGGCCTTGAACCTCTCGAAGGAGGAGATAGGCCTCGCCTTGAACGAGCATTACAAACTCAAGGCCGACAGCACCACAAAGCAGATGGTCAACTTCATCCGGCACCAGGTGAGCCAGGAGGTGGCCAAGGCGCAGGTATGCCTCACCGGTGCCAACTACCTTTTGGCCGACATCGGCGGCGTAGTGCTCTCCGAGAACGAGGGCAACATCCTGAGGTCGACCTCGACTGCCAAGGTGCACATCGTGGTGGCCGGGCTCGACAAGGTGATCTCGTCGGTCGACGACCTGGGCATCCTGCTGCCCTTGACGTCGGCCCATGCCACCGGCAGCGGCCTGGCGGCGGTCAACACCATCGTCACCGGACCCTCCTCCACCGACGATGGACCCCACCATCTGTATGTGATCCTGCTCAACAACGGCCGTACCGAACTGCTCGAGAACGAGGTCATCCGCCAGTCGCTCAGCTGCACCCACTGCGGTGCCTGCGTCAGCGTATGTCCCATCTACAAGAACATCGGCGGCTACACCTACGGCACGCCTTACATCGGTCCCATCGGCGCGGTGATGGCCCCCTTGATGTACGGCTTCAACGAGTTCGCCCACATGGCCTCGCTTTGCTCGCTTTGCGGCCGTTGCACCGAGGTGTGTCCCGTCAAGATCCCATTTGAGGACCTCATCATCGAAAACCGCCGCCTCATGGCCGAGCGGCATGCAGGCGACCCACGTTACGACTCGTTGGTGCGTTCGCTGGTCAGCCATTGCAAGTCGCGCAAAAAGATGGATTGTCCACAGTGGATCAAGAAGATGGAATACAAGCAGCTGGTCGTCAGAAGCTGGTTCACCAAGCGGACCCTGCCTGAGATGGCGCCCAAGTCGTTCAACCAGCTTACCTCGCCAAAAAGTAAATCCCAACAATAATACCGATCCCGATCAGCACCGCCAGGATCACCCTGAAGGCCGATACCGGAGCCTTGCCGCCCACCTTGCAGGTCTGCCCGTTCACGGCAAACTGGTAGGTCTTGTCTTTGTATTGGAACGACGACACCCATGCGGGCACCAGGATATATTTGTAGGTGATGTTGCTGTAGAGCGTCGAGAAACGCACCCCTGAGGCTTTGTCGCTGTGCCAATGGCTCTTGATGTAGTCTTCGATATGCGATTTCAGCTTCTGGTGGATGGTGGTCTGGGCCATCTCCCAGCCTTCCTTCAGGCCTATGGAGTAGCGCTCGGCCACGAAGCCGGCCAGGTATTTCGGGTTGTAGGGCACCAGTCGCGAGAGCTTGAAAGGCTCGCATTTCTTCACCCCCGATTCCTCATGGCGTTTCGAGGCCATCACCGTCTCGTCGTCGATGAACTCCTGGTACACGCCGCTGACCGAGCGCCAGGTGGTCTCGGTGCGGGTCTTGCCGTCGCGGTCACGCACCGTATGGTTGTAGCCGGCACGTCCGGTGAAGTCGGAGGTGGTCTGTGCATCGTAGGTCCAATAGGGCAGATACACTCCCTGGAAGGCTTCGGGACGGGCGTTCTTCTTGGCTTTTCGCGGGGTGAACCACTTCCTTTTCAGCCATTTGGTGAAGCTCTCGCCGGCCTGTTCCTTGGTCACCTCAAACGGACACACGCCTCCCGGGGCGATGGTCTTGTCGGTGGCGGCGGGCATCACGTGGGTGCTTCCGCAGAAGGGACAGATGGCGGCGGTCTCCAAGGCGTCGTAGATGCTCACCGCGCCGCAGTTCTTGCATTCCACCGACTTCTTCTCGGCGCCCCATTCACAGCTCTCGGTGTTGACGGCAGCGTCGAAGTCCATCTCGCACACCACGTTCTCCGTGTCGGCCTTGGGCAGCTGGCAGCTGTAGCCGCAATATTCGCAGTGCATCATCCCCAACGCAGGGTCGTATTTCACGGTAGCCCCGCAGTTAGGGCATTTCTTGTCGGTTTCACGTTCGGTATATTCTCTATAGTCAGCCATGATCAATGATTTAAATTTGCAGGCAAAGTTAGGAAAAATCCCAATTTTTTTAACTTTGTATCGTAAAAATGGAATACAACCTAATTATTTGATTAATATTATATATTTATGAATAAAAAACTTTTACTATTATTCGTTTTGTTAAGTCCTCTGGGATTGCTGGCCCAGCACATCACGGTGACGGGCAAGGTGATCTCGGGTGACGATGGCTTGAGCCTGCCGGGCGTCACCATCCAAGTAAAAGGCGCCGGCAACGGCACGGTGACCGACCTCGACGGCAACTACAGCGTAGGTGTCGATGCCAACGGCATTCTCATCTTCAGCTATGTAGGCTTCACCACTCAGGAAATCAAGGTAAACGGCCGCAACAAGATCAACGTCACCTTGGACCAGGATGCGCAGCTGCTCGACGACGTGGTGGTGACCGCCTTGGGCATTAAGCGCCAAAAACGCGAGCTGGGCTATGCCACCGAAGAGATCGGCGGCGAACTCATCGCCAAGTCGGGCTCGGGCAGCGTAATCAGCGCTCTCAGCGGCCGCTCGGCAGGGGTACAGATCATCAATCCCAACGGCGTCGACGGCGGCTCGTCGCGTATCACCATCCGCGGCAACAACAGCATCTTCGGCGACAACCAGCCCCTCATCGTGGTCGACGGCGTGCCTATGACCAACGAAGGCGGCGTCACCGAATGGAGCGGCGGCCGCGACTGGGGTACCGCGCTCAACAACATCAACCAGGAGGACATCGAGAACGTCGACATCCTCAAAGGTCCCACCGCCGCCGCCTTGTACGGCTCGCGCGGCGGCAACGGCGTGGTGCTCATCACCACCAAGAAGGGCAGCAAGCAACGCGGCCTGGGCATCAGCTACTCCATGAGCTATAAAGTCACCCAGCCCTATCTCTACCGCTCGGTGCAGAACAAATACGGCGCCGGCGGACCCATCACCTTCCATACGCCGGAGCTCACCCCCATCGACGGGATGTTCGACGACAACGGCAACCAGGTGTACGAATACCCGGGCATCTACAGCGTCGACGACGGCCCGGCGGGCGAGCCCACAAACACCACCTTCGGCTACTATGGCGGCGCCCAGAGCTGGGGCCCCGAGATGAACGGCGAGAGCGTGCTCTGGTGGGACGGCGTGGTGAGGCCTTACGACCCCCAGCCCGACAACCTCAGCCTGCTTTACAAATACGGCCATACGCTCAACAACAACATCTCGCTGCAAAATGCCGGCGACTTCGGCAGCATCCGCGTGTCGTTCACCGACTCGCGCACCGACGCCATCATCGACAACACCAACCTGCGGCAGACCACCGTCAACGTGGGCTCGCTCATCAACGTGTCCGACAAGATCAAAGCCGACGTGGCCTTCACCTACCTCGACTACTACCGCCTCAACTCCCCTGAGATCGGCGAGTCGAACAGCAACTTCAACAAAGGCCTGCTCTACAGCTGGCCCCGCAGCTGGAAAGGCCTCGAAGCCACCACCTACGAGAACCCCGACGGCACCATGAACACCTTCGACGGCTACCCCTACATGTACATCTACAACACCACGTTCTGGTCGTTCTACAACAATAACACCACCCTCGACCGCAACAAGATGTACGGGTCGGTCAAGCTGCTCTACGACGTCACCCCTTGGCTCGTCGCCACGGGCAAGGTGGCCCTCGACTGGACCGACGACACCTACATCACCAAGCACAAACCCACCACCGCCGACGGCATGGTGGGCGGCTATTACTACAAGAGCAAGGGCAGCTCCCTCACCCGCGACATGGACTTCCTCGTCACCGCCTACAAGGACAAGGTGTTCGGCTCGAAGTTCAACTTCCGGTTCTCGTTCGGCGGCGAGCAGTACTACGGCTACCGCGACGGCATCAACGGCACCTCGGGCAACTGGGCCTACGCCAACCTCTACACCATCTACAACTACTCGTCGGCCACCGAACGCGAGTTTGGCGAGTCGAAATGGGAAAAACAGGTTAACTCGTTGTACGCCTTCCTCAACCTGAGCTATGGCGACTACCTCTTCCTCGACGTCACCGGCCGCAACGACTGGTCGTCGACGCTGCCCCCGAGCCACAACAGTTACTTCTACCCCTCGGCCACGCTGAGTTTCGTGCCCACCTCGGCCTTCAAGCACTGGAACTGGGGTCCGGTCAACTACCTGAAGCTGCGCGGCTCATGGGCCCAGACCGCCAGCGACACCGAGCCCTACCAGCTCAACTACACCTATTCCACCAGCTCGTTCGGACACCAGATGTCGTCGGCCCTGCCCACCACCGTGCCGCCCCTCGAGCTGAAGCCCCAGCGCCAGCGGTCGTTCGAGCTGGGCTTCGACCTGGGCCTCGGCGCGCGGTTCAACATGGACTTCACCTACTACAACATCTATTCATGGGACCAGATCCTCTCGTCGCCCCTCGCCCCCTCGTCGGGCGCCACCAACGTCACCATCAACACCGGCGTGGTCACCAACAAGGGCATCGAGGCCATCATGACCTACGACATCACCAGTGGCAAGGACTACGGCGTGCAGGTAGGCTTGAACCTGGCCCGCAACAAGAACCGCATCGTCGACCTCTCGGGGGCCAACATGTACCTGCTCTCCGAGATCTGGGGCTCCAACGGTCCCGCCATCGCCGTCGAGGAAGGCGATGAGTACGGTACCATCTACGGCTGGGACTACGTCTACGAGTACACCATGGACGACGGCACGGTGGTCGGTCCCTTCTACGATGACGACGGCAACCCCATGCCTTTGCTCAACGAGGCGGGTACCACCTACCTCAAGACCGAGAACCGTGTGCCGATAGGCAACTGCGCCCCGCTGGTCACCGGCGGCCTCAACCTGAGGGCTTCCTACAAGAACTGGTCGCTCTACGCCCTGGTCGACGCCAAGCTGGGCGGCCAGATCTACTGCGCCTCATACGTGGTGGGCATGCAGACGGGCCAAAGCCCCGCCACCCTCTACGAGCGCGAAGGCAACGGCCTGCCCTACTACGAAAACGGCGAGCTGCTGGGCAACTACGGCGTCATCCTGCCGGGTTACTGCATCAACACCGCCACCGGTGAGGCTGTCGAAAACGACCACGTGGTGCATTACCTCTACAAATACATGCCAAACTACGGCGGCTGGGGCAACATCCTCTCCACCCCGGGCATCGTCAACAACACCTGGATCAAGATGCGCGAGCTCTCGCTGACCTACGACTTCCCGCGCAAGCTCCTCGACAGGCAGCACTTCTTCAAGCAGGCCTCCATCTCGCTGGTGGGCCGCGACCTGTTCTATTTCTACAAGACCCTGCCCGACAACATCAACCCCGAAGGCACCCAAGGCTCCGGCAACGCCCAAGGCCTCGAATATGCCTCCTACCCCGGCACACGGTCCATCATGGTTTCACTGAAGGTTAACCTATAAATTATGCGCGCTATGAAAAGAATCACCTATATATTGGTTTTCGGCCTCTTGATGAGCGCCTGCACCAAAGGCTTCGACGAGATGAACCAGAACCCCTTCGCCCCGACGGGGACCACCACCGAGGCCCTGTTCAACGGCGTGGTGAGCTCACTGCAGCAAACCATGAACGAACAGTTCTACCTGCAAAACGAGATATGGTACCCCGAGACCGAACTCGGCGCCCTTACCTCCGAATCGTGGGGCAACTCGCAAATAGGCATCTCCCAGCTGTGGTCGGAATACTACCTCATGCTGGCCAACATCCGCGAGCTGGAACAGCGCTTCGACGCCTATGACGCCGAACAGGGCGACACGACAGTGTGCGACAAGGCCCGCGCCCAACTCAACATCCTGAAGGCCTACCAGACCTTCAAGGTCACCGACATCTTCGGCGACATGCCCTACTCACAGGCTGGCCGCATCTGGGAAAACGCCACCTCATCCGCCACCATGAAACCCGAATGGGACACCCAGGAGAGCATCTATAAGTCGCTGCTCCAAGAGCTGGTGTGGTCGCGCGACGTGCTCCATGCCGACTCGGCGACGACACTCGCGGGGAACCCCTACTACAAGCTGCCTTACGACGTGCTGCTCAACAACAACTACACGCTCTGGGCCGAGTTCGCCAACTCGCTCATCCTGCGCCACGGCCTGCGCATGTACGACCGTGATCCCGACTTCGCCACGCCCCTGCTCGTCGAGGCCTACAACTTCTTCTATACCGTGATGAGCGCCTCGGGCGGCTCCTCGCAAGGCGGCGGCATCTGCCTGTGGCCCAGCGTGTTGGGCACCAACTGGGATACCAACTGGTCGTTCCGCGAACACAAGCACCTCCGCATGGGCGAAACCGTGTGGCACTGCCTCTCCTCCACCGACGACATGGACGGCAGCGGCATCTTCGACTACCGCGCCTTCATCTTCTTCGACACCAACCACAAGACCGACAGCTTCCCCGACGGCGCCTGGCGGCCCTACCCCCAGATCCATACCACCGCCACCCCCTCCGAAGGCGGCTCGCCCTACGCCCAAAGCCGCGACGGCGTCTACACCTTCAAAGGCCCACGCTGCATCTTCTCGCCCTTCAACTACTACCTCACCCGCGACGAGAAATACGTGCCCCAGGTCCTCGTCACCTACGCCGACGTGCTCTTCATGAAAGCCGAAATCGAAGTGCGCAACATCGGGGGCATCACCCCTGCGCTGAACGCCGACGAGAGCATCCGCTCGGGCGTCTACCAGTCGTTCCTCTTCTGGACCCACCTGCCGCTCTATACCAGCCGCTGGACCTACCTCTATCCCCAATACACCGATTACATTGGCAACCTCGACATCTGGTCGTGGTGCAACAACATGGCGGCCAACGTGATGAACTACGCCGTGTGGATGAACCCCGAATACGACGGCAGCCAGGAGTTCTACCTTAAGATGATCTACCAGCAGCGCTGGCTCAACCTCTTCCGCCAACCCTGGGAAGCCTGGGCCCTCACCCGCCGCACCATGATGACCCCCACCACCACCGACCACGCCAAACTCACCTCCTACCGCCTCGAATATCCACAGAAGGAAATAGAATATAACCATGATAATTATGTGACACAACTCTCCCGCATGAGCCACGGCGACACCAGGCAGACCAAGGTGTGGTGGAACGGGTTTTAGTGAGGAGTTAGGAGTTAACAAGTTAAATCTATATATTATGAAAAAGACATTCATTACCATTTTATTGATGGCTTTCGCTTTGGGAGCGACGGCCCAGGTCGAGAAGACCTTCGACTTCAACGATTATGAATCAGGTGAGAACCCCAATCACCTTCTCAACGGACAGGACGGCTGGTACGTCCGCATTCACCATGCAGGCAACGGCGATTTCACGCCCTTGTATACCGACTACATGGGCCACTTCTGGGGCACTACGCCGCCCATCCCTACCGCCGATGAGACGATAGGTGTGTTTTCGGATGCCTCCGGCACCGCTTTCGGCGACATTGCCACCCACGACATCAGCCAGTATGGATTCGACTTCTCCACCGGCGGCATCATCGAGTTTGAGTGCGACATCCTCCGCATGTGGTGGGGCGACCTCTTCGGCATCGGCTACGATGGCGATAACGACGGCTCCGTGTTGCCTCCCTTGCGCAAGGCCTCGTCGGGCAACGCCATCTGCGAACCCATCTATCCCAACGAGAGCAGCACCGCTGCCGACGGCGGCGTCTACGTGATGATGACCGGCGTCAACCCCACCAACCCCCTCTTCATGAACGGCGTGGTGCTGCCCAACAACACCATCACCAGCAACATCCAGCCCATCGGCGAAGAGAAGCACTGGTACCGCTGGAGGGTCTCCATCGACCTCGATGCCAACGACGGTGAAGGCGCCATCACCCTGTACATGAAATACGACAACTTCGACGGCGACTGGGAAGTCATCCCTGAATGCCAAGGCGTCAACGCGGGTCTCACCCCGGGCAGCGGCGACAAATACGACCCCGCCATGTGGACCAACATCTTCATGCTCAACAGCGGCTGGGGCGGCTTCGACAACTTCACCATCCGCCACATCCCCGGCGGCCTGACGGCCCAATACATCAACTTCGAGGCCATCCCCGACCAGTTTGTCTACAACGAGCCCATCACCCTGCAGGCCACCACCACCTCAGGACTGCCCATCACCTTCGAGGTGGCCCAGGGTCCCGCCACCGTCGACGGCAACATCCTCACCCTCACCGGCGAGGAAGGCACCGTGCGCGTCAAGGCCATCCAGCCCGGCGACGGCACACAATGGCAGCCGGCACCCACCGTCACCCGCACCTTCCAGGTGGTCGACCCGGAGAACCACACCCCCGAGATCACCATCCGCCGCCCCTACGAAGGCACCAAGGTCTACATGCCCGACTTCCAGAACCCCGTCATGATCGTGCTCAGCGCCTATATCGACCACGGCAACGTGCTGAAGTTCGAAGAGGTGAAAGCCAGCGTCGACGGACAGGAACTCACCCTCAAGACGGATTACCCCGACGACCCCGACAACGGCTACTGGTACACCACCTGGACACCTTCGGGCCCCGGCACCTATAACATGACCGTCAGCATCCGCCAGACCGGCGGCAAGGTCACCACAGCCTCCAACACCTTCGAGGTCACCACCAACTATGACGACATGGTCGTCACCGCCCTCAACGGCGAAGTGGTGGTGACCACCTCGCAGTTCACCGACTACGGCGAGTTTGCCTTCCCCACCCACGTCAACGCCTTCAATGCCATCAACCTGCATTACCTGCACAACTGCGTCAACGGCAGCTGCAACACCTACGACCATGCCAGCTACTGCCGCGTGAAGAACTACCGCGGCGAGTGGATGGAGCTCTGCCGCTACATCACGCCCTTCGGCAAAGAATGCATCGACGACCTCGATGTCACCGACTTCACCACCGTGCTGCAAGGCCTCGTCGAGTTTGAATACTATTGCGAACAGTACTCCACCGGCCAAGGCTATTGCCCCACGGCCGTCTTCGAGTACACTAAGGGCCGTCCCGACTATCCCTACGTCGACCTCCAGGAGATCTGGTACGGCAACTACGCCTTCGGCGACTATGCCGACCCCTGCCCCATCCCCACCCGCTCGATCAATTTCGGTCCCAGCGTCGAAAAGGCCAAGCTGCAGCTGACCACTTCGGGCCACAACTGGAGCGATACGCAGAACGGTGCCGTCAACACCGGCAACGCGGCCGAGTTCTACCACGCCGTCCATAACATCAACGTCAACGGTACCACGGTCGACACGCAGGACCTCTGGCAAACCTGCTCGCCCAACCCGGCGGGATGCCAGCCGCAAAACGGCACCTGGACCTACGACCGCGCCGGCTGGTGCCCGGGCAGCATGACCATGGTGTGGGACTATAGCCTCGACAGCTACCTCGCCAGCGGCCACGCCGACCTCCTCTATGAGTTCGACCCGACCTACATCGACCAGTGCCACCCCAACTACCCCGACTGCGTCAGCGGCCAGAACGGATGCCCGCACTGCGAGAACTCGAGCAACCCGCTCCTCCGCGTCTCGGGCAAGCTGGTGACCTACAGCCACAACACCGATATCGTAACCGATGTGCCGGCCGTCCCCGATGCCCATAAGGAGCCCTTCCAGGTGACCATCAGCCCCAACCCGGTCCGTGGCCACATGACCATCACCACCGATTACGACAAGGGTCGTGTCACCGTCAAGATCATCGACAGCCATGGTGTCATGGTGCGCAACTTCAGCATGGCCGGCTCCTCCACCGTCGACGTGGCCGACCTGCCCGCTGGCGTCTACATCGTCCACATCATCGGCAGCCAAGCCCTCACCCGCAAGGTGGTCGTCCAATAGGCCGCCCCAACGCACAAAAAAAAGCCCGCCGGAATGTTCCAGCGGGTTTTTTTGATGCCTAAGGTTTAGGTTAGAGCATGTAACGGATACCCAGTGCGATATCACCCCACCAGAAGTCGGTGGTAGGATAGAGATACAGGCAGGGACGGATGTCCAATGACAGCTGCACCGGGATGGCGTCGAAATGATAGTCGAGACCGCCTTGGGCAGCAACACCGATGGCAAGCTGGGTGCCATAGCTAGTATAAAGGTCGAAACGGCCACCAACGCCAGCATACCAACCGAGGTTCGGGACAGCCTTGATGTCGAAGTGAGCCTGATAGAGGGCGGCCAGTGAGAACCAGCTCAAGCCATAGTAGTTCTTCCAACCGAGGTCGGCTTCCAAGCGGTTGAAGCCGCCGAGGCTTTGTTGGTAGGAAAGTTCAGCGCCGAAGCCCTGGCCACCGCCAAGACGGACACCGATTGCATTTTGTGCGCTAGCTGCGAAAGAAATACCCATCACAGCAACCAAAACGAGTAAAAGCTTTTTCATGATTGTTTTGAGTTTAGTGAATAATAAATGGTTAGTTTCTGTTGTTTCAATTGTTCAAAAGGCAAAAATAAAGTCTTTTTCCGTTCCGTTCAAGAAAAAATTATCAACTATTCTTGATAAACGTAGTGATTGAGCACATTTCCGACCATTTTCAGCGTGTTTTTGTCGATATGGTCGATGTTGTCGTCCAAGGTATGCCAGGTGTCGGGGAAGCAGTAGTTGCTGCTGTTGGGCTGCAGGTCGATGATGTCGATGGTGGGGATGCCGGCCAGCTCGTTCAGCGGCAGGTGGTCGTCGCTGATGGGCTCGCCCAGCTCGTTGACGAAATGCTGTCCATAGCCCAGGTCCTGCGCCAGGCGCCACACCTTGTTGCTCAGCCATCCGGCGTAGCCTTGCGAGTAGTATTCCTTCATGAAGTTGGGGTTGCTGCCGCCTACCATGTCAAGCAGGATGCCGCAGGTGGCCTGGTAGCCCCTGACATGGTGCTGTTCAGCCCAGAACTGCGAGCCCAGCGCCCAGTGGTTGCGGCGGTCGTCGTAATATTCCTCCGCCTGGCTGGTGGGCGGACCGTAGTCTTCCAGGTCGAAGAGGATGATGTCTACCCCCGTGCGGATGGGCAGCGGATGCTGGTGGAAGCAGCGGGCGCATTCGAGGAGCACCCCTACCCCACTGGCGCCGTCGTTGGCCCCGTCGATGGGTGTGTCCCAGTGGGCCTCGTCAGGGTCGTGGTCGGCAAACGGCCTCGAATCCCA
This sequence comes from uncultured Bacteroidales bacterium, assembly GCA_905234455.1. Taxonomy (GTDB): domain Bacteria; phylum Bacteroidota; class Bacteroidia; order Bacteroidales; family F082; genus Limimorpha. Next base: position 10,618 of record CAJOIH010000020.1, on the reverse strand, counting down.
GTGGGCGCACAGCAGGATGCGCTTGCCGGCCTTGGGGTTGAAGGTGGCGATGATGTTCTTGCCGTCGATGCCCTTGTTGTTGTAAAGCCTCGAGCGGAACTCCTGCACCATCACCGTGTCGGCATAGGCGCTGAGCTGGTTCACCAGCCAGGCGGCACACTGCTCGTGGGCCTCGCTGTTGGGCACCCTCGGCCCGAAGTCGGTCTGCGCTTTCACGAAGGCATAGGCCGAATCGGCGTTGAATGCCGGCACCTGCACGCTTTCCGCCTTGCGGTTGCCATTATCCGTCCCTTGGGGTTGGTTGTTGTTGCAAGCGCAGGCCAGCAGTATTAATACTATGGGAATAAGCTTTTTCATTAATAGTAAACGATATTCAAGTCGAAGCGCTTCTGCTGCAGTTTGTTGACGGCTTTGCTCTTGACTTTGGTGTTATAGATTTTGATGAGTTTCAGCGAGGGGAGGTCCTCAATGGGCGAGATATTCTTCACCCCGGTGTTGTTGATGAGCAGCTCTTCGAGTTCGGTGAGCTTGGCCAGGGGTTTCAGTGACTTCACGTTGGTGCCGCCGGCGTTGAGCGTATGGAGGTGTTTCAGGTGTTCTACCGGATCGAGGTCCGAGACCTGGGTATTCTCGATGTTGAGCACCTCGATGAGCGTGTCTGCTTCCAGCGGGTCGAGGTCGCTGATGGGGTTGTTCTGCAGGTACACTTCCTTGAGGTGGACCTTGTTGGTGAGCGGCTTGATGTCGCGGATGCCCTGGTTGGTGATGCTCACCTTTTCGAGCCAGGTGAAGCCGCTGAGCGGCTCGATGCTTTGGATGGCGTTTTCCTGGTCGATGCTGACGGTCTTGAGGTCGAGGATCTGCTGCAACTCAAGGTCGGTGGGCTCGTAGCTGCTGCTTCCCAGCTGGTTGAGCAGCAGGGCTTTCCAGGTGGCGTCGAGGGCGTTCCACCACTCGCGCACCGCGGCGGATTGGTAGATCACGATGACGTCGGGCACGGCTTCCTTGAGCAGCTCGGCCTGGTGCTTGCTCACGTGGCTGCCGTCGGCCCACACCTTCTCGAGGTGGGCGTCGGTGGCCAGGGGCTCCAGGTTGCTGATGGGCGTGTTCCGGAGGTCCACCTCCTTGAGGCGGTTCATGCCCGAAAGCGGTTTCAGGCTTTCAATGAAGGTGTTGCTCAGGTTGATGCGTTCCAGGTTGGTCATGCCGGTGAGCGACAGGAGGCTGGTGATCTCGGTGTTGGCGAGGTTGAGGTTGACCAGGTTGGTGAGTCGGCTCACGGGAATCAGGTCCTGCATATAGGGGTTGCCCGAGAGGTCGAGGTCGGTCATATTAATCACCTCGTGGAGCTGTTCGGTGGAGGGTTCGCCCTCGATGGAGGTCTGCTCGGAGAACACGGCTTTCCAATAGATGGGCAGGTTGTTCCACCATTGCTCGAGGGCGTTGGTGTCGTAGATGACGAGGGTGAAGGGGTTCTCCTTGGTGAACTCGCTGGCCTGCTGCACGTCGATGCGGGTGTTGTCGCAGTAGATCTTGCTCAGCAGCCGGTGGTTCTTGAGGGGGCTGAGGTCGCTCACGTTGGTGTTGCTGCAATAGAGTTCCTTGAGGGTCTTGGTCTCTTCGAGGGCTCTCAGGCTGTTCACGCGGGTCTGCGAGATCTTGAGGCTCTGCAGCGTGGCGAGGTGGCTCAGCGGGCTGAGGTCGCTCACGCCGGTGTTGCTCACGTTGAGCGACACGAGGCCGTCCAGCTGGCTCAGGGGTGCCAGGGTGGTGATGCGGCTGCCTTCGGCGATGAGGTAGGCCAGGCGGGGGCAGTTTTTCACCGCTTCGAGGGTATTGACCCGGGTTTGCGAGATGTTGAGTTTCTCGAGGTTGCCGAGGATCTCGAGCACAGCCAGGTTGTCGATGTCGGTGTTGGCCACGTCGAGTTCTTCGAGCATGATGTCGTATTTCAGCGGGCTGAGGTCGTCGATGCGGGTGTTGCCGGCCTTGAGCACCTTGAGTTTGTTGGCGTTGCGCAGCGGGCTGAGGTCGCTGATGTTGGTGCCGGCCACGTTGAGCACTTGCAGCTCGGAGAGCTCGCCCAGGGGCTCCAGCGTGGTGATGGTCTTGGTGTTGGCCACGTCGACGTGTTGCATCATCACCAGGCCTTTCAGCTTGGCGTAGATCTCGTCGAGGCCTTCCTTCATCACCACCTCCTTCCAGTCGGTGGCGATGGTGTCGCCGTCGATGACCTTGAGCTCTGGATAGGCATAGATGAAGTCGGTCTCGTTGACCTGCATCACGGTCTTCAGCGGGATGGTCTTGTTGATCCGCAGCTCGCCGCCGAAGTAGTTCTTCCAGGCGCTGGGCATGGCGTTCCACCAGTGGCTCAGCGACTCGCGCTCGTTGACCTTGGTGGTGTAGATGCTGGCAATCTTCAGGTCGTTCTTGGCCTTGTCGAGGTTGATTTCGATATAGCGTTTCTTGACGTCGTTGACCGTGTCGTTGGTCACGGTCACGCCGGTGAGCTGCCGGTTCATCGTCACCTTGAAATAGGGCGTGCCGTCATCCTTGTTGAGGCAGGCGATGCTTTGCACGTCAAACTTGAACGTCGCGTGTTGGAAGAAGAAGTCGATATCCTTCAGGTAGGCCTGCACATCCTTGGTGAGGTTGGCGTTGCGTTTGGTGTCGAGGTCGTCTTCGATCTGCACCTTGTCGTCCTGGAATATCTTGGTGTAGCTCTGCGAGAACACGATTTCCTTTTCCTGGGTGGACTGTTCGGGGTCGCCGATGAAGTTGAGCGTCTCTTGGAGATAGTTCACCATCTTGCCGATTTCGGCCTCGTAGACGGCGATTTCCTCCTTGTTGAGGCCGTTGTTCTGGTTCTTCTTCTGTGCCGTGGCGGTGAGGCTGAGGCAGCAGAGAAAAAGCAGAAAGATAGCTATCCGTTGTTTCATCATGGTTCGTAGAATTTGATGATGTCTGTTTTGTCTTTTTCAGGCAGGTAGATAAGGTTGGAGATGAGCCAGCCAGAGTTGCTTCCGCTGCGGTTGAACCACGACACCTCGAAGTACCAGTCCTTGATCTGGAACACGTGGAACTTCACTGCGTCGACTTCCTGGAACACCAGGTTGCCGTGTTTGATCTCGTAGAAGAACAGGGTGGTCGGGTTCGAAGCGTTTGGAGGCGTAGTATTCGATGACTTCGGGTTCCTTGAAGATCTTGTAGATGTTCATGAAGTCGAGTTCGTGGCTCATGGGGTGCAGGAAATGCTTTTCCTTTTCGGCGATTTCGCCGGTGGGGAAGAGTTTGTTGAACTCCGAGAAATAGATGTTGTTGAGCACCCATTTCGAGCCGAGGCCTTCCTTTTCGATGCCGAGGATCATGATGATGTTCACCGGCTTGCCTTTGTATTTGAAGGAGGCCGACACTTCGGAGTACCAGCGTCCGCCGAGGAAGGTCATGAAGGTGGAGTCGTTGGCGGTGACGTCTTCGATGAAGAAGCGTTGCAGGTCGGGTTGGCTGCCGTAGGTCTGCTGGTCGAAGAGGATGGCGAGCGACTGGCGGCGTTTTTCGGTGCTGCGGTACGAGGGGTCTTTCGGGTTGATTTTGTTGCCGAACTGGTCTTCCTCGTAGTTGAAGCGGCGGATGAACTGGCCCATCTGCTTGGTCATGGCATAGAGGTTGGCTTCGTCCATTTGGACGTTGCCTATCGATTGTGCTTTTAGGGGCAGTATCCCGAAGCACAGTGCCAGGACCAGGATCAAAAGCTTTTTACTCATTTATTCGCAGTTTCCTTCACGCGCATGTCGCCCAGCAGCACGTCCCAGAAGCCGATCATGCGGCCGCCGATCTGGGTCTCCTTGCGTTTGACGTAGACGGTGATGTCCTTCTTGGTGGTGTCCTTGTATTCGAGTTGGCCTTCCTTGTTGTAGCCGCGGAAGGTCTGGAAGATGGTGATGACGCCCACGTAGGTGCCGTCGGGTTGGCGTTGCAGGTCGGAGACGTATTCGATGTTGTACCATTCGATCTCGACGCGGTCGTAGTTGAGGCGCATCAGGTGCTCGAAGTAGGGGCGCACCTTGAAGTACTTGATTTTGTTGGAGCTGATGGAGGAGACGCCGATCTCGGCGTTGCTCATGAAGAGTTCCTCGGCGCGGTCGATGACGCGGTTGGCTTCGCTCCAGGCGGTCTCTTTGGAGCCGACGATCTTGATGTATTTGCTCAGGTCGCGCACCTTCTCGAGGGCGAGGCTGTCGATGGCCTGTTTGCGTTCGAAGCTCAGTTCGTCTTGGGCCATGGCGGTGCCGGCTACCAGCACCAGGAGGGCCAATGTTGCTATGATTTTCTTCATGATGGTTGGTTATCTTTTGATGAGTTCGACTTCAGTGATTTTGCCGTTGTCGTTGAACTTGAGTTCGTGGACGTTATTGCGGTTGACCTTTTGGTCCTTGAGGTAGTTGAGGTAGTTCTCGATGGTGGTGGGGCGGTCGTAGTCGTTGAATCCCCCGGCCTGGCTGATGATGATGAGCACGGGCACGTCGTTCGACGAGAACAGCTGCAGGGTTTCGTTGATGAGGCGGTTGGCCTGGGCTACGCTGCCGGCGTTGGCGATGCTGGCGAAGTTCTTTTCCAGCACGTTCTTGGGCTGTTGTGCCTTGGCGGCCTCTTCGGCGGCGCGGCGTTCCTCTTCGGCGCGTTGTGCGGCTTGGGCGCGTTCGCGGGCGAGTTTCTTCTCCACTTGGAAGAGCAGGTCGTCGACCTCGGCGTTCTGCAGGTTCCAGTCCTTGATGGTCTGCACGCGGTGTTCCTTCTCTTCGAGGGTCCAGGCGGTCTCGTCGTCGAGGATGGCGGTGAGGTCTCTCACGGCTTCGGCCACGCGGGCCTTGTATTCGGCCTCGGCAGCGGCCTTGGCGGCTTTCTTCTTGCTGTTGCAGCTGGAGGTGCCTCCGAGGGTGACAAAAGCGGCCAGGAGGACCAGCAGTACGGTTGTGATCTTGTTTTTCATAATGGTATCGTTTTGCTTTGTTATAACTCTATTTCGCAGATTTAATTGCAAAAGTAGTGATAAAAAAACAATCCCGCCCCGATAAGGCAGGATTGTTGAAAACTAATTAAAGAAAACGCTTTTGTGCTATTGCTTCACCACCTTGTCGGAGAAGGTTGTTCCGTCGTCCATCACGATGCGCAGGGTATAGGTGCCTGTGGGCAGCTCACCCATGCGAATGCTTTCCAGACCCTCGCTTTGGGTGCAGAGCAGGCGGCCTTGGAGGTCGTAGAGCTCCACCGCCATAGGATGGACGTCGGGAGAATAATGAACCTGAAGCATATTGCGCACGGGATTGGGTGAGATGAGGTAGGGCCGAACGGCATTCCCTGTTTCGGAAACGGCAACGCCGTCATCGTCGACCAGCATCATAAACAAACCCGTTGGATACATATGCCCATTGATTCCGGTATTACGGCCAAAAACCGCAGCTCCCCCTTCGTTCAAAACAGTGAGCCCACACTCCATCGCACTACGATGGTAAACGACAGGTCGACTTACGTGCATGCCATAACGTTCCCAAATGGTATTCAAATTCCCATCGAGTTTGATGATGGCAATCACCTCCACTTCGTCAATGACACATTGAAAGGCATAGTAAACAAAGCCATTGTCGTCCTTTTGCAGGTCGATGCCCGTGTAATCGTCGTAGGCAATGTTTCCATAGGAGACCGGAACGACGGAGGAATCAAACCAAACAGCATGAATTAGCTCGCCATCTGAGTCGTATTTCACAATACCCGTCGATTGAAGATCGGAGCTCCAACGAATATCCCTTGCCACCAGGAAACTACCGTCCTCGAAACCTACAGCACCATTGAAATCAGGGACATTGTGAATGAAGGGATAGGTGTTGGGATCAGTTGGGGGTATGACGAGCGTATTGACGATGTTGAACAAAGAGTCAAGCTCATAGGCGACAAAATCGGTATGCGTATCGAAGAAATGGTTGCCGGATGCCCCGTAAATGATGTATTTCAACGGGGATTCGCCGCTTTGTTTCAATCCGTGTATTGGCAGCCCTTCCACATCGAGATAATGGTACACGTGCATGATGGATTTTGGGATGGCGGTCCTGTGTTTCAGGGTTCCGTCAAGGCCGAAACGGTCGAAGTGGACTACATTCCTTGAGGGAACTACATATTGAAACACGATGTCGTTGTTGCTGTCAAGGATACAGGTGCTTTCATAAATGAAATAGTCGATGATGGTATCCACCAAAGGCACGGTGATTTCCATCGCTTCGTTGAAATGGGCGTCATCGTCGAAAAATGTGAGGTTCAGGTCGGTTTTGCGATTCCCGTAATCAACAAGGTATTTGGCCAACACGTTGCAGTATTGGCTATAGGCGGGGTTGCCGTCGTCGTGGATTCGCGCCATCAGGATGTCGTTCCAATCGGGATTGTCGTAGGTGATGGAATCCAAAATAACAGCCCCATGCCGTGCGATTTTGTAGAATTTGACGAGTGAGGGTTGTGGAAACCCCGTATTGTCCACAGCATCTTGCCAAACACGTGTAAGAATGGTTTCATCGGCCAATTGTAGGGCGTATTCTGGCTGGATGGAATAGCCGTCCACCATGTGGTTGTCGATCGAGTCGCAGTGCTGGGCTTGAATTACAAATGGTGCCAGCAAAACCATTAATACAAATGCCAGTTTTTTCATGACGGATGTTTTTATGATTTGTGCTGTAACAAAAATATACAGAAAAAGGCCGTTTATTCGCTTGAAAACCCCAGAATACAGGTTTTTCTTGAGAGTTTTGATTTAAAACACTGATTATCAATTGTTTATAAAATAGTGATATACAGGTTTTTACGGTTCAAGCAGCTTGGGAAACGGGTTGTCGCCAGCTTTTTTTCTGACCTTGGAACGGTATTTCATCACGGTGTTTTCGCTCAACCTCAAGATCTCGGCTTCTTCTTTGGCGCGGAATTGGACAAAATTCAGCATAAGGATATTCCGTTCCGTTTCGGTCAGTTCGGGATAGGTAAGCTTGGCCTTTTCCGTCATTGCCGGGAAGGATGTGTCGATCTCTTTCAGGATTTTTGCCAGCATGTTGTCTTTCCCGGAGCGATAAACCTCCATCACCCTTTTGGTCAGTGCGCTGTGGGCGTGTTGGGTGTTTGTTTCCATGGCCAACTGCAGTTTGTCGAGCGCTTCTTGAAGCATCAGGTTCTCGATTTCCTTGTTTTTGCGGTAACGGTACGAGAGCCAAAGCACAACAATTAATGCAAGTGTAACCAGCGAAAGTAGCAGATAAAGACGAACACGCTTGATTTGCTCTTCCGATTCCAGTTTCTGTCGTTCCAAGGCGTTTTCATACTCTTGGATTACCAGGTTCACGTCGGTCGGCTCATTTTTGAGTTGGTCGCGCATGTCAAGACACAGTCCCGCACAATACAAGGCTTTGTCCTTTTCGCCCAAGGCTTCGCATGATTTGTACAAACGGTAATAGATTTCGGCGTTTTCGTTGTTCGGCACCATCTTGAAATGATGCTCCTCCATGAAAGCGAGTTGCCGTTCGGCATAATAACAACAGGAGTCGTATTGCTCCAGCTCAAAAAAACACCGACTGAGAGATGCATAAAGGCCGTCTTTGTATCTGAAGAACGAATCGCCCAACAGGTTTAAACCTTTGTGGCATTCGTCAATGGCATTTTGCCAGCGTTCCTTTCCTTTGGTGGTATCCTGTCTATAGAAATAGGACATGTAAAGATGAAAGAGCGCGCATTCCGATGCATCGCCCATCGTTTCGGCGGATTGAAGGCCTTGGTTCAGGTATTTCAGGCAGCTGTCGTATTCGTTTTCAAACAGATACCTTCCTCCAAGGGTATATGCGGTTTTGGTAAGCATGGGCAACTGCCGCGTCTCGGTATAATACCGGCAGGCTTGTTTCAGATAGTCAAATCCCAAATCCTTGTCATTGGAAGAGTAATCCATTCCCAACCGCCAGACAATCCTATATTTTAGATTGTCAATAAGTTGGCGTTCGGTGATGGAATCCTTCCGATACAGGAGCAGCCGTTGGTCCACATGCTCACATTGCTCGATGCTTTCCAGGCCTTTTTGGAGCCAATCGATCTTGTGGGCGTATCCTTCCCCCCGCTTGAAACCCACCCGGGAAAGCGCCTCGCAGGTTTCCGCGGCAAAAAAGTATTCCCTGCTGCCGACGAAATACTTTTGCGCCTCCTGCAACAGCGAATCGGTTTCATCGTCATAAATGAATAAGCCATCGCGCACCTTTGCTTTCAAAAGGCAATAATGGGCGCGTTCTTTCTCTGGCAGAACATTTATAGTCAGCGTGTCGAGGATGAGTTTGGCACTATCGGGATATTGCTGGTAGAAGCTTTCCACGCGGTACAAGAGATCCTCTTGAAAACAGGATTGAACCTGTGGCTTACAGCAGGCGTGCAGGACCACAGTCACAAAAAGCACAATCACTATGTTTTTCCAAGGTTTCATTGGGGCAAAGATAACAAAAAAGCTCATTTTGTCTTCCACCCCTTGATGCCCCGTTTGCGGCTGGAGAAGCACACGCCAATCTTGAAGAGTTTCCTTGGATCGGCGGCAAAAGGCGCGGCGTATTCTTTTTCATCGATCTGCTTTAAGGCCACGTCGGGGCTCTTGTCAACCTTGATTTCCATGATATAGACGTAGTCTTTTGTCTGTAGGGTCACATCCATGCGTCCTTGGCTGGTATGGCGTTCCACTTCCACGTAGAATCCCATCAGCTTGAAGATGGTCAGCAGCGAGTTTTGGAAATAAACCTCCAGTTTGCCCGTGAGTTGGTAGTCGCCGTCGGCGTAGAAGGCTTGGAGGAGCGTCATGAATTCCTCGGCGTCGCCACCCTCCACTGCCTTGATAAACCTCACGATGTTGAACGAGCCGTGACGGTTGCCTCCATTGTAATAAACAGCCATGAACCTGACAAAACCCTGCTCAACCTCCTTGTTTGGGAAGTCGAGCTCGTATGCCTCCAGACGCGAGTCGTAGTCTTTGATGGTCAGGTACCCGCTTTGGAAGAACAGCGGTATGGGGTCGCTGTACATCGCGTCGATGGCGGCGAGATCCTCGGCGGACTTGGGTTCCGTGGAGAGTCGGGCCAGAGGGTAGTCGCACTGCTGGATTACCTCCACCAGAAAGTTGGGCGTTCCGGTGGCGAACCAGAAGGCATCCATCCGGTGTTTGCTCATGGCGCATATCAGGCTGAACGGGTTGTAAACGCTCACGGCCAGGTCGCTCGAGAAGTGATACCCGTCATAGTTCGTCTTCAGTCGGTTAAGCACCTCAGTACGGCTGATTCCCATTTTTTCGGCAAACTCGTCGATGCCTTCGGAGAAAACCGACTCCATCTCATTTTGGGTGAAGCCACAGATGTCGGCATAGTCGGGATCGAGCGAGATGTCGTTCAGGTTGTTCAGTCCGCTGAAGATGCTCAGGTGCGAGAACTTGGTCACGCCCGTGAGCATGGCGAAGCGGATATACTCGTCGCAGCTTTTGATGTTGGAGTAGAAGGCCTTGAGAGTTTGTCTGTAATCCTCTTGGAGCTCCGGCTTGCCGATGGTTTCGAGCAGGGGCTTGTCGTATTCGTCGACGAGGATCACCACTTTCCCTTCGGACGATTGTTTGGCGATTTTGGAAATCACGTTGCGAAAACGGATTGATGGATCGTTGGCCTCGTTTTCAATGCCGTATTCTTTTTCCCAGCCCGAGAGGTAGGTGTCAAGCAATTCGTTAAGCGTTTTGGCATCGGTGTACTTGGCTGTATTCAAATCCAGATGCAGCACCGGATACTGTTTCCACTCCTTCTCCAGTTGGGCGATGGCCAGTCCCTCGAACAGTTCCTTTTTCCCTTGGAAGTAGGCTTTCAGTGTTGAGAGCAGCAGGCTCTTGCCGAACCTTCGGGGACGGCTGAGGAAATAACACGAGCCCTGGGTGACTAACCTGTAGGCATGTGCGGTCTTGTCAACATAAACGAAGTCGTCAGTTTGGATTTTCTCAAAGGTCTGAATTCCAATGGGATAATTCATGTCGTCGTTGTTTTCTCCGACAAAGTTAATAGGTTTTTCCATAACGGGTGATGTTTTAAAGAGTTTTTCACCCGCAAAGATATTATAAAATATTTATAATTTCTATTAATTCAAGTAATTTATATCGATATGAATACATCTATAATTAATATACAAAAAAATCCCGCCATCGCTGACGGGATTTTTTGTTGTTTTGGGTCGTTATATCGAAATAACGATCCGAGGTCATCACTCTTCTTCCTTCTGGCTCTCTTCGTATTCCTTGAGCAGACGGTTTTGCACGTCGGCGGGAACCTGGGCGTATTCGGCGTACTTCATGGTGAAGGTGCCGCGGCCTGAGGTGAGGGAGCTGAGGGTGGTTGAGTAACGGTCCATCTCGGCGAACGGGACTTTGGCGTGGATGGTCTGGTAGCCGTGGTCGCTGTCCATGCCCATCACGATGCCACGACGGCCCTGGAGGTCGGTCATCACGGCGCCCATGAGGTCGGCGGGCATGCGCACGTCGAGGTCGTAGATGGGTTCCATGATCTTGGGACCGGCGTTCTTGAAGGCCATC
>CAJOIH010000019.1 GCA_905234455.1 uncultured Bacteroidales bacterium | reverse complement strand
AAAATGAAAGTAAATGAAATCATGACCGCTCTGGAGGCCAAACATCCAGGCGAAAAAGAGTATTTACAGGCAGTACGCGAAGTGCTCGAATCAATCGAAGAAGTTTACAACCAGCATCCTGAGTTCGAGAAGGCCAAGATCGTTGAAAGACTCGTTGAGCCCGATCGTATCTTCACTTTCCGTGTGACTTGGGTTGACCGCAATGGTGAAGTTCAGACCAACCTGGGCTACCGCGTTCAGTACAACGCCGCTCTCGGCGCTTACAAAGGCGGCTTGCGTTTCCACAAGGCTGTGAACGTCTCCATGCTGAAGTTCTTGGGCTTCGAGCAGATCTTCAAGAACTCACTGACCAACCTGCCTCTCGGCGGTGGTAAGGGTGGTTCCGACTTCGATCCCGTTGGCAAGACCGACGAAGAGATCATGCGTTTCTGCCAGGCTTTCATGTATGAACTTTGGAGAAACATCGGTCCTGACCAAGACTCACCTGCTGGTGACGTCGGCGTCGGCGGCCGTGAAATCGGTTACCTCTATGGCGCTTACAAGAAGCTCGCCCGTGAACACAGCACTGGCGCTCTGACTGGTAAGAGCTATGGCTGGGGTGGTTCTCTGATCCGTCCTGAGGCTACCGGTTTCGGTGCTATCTACTATGTCGAACGTATGGTGAAACAGACCGGCGACAAGATGGAAGGCAAGCGTATTGCTCTCTCAGGCTTCGGTAACGTGGCTTGGGGTGCCGCCACCAAGGCTATCGAACTCGGTGCCAAGGTCGTTGCCCTGTCAGGTCCTGACGGTGTCTGCGAACTGCCCAACGGTATCGACAAGGAAATGATCGACTACATGCTCGACATGCGTGCCTCGAACCGTAACAAGGTTCAGGACATGGCTGACAAGTTCCCGCGTCTTCACTCCTGGCAAGAAGGCTTGGATGGTGAAGTGCGACATCGCATGCCCCTGCGCTTTCCAAAACGAGCTTGCTGAAGAGGATGCCAAGGAACTCATCGCCAATGGCGTGAAGTATGTGGCTGAAGTCTCCAACATGGGCTGCCAGCCTGGTGCTATCGCAGCTTTCCAAGCTGCCAAGATCCCGTTCGGTCCTGGTAAGGCTGTCAACGCCGGTGGTGTTGCCACCTCAGGCCTCGAGATCTGCCAGAACGCTGGTCACATCAACTGGACCGCTGAGGAAGTTGACGTGAAGCTCCACAAGATCATGAACGACATCTATGACATGTGCGTGAAGTATGGTAAACAAGCTGACGGTTCCATCAACTATGTGAAGGGCGCCAACATCGCCGGCTTCATGCGCGTTGCCAACGCCATGCTCGCTCAAGGTATCATCTAAACCGAAGTTCAAAAGGTTTTTCGCAAAGGCGGCTCCAAAGCCGCCTTTGCTTTTGAAACATGAAACAAACCACCCTCTGCTACCTGGAACGCGGTACCCAGTACCTGATGCTTCACCGGACCAAAAAGGTGAACGACATCAACCATGACAAATGGCTGGGTGTCGGTGGCCACTTCGAGGAAGGGGAGAGCCCCGAGGACTGCATGATGCGCGAGGTCAAGGAAGAGACGGGCTTCACCGTCACCCAATGGCGCTACTGCGGCATCGTCACCTTCATCTCCGACGTCTGGGAAGCGGAACATATGCACCTCTTCGTCTGCACGGAATGGACCGGCGACGAGATTGTGTGCAACGAGGGTGACCTCCAATGGATCGAGAAACAAAAGCTTCTCGAACTGACGATGTGGGAAGGCGACAAGATCTTCCTGCGACTTCTGGATGAACATGCACCGTTTTTCTCCCTGAAACTCACCTATCATGGCGACATGCTTCAAGAGGCGGTGCTGAATGGTAAAAGAATCAAATCCTGACCTATGTTGAAACGCCTCGCCTGCAGCTTCTTCCTCTTGACCGCCATAGGCGTCACCATGGGCTACGCCCAGACACCGACCCATCGGGGCACTGAGTTCTGGGCGTCGTTCATGCGGAATGGAGCCAATAGCGACGGCAACTCAGGCCAGCTGAAACTTATCGTCAGTGCTCAAGAAAACTGCGAGGTGACTGTGACAAATCCGGCGACAGGCGATACAGTAGATGCTTTCCCTGTGGTACCCGACATCCTCAAAGTGTGCATCATCCAAGATCCTGTCCAATGCTATAATGACCAAAAAGATGGGATAGCCGACAAAGGTCTGTTGGTGCACTCGACAAGCCCAATTTCCCTCATCATCGCCAACGAGGCTGAGGGTTCACGCGATGCCTCCTTCGTGTTGCCCGTCGAGGATCTGGGAACCCAATATATGATCCAAACCAACAAGTCGGTGGGTGAAGCCGAAGGCATGGAAGGGGAGAACCGGGCCTCGTTCCTGGTGGTTGCCATCGAGGATGGCACCCGGGTGGATATTACCCCAACTTGCCAAACGAATGGTGGACATGCTCCTGGTGTGTCTTATCCCGTTTTCCTCGACAAAGGCCAATGTTACCATGTGCTCAACCTTTCTTCGGGGACAGAAGCCCCAATGGACCCTAATGGTGACTTCTCAGGCACCCTGGTGGAAAGCGATAAGCCCATCGCCGTTTTCAACGGAAATTGTTTGACCTCAGTACCGGGATCGTTGGTGGAAGACCACGGCCATGCCTTTGAACAAGCCGTGCCGGTGAGCGCCTGGGGAAAAGAATTCGTGGTGGTCAAAAGCGAAAAGCAAAAAGCAGACTGGTCCTCAAAGTGCAATAGGGTGAAAGTCACAGCTTTTTATGACAACACCATCGTGAAAAGAGATAAAACCCAGACCTATACCCTGGAGAAAGGCGAGAGCGTTGTCTTTGAAATGGATACAGAGGATACCTATCTGAAATCCGAAAGCAACGCCATCGCCGTTTATCTTTACAATCCTGCCATGGCCTGGCTTACACCCATGGAACAGGCTGCCGATGAAATAGAGATTGCTTATCTTCCTATTGTAGGGGATTATACACGTGAATACCATGTAATTTTTGTGTGTAGTACCGCATCCATACAAGACTTTCAAGCGGTAGGGGGGCAATCGGTAGATCCAACTTCATTCAGGCAGGTGGCCTCGGCAGAAGAATATTCCTATCAAAGTTTAACGACATGGGACCCCAGCGCATTGTCCTTTTTCCATTGTCCAGGGGGTATCGTCGCCTACGTTTCCAGCACAGGAGCGCACGATAGCTATGCTTTTGCAGTCGGTGTTAGTGGCGACATCATCAACCAGCCTGTCGAGATTGTCGGTCCCAGTCAGGTGTCCGTAGCCACCAGCTTCTGGCCTGGCGAGTATACCTACCAGTTGACCCATGCTGACGCGATAGAACCTTCCGCGGTCCGTTGGCGTTTGGAACCCAACCCGGAGGGCCAGAATCATTGGAAACTCAAAGAACATGGCGCTTCGTGCACCATCACCGTCTATTCCATGGACGAGCGGGAACTGCATGCCAGCTGGGGCTCCAGTAGTGCCAACGACATATCCATTACCATCAACGGTAGCGGTTATGGAGTTGAGGAAGATGAGGTGGACGACCTGCAAGTCTATCCCCATCCTGCCAAGGATGTGGTGATGGTGAAAGGTTGCGCCATGGAAGAAATTCGCGTGTATAACCTGTTGGGACAACAAGTGAAAACGGTGCCCGTCAACGGTGATTCCGAAGTAAATATTCAGGTGAGTGATTTGCCTCAGGCACTCTATTTATTGGAAATACATACGTTGAAAGGCAATAAAACCAAGATTGTGTCAGTTATCAAATAGAATTAATAAATGAGAAATATGAAAAGATTGTTTTGGCTACTGCCTGTTTTGCTAGCGATGCTCGTGACAGGATGCTTGAAAGAGAATCTGAATGATCCGAAGACCATTGTGCTGATGGGCACTGAATCGGATGTGAAGCCTATTGAAGCGGTGATTCCCAATGTATTGCTGGATTACATCCAGGATGCGGATTCCATGTCGCTACCACTGGTGTTGAACTTGCCATCGGGGGCAAATCCTCCCGACATCCAAGGGGAATTCCTGTTTACACCTGTTGAATTATATAAGTCCAACGTACAAACACAATCTTATATCGATACCATGTTCTTACGCTTCGGAGGAGATTCATCGACCTATCCTGTGGAAGTGGAGGAAGTGTATCATGCGGGAGACATCTTGGTCCAGGGTTCGGATACCACGGTGTTTTCGAACGATACTACCATCATTACTATGGGAACAACGGTTTATTATCCCAATGGCCAACATAACATGCTTGTACCTGTGGATTTCAAGGGGGAGGTCGCAGAAGGGGATGAGTATAAAACCAAGTCTACCAATGCCTTTGTCATGGGTAATGGGGATGATTTTACAGTGTATTTTACTGTTGATTATGACTGTGAAGTGAACGTCGAAGGTCAACAAACGGAATTCAAGCTAAAGAAGGGCTATATCGTCACAGGTACGATGACACCTAACGGAATTGACCATGCCGTAGTGGTATGTATCAATATGGAGGTGGATAACGTCGCTGTGCAGTCGTTGGAAAACCAAATCTTTTGCTACCGTGTTCAGAGTAATTCAGGAGGACCATTTGGAATGGCAATCAGACAGCAGTGGTATCACAATTAAACAAGGAAGACTATGAAAAAGACATTATTGACTTTGGTGGTTTTGATGCTGGCCTGTCAACTGACAGCACAGCAGAATAAAGATAAGAAAAGTGGTGAAGCCATTGCCATTGGCATCAGGGCAGGAGGCAACCTGGCCAGTTATCACTATACAGGGAATGCCGACTTGAATGCCTTGGGTTTCGATGAATTTATGAACCGTGTGAAACCCGTATTCGGACTCGAAGTTGAGATTCCGCTCTTTAACGGTTTTGTGTATGTGGCTCCACAGGCTTCTTTCACTGTTCGTGGCGATTCACGACTGTTTGAAAGCACCACTTTGAATACTCAAGTGAACTATCGGGCAAACGTGAATTACGTTGAAGCCCGTTTGCCCATCTCCATTGCTATCCCAGTCACGAAATGGCTCAAACCATATGTGTTTGCTGCGCCGATATTCGGTTTGGCATTGCCTACCGTGGGTCCCTTCGCCAGCGAATTCACCCAGACTTCACTTGATAACAGCTTCCCCGCCCAGACGGTCGCTGTCGACTCCAGCAACATGGCTCCTTACGACTATGGCGTGACAGCTGGTGCCGGCCTGAGGTTTACCCTCAACCTCCAAGCCTTCAAAATGGTGGTGAAGCTTGAAGGTGGCTATCATTTGGGACTCCGCGATACCTGGTCGGCCCAGGAGCATAACGATATGGCACAGGCGGTCAACGTCAATGCCTACAACATCAAGGGGGAACGCCTGAACCGTGGCATTGAAGCTGCCCTCACTATTGCCATACCGCTCGACTTCCATTCCTCCGACGACTGCTTCTATTGGTCCGAAGTGGAGAAACGTAAGAACAAGAACCGTGGCCTCTTTGGCTTCTAACTTCTAACTCCTAACTCCTAACTCCTAACTGTTAACTCCTTGTCCTTCCTCTATCCATCGCTGCTTTGGGCCTTGTTTGCCCTGCTGATCCCCATCTTGGTGCACCTGTTTAATTTCAGGAAACACAAGTTGGTGTATTTCAGCAATACCGCGGTGCTGAGGAATATCCAGCAGGAGACGGTCCGCACCAAGAAGCTGAAACAATTGGTGTTGCTTCTCTTGCGTTGCCTGTTTATCGCGGCTTTGGTGCTGGCGTTCGCCTATCCATACAAACCTGCCGATACTGCCAAAATCAACACCGATGAGGGCGTTGTGGGTGTCTATATCGACAACTCCATGAGTATGAAAGCGCTGTCGGACAAGACTACCTTGATTGAGGATGCCCGTGAGCAAGCCAAGGAGTTGGTGAACGGTTTCCCTCCTTCGACACGTTACTTGCTGCTGACCAACAGCTTCGAGGTTCAGAACGAATATCCCATGAGCCAACAGGAGATGCTCGACAACCTTGACCGGATGCGGCTTGAAGGCCCACCGGTGAAGCTCTGCGAGGTCATCGACCGTTTTGCCATGCTCCGTAAAATGCATGGCTTCGATCATGCTTCATTAGTGGTATATTCCGATTTTCAGCAGAATATGTTTGATTTAGGGAACGTGGCACCCGACACAACTTTGCTGGTGGTTGCGGTCCCCATGCGTGCCTCTAGTACCGCCAACCTGTCTGTCGACACCCTGTGGTTGGCATCGCCGGTGGTCCAGCCGGGCATGGCCAATGAGCTTCATGCGGTGGTTGCCAACCATGGCGAACGCGAAGTCAAAGGATTGCCGGTGAACCTGGCCATGGACGGGAAGACCGTGGCTTCGACCACTGTGGATGTGGAAGGCGGTGGCACAGCCGAGCTGACCGTACAAGTGGTTCCGGAACGCTCTGGCGACATCCCTTGCACCCTCAGCCTGATGGATTATCCCATCACTTTTGACGACACTTACCGTTTCGTCATTGGGGTGAAGTCGAGGATGAACGTCGTGGAACTCAACAGCAGTCGCCAACCCAGCCCCATAGCCTTGATCTTCGACGCCGATCCGCAGTTCGACTACACGTGGATGGCGCCCAACGGTTGCGATTTCGATGCCTTGTCGAAAGCCCAACTGATCGTTGTAAACCAGGCCTCAGAGGTCAATGCCACGGTCCAACAATCGCTGCTCAAGGCGGCCATGGAAGGCGCCAGCGTGGCATTCTTCCATGACGATGGCGCGGCAATCGACACGAACACCTTGGCGGTGAGCGACGTGGCAAGACAATATGAGTTTTTCAGCGACATCATCATCGACCTGCCACAACATGCCGACCTGCCACATGTGAAACGTCATGTACGACTGAACCTCACGCCCGACAAGCACGCCTTGATGCATCTCGCCAATGGCGATGCCCTGCTGACCGAGCTGACGGTGGGGAAGGGGCACTTCTATGACTTTGCCACCACCCTCGACCCCCAGTGGAGCAACTTTGCCGATCACGCCATCATCGTTCCCTTGATGCTGAAAATGGCCCTCGTTGGCGGCGGTGTGGGGAGGCTTTCATATACCGTAGGTGAAACCGCCTCGTTTCAGGAGGAGATCACCGAGGCAGGCTTCTACGAGCAAACGACGGCCGACTCAGTGGTGAGGGTGCAAGCCTGGAACGACAGTCGCCTGGAATCGGATATGCGTTTTGTCGACGATGAAACCATTGCGAGTCAATTCAAGGCCGCCGGTCTGGAAATGTCGGGCGAGACCGAGGCACAGAAGTCGAGTTTATGGCGCTGGCTGGTTCTTTTGGCTCTTTTAGCGGTGATAGCTGAAATTTCCGTATTGCGTTTTTGGAAATAATCACTATCTTTGCATTTCTTTTTAGGCCTTTATGGATAACAACGAAGAATACCATGTGATTCCCCTAAAGGGTATGTTCGAGAATTGGTTTCTCGACTATGCCTCCTATGTGATTTTGGAACGAGCCGTCCCCGCCATCGAGGATGGACTGAAACCTGTGCAGCGCCGTATCCTCCACTCGATGAACGAGTTGGATGACGGGCGGTTCAACAAGGTGGCCAACATCGTGGGAAACACGATGAAATACCATCCCCATGGCGACGCCTCCATCGGCGACGCATTGGTGCAGATGGCCCAGAAAGACCTGCTCATCGAGACCCAGGGTAACTTCGGCAACATCCTCACGGGCGACGATGCCGCGGCACCCCGTTATATCGAGGCACGCCTCTCCAAGTTCGCCAAGGAAGTCGTGTTCAACAAGAAGACCACCGACTGGAGCCCTTCCTACGACGGCCGCAACCAGGAACCTGTTTCCCTTCCTGTGAAGTTCCCCCTGCTGCTGGCTCAAGGTACCGAAGGTATCGCCGTCGGCTTGGCCTCCAAGTTCCTGCCGCATAACTTCAATGAACTCATCGACGCTTCCGTGGCCTATCTGCGCGACGAACCGTTTACCCTCTTCCCCGACTTCCCCACGGGAGGTTTGATGGATGTGAGCAACTATAACGATGGTCTGCGGGGTGGACGTATCCGTGTGCGTGCCAGGATTAGTCAACTTGACAAGAAAACGCTGGTAATCAGTGAAATACCATATGGTACCACCACGGGAAGCCTGATCGAGAGCATCGTGAAGTGCAACGACAAGGGCAAGATCAAGATCAAGAAGATCGATGACAACACCGCTGAAAACTGCGAGATTGTCATTTACCTGAATCCCGGTGTGTCGCCTGACCAGACCATTGATGCGCTTTATGCGTTCACCGACTGTGAAGTCAGCATCTCGCCCAATGCCTGTGTCATCATCAACGAGCGTCCCGCCTTTATGGGCGTCAGCGAAATCCTGAGACGCTGCACCGACCGCACCATGGAGCTGCTCAGCTGGGAGCTCCGTATCCTGCTTGACGAGCTGGAAAGCGACTGGCACTGGATCTCCTTGGAGAAGATCTTCTTCGAGAAAGGCATCTATAAGGAGTTGGAGAAGAAGGACTATGAAACTTGGGACGATCAGGTGACCGGCATCGAACGCCGCTTCGATCCCTACCGCAAGAAGCTCCACCGTGAGATTACCCGCGACGATGTGCTGAAGCTCTGCGAGCGCCCCGTGCGCAAGATCTCCAAGTTCGACCTCAAGAAAGCCGACGAGCAGATTGCCGACATCGAGGCTAAAATGGAGGAAGCCCGGTACAACCTCGACCATATCGTTGACTATACCATCAACTACTATCTCCATATCAAGGAGAAATACGGTGTAGGCCGTGAACGTAAGACCGAGATCCGCAACTTCGATAACATCTCGGCTCAGGCTGTCGCCGCCAACAACGAGAAGCTTTATGTAAACACTAACGAAGGCTTTATCTGTACTGGCGAGGGGCTGAAACGAGAGAAAAACAAGGAGGCCTACACCCTGGTCTCCGACTGCTCCGACTTGGACGATGTCATCGTGTTCCATGAGAATGGCACCTATATGGTCACCAAGATACAGTCGAAGCTCTTCGTGGGCGCCAACATCATCCATGTGGCCGTGTTCCGCAAGAACGACGACCGCACCACCTACAACGTGGTGTATCGTGATGGCAAGCCAGGCTGTCCATTCTACGTGAAGCGTTTCGCGGTGACAGGTGTCACCCGTGACAAGGAATATGACCTTACCCAGGGTAGTCCCGACTCGAGGGTGGTGTACTTCACTGCCAACCCCAACGGCGAGGCGGAGGTTATCAAGGTGCAGCTGCGGCCTTCACCCAAGCTTCGCAAGACCACCTTCGACTACGACTTTGCTCAGCTCGCCGTGAAAGGACGTTCGGCCCGAGGCAACCAACTGACCAAATACCCCATCAAGGTCGTCTTCAAGCACGACGACGGCGTATCGACCCTCACCGCCCGTGACCTGTGGTACGACGACACGGTGCGACGCCTCAATGCCGATAAGCGCGGACAGCATCTCGGTGCCTTCGAGGGCGACGACCGCATCCTTCAGATCTTCTCGAATGGCGAGTTCAAGGTCACCGGCTACGACCTCTCCACACATTTCGACGATGACATGACCGAGATCCGCAAGTTCGACCCTGACGAGATCTTCTCCGTGATCTATATCGAAGGCGAGACCCAGAAGATGTACCTGAAACGCTTCTGCATCGAGAAGGATGTGAAACCCAATACCCGCATCTCGTTCATCGGTGAACACGAAGAAGCCAAGTTCCTCTCGTTCAGCACCGATGTGATGCCACGCCTGCTGGTGAGTTATCAGGTGAGCGATGCGGGCAACAGCTTCCCCGACGACGAGGTGAATGTGGAAGAATTCATTGGCATCAAGAGTTACAAAGCCAAGGGTAAGCGCCTCTCGAACCGTGAGGTGGAGAGCTATCAATGGCTGGAACCTATCGAGCCGGAGAGCCCAGAGACACCCGAAAACCCCGAGGCGCCTGAAAATCCCGAAACGCCTGAAAACCCTGAGACGCCTGAACTCCCTGAGAAGCCAGAATCCTCCGAAGGGACGACAGAAGGTAATCCCGGCACGCCCGGAATCCAAATGGAATTGTTTTAAGCCATGAAAATCAAGAATATCCTCATCGGTATATTAATGGTGCTGGTCTTTGCATCGTGTGGCAGCGAGTTCAAACTGGCCAAAAGCTTTGTCAGCCAGTCACCTGAAATCCAAGTGGCGGTGTATTTTCCCGAGTCAGCCGACATCGTCTCAGTGGTGAACGACGAGGGTGAATATCCACAGGTGCTCGACTCGGTCGACCAGGACCAGTTTCTCGATATCATGTATGCCGCTTATGCCGAGGAGCTGGGGGCCTATCAGCTGAATGTATACATCCCTGATGATCCCGACCATGTGCAGGTCGACTCCTTGCATTGGCTGGTCATCCTCTCGAAGGTGGAGTTGCAGGCTTCCTATGTCGAATATATAGATCATCTTTTCGACTTCATGGATGAATATGACTATAGCTTCACCCTCAACAATGTCAATGTGGCCTCGTGGTTCGATGTGAACGACGGCGAATGGTGCCCCACCTTATACGATGAGTTCAACTTGAGGGATGAGTTCAAGTCATGGGTTACAGAGAAACGCAGGGCTGAAGCCCAGTACCATTATGAGATCACGCCCCTGAAAACCAAGGATATCTACGATTATGCGGTCTTCTTGGGAAAACGCTATGCCACATTCACTTACGATTACATGATGAACCATACCATCGAGCAAATCATGGCCGCGGAGCGTAAGTATCCCCGCTTCAAGCTTCGTTGGGATCCTCACCGGAAGGAGTTTTATTTCCAACCGGACGAGGAAGCGTTTATAGAATTGTAAGTTCCTTATTCAGGACATCTTTCATCGTCAACGGCTGAAGGGTGGTGATCTTACCTTCCTTCACCAGACTGATGTTTCCTGTCTCTTCTGAAACCACGAGCACGATGCAGTCGTTGTTTTCGCTGACGCCCACGGCGGCGCGGTGGCGCAATCCATAATGTCCCGGCAGGTCGGTGTTGTTGGTTACCGGCAGGATGCAGCGTGCGGCAGCGATCTTGTTGTCGGTGATGATCATGGCTCCGTCGTGCAGGGGGCTGTTTTTGAAGAAGATATTCTCAATCAGCGGTTTGCTGATCTCAGCGTCGATGGTGACGCCGGTGATGACGATGTCGGGCAGCGTGTTTTTACGGGTGATGACGATCAAGGCGCCCTGTTTGATGTCGGACATCGACTTGCAGGCTTGGCAGATGGTTTCAGTGTCGAGTGTGAAGCGCTGCGTCTTGCGACGGCGGAAGATGCGGAAGGCTTTGGTTTCGCCATTGCGTGTCTTGGCGCCGATGGTGAAGAGGAACCTACGGATCTCGGGCTGGAAGATAATGATGAGTGCGATGAAGCCTACGCTCACAAAGGCACCGAGGATGGTGGAGAGCAGCTCCATCTGGAGGGCGTTGACGAGTTGCCAGATGAGGAAGATGGCCACGATGCCGACGAAGATGCTGATGGCAGCTGTGCCTTTTAGCAGGCGATATAGGCCGAAAAGCAACAAGGCAACCAATAAAACGTCGATGATGTCGATGATCCTGATTTGTATAAAGAGGTCGATCATGGTGTCTTTGAGTTATCTTTCCGCAAAAATAAAGGTTTTTTTCAATTCCACGGCATTTTTCACATGGTGGACCCGAAGAATGTCGGCCCCGTTCATCAGTGCCATGGTGTTGAGGATGGTGGTGCAGTTCTCCGCATCAGCCTCGATCCCCAGAAGCTTGCGGATCAAGGATTTCCTGGATACGCCGATGAGTATGGGGTAGTTGTTGTAACGGTAGCGCTCCATGTCGCTCAATAAGGCATAGTTGGCCTTGAGGCTTTTCCCGAAGCCAATGCCGGGGTCCAGGAAGATCTGCTGCTCACCGTATGATTCCAGGATGGCACACTGTTGCTTGAAGAAGTCGAGCACGGTCTGGTGGATGTCGCCATCGAGGCTGTATTGGTGCATGGTCTCAGGGGTACCCACGCAGTGCATCATGACGTAGGGGATGTGGTTTTGGCCGATATAGGGCAGCATGTCAGGGTCAAAGAGCCCGCCGGAGATGTCGTTGATGATGTCAGCTCCCTCGATCATGCAGGCTTCGGCTACGGTTTTGCGGAAGGTGTCGATGGAGATCTGTGCATCGGGGAAACGCTGGCGGATGGCTTTCAGCACGGGTATCACCCTAGTCATCTCCTCCTGCTCGGTGGCGATGGCGTTGTTGGGTCGGGTGGAGCAGCCTCCGATGTCGATGAGGTCAGCACCCTGTTCAAGCATCTCCTCACAGTGCTGGAGGGCGGTGTCGACGCTGTTGAACTTGCCCCCGTCGGAGAACGAGTCGGGAGTGACGTTGAGAATGCCCATGATGAGCGGGTAGGAGGGTTCCATGCGTGTCATTCGCTTTTTTGCAGGTTACGGTTCATGGCTTTGGCACGCCGTTTCGAGTCTTCGAGCACCTCTAGGGCTTGCTGTTGCAGCCATTGTTCTTCTTCGGTCTCGGGGGTGAGGACGATGCCGTGTGGCTTGGACCGGTGGTTTTCGTCGAGATACGAGAAGGTGGCGAAGCCGTCAGCGGCGGTCTTTTCCGGCTCGCGGCTGCGGTACATCTTGGTGTAGACCGTGAGGGTCGATTTGCCGGTGTGTATCACTTTGCTCTCGAAGGTGACGATGTCGCCGGCGAAGATGGGGAATTTGAAGTCGATGCCGTGGAGCACCAGCAGGACGGTGTCCTTGGTGTCGACATACTGAGCCACGGCGAAATAGGAACTCTCGAGGAACCACTCGGAGCATCTTCCGGCAAAGAAGGTCTGATGGTGGTTCAGGTCGGCGAGTTTGATGAGTCGTTGTGAATAAGTAGCTTTCATAGTGCCTGCAAAGGTAGAAAAAAACCATCATAAACAGTGGTGTGGGATGCATTTCTTTATTATCTTTGCTTCGTTAATCTGAAGAAAGATGAATACGCCCAACACTGAAAAACAATACCATGCTGTGCTGGCCCAGTGCCGCAAGCTTTTTGTCGATAAAATGAAGGACTACGGTCCGGCTTGGAGAATACTCCGTGCACCGTCGATTACCGATCAGATTTTTATTAAAGTCAAGAGAATCAGAACGTTGCAGACGGTGACCGAGCGGTTGGTGGACGAAGGCATCGAGCCCGAGTTCATCGGCATCGTCAACTATGCCGCCATGGGCATCATCCAGCTGCAATTGGGCGTGGTGGACCAACCCGACCTCAACTCGGAAGAAGCCACCAAGCTGTATGACAAGGTGACCCGTGAGGCCTATGAACTGATGACCCGCAAAAACCACGACTATTCCGAGGCTTGGCGCGACATGCGCATCAGCTCCATCACCGACCTCATCATGGCCAAAGTGCTTAGGACCAAGAGCATCGAGGACAATGGAGGAAAGACCATCGTGAGCGAAGGCCTCGATGCCAACTATTATGATATGATCAACTACGCGGTGTTTGCTTTGATACTGCTTTCAGAGAAAAAAGAAGATGAAAAATAGAAGCGTTATCAGTTGGGTCAGCATCGCTGTGGCCATCGCCTCGGCAGTGGGGATTTTTTTCATTCCCGAATATCGGTTGTGGTTCCTCATCGTGCTGATTGTTAATTTAGCTGCCAGTGCTTTGTTCAAGAAACAGTATGGCAAACCCGCCTTGACGGTTTGTCGTTTGCTGGTCGGCGGCCTCTTCATCTTCAGCAGCTTTACCAAAGGGGTGGATCCCTTGGGGACGAAGTACAAGATGCTCGACTACTTTGCCTCTTACCATATCGAATGGCTTAACGAAGCCGCCATGGTGCTGGCGGTGCTGATGATCCTGGCGGAGTTTCTCATCGGTATCTGCCTGCTGACCAACGTCTGCCCCAAGATTGCCACTATCGGCGGGGCGGTCTTTATGCTGTTGTTCACCACAGTGACGCTTTTCGATGCCCTTTATGATATGGTACCCGATTGCGGTTGCTTTGGTACCGCGGTGAAGATGACCAATTGGCAGACCTTTTATAAAAATCTGGTGATCGATGCGGTATTGCTACCGTTGGTTTTGAACCTCAAGTCGGTGGGAAGCCGGCTGAAATCGGGCGACCAGTTCCTGATCGGACTTGCCTATGCCGTATTGTTCACCGGCTTCGAAATCTATAACTACCGCCATCTTCCTGTAGTCGACTTCATGGATTGGAAAGTGGGCAAGCAGATGAATGAACAGTCGGGGCAGGAGCAACAGATCTATTTGACATTCAAGAACAAAGAAACAGGGAAGACCCAAGAATACCTTTCGCCTGACTACCCGTGGAACGATTCCGCATGGATGAGCCAATGGGAGTTTGTTGACCAACGAGTGGTGGGTGGCGCCGGTTATTTGGGCTTTTCGGCCTTGGATCAGGATGGTGACGACGTCACAGAGATGATCTTGAATACCGAGAACCTGTTGATGTTCACCAGCCATGACCTATCGAAGATTACCGAGAAGGAATGGAACAAGATCAGGATCATTACGGAGAAGGGGCAACAGCGAGGCTACACCGTGGTTTGGGTGGTGGCTGCCATGCCCGAAGAAGTGGAGGAGATGCAGAACATGCATCCCTGCATGTCGGAGGTGTATTATGGCGATGAGCTGGAAATCAAGACCATTGTGAGGTTCAATCCCGGGCTGATCTGGCTCGACAATGGACTGGTGGTGGACAAGTGGAGTGCAATCGACTTTAACAAGGCATGGGAGCGTATGTAATCAGGAAACTGTTATATGGCCTGGCGGTGCTTTGGGGCGTCGCCACGCTGGTGTTTTTCCTGTTTAACATCCTGCCGGGCGATCCCGCCCAAATGATGCTCGGGCAGCGTGCCGACCAGGAGTCGGTCGATGCCATCCGCGAGGAACTGGGGCTGAACCAGAGCCTTGGAAAGCAGTATGTGGACTATTTGAATGACCTGGTGCCCCTCTCGTTCTACGATGTCTCGAAAGGGGAGGAGGGTCTTCAGAAACGGGCACCCTTTGCCCGTATTGCCACTATCGGGGCGACGGCGGTGGTGCTCAAGGCTCCCTACCTGAGGATGTCGTACCAAAGCAAACGCAAGGTGTCGAACATCCTTGGCGAGGCCTTCCCCAATACCCTGTTGCTGGCTTTCGTGTCCATTTCCATCGCCTTCATCCTGGGCTTGGCCATCGGCATCCTGACGGCCATCCTGAATACGAATTTCCTCAATAAACTGACCTTGTTCATCACCACCATAGGCATGTCGCTTCCCTCGTTCTTTGCCGCCATCCTGATGGCTTGGATCTTTGGCTTCCTCTTGGAGGACGTCACGGGGCTGAGCATGACAGGGAGCCTTTACACAGTGGATGAATACGGCCGTGGTGAATACCTCACCCTTTCGAACCTCATCCTGCCGGCGTTGACGCTTGGGATGAGGCCCCTGGCAGTGGTGGTGGAACTGACACGCACCTCGTTGCTTGAGGCCATGTCGATGGACTATGTGCGAACCGCCAAAGCCAAAGGCCTGAAACCTTGGCGGGTCATCTGCGTGCATGCCTTGCGTAACGCCCTCAACCCAGTGGTGACGGCCATCTCAGGTTGGTTTGCCTCGCTATTGGCCGGTGCGGTGTTCATCGAATATGTGTTCGACTGGAAAGGCATCGGCGTGGTGGTGGTCGACGCACTCGAGAAATACGACTTCCCCGTCATCATGGGTGCCGTGCTCCTCATCGCCGTGATGCTGATCATCGTGAATCTGATCGTAGATATCATTTATGGAATTATAGATCCAAGAGTTAGAATCAATTAAAAACATAAAACTATGCGTAGCAAAATTGTAGCTGGAAACTGGAAAATGAACCTCGACTTCGATGAGGCTCAGACCCTGGTCGACAACATCCTCGACCGTTTGGAAGAAGTGGAAGACCTGAATTGCGAAGTGATCATCTGTCCGCCGTTCCCCTATCTGGAGATGCTGACGGACTATGAGTTCGACGAGCAGCGTTTCAACGTGGGTGCGCAGAACTGCAGTGCCTACGACAAAGGTGCCTTCACCGGTGAGGTGGCCGCCAAGATGCTGAAGTCGCTCGATGTGGATTACTGCATCATCGGTCACAGCGAACGCCGTAAATACTTTGGCGAGACCAATGAGATCCTTGCCGAGAAGATAAATCGTGTGATTGAGAACAACATGTCACCTATCTACTGCGTGGGCGAAGTGCTCGAGGAGCGTGAAGCCGGCCGCCACTTCGAGGTGGTGAAGGAACAGCTCGAGAAGGGCTTGTTCCATCTTGACGGCGACGCCATCTATGATGCCATCATCGCCTACGAGCCCGTGTGGGCCATAGGCACCGGCAAAACCGCCACGCCTGAGCAGGCACAGGAGATGCATGCCTTCATCCGTCAGCTGGTAAAAGAACACTACGACGAAGCCACGGCCAACGACATCCGCATCCTCTACGGCGGAAGCTGCAACGCCAAAAACGCCACTGAGCTGTTCTCACAACCCGACGTGGACGGCGGCCTGATAGGTGGCGCCTCGCTCAAGGCGGAGGACTTTGTGTCGATTTGCCAACAAGCGTCGGAGATTGGTGAGAAATGAAAACCTTAGAATTTACCTTTACCACGCCGACATCGGATATTCAGCATGATATGCTGATCACCATGCTGGGGGATCTCGGCTTCGATTCCTTCATGGACGACGACCTGGGCTTGAAGGCTTATTGCTCCGAGGAACACCGTGACGACCAGGCGGTGGAGGAACTGCTTCGGATGGACGCTTTTATGGGCGTTCGTCTGCTGGGGGTGGAGGAGATGCCCGACAAGGACTGGAACGAGCTTTGGGAGGCCTCGTACCAACCGGTGGTGGTCAACGACCGCTGCCGGGTGAGAGCGCCTTTCCATGAGCCGGATCCGAGCTTCGAGTTCGACCTGGTGATCGAGCCCAAGATGTCGTTTGGCACCGCCAACCACGAGACCACAGCGCAGATCATTACCTTGATGCTGGAGACCGAGTTCCAAGGGAAAGAAGTGCTTGACATGGGCAGTGGCACCGCAGTGCTGGCCATCCTCGCCAAGAAGTTGGGTGCAGCCCGTACCGTGGCGATCGACAACGACGAGTGGGCCTACCGCAATGCCTTCACCAACTGCGAGTTGAACGGCGTTGGCGACATCGAGATTGTGCTTGGAGATGCTGCAGCTATCCATGGTGAGTACGATGTGGTTTTGGCCAACATCAACCGTAACATCCTGCTGCGCGACATGCATTGCTATGTCGATGCCATGCGGCCGCAGTCGCATATCTTCTTCAGTGGGTTCTATACCGAGGACCTGCCGTTCATCAGGGAAGAAGCCGAACGTCTGGGATTGCGTTACATGCGTCATCTGGCCAGGAACAACTGGGTGGCAGCCGAGTTTGTAAAGGAATAGCCTATGAGAAAGATCGTAACGGTATTGCTGACGCTACTAGCCCTGGTTACAAGTGGTTTCGCCCAGAAGAGCACGCTCTTCGGCGATATTGATTGCTGGGGCGAGAAAGGCAAGTCGGGTGAATCGGAGACCCTCGTCGGGACCAAAGAGGCACCTGCCCAATTGCTGTTCCGACACAAAAATCGTGTCACCGTCAGAGTGAAGTCGCAACGATTCCTGCTGTCGGAGAACAGCATCGTTGCCAATAATGCCAGCGTCCGCATCTATCTTTACGATTCCATCCATCAATCCCTTGACTCGATCTATCACAACGACCTGGGGTTCCGCTATAACAACGAAAAGAACCAAGTCCTGCTCTACCGCAAGGATAACGGGGTGGGTACGGGACCGTTTCACGACACCTATCATCAATATGACATCTTTTTGGAAGCCATCTATTGGGACAAGACCACCGATGTCATGGAGTTCCGGCGCATCAGCAGTACCAGCGGCAGCAGCGAAGGTTATGTGTCCTCGGTGAACTACTTCCGAAAGACCGATTACCTGAGGCTGCAAGCGCTCGACACCAAGCATCCCATGGAGAGCCTGAATCAATTCCTAAAGCTCTATGGAGATGATAATAATCGATTTAGTATCAACGATTTAGCATCATATCTCAAATATCCGTTCACTCAGGTGCTTTCACTGGTGCTCAACCTGCAATCCGAAGGCTATATCGAATACGACAAGGATACTAGGATGGTCACGGTGTTGGGCCGCTTCTTCGACGTGTTAGCCTCCAATCGGGGAGAGTTTGACTTCGACGTCATCAAGTTCCAAACCAAGGCTACCAACCGGCAGCCTAACATCCGTCTGGTGCTGAGTACCAACGACATGATTGTTGATGGGGTGCGCGACTACCAGACCCAGGCCGATGTGCCTTCGATCACCTTGAGTGACTACAAGCACGTCTTGATCCTGCCCGACAATGGCCGGGTGGTGCTGAAGAAAGACCGCAACTTCCACTTCTCGGGATGCATCATGGCCGGCATGTACGAGTTCTTTACCAAGGAGAGCCTCTTCAACTACAGCACTTTCTCCATCGAGATGAACAAGGTCGACTCGCTGAGGTTCTATGCCCGTTTCGACGGCAAAGTCTATCCCGTGGAAGGTATCATAGAGCGGCTCTCGGGCACCCTGGAAATCGACGCCAGCGACAACAAGTCGAGTCAGCGCAAGACCCCGGAATTTCCGAGGTTCAACTCCATCGGCAACGCCTACAAGTTCTATCGGGCCGTCAACGATAGCGTCTTCCATTTGGAATTGCCTCTGGATACCCTTACTGACGAGGATCTGGCAGGCAAGTTCTACTATTGCCTTGAGCCCTTTGCCATGGGGCAACTCGACAACCTCAACAGCGAAGACGTCGTCTTCCAGGGCCGCCTGGTCTCGGGGGGTATCTTCCCTGATATTTACGAGCCCTTGGTGGTCATGGACGACCATTCTTTGGGCTTTAAGCACACCATTGGCGACGGCAAGGAGCAAAGCCTCCCGATGTATGGCGGTCTGGGCGGATTCCATCAGGTGGTATGGCTCTCCAACGAAGGTTTCTATGGCGAGGGATGCCTCGATGTGGAGACCTCCTCATTCGAAGCATCGCATTTTGATTTTTACCTCGACTCAGTCACCGCTTCAGCGCAGTCATTTGTCATGCGCGAAAGCTCCAGTAGGCCGGGATTCCCCAAGGCTTC
Source organism: uncultured Bacteroidales bacterium (assembly GCA_905234455.1). Lineage (GTDB taxonomy): Bacteria > Bacteroidota > Bacteroidia > Bacteroidales > F082 > Limimorpha. Next base: position 20,587 of record CAJOIH010000019.1, on the reverse strand, counting down.
TTGCGGACCGCTCGACATCAAATGGGTCGTTACCGAACCGCAACTCTATGCCACCACCCTCGAAGAGCCCATCTGCCTGTATGACAAGACCTTCTTCACGGGAACCACCATGCTGTCCGAGCAAGGCTATCACGGCGACGGTGAGCTTACCTTCGGGCTGACCCGTTTCGACTCGAAATACTTCGATTTCGACAGTCAGTCGTTCGTGGCCGACTCGTCGAACTTCAGCTTGTATGACGAAGACGGCAAGAACAAGGCTTTCTTGGCCGACAACTATCGGGCCAGCGTTGACTTGAATCAACAAAAGGTGCAGTTCGGCTATCTCGACGAAACCAGCAACCTCGACTTCCCCCTCAACCAGTTCTACTGTTCGCTCAACCAAGCGGAGTGGAACATGGCATCGAACACCATCCACTTGTCGGGTGAGCCTTCCGAATTCGTCTCGCTGTTGCCAGAACACGACTCGCTCTCGTTCTTCAGCACCGACGCCGACTACGACATGAACAACTATACCGTTCATGCCTATGGGGTGAATTCGGTGAAGGTGGCTGACGTGGAGATCTTGCCTTGGGACCAAACCATCCATATCCTGCGCAACGCTGAACTCAGCCCTCTCGAACATGCCACCATCGTGGCCGACACCAGTGCGCAGTGGCATTTGTTCAAAGACGCCGCTGTGTCTATCTACAGCAAGCACGACTACTCCGCCTTGGGCGTGAAGGACTATCTCGACGAGGAAGGGGTGGCCACCCCGGTGTTTTACGACGAGATCAAGCCCGTCGACGGGGTGACGGAAGCCCATGCCACTGTGGCCGACTCGTTGCATTTCATGCTGAGTCCCCAAATCGGTTTCCAGGGTAAGGTGACCATGCGTGCCACCGATTCGCTCGAGGTGTACAAGGGCCTCTTCCGTATGGAGCAGTCGTGTGTCGAAGACACGGTATTGCTGGCCTCCACAGCCACTATCGATCCCCAGGCGGTACGTATCCCCATCAACATGAAAAAGACCATCAGTGACTATCGGGAGCTCTTCAATGGGTTGGATTTCCTGATCAACATGCGGAAAGGTAATCTGAGTTTTGATGCTGAAAAAAGAGAATACCTCATTAGTGACGACACCTGTTCATTTACTCTTGACGACCGCTGTGTAGCCAAGGTGTACGGCGCTTCTAATCTCGGTATGGACGAGGGCTTGACCAAATTCACCTGTTTCGGCGACTTTGTGGGTTATCCCAACGACAGTGTCACGATGGATGTGATGTGCGTGCTTGACGTTCCCGTCTTCGACGACCAAGTGCTGGCCGACATTGCCGACGTGTACGCCGCCGTCGAGGGTGATGCCATCGACTTGTCCCAGACCGGTTATCTCGACTACCTCCGACTCGAACAAGGGTGGGAGGCATCGGAAGCGTTGCGGACCGAAATGGAGCTGGTGCCTTATCCTGCCATCAATGCCGGTGACTTCTACGATCAAACCATCGTCATCCCTTCCTTGAAGATGACCTGGAATTCTGCTTTGCGTGCCTACATCTCGGAGGGTAAGATCGGCCTTGGTAGCCTTGGTGGACACGTGGTGAACCGTTATGTGGACGGTTATGTGATGTTTGACCGCCGCCTTGGCGTGATGACCTTCTTTTTCCAGAACGACTTGTTCATGACCTATCTCAGCTACAACTGCGGTGACGGGCAGCTCCAGGTCCATGCCACCTACGGCACCATCAACACTCGTCTCTCCGACCTCCGAGAGAAGAACCGTACGGTCAAGGCGGAGCACCTCCGTTTTGAATATGTGGTTACTCCTTACGAGGCGCTCACCAGCTTCCTCAATCGGTTGAAACGCGCTGGGGTGTATTTTTAACAAAAAAAACGCTTTGAAATCGAATTTTTTTGTATTTTTGTAGTTTGGAATATTAAGGAATAACAATAAATAACACCGAACAAAATGAAATTCATCGTATCAAGTTTAAGACTGTTGAAGAGCCTGCAGGCCTTGAGCGGCGTCATCGGCTCCAACAACACCCTGCCCATTCTCGACGACTTCCTGTTCCAGCTGAGCGACACAGGACTGAAGATTACGGTCTCTGACCTGGAAACCACCATGACGGTGAGCTTGCAGCCCGACATGAAGGAAGGCGCTGGCGAGGTGACCATTCCCGCCCGTATCCTCCTCGACATCATGAAGAACTTCCCCGATGTGCCTGTCACAGTGAGCGTCGCCGAGGACACCCTCGCCGTGGTGCTTCACGCCGGTGAAGGCCAATACAAGCTCTCGGGCCACAAGAGCGATGAATTCCCGCAGATCCCCGTGATGGAAGAAACCTCGGTGTGGGAGATCCCTGCCGACGTGCTGGCTCGCGGCTTCGAGAAGACGGTGTTTGCCACCGGCAACGACGAGATCCGTCCCATCATGTCGGGTGTGCTCATGGAGATGAAGGAAGACTTCATGACCTTCGTGGCCACCGATGCCCATAAGCTGGTGCGCTACCGCAGGACCGACATCCGCTCCGACGTGCAGGCCTCATTCATCATGCCCAAGAAACCCATCAACCAGCTGAAGAACATCCTCGGCACCCTGGGCGATGCCCCTGTGAAGATCGAATTCAACCGTACCAACGCCTCCTACGTGTTTGGTGACTACAAGCTGGTGTGCCGCCTCATCGAAGGCCATTATCCGAACTACGAAGCGGTCATCCCCGCCAACAACCCCAATCAGCTGACCATCGACCGCCAGCTGTTCTTCTCGGCGATTCGCCGTGTGGCCGTGTTCTCCAGCAAAGCCACCCATCAGGTCCGCTTCCGCATCACCGGTCAGGAAATCATGCTGACCGCAGAGGACATCGACTTCTACAACGAGGCCAAGGAACGTCTGTCGTGCAGCTATACTGGCGACGACATGGAGATCGGCTTCAACTCGCGCTTCTTCCAGGAGATGCTCGCCAACCTCGACACCGAGGAGGTGAAGCTCGAGATGTCGGCTCCCAACCGTGCAGGCATCCTCACTCCCGTCAACAACCAGACGGCAGGGGAGGACATCCTGATGCTGCTGATGCCGGTGATGCTGAATTCCTAAAAAACAAAAACCCCGCCAAACGGCGGGGTTTTTTGTTGGTTGAAACAACTTAAAGTTTCGGACCTGCTGCCACGAGGGCTTTGCCTGCGGCGTTGGTGGTGAACTTCTCGAAGTTCTTGATGAAGCGTGAGGAGAGGTCCTTGGCTTTCTCTTCCCAGACGTTCTTGTCGGCGTAGGTGTCGCGCGGGTCGAGGATGTTCGGGTCGACGCCCGGCAGTTGAGTGGGCACCTCGAAGTTGAAGTACGGGATCATCTTGGTCGGGGCCTTCTCAATGCTGCCATCGAGGATGGCGTCGATGATGCCACGGGTATCTCTGATGGAGATACGTTTGCCGGTGCCGTTCCAGCCGGTGTTCACCAGGTAAGCCTTGGCGCCGCTCTGTTCCATGCGTTTCACCAGCTCCTCGGCGTATTTGGTCGGATGCAGCTCCAGGAAGGCTTGGCCGAAGCAGGCGCTGAAGGTCGGGGTGGGCTCGGTGATGCCGCGCTCGGTGCCGGCCAGCTTGGCGGTGAAGCCGCTCAGGAAGTAGTATTTGCACTGTTCGGGCGTCAGGATGCTGACGGGAGGCAGCACGCCGAAGGCATCGGCGCTGAGGAAGATGACGTTCTTGGCGGCGGGACCGGCTGAGATGGGACGCACGTTCTTCACGATCTTCTCGATGTGCTCGATGGGGTAGGAGACGCGGGTGTTTTCAGTCACGCTCTTGTCCTTGAAGTCGATCTTGCCAGCGGCGTCGACGGTGACGTTTTCCAGCAGGGCGTCACGTTTGATGGCGTTGTAGATGTCGGGCTCGCTTTCCTTGTCGAGGTTGATGACCTTGGCATAGCAGCCGCCTTCGAAGTTGAACACGCCCTCGTCGTCCCAGCCGTGCTCGTCGTCGCCGATGAGCAGACGCTTCGGGTCGGTGGAGAGGGTGGTCTTGCCAGTGCCGGAGAGGCCGAAGAAGATGGCGGTGTTCTCGCCCTTCATGTCGGTGTTGGCGGAGCAGTGCATGGCGGCGATGCCTTGCAGCGGCAGGTAGTAGTTCATCATGGAGAACATGCCTTTCTTCATCTCGCCACCATACCAGGTGTTAAGGATCACCTGTTCGCGGCTGCTGACGTTGAAGGCCACGCAGGTGTCGCTGTTCAGGCCGAGTTCCTTGTAGTTGTCCACCTTGGCTTTCGAGGCGGTGTAGACGGTGAAGTTGGGCTTGAAGTTAGCCAGTTCCTCAGCGGTGGGCTTGATGAACATGTTCAGCACGAAGTGGGCCTGCCAGGCCACCTCCATGATGAAACGCACGGCCATGCGGGTGTCCTTGTTGGCACCGCAGAAGGCGTCGACCACATAGAGGTTCTTGCCGCTGAGCTGCTTTTTGGCGAGGTCTTTGACCTGTGCCCAGACGGCTTCGCTCATCGGGTGGTTGTCGTTCTTGTAGCCTTCGGTGGTCCACCACACGGTGTCCTTTGACTTGGCGTCCATGACGATGTATTTGTCCTTGGGTGAGCGGCCGGTGTAGATGCCGGTCATCACGTTGACGGCGTTGAGTTCGGTGAGCACGCCTTTGTCGAAGCCTTCGAGGGCGGGGTTCATCTCGTCCTTGAAGAGTTGCTCATAGCTCGGGTTATAGTAAACGTCCTTGACGCCGGTGATGCCATAGGCATTCAGTGCGGCTTTGATTTCTTCGATGTTTTTAGCCATAATGTTTTGTTTGAGTGAATGATGGGCAAAGTTAAGCAAATAATTCTTACCTTTGCAGCACCTAACAAAAATCCCATGAAAAAACTGTTCTTTACGATGGTGCTTATGGCACTGACGCTGGGCGCTCATGCCCAACAAGGCGTCCAAAACTACGTCTCCGCCTCCGGTTACGTCATCTTCAACGCTCCTTTTTATAATACAGGAAGCGACGGCTATGCCTTCGATTTCGAAAACGACTATGTCGAAGGTCGGCTGGTCAACTGGACCACCATCGACGCCGATGGTGATGGCTACAACTGGATCCTCTCGCCCATCGGTGAGGGGTATGGCTGCAACGGCTCCAACGGAGTGGTAATGTCGTATTCCTACAGCAATTACTCAGGCGCGCTCAATCCTGACAATTATCTGGTCTCTCCGAAACTGTCGATTACGGCCAACAACCACTATGTCACCTTCTACGCCAGTGCTTTGGACGAGTCGTATCCCGCCGACCATTTCGGTCTGGCCGTTTCCACTACTACGGCAACGGTATCGTCCTTCACCATGCTGGAGGAGTGGACGATGACCGCCAAGCAGGGCAACTGGTACGAATATACCGTCGACCTGAATAGCTATGTCGGCCAGGACGTCTACATCGGCATCCGCCACTTCAACAGCCAGGACAACTTCTGTCTTTGTGTGGATAACGTTTTTGTAGGCCCTCAGACCAAGGACCCGCTGACCTCGTGCAGCATCGCCCTCGACGGCACCACCGTGGCCAATAACGTCACGGGAACACAATATTTACTTGATACGGATGGTTTTGCCGACGGCTCGTCGCATACCACCGTGGTCACCGCCAGCTACCAGTCGGGTGCCACCTTGTCGAAGTCGACCACCTGGACCTATCGTTCGGCAGACCACTTCCAAGGTTCTCCCAACGGCCTTCATGCCAACAGCGACGGCTCCAGCGTCAACCTCAGCTGGACCCTCCCGATGATGAACTTTTCCTACACCGTTGACGAGCTGCTTTACGATTTCTCCGACAGCACTTTGATGGATCTCACCTTGATTGATGCCAACCACGATGGCTACAACTTCAAGGTGTATCCCTTCGGCGGTTACGGTAGCGGCAAATGCCTGAAGTCAGAGTCATGGATTGGTGGTCAGAGCGTCAACCCAGACAATTTCGTGGTGCTGCCCCGTCTTATCCCCACGGCTGAGGCTACCTTCTCGTTCATGGCTGTCGATGCCGACATGCCTGGCATCGCCCCCGATCCGGAGCATTTTGGCGTGGCCGTGTCGACCACGGGCAACACCAATGCTGCCGACTTCACAATGATCCAGGAGTGGAACAGCACGGGTAGCTACACGGAGTATTCCGTCGACCTCTCGGCCTATGCGGGACAGCCCATCTATGTGGCCATCCGCCATTTCAACACCACAGGCGAGACCTATTACCTTTATGTTGACAACATCAAGGTGACCCATGTGGAGGCTGAGATCCAACGTCCCGCCAAGGGCGTGCTGCTGTATGCCAACGACGAGTTGATCGCCACCTTGAACCAGGGCGAGACCAGCTTCACCCACTTGGTCAACCGTTACACTTCCGAGTACTGCATCCGTGTGATCCAGGAAGGCAGCAAGGCCGACGGCACCTATTATGCTTTGGCTGCGCCGCAGTGTGCCAACGCCGAACTCGACTGTGTGGCTCCGAAGAACCTGTCGGCCAACTGGAATGGGCATAGCGTCAACCTCAACTGGGAACGCGACATCTTCATCGATTTCGAGGACGACCCGCAGGGGTGGACCTATCTCGATGCCGATGGTGACGGTTCCACATTCGGCGTGTATGCCGCCGGTGGCATGGATCCCAACGGCAGTGTGAACAACGCCGGCACCAACGCCTCGTTGGCCTCGTTCTCCTATATCAATGGCTATGGTCCTTTGAACCCTGACAACTACGCCTTCATGCCGCTGACCAAGATCCTTCCAGGCGCTGGTATCGAGTTCTGGGCGGCTGGTTTCGACCCGAGTTTCCCCACCGAGACCTTCAGTTTCGTGGTGGCTTCGGAGGATGGCATGACGTTCACCACCCTGGGCACTTGGGCTACTTCGAATCCGTATGTGAAATACAATGTCGACCTGTCAGCCTATGCCGGACAACGTGTCTTCCTCGGATTCCGTCATCATTCGGCTACTGCTGCCTATGCCTTGGTGATCGACCATATCACGGTGACCAATGCGGTATGGGCAGGCGCCGCCAGCGAGACGGTGCGTTACAACGTGTACCGCTCGTTTGACGGTGCCAACTATAGCATGATTGGCTCTACCAATGGTGATGCCACTAGCTATGTCGACAACGACATTCAGGCGGTGAACTGTTATTATCGGGTGACGGCCGTCAACAGCGTGTCGGGTGGACAGACTTGCGAGTCGGAGCCGGCCATGTCGATCGATGGCAGTCACAACTATGTTCATGTGACTACCGACGCTGTTGCTGAAGAAAGCCTCGGCGTAAAGGTATATCCCAATCCGACATCGGGTCAACTGACGGTGGAGGTTCAGGGCATAACCCAGGTTACGGTGTTGAATGCTTTGGGGCAGGTGGTTTACGATGCTCCTGCTGAGGACGACGCCCTGGTGTTGGATTTGGCCCAGTATGGTGCTGGCATGTATTTGGTACGCATCAGCACGGCTAGTGAGACCATTATTAGGAAGGTCTCGGTCACTCAGTAAAGATCTTGCGATACACGTGGCACTCTGGCGTTTCCTGCCGGAGGTCCAGATAGTCTTGGTGGTAATCTTCTGCTTTGTAGAAGGTTGCCACCATTCTTATTTGCGTGGCGGGGTGGTAGCCCATCTGGGTGAGTTGGCCGAACACGCGGATGGCGGTGTCGCGTTCGCTGTCGTTGTTGAACCAGATGGCGGAGAGGTATTGTGATCCGATGTCGACGCCTTGTCCGTCGGCCTGTTCGAAGTCGTGGATCTCGAAGAAAAACTTGACTAGGGCTTCGTAGGACACCTCGTTGGGGTCGTAATCCACGGCGATGGTCTCCAGGTGGCCTGTAGTACCTGTTTTCACCTCTTTATAACTGGGATTTGCGAGCTCGCCGCCCATGAATCCGACGGTGGTTTTTGTCACTCCCTTGAGGCGTTTGAAGTAGTATTCCACGCCCCAGAAGCATCCGGCTGAGAAGTATGCGGTTGACATGGTGATGATGGTTTGGGGTGACAAAGATATAAAAAAAGACAAAGCCTCGCTTTGAGGGCGAGGCTTTGTGCGAACCGAGGTGCTCGGGATTATTTGCTTTTTTTGCGTTTTTTCAGCGCATAGGCGGCACCGAAGCCGATGAGCAGGGCGGCACCGCTGCCGAGCGGGGCTGGCGTGTCGTTACCTGATCCGTGTTCGGTGGGCAGGATGAGGGCACCGCCAATGGTGCGAGTCCAATCCTGAGTGTTGTTCCAATACGTAGGACCCCAATCGGTGTAGGTTTCACCAATGCGGCCGTAGCCGAACATGCCACCCTGGGCTGAGGCGCCAATTGACATTCCGAGAACGATTGCGATTGTTAAAGCTAATTTTTTCATTGTATGATTATTTTTAATTATTAACTATTCATTATTCACTTCACAACGATCTTTTGTGTCTTCACGGTGTCACCGTTGATGAGGCGGAGCATGTAGACGCCGGCGGCCATGTTGTCGATGGAGATGCGGTTAGCACCGTTAGTGCTGATGACCATGCGGCCGGTAACGTCGTACACTTGGACGGTGGTGTTACCGTTGACGCCGTTGAGGATGATCTCGCCATTGCTGATGAAGGCGAAGCTGTCATCGTCGGCATTGCCAGTGGCGAACACCAGTTTGAAGCGGCTGGCATAATCGGTTGTCTTGGCGTCGAAGCTATAGCTCGGGTTGGCGAGCAGGTCGACGTCATTGCCGGTCATGTTGTCGATCAGGTGGAGGTAACCCATGGTCACACCCTCGGTGTTGAAGAGGAGGGTGTAGGTGCCGTTCTTGGCAGCCTTGAAGTTGACGGGGGTCTCACCCTGGGCTTCAGCGTCGACGATGGCGTAGTCCTTGCCGTCTTGCGGGATGTAGATGTTGGCGTCTTGGCTGCCGAAGTAGAACTTGCCGAGCTTGTTGTTGTTGAAGCTGACGATGGCGTTGTCCATAACTTTTTCAAGGGTATTGGCCTCAGTAAGGGCGATGTTGATGCCGCCCTTGGCACCAGAAGGAGCTTCCTTGCTGAAGATGACTTTGCCATCGGCGGCAGCCTCCACGGCCACAGCGGTGCAAGGGGCGATGGTGCCGCTGCTTTGCTCCTCGGCATTCAGTGTGCCGTCAGCTTTCATCACATAGTACGGAGTGTTGATGTAAGCATTGTAGGTGAATGGGTTGCCCACGAGGTTCCAACCTTCATAAACGGTTACGTCCTTTGAGGTGTTGTGGTTGATGGTGCCATTGAAATTAATGGTGAGACCTGCCTTGCTGGCATACAGGTAGCCGTAGCCGTTGTCTAACGAGAAACTACTGCTCCGGTAATTGCTCCACTTATTGTTGGTGGGGTCAAGTTTGTAGAGGTCGTAGGTAGCATCTGCATTGGAGACAGTTGAGCCATATGAATCGGTGATAAGGCCAAGGGTTGATGGGATTTGGTAAGTTGTAATCGGTTGTGCGATGAAGTACCAGCCTTCGCTATTGGTGCTCCAGTTTGCAGCAGCGTTGATGGTCTTCTGTACTGTTGCGGTAACAGCCGTATTGGTGATGAGCTGTCCGCCGTCAGCGATGGTGAGGGTGGGGGTAGTGGCGCCTTCAAAGGTGATCTTGTTGGCTTGTGCCACACAGCCACTTTCGATGGTTGCATTGGCGCGGACGATGACATTGTCGGTGAGAGCAGGAGCGTTTGAGGGTGCCCAGTTGCCAGCAGTACCCCATTTGCCGTCATTGGTGGCGTTGGTGAACACCTTGTTGCCATCGGCCAGTGTGGTGAAGGTGGCGGGTTCGCAATACTCACCACTTGTGCAATTTGATTTAACTCGTGTTTGATACTCGTTTGCAGGAGTCAATCCTGATAATGTATATGCCTGAGTTTCGACATTGTCAGAGGCTGTCAACCATGTACCGCCAACTTCAAAAACTTTCACATCGTCGACACCCATACCATAACCATAGTCATTGTTGTAGCCTTTTACATAGAAACCGATTTGGTAATTATCGTCCATGCCTTCAAGAACTACTTCCTTGTTTACCCATTCTTCTTTGTTGTCGGTAAATGTGATGATATCGTGCCATTCTCCTTCAGCGACTCGATAGCTGATTGTTAAGGCATAACGGCCGCTACTCCAAATTGGGTTTGTATATTTAAAAGTAAGCTTAGCTATTCCAACACCCGACAAATCCATTTTTGGTGTGATTAACCGAGCATAATTAGATGAAGTGCTACAATAGTAATTTATATTGTAATCACCATTAGCAGCTGTTTTGACCGGATTGTTGGTTGATGAAGATCCAGTAGCACCAGCACCAGCGCCAATTTTCCATTTGTAGCTTGTAGAAGTTGAATTGCTATTATCCCATCCGTCTGGTAAATTACCACTGTGTTCAAAACCCTCGTTTAGATAAACTGTTCCTTCTTCTAAGAGGCGATATTGCACTGTGTAGCTGGTTACATCCGACGAGCCAACCCAGTTGAGGTCGGCAGAGACAGATGTGAGGTTGCTGGTTGCAAGTCCGGTAGGTGTCGGGCAAGCATCGAGAGTCTCGAAGTAATCGCCTGTCAATGCAACCCATCCACTGTGAGTGTTGTTCTCGTGGTTAGAGCGCACCCAGATGTAATATCTTGATGAAGCTGTCAAACCAGTTAACACGTAGGGTGCCTCATTGGTTGGCAGTGTCGTCACTGTCTTGGAAGCTGGCGTTTCAGCAGTAGGTGCTTCAGGAGCGGATGCGGATGGTACATAATAAAGATCCCAGCTTTCCTCGTAGTCACCACCACCGGCAGTCCATTTGAGGTCAACCTGATGGGAACCGAGGTTGCTTGCAGTGAAGCTGCTCGGGGCAGGTGTGGCTTCCTTTGTAGTGAAGGTGGCGTAGCTGTCGCTCCAGTCGCCGTAGCCGTCTGAAGAGGCGGTGCAGTTCGCGCGCACGTACATATAATAGGTGGTCCCAACTACAAGGGTCTTGTCAAACAAGTAGGGGTTGGCGGTCACATCAACGACGGTGGCGGTGGCCAATTCGGTGGCATCGTTCGGGTTGAAGTTGGCTCCAGCCTTGTAAGCAATCTGCCAAGCACTTTGGCCGGCAATGGCATCCCAGGCAATGGTGGCCGAGTGGTTGGTATAGCTTGCGCAGTGTACATTGTCCACATCTTCGCAAGTAGGAATGACCTTCACCTTGACATCATCTATGAACCAATACCAGTTATTGGTGGTGCCGAACTGGCGGAAAATGATGTTAGCATCGGCGGGAACACCGGGGTCGTCGAAGTCGATATGTTCTTTCTTATAGGTGCTGCTTTCCCAACCGTCATATTTGTTGGAGGTTGAGTTAAAGGCATAGGTCTTGAGGGCCACAAACTCATTAGAGGAGTTGTAATAGCCGACGGCGAAGCTGCCGCAGTTGGAATTGGTATAGTTTTCGGGACGTACCCAGAATTCGAGGCGCAGTGTGTTGGTGGCTACCGCGAACGAAGGCATTTCAATCTCGTTTGTCTGAGACCCCTTGAAGCACATATAGTAGGTGCCGCTATGAGTATAACCAGTAGATGTGCTATATTCGCGTGTCACGCTGCCGCCAGAGGCAACGGTCCAGCAGGTGAAGGGTTTCGCTTCTTCAAAGTCGTAGGTATAAGGAACAGGATAAGCTTCCAGGCAAGGAGTTGAGAAGCTTTTCGTGGTGGCCACACTCTCCTCAGTGCCATAAACGGCTTTCACCTGAAATTCATAGTTGGTGGTAGGCTCCGTGGTGAGGGTGACTGAGGTGGCGATGGTGCTGGTCCAAGCGGTGGGCCATTCCTCGCCGGCAACCTTGTACTGGTACTTATAGCCGGTCACGTTTTCGCTCGGTGCTGCCCAGCTGAGTTGGGCGGAAGTGCCGGTGATGGTGCCAGTGATGACTTCGGCCACTCTCGGATAAGCTGTGGGCAGGTAGTTTAAGGTGATTTTGGGCTGATAATAGGATATAGTTGCACTATTAGAGCCGTTTTGGTAAACTCCGTAATAAGTCGATCCGTAATACGCTGTCCAAGACATCGATGTGGTTGAGGTACCGGCGGTTTTGTTTTGGAATCCAATCAAGAGGTTGCCTCCGCCGTAGTCGTAATCGTCGTCAAAGACAATGGTCATCTTGCCATTGTTAAGGCTGACAGTGCCTGAATAAACCTTGGTAAGCGTTGTCCATTCGACGAAGGTAGCACTACTGAAGGTTGTGTTTTCCACTTCGGCCAAATACACATCAAAGGCAACTCCGCCCCAATCGGAGATGGTTGTATTGGAGGTATAGTAAGTGATACTTCTAATTGCTCCGCCGGCTAAATCTACAAGTTCCGTAGCAGGAATCACGAACTGGCTTTGGTTGGTAGTGTATGTGGTATTGTAATAGAATGGTAGATTGTAATTACTGGTTGATGATGCGGTCTCTCTGAAGTGGAAGTCCACATAATTGCTGGGTGTGAACTCGGCCACATTGCTCCAGGTGCTGTAGGTGCCGCCGCAGTCGGTGCGCACGCGGGCGTAGTGGAGTTGCTCTGCTGTAATGCCTGTGGTGGCAGCAAAGCTGACGGTGTTGCCTTCAACGGTGAAGCCGTCGGTAATCTCGGTGCAAGTGGTGAAGGTGTTGTCAGTGCCGTATTGCAGCACCCAATCGTCATCGTCAACGAAGCCCTTGGTCCAGCTGAAGGTGGCCTTGGTGCCTTGGCCAGGGATGGTGGTGGCTGCAAAGCCTGTGGGTATGGCGCAGTTGTCGAGGGTGGTGAATTCAATCTTGACAGGGTCGCTGTTGCCTTCTGCATAGTTGGCTCTTACGCGGAAAGTGTAGTCGGTGGTGGCGGTCAGTCCGCTGAGAGGTGCTGTAAGGCCAGAGGCGGTGGTCCAAACGGCAGGCCATTCTCCTGCGCTTACCTTATATTGGTATTCGTAACCCGTCGGGGTGGCTGTGGTAGGAGCCTGCCATTGCAGCGTAACGCCGCTTGAGGAGAGGCTGTTTTCCACAATAGAAAGATTCTTCGGCTTGGGGGTGGTAGTGGGTAAATAGGTGAAAGTGGTCTTGGGCAGGAATGTTTGTGCGCTGTAGGTAACACCACTCAAAGATGAACTATTATTACCATAAGCTGATACACCGGAAGTCAGACCGCTCTTGCCTTTCCATGAAACGTTATTGTAAGTGCCGTCGTCAGTATTGTACACTCCAATCAAAAGATTGCCGCCATTATAGGTGTAATCAACACTTGCAGGAAATTCGATGGTGTACCCATCATCACTTGTTGTAGGCATTGGCAATATGCCGTCAAATACTGTTGTGGCGCCATCTGTACCGCTAAAACTACCGTCAAGGGTAGTGGCAGCCACTTCCTTAATAAAGACCACCTGATTTGTATTTGACCATGTGGTGGAATTTGTGCCGATTGAGGAAGCATAGAATGTAATGGCTGAAATCTTGCCATCTGTCATCGCCGTTAATTCAGTTGCGGGTATGATACATTCACTTTTGGTATAGTCGTCAAAATAATTTCCGTACATCGGGATAGTCGAACTTGTCCCTGATTCATTATCGTAAACGGTAAGCGGGATGGTATTGGTGGGCTTGAAATCAACCGTGTTGCTCCAATCGCTTTCTTCGCCGCCGCAGTCGGCCTTCAGGCGGGCGTAGTATTTGGTTTCGGCGGTGAGGCCGGTGGTGAGGGTATAGGCGCCGCTCACTAGTTCGCTTTCGTTAATGGCAATCGAAGTGGCGCCGGTGAAGTCGGAAGCTGTGCCGTATTCAAGCACCCAGTCGGTTTCTGTGCCGCCGTTGGTCCAGGTGAAGGTGGCGGTGGTAGGAGTGCCGGTGGTGGCGGTGCAGGATAAGTTCTTGGGCTTGGGGCAGGCGACCACAGGGAACGTTCCGCAGAAACGCACAGTGGGACAGTATGCTGAGCTGGTTCCTGAACTAGAAGGAGATACGGAATAGGCGCCACTATTGTCGTTATGCGCATACAGATGTACTCCGCTTGCGCATGGCTGATAGCAAAAATACATGTAAGAATAATTCGTCGGATAGCCGTACGATTTGTCGTTGACTACCACGACGATGTATTTTGATTGGTCATGGCTGAACGAGCCTCCGTTTTGGTTGAAGGTGAATTCAACCCAGGCACCGTCGGGGCTTGCCGGAAAATCCATGGCGCCGCTATAGACAAGGGTAAGGTTGTCCGCCGACATCCATGAGGTAAGGGTCGCCGATGTGGTTTCTCCCAAATAGATAGCGACATCGTCTTTTTCTGTCATAGCATAGTTGCTCTTGTACTTGAAGCTAATCGAGGTGATGGTGGTGGGCATTTCACTGCCGTCATAAACCATCTGCTCATAGCTGTACTTGTAGTAGGTGTCGATTGGCACATATCCTGCATTATCATATGCAGAACCATAACTTGTGCTTTCTTCACCGATAGCTGCGCAACCGGTTGTCTGTGCCTTCGCTGCCCACGGCGCAAATATCGCCATTAGCAGCATGAAAAGTAAAGATTTTTTGAACATGATTTAGTTTAAAATAGTTAATTAAATGATTTATAGATAAATAGAATATTGTTCCAAAGAGGATTTTGAAAGTGCAAAGGTAATTATTAAATAGGTGTAAATAGCGCTTTTCGGTTTCTAAAAAGCGTCTAAAATAGTTTGTTAAAATTCTATTTATTAAGTGATTAAAAACCAATCAGCAATCTATTGATTCTTTCGGTGACCAGTTCCTTATACCTGTCTTTCAAGTCATCCGATAAAAACGACTCGTCGATTATTTGCGTCCAGGCAGGGAGACATTTCTCGAAATTGGAAATCAGCCGCTTGATGACTACCTCCGAAACACCGGATTTGCTCGCCGCTTCAAACTACATTCAAAATAATGTAAAACTATTATATTATTGATTAATTATATCCGAAAGAATGTAAAAAATCCAGCCCCCGATCACTCGAGGGCTGGATTCGTACTGTCTTCTGTCTTCCGACTTCTGACTTTTTTACTTGGCTCTTTCTTCCTCAATAGCGGCCTGAGCGGCAGCCAGACGTGCCACGGGGACGCGGAACGGTGAGCAGCTCACGTAGTTCAAGCCGGTCTTGTAGAAGAAGCGGACCGAAGCGGGGTCACCGCCGTGCTCACCGCACACGCCACACTTCAGGTTGGCGCGCTGGCTACGGCCACGTTCCACACCGAGTCTCACCAGCTGGCCAACGCCTTCCTGGTCGAGGGTGTTGAACGGATCGCTCTTCGATGTAGTCCTTCACGATGGCGTTGACGTCGTCGCGGCTGAAGCCGAAGGTCATCTGGGTGAGGTCGTTGGTGCCGAAGCTGAAGAACTGGGCCACCTTGGCGATCTGGTCGGCCACCAAAGTAGCACGAGGGATCTCAATCATGGTGCCATACATGTAATTGATCTTCACGCCGAACTTCTTCTCGATCTCAGCTTGCACGCGGTCGGCGATGGCCTTCTGGTGCTCAAGCTCCTTGACGTTGATGGTCAGCGGGACCATGATCTCCAGATGCGGGTCGAAGCCTTCCTTCATCAGCTCAGCGGTGGCCTGGAACAGGGCGCGGAACTGGGTCTCGGTGATCTCGGGATAGACGATGCCGAGGCGGACGCCACGCAAGCCCATCATCGGGTTCACTTCGTGAAGGGCCTCGATGCGCTTGACCAATTCCTTGGTGCTCATGCCACGCTCTTTGGCCAAAGCCTTGATCTTCTCTTTTTCATCGACTTTCGGAACGAACTCGTGCAAAGGCGGGTCCATCAGACGGAAGGTCAACGGTTTGCCGTCCAACACCTTCAGCGTGCCCTTGGCGGCCTTTCTGATGAAGGGCTCGAGCTCCTTAAGGGCGGCCTTGCGGTCCTTGGTGTTGTCGGTCAGGATCATGTTGCGCAGCTTGGCCAGCGGCTTCTCGCTGTTCTTGCCGTAGAACATGTGCTCGATACGGAACAGGCCGATACCCTCGGCGCCGAAGTTGACGGCGTTCTGGGCATCTTCTGGGTTGTCGGCGTTGGTGCGGACACCCATCTTGCGGTATTTGTCGACGAGCTTCATGAACTTCTTGAAGAGCGGGTTCTCAGTGGCGTTGATCATGCCCACGGGCTCGGCATAGACCCAACCCTTGGCACCGTTCAGGCTGATAACGTCGCCTTCCTTGAACTGCTTGTCGCCGATGCGGACGATCTTCTTGTCGAAGTCGATCTTCACGGCGTCGCAGCCCACGATGCAGCACTTGCCCCAGCCACGGGCCACGAGGGCGGCGTGTGAGGTCATACCGCCACGGGCGGTCAGGATGCCGTCAGCGGCACGCATGCCTTCGACGTCTTCGGGGTTCGTCTCCTCGCGAACCAGCACGTTGGCGACCTTAGCGGCACGATACTCCTTGGCTTTCTCGCTGGTGAGGGCGATGCGACCGACAGCGCCACCAGGACCTGCGGGCAGACCCTTGGCGATGACGGTGTGCTTCTTCTCGTCGGTAGTGTCGAGGATGGGGTGGAGCAGCTCGTCGAGTTGCTCGGGGCTGAGGCGCATGACGACTTCCTTCTCGTCGATGCGGCCTTCCTTCAGCATGTCGAGGGCCATGGTCAGGGCAGCGACGCCGGTACGCTTACCGACACGGCACTGCAGCATGTAGAGCTTGCCGTCCTGGATGGTGAACTCGATGTCGAGCATGTCGTGGTAGTTGTCCTCGAGGATGCGGCGCACTTCGCAGAGCTCCTTATAGGTCTCAGGCATCAGTTCCTGCATCGACTTCATATGCTTGTTCTGCTCGTTCTTGGTCTCGTTGTTCAATGGGTTAGGGGTACGGATACCGGCCACCACGTCTTCACCTTGGGCGTTGATGAGCCATTCGCCATAAAACTGGTTGTCGCCGGTGGCGGGGTTACGGGTGAAGGCCACGCCAGTGGCGGAGGTATCACCCATATTGCCGAACACCATGGTCTGCACGTTGACGGCAGTGCCCCAGTCGTCCGGGATGCCTTCGATGCGACGGTAGGAGACAGCCTTCTTACCGTTCCAGCTCTTGAACACGGCCTTGATGCCACCTTCGAGTTGTGCCTCGGCGTCGTCGGGGAACTCGGTGTGCAGCACCTTCTTGATGCGGGCCTTGAACGACTCGGCGAGTTTCTTGAGGTCGTCGGCAGTCAGTTCGGTGTCGCTCTTGTAGCCCTTCTTCTCCTTGTAAGCGTCCAGCATGTCATCCAGCTGCTTGCGGATGCCTTGTCCGTCGGCAGGCTCGATGCCCTCGGCCTTCTCCATGACGACGTCGGCGTACATCATGATGAGACGGCGGTAGGAGTCATACACAAAACGTTCGTTGCCACCGGTCTTCTTGATTAGGCCAGGGATGGTCTTGGAGCAAAGACCGATATTCAGCACGGTGTCCATCATGCCGGGCATCGACTTGCGCGCGCCGGAACGGCAGCTGACGAGCAGCGGGTTCTTGGAGTCGCCATATTTCATGCCCATGATCTTCTCCATCTTCTTGATGCCAGCGTGGACCTCGTCCATCAGGCCTTTGGGAAGTTGGCAGTTGTTCTCGTAATAAGCGGTGCAGCACTCCGTGGTGATGGTCAGACCAGCGGGTACGGGGAGCTTGAGCAGGCACATTTCAGCAAGGTTAGCACCCTTGCCGCCCAGCTCGTTCTTCATCGAAGCATTGCCTTCAGCGGTCTTTCCGCCAAAGGTGTAAACGTACTTTGTCATCTTTTCTTATACTTATTTATAGTGATAAATTAAATTCTAAAACTCGTCTTGAATTTTAAGCGGCAAAGATAAAAAAAAGATTTTTTTGATTATCTTTGCAGCCTAAAAAAATCGCGAAAAAATGGGTTGTCTCACGAGATTGATATTAATAGGTTTGGGTTGGGCTTTTGGAGGCCCGATAGGAGGCATCATCGGCTATGCTTTGGGAAGCCTTTTCTCAAGCAACCGTCCCAGCGTGATGCGTTCCGAGGTGAATGAGCATTTCGGTAACACCGAAGAGAAGCGCGATTTCAACGTGACCTTGTTGGTGCTCTCCGCCGCCGTGATGAAAGCCGATGGTGGCGTGAAAAAGTCGGAACTCGATTATGTGAAACGCTTTTTCCTGCAGAATTTCGGACAGGAACGTGCCGAGAGCTACATCAAGATGCTTCGCGACATCCTCGACCAGGATTACAACCTCTATGAGGTGAGTAATCAGGTGGGGAGATACATGAACTATTCCTCACGGTTGCAGTTGCTGCATTACCTTTTCGGTATAGCTGCCGCCGATGGCAATGTGTCGAATCTTGAGATCGAGGTGATCCATACGATTTCCTTGAATATGGGTTTATATGATTCTGATTATGAATCAATTAAATCTATGTTTGTAAGGGAAGTCAACACATCTGAAAACGCCTACAAGATTCTGGGCGTGGATCCTTCTGCTACCGACGAGGAGGTGAAGAAAGCCTATCGTGAGATGGCCAAGAAAAACCATCCTGACTTGGTGAGCAACCTTGGCGAAGAGGTGCATCAGGCTGCCGAGAAGAAGTTCCAGGAGATTAATGAGGCCTACGAGAGCATCAAGAAGCAGCGGGGAATGAATTAATTAAACAGTCTCCAATTAATTCCGAAGAAGAACTTGCTGTCGCGCATCGGGTAATGCGGTGCGATGAACGAATTGTAGTTGCCGGTGAGCAGGAATAGATTGCTGTATTGGACGAAAATGTCGGCCTGTTTCACATTAATGGCCACAGCCAGGTCGATGTAGGGATAGTTTCCTATCTGGACTTCATTTTGCAGGTAAAACGTCCTTAACGCAGGCATATAGGCATCGGCGTAATACTTGGTGAAATAGCGCACGGTGAGGCTGGGCTGGATGATGGCTGCCCTCTTGAAGACGGGTTGTGCGTAGCTCACTTTCAGGTGGCTCTGGAAGGTGGGCAGGCGAAGCACGTCATTATTGCTGACAATATTGACGGCGAAGAATCCCTCCAATTGGAATCGTCCAAGGGTAGCGGATGCGTTGCCGTAGACCTCGCTGATGCTGACGATGCCGTCGTGTTGGGTGGGACGTGCATCGGTGCCGAAATAGATCATGTCGTTGACGGTGGTGTTTTTCACGCCGGCTTGGAAGGTCTTGTACTGTCCGTGGACGTCCATAGTGAGGTAGGTAGCCGCATGAAAGTCGTTTTCCCAGCGGAAGTGGTTGGAGGAGTATTTGGTCTCAAACCAAGTAGGCGACTTGCGTTTCAGGTCGATGTCAAAATACAAGGTGTAGTCTTTCCCTGCGCTGTTTTTCCCAAAACGTTGTTTCCATTGTCCTCTGAGGTCGAAATCGCCGATCTGATAACCCAATGTGACCAGTTGTGCGTGTCCCGTGATGGTGGTCAGTCCAAACAGGTTCACGATGATGCCGCCATGGAGGATCGTCTGCGAGTGTGTTCGGTCGGTGAGTGTGGTGTCTTGGAGATAGTCGTATTGCTTGATTTTATAGAAGTCGTAGTCGATGCCGGCATAGAGGTAGAAAGGCACGTTGTCGTTGTATTCCTGGTAGCCCAAAGTGTTCCAGGTGAGGCTATTGTGGAATTTGTGGATGAGGGTGGTATCGGTGGTCTTCAGTGCGAAAAGGGTGTCGCAGCTGGCATAGAAGGGGAGGTCGGCCGAGCTCTCGTTGAAGAACACTTGGTTACGTTGGTAGGCGAAGCTATGGTTGATGCGGCCGAGGGTGAATTTCCTGGTGACGACGCTGTCGGTCTCACGAGCAGGAGGAATGGTGTCGGCGCTTAAGGTGTCGTTTTTGAGGGTGTCGGTATGTGTGACTGTGGTTTTCTTATGTTGTGGAAGCAGGTTGAAATAGTGTTGGAAGCCTGCTCCTGAGACTTTGGCGTAGTTGGTTGCGTTGGTGAGGTTGGTGAGGATGGCGGAGTTGTCGCTTTCCTGATGGTTGTAGTATACGCTGTCGTAGCGGATGCCTCCGTTTTCTTGGATGTCGAGTTTGTTGCGGAACCAATAGGCCTGGGCCCGGTAGCGTTGGTTTTTTGTGGTGTATAAGGTGTTGACCCAGAAGTAGTTGTTATCGGATTTGCAGTTGGTGAAAGTGCCAGGGGAGTAGTTGATGTTGTACTCGAAGGAGAGGAAGAGACCTTGGAGCATCTGACGTCCAAACTGGAAGTTGAGATGTTGTTCCTTGTCGCCCGAGGTCATCACATATCTTATTTTGGAGTAGGGCAGGAGCGAGAGGTAGGTCTTCAGGTCTTTTTCGGTTCGGATATATTGTTGGAATGCGTGCAGGCTCATGTCGAAACCTATGGGTTGGTCGGTCATGAGGCGCATGGCTTTATGGGCGAGGCCGATGTTGGAAAGGGTAGAGTAGAGGGTTGTGTTGTTGTCGAGGGGGTCGAATTGGTTGGCGTTGAAGGTGGCGGTGTCGAGGTAGCGAGGTGCCACGAGGGTGATGGAGTCGAAGTTGGAAGGGTGGAAGGTCACCAGGGTGGAGTCGACTTGATGTGTTTGCGCGATGGCTATGACACATGATAGCAGTGATAATATGGTGGTGACGATCTTTTTCACGGGGCAAAGATAATAAAAAACTGAAAAAGCCCTTCCGTTTTCGGGAGGGCTTTTTCGTAAGGGTGGGCGGCGACCTACTTTCCCACGGGTTGTCGCAGT
>CAJOIH010000018.1 GCA_905234455.1 uncultured Bacteroidales bacterium | reverse complement strand
TTATCATTATCAACGCTATCATTAGCATCATGGCTGTTATGGCCTTTATGAATTTGTTCATCTTTTATTGGTTTAGACTTTGCAAAGAAACAAAAAAAAACGTGATTTGACAAGGTTGCCATGCCGAATTATACAATTAGTGTTTTCATACACTATTTTTATTATTTATTTAGTATTTTCAAACATTATTTTCTTTACATTTTAGTGTTTTTAAACATTATTTTTTGCAAAATACTTGTGCTTTGAAATATTATTTGTATCTTTGCGAGCAAAATACAAACACCATGACTTCAATAGAATACCTGCAAAAAGTTTTGGACAGGAAACTTCAAGCCACCTCTACCGACTTCAAGCGATACCTGTTCGAGAAAATCGACTGGAGAGACCGGCTTATCGGCATCAAAGGGCCGAAAGGCACGGGCAAGTCCACGCTGATGCTCCAGCACATCAAGGAAGCCTTCCCCGACACGTCGGAAGTGCTATATGCTTCGTTGGACGACCTTTGGTTTGCGACACACGCTTTTGCGGATATCGTGGAGGACTATTATGCCTACGGCGGACGATATCTTTTCCTTGATGAGATTCATTATTTGGACTCGTGGCAGACCGTCTTGAAAAACCTCAACGACAACTACCCCGAACTTTACGTTGCCTACACCGGCTCGTCGATGCTCAAAATGGAAAGAGGCAAAGGCGACCTCTCAAGAAGGCTGATGGAATACACCCTGACGGGACTCTCGTTCCGCGAGTATCTGGAGTTTGAAGGCATCAAGGACATCCCCGTCATTGAATTAAAGGACTTGCTGAAAAAACACAAAAGCATCGCTATGGAAATCCTCAGCGACGGCTTCAAAGTGCTGCCTGCATTTGTCCAATATCTGAAGATGGGCTATTATCCTTTCTACAAAGACGTTTACGAAGGGTATGCCAGCCGTTTGCAGAATGTGGTCAACCACATTTTGGAGAATGATTATGCAGTGATTGAAAAGGTAGAGCAATCCACCATCAAGAAAGCAAAAAAAATGTTCATGATCTTGGCCGAACAAGTGCCGCAGAAGCCCAACATGTCAGAACTTTACCGCGAATTGGACACCGACCGAAACCAAGGAATGAAGATGTTGTATAACCTGGAAAAGGCAGGGTTACTATCGTTACTCACCGACACGCCAAGAAAACTCTCCGACCTATCGCGGCCCGAGAAAATCTACCTCAACAACACTAACCTCATGAACGCTTTCTCCATGCAGTCCAACACAGGCACGGTGCGGGAGTTGTTCTTCCTAAACCAGTTGAGCCAGTCGCATCAAGTGACTTATCCTCCAATGGGAGATTTCCTTGTGGATGGAAAGTACTTGTTTGAAGTCGGCGGGCGCAAGAAAAGCTTTGACCAAATCAAAGACATTTCCAACAGTTATTTAGCCATTGACGAAACCGAAGTGGGCTATGGAAACAAAATCCCACTTTGGATGTTTGGGTTGCTTTACTGACAAACTCGCACTGCCCGGACGCACTGTCCGCGGCTGCGTTCGTAGGTGCCGCACACGTGGCACTCCTCATAATCGAAGTGGAAGCTCCAGGCGCTAACCTGGCTGCTGGTTTGGAGTGTGCTCGACCAATAAATGCCAAGGCCTGTGCAGATGGGACCGTTATCGAGGCAGAAACCGGTGGCAGGTAGGAAGAGGCTGTTACCGTTTTCGCCTTTCAGCAACCCACCTTCCACGCCATTTTGGGTGATCCACGACCAAGTGGTATTCTGGAGCAGTTCCTCCCAATCCTCACGGGTAGGCATACGCCAGTCTTCGCCCCAGTTGGCCGTGACGGCATCGTCGGCAAGTTCCAATACAGTTTTATCATCAACAAAATCATTGAATCCCAATGACGAATCGGTGCAGTACTTGGTTAACAGATATTGCTCCTTGTCGTATATGCAGTATTTGTATGATTTCCAATCGTAGAGGTCTTTCGTCACGGTCTCACCCCAAGCGTAATAGTCGCCACGGTCTTCAGGCGTCTCGGCGCCCAAATTGCGAACGGCCCACAAAGTGCCACTTGGCAGGCCAAGGTCAACACAGCCATCCAAGACAACCGGTTCATCTGGATCATCGATAGGAAGAGGCTCGTCCGGCTTACAGCCCACTGCGACAACCAGCGTCAGCAAAAAAGCAGTGATGACCTTCAAAGTGCTGTTCATAACAATTTAGTTTCTTTTGTCTAGCCAGCAAAGATACTTTTTTTATCTTTGCAAAAAAGATCATAGCTATGCTAAGTCAAAAAGATTTAAATCAGATCCAAGAACGCAATGTCACTGAAGAACAAGTGGAACAGCAGGTGGCCCAGCTGAAACGGGGCACCGCCTACGTCAAGCTCATCCGACCCGCCACCATCGGCGACGGCATTCTCAGGATGGGTCCCGAACAAGTCGAAGCCATGAACCGCGCCTTCGACGAGGACAAGGAATACTACCAGTTCACCAAGTTCGTGCCTGCCTCGGGCGCAGCGTCGAGGATGTTCAAGGACCTCTTCACTTTCATCGAAAACGGTGTGGAGACCCAATTCACCGACATCTTCTTCGCACATATCCACAGCTTCGCCTTCTTCAACGACTTGAACGAGGCAGTGAAACGGCTTTACGGCACTGACATCGAAGCTATGATCGGTGATGGCCGCAAAGTGGAAGTGGTGAAAGCCCTGCTCCTGGAAGACGGTTTGGGTTATGGCAAGCTACCCAAAGCCCTGCTCAAGTTCCATCACTACGAGCATTTCGACCGCCTCGCGTTGGAAGAACACCTGGTGGAAGCCGCCCGTTACGCCACCGACAATGCGGGCGTGGCCAGGCTGCATTTCACCGTCTCCCCCGAACACGAGGAGCCGTTCAAGCAGACCGTAGGCGCCTTGAAAGACAGCTATGAGATAAAAAATGGCGTCCGATACGACATCACCTATTCCTGCCAGAAGCCTTCGACCGACACGGTGGCCATCGACGCCAACGGCGAGCTGTTCCGCGAGAAGGACGGCAAACTGCTGTTCCGTCCCGGAGGCCATGGCGCATTGATTGAAAACCTCAACGACCTCGCCCAGGAGATCGTCTTCATCAAGAACATCGACAACATTGTGCCGGAGACCCGGGTGGAAACCACCGTCACTTATAAAAAGGTACTGGCCGGACTGCTGTTGAAGTTGCAGCAGCAGACCTTCGAGTATCTCGAGTTGCTCGACAGCGGCGACGTCACCGAAGAAGAGCTCCAGGAGATGACGCGCTTCGCCCGCGAGCAGCTGATGATCGATATCCCCGAGTTTGTGGAGCGTTACGATGTGTATGAGAAGACCGACTTCCTCTATGAACGCCTGAACCGCCCGATGCGCATCTGCGGCATGGTGAAGAACGAGGGCGAACCCGGCGGCGGACCTTTCTGGGTGAAGAACCAGGACGACGAGGTGTCACTGCAGATCATCGAGTCGTCGCAGATCAACCACGGCAACGAAAGCCAGGAAGCCATCTTCCAAGGATCCACCCACTTCAACCCCGTCGACTTGGTGTGCGGCTGCTGGAACTACAAAGGCGAGGCGTTCAACCTCACCGACTACGTCGACCCCAACACCGGCTTCGTCTCCAGCAAGTCGAAAGACGGCCGCGAGCTGAAGGCGTTGGAACTGCCTGGACTGTGGAACGGGGCCATGGCCGACTGGATCACCCTCTTCGTGGAGGTGCCCATCGAGACCTTCAACCCAGTGAAGACCGTGAACGACCTGCTGAAACCCATGCATAACTGATCGACCATGGACAACATCATCGAACTGGTCAACGCGACCATCTATCAACGCGACAACATCGTCCTCTCCAACGTCACCTTCAGCATTGGCAAAGGCGAATTCGTCTACCTCATCGGCAAGACCGGCAGCGGCAAGTCGTCGTTGCTGAAGACCCTTTATGCCGAGTTGCCTTCCGACGACGGCATCGTCAACGTGGCCGGCTTCGACCTCACCGACATCAGCCGCAAGGAGATTCCCTACCTAAGGCGCAAGTTGGGCATCGTGTTCCAGGACTTCCAGCTGTTGGACGACCGCAACGTGGAGGCCAACCTCGAGTTCGTACTGCGGGCCACTGGATGGTACGACGATGACGAGATCAGCAACCGCATCGACGAGGTGCTTGAGAAGGTCGGGCTACGCGACAAACGCAAGAGCATGCCCTACAACCTCTCGGGCGGCGAACGCCAAGGGGTGGCCATCGCCCGCGCCTTGCTCAACGACCCCGATGTCATCCTCGCCGACGAGCCCACCGGCAACCTCGACCCCGAGACAACCCTGGATGTATTGAAGGTGTTGTTGAAAATCGCAGAAAGCGGCACTGCTGTGCTGATGGCGACCCACAACTACGGGTTGATACAGAAATACCCAGGAAGGATTCTCAAATGCGAGAACCACCAACTCATCTGCTCTAGGGTAGAGTGAGGAGTTAGGAGTTAGGAGTGAGGAGTGAGGAAGACAGTATTTACGATTAATTGGGCGTTCTTCTCGTTCTGGTAAAGATCCTTTAACGCCTCGTTGCGTTCTTCGATGTCGTCCTCGGTGAAATCCTCTTTCATCAATCTTTTGATTTCGTTGATGAATTGCTCCGGAGTTTCAGCTACCACACACAACTGGCCCAGGTCGGTACCACGGACCATATCGTCGTTGACCAGGCAGAACCGACCGTTGTAGAGCGCATTCAAGAGTTTCAGCTTCAAGCCTGTAGGTTGGTCGGTGACCATCACGTTGACTTGGGCATTGCGGATCAGGTCTATCATCTCGGCGTCGCCCAGGTTGGCTTTGAGTGACACTCTCGGATAACGCTCGCAAAGTTTCCTGAGACTGTCCGGTGGGTTCAGTCCAGCGACCACACAGGGGATGTTCAGTTCGGAGAACACCTGCTCCACCAGCCATTCGGCGGCTTTTTTGTTCTCCGGCACCGAGAGCTTGCCGTGATAGAGCACGTAGTCGCCCCTCCCCGTCTCGGAGCACACGCGGCTCAGCGCGCTGAAGCCCGGCACCAGCACGGTCTTGCCATAATGCGCGTTGAAGTAATCCGTGTCGGCCTGGGTGATGGCGAAGATGCCGGCCGCCCGTTGCAGGATCGGCTCATAGCGTTTCTGCTTGCGTGATTCCATCCGATAGAACCAGCGTTTCCAGCAGGTCGGCTCCGATTCGGCTAGGAAACGGTAATAGTCGTGTTCCACGTTATGTGCCCTGACGAAGATCTTACGGTTTTTGAACCTTAGATCACCCAGAATGGCTGTGGTGTGCAGGCCCTCGCATAGGATCGGGTATTCGTCCTTCAGCAGGTCCTGGGCCAGCGCTTCGGAGCGGCGGGAGGCCACCACGTATGGCTCACGGCGGAGCTGTTTCCAAAACGAAGTGTCGCGCTTATAGTATTTCACCTCATGGCAGCGGTCGAGCACCTCGGCATGGCCCCTGCCGTATTCAAAGCAATGCAGATGCACCTTCACGCCTGCTTCCGAGAGGGCTTTCACCCGGTAGAACACGTCGATCACCCCACCGTAGTTGGCAGGATAAGGCACGTCGAAAGCAATCACATGTAGGTGATAATCAGAGTCATTCATAGTGTTTGTAGATTTCAATCAGCGTTTGTTGTTCATTCTCCCAGCAGAGTTCCTCGGCGGCACGAGCCAGTCCCTGTTGCCACAAGGCACGTTGCCCGGCATCGTCCAATCCTTGACGGATGGTGGCTGCGATGGACTTGGAGTCGTGGTCGGGGATGAACAACCCGATATGGTATTTCTTGATGTTTTTTCCCACCTCCACCAGGTTGGATGCCACTACGGGGACGCCGGCCTGGATGAAGTCGAACAGCTTGTTGGGCAGGCAGAACCGGTAGTTGAGGTTGGTGTCCTTGTCGAGCACAAAGCCCAGCTCCGCCAGCTGCGTGTAGGCCATCATCTGCTGGTAAGGCATCCTTGGGAGGAACTTGATGCGGTCGTCGATGTGGAGGTCATGGGCCATTTGCTTCAACGTAGGCAGCACGTCGCCGCCACCAATGACCATCAGGAAGCAGTCGTCGAGATACTGCATGGCTTCCACCAGCTCTTCCGCACCGCGTTGGATGTTGATGCCCGAACCTTGAAGCACCAAAAGATGTTTGTCCACAGGCAGCCCCAGAGCTTGGGGATCACCTTTCGGGGGAAGTGCCGCCCTAGCCGGGATGTTGCGCACCACATGGCATTTCACCCCGTATTGTTGCTCAAACAACTCCGCGATGCTGTCGCACACGGTGATCATCTCCTTCAGTTTGGGGACCACAAAGCCTTCGATGCGTTTCCACACCCGTTGCACCCTCGGTCGATCGACCAACTCCGGCGTCTCGGTAAAATACTCGTGGCTGTCGTAGATCATCCGGATGCCTTTCAGGCGGGAGATGAAATAATTCGGCAGGGCAGTATCCAAGTCGTTCGACAACAAGAGGTTGGCTTTGTGGAACAGCAGGAAGAAGAACAGACGGGTGTTGAATTCAGCGTAAAACAGCGGTCCTTTCTCGAAGAGCAGTTTCATCCGTTTTGTCGCATACGGCCGTTCATCCATGGGGGGACTTTTGCGTTGCCGGCGGCCTACCAACAGCACCTCGTACCCCATGGTTTGCAGTGTGAGGCACGATTTGTTGACTCGCTGGTCGGTGACCAGGTCGTTGATGACCGATACGATAACGCGTTTCATAGCAACCCAAAATTAAACAAAATTCACTTCTGGTTCTATCTTAATCCCAAACTTCTCTTCCACCGATTTCTGAATCTGTTTGGCCAGATAAAGTATATCCTCGCCTTTGCCGTTGCCTAGGTGCACCAACACAAGGGCCTGCTTTTCATACACACCTACATGCTCATCTTGCCAGCCTTTCCAGCCAGCCTGTTCGATCAGCCATCCTGCCGGGACTTTCACCTTTCCATCAGGTTCTTCATACGAAGGGATGCTGGGAAACCGTTGCTTCAGGGCTTTGAACTCTGATGCTTTGATGACGGGGTTTTTGAAGAAACTACCCGCATTGCCGATGGATTTTGGATCAGGCAGTTTTGCATCACGTATGGCACAGATGGCATCATGGAGCTGTTGCAGGGCAGGCTGTTCCATACCGTGCTCGTTCAGATATGACTTAATGTTTCCGTAGTCCAACTTCAGCTCCCCATGTTTAAATAATTGAAAATCAACAGAGGTGATGATAAACTGTCCTCGTAACTTTCCTTTAAAGATGCTATTACGGTATCCGAACATACAATCTTTGTTGTCAAAGACGCGTTTGCGGCCTGTCTCCAGATCGACGGCTTCGCATTTCAGGAAGCTGTCTTTGAGTTCCATGCCGTAAGCCCCGATGTTCTGTATGGGTGCGGCGCCTACTTTACCTGGAATGTGAGCAAGGTTCTCGACACCATAGAGACCCTTCTCCACCATCTTCTTCACAAACCCGGGCCAATCTTCTCCGGCTTGAGCTCGGACAACGACTTTCTCGCCATCATCGGCCACAGTTTCGATGCCTTTGTTATTCATCAGGATGACGATGCCATCATAGAAATCACTGGTAAACAGAATATTGTTACCGCCGCTAAGGATAAGATGAGGTTCTTGTTTATATTCGGGGGTATGGAAAAGCCGATCCAGCTCCCGTGCATCGTTGATTTCGACGAAGTGCTTGGCGATTACATTGAAGCCAAAGCTATTGTATGGTTGCAGATTGACATTAGTTTTCATGTTACAAAGATAGAAAAAAAACAAGAAAAGCGCTTGCGTAGTTCAAATAAACTACTTATTTTTGCAATCAGAATCCCCGATGGACGGATATTGAGAGGAATTGGGCCTCTTAAGAAGTGCCGCTTGTTGGGGATTGATTTTTTCATCTCGGTAGATTTCGACCTCTGATTCGAAATCTCTTCCCGCCAACTTTACATCAACTCCTACAACAACATACCCCGAACCGAATTGTATTTGGGTATAGAGTCGGTAACCTCTTTTTCTAGTTCGCTTTTTATCCTCATAATATTCAGTGATAGCAAATGGAATAGTAATAGCCGCAGGGCAGTTGTGCCCAAGTTTCAATCGTTAGACTATGGTCTGGATCCTTCCCAAAATGCCTTGAAATAGTACCATAAGAAACCGTGAACGATTCACCATCAAGGCCATATTTTTTCATAAAATCAGGTGTCTTAGCAACAAAACCAAGGAACCCCAAAAGAGAACCAAAGGAGCGTCGAATACTAATAATAAAAGTCTTGGACCTTTTTACCCCTCGAGAGCACCGATCAATTCGGAAACTTTCTGGAATCCATGCCTTTCGCAGTAATCCCTCATGCCGTCGGCGACTTTGGCGGAGATGGCGGGGTCGATGAAGTTGGCGGTGCCGATCTCGATGGCGGAGGCGCCGGCCAGCATGAACTCGACGGCGTCGGTGGCGTTGCTGATGCCTCCCAGACCCACTACGGGGATCTTCACTGCCTTGGCCACCTGCCACACCATGCGAAGGGCGACGGGTTTCACACAGGCGCCCGACAGTCCGCCGGTCACCATGGAGAGCTTCGGTTGGCGGCGTTCGGCGTCGATGGCCATTCCCATGAGGGTGTTGATCAAGGATACCGAGTCGGCGCCTGCAGCCTCGGCGGCGAGGGCGATCTCGGCGATGTTGGTCACATTGGGTGAGAGCTTCACCATGAGGTGCTTGTGATACACCTTACGCACCTCTGAGACCACCTGGGTGATGCCGGCGCAGGTGACGCCGAAGGCCATGCCTCCTTGTTTCACGTTGGGACACGACACATTCAGTTCGATGGCTGGAATCTTGTCAAGTGTATTGATCATCTCCGCGCCGCGGACGTAATCCTCCAGGGTGGATCCAGAGAGGTTCAGCAGCACGTTGGTGTCGAAGTCCTTGATGCGGGGGTAGATGGTATTGATGAAATAGGGTACCCCTTTGTTTTGCAGTCCCACGCAGTTGAGCATGCCCGAGGGGGTCTCGGCCATGCGGGGATAGGGGTTGCCCTGACGGGGGTTGAGGGTGGTACCTTTCACGATGATGCCGCCCAGCTGGGCCAGGTCGACGAAGTCGGTGTACTCTTCGCCGTAGCCGAAGGTCCCCGAGGCCGTCATCACGGGGTTGCGCAGCACCAGGCCGCGACCCAAATCGATGGTCATGTTCACCATTTCAACCTCCTTGTATTAAACACCGGCCCTTCCTTGCACACGCAGAGGTTGCCCTCGACAGTGTCTTCGACGCAGCAGAGGCAGGCACCCAGGCCGCAGGCCATCATGTGTTCGAGTGAGACCTCGCACCACACGTTGTTGGCGCGGGCGATGTCGGCCACTGCCATCATCATCCGCTTGGGACCGCAGACGTATATTTTATCGAATTGCCGTTGCTGCCACACCGAGTGCATGGTCACCATACCTTTCTCGCCCAGCGAGCCGTCTTCGGTGGTAATCAGCGTCTCTCCTATTGAGCTGTAGGCGTCCACCCTGACAAGGTCGGCGGCTTTCTTTCCGCCCAGCAAAAACGTCGGCTTCACGCCTTTAAGTGCCATGGTTTTG
Source organism: uncultured Bacteroidales bacterium (assembly GCA_905234455.1). Lineage (GTDB taxonomy): Bacteria > Bacteroidota > Bacteroidia > Bacteroidales > F082 > Limimorpha. The sequence goes on along the minus strand of CAJOIH010000018.1, from coordinate 69,187 downwards.
GCCAAGTAATAGAGCGGAGCAATGCCGATGCCACCGCCGACGAGCAGCACGCGTTCGCCTTTTGTAGGCAGCGTATAGCCGTTGCCCAGAGGAAGCACCAGGTTAAGTTGGTCTCCCACATTGGCCGCGCCCAGATGTCGCGTTCCCTCCCCCACCATTTGCACCAGCAGGCTGATCTCATGGTTGGCCACATCCACGTCGTGGATGGAGATGGGGCGGCGCAGGTAGGTGCTCGGCGAGTCGTCCACGCGCACCTGCACAAACTGACCCGGGACGATCTCCGGCAGTGGCTGTTCATCACGAAGCCGCAGCAGGACGGATGTCCCGTAGCATTCTTTCCCGACGAGGGTGAAATCGGCAATTTGTTTCATCAGGCCTCAGCTTCAGGTTGGGCTTCTTCGGCTGCGGGTTCCTCAGCGGCGGGCTCTTCGGTGAAGTCGAGCAGGCCTTTGTCCATGAGTATCTGATACCATTGGAACACCTTTTTCATATCGGAAGGATACACGGCGTCCTGATCGTGGTCGGGCATCACTTCGAGGAATTTGGCGCGGAGCTCGTCGTTCGAGGCTTTCTTATAGTCGAAGTCGACCTTATCGCCCATTTTGTCGTGGATGCCGCGGAAGACTTCCTTGAGGGGTTTGTCTTCGTCGACCGAATAGATGGAGATCTCTTCGAGGGAGCTCATGCGTTCGCGCAGGAATGCCGGGCTGCATTTGCCGTCGATGAGTGATTCAACAATGATTTTTCCGACGGATTGGGACTTCACTTGGAACAGTCCCGGGCGGCCGGCTATGGTTACAATTTTACTCAGATCCATTTTTTGTGATATTTAGTTTTTCAAAAAACGGGCAAAGATAGAAAAAATTTTGAAAAACCAATTGAAGTTTATTTGTACTTCTGCCACAACCGGGCCACCAGCCAATGCGGCAAGATGGCAATCAACGGCGGCAAGTAATAATTCATCAAACCGGGCTTCACCACACGGCGCCTCCTGAAAAGACCCCGAAGCGCACGGCGCACCAACCAATGAGGCGTACCGATCACACCCAGGTTGACACCCAACTTCAGCAGCGAAGGCTTCAACTTATAAAGAGGTGTGGCAATGGCCGCGGGACATACAGTGGTCACCCCCACCCCATACGGTCGCATCTCAAAATACAAGGATTTGCCGAAGCTCTTTAAATAGGCCTTAGTGGCTGAATAGATAGCAATCCCTGGACATGGCAACTTGGCGGCCATCGACGACATGTTTAGGATGTAGCCATGACCGCGCTGCTTCATCGCATCGCCAAACAAGAGGCATAAGCGGGTAGGCGTATACATGTGCAACTGCATCATTGCCAGTGCCTTCTGCTCATTGTCGAGCGTAAGTTCCTCGAATAAGAACATGCCGGCATTATTAATAAGAAGGTCGATATCGATACCTTCAGCCTGACAGAACGAAAACAGCTCGTCGGCAGCATCGTTGAGCGAGAGATCCTGATATCGGGTAACGACCTTGACAGGATTCGACGGTGAGAGCGCTTTCGAAGCACTTGTAAGCTCCTCCGCAGCCTGCTCCAACTCTTCCTGTCTGTTGCTCACCAGCACCAGGTCATAGCCTTTCGCCGCCAACTGACGGGCGTATTCCAAGCCCATCCCCGAACTGCCACCGGTAATCAACGCCCACGCCATCACAAAGTCCTTTCCGCTCCGTCGATTTCACGCTGCAGCTTCTCCGGCAGATGCTCCACACAATGATGGCACCTCATCTCCAAAGTGTACATGCGGCCGATACAGTAATTGGAATGCTTGCAGCCACTGCGGGTGAGCTCGCCACGCTGCAGCTTGTTCACAAAGTCGGTGTCGTGCACCAAGGCACGCGCCATCTGCAAGCCCGTGAACCCCGCGTCGAGCACCTCCTCCATCTTCTCCTTCGAAATCAAGCCGCCCACATAAATCAATGGCAATTTCAAATGGGCCCTAAACACCTTGGCGTCGTCGAGGAAATACCCCTCGCTGTAAGGCACCGTGGGCACCATCCATCGGCCTGCCACAGCCAATCCCGCCTTGAGCCACCAGAACTTCTTGGTGTCCATGTAATAAGCCATGGTCTTCAGTGGCATCGCTCCGCGCATCACCTCCATCGGGGCCTTGCTCACGAAGCCGGCCGTCAGCACCAGGGCGTGGACGCCGAGCCGCTCCAACTCCTGCGCCACCTGGAGGCATTCGTCCTGCTGCATCCCACGGCGGAAGCCGTCGTGCATGTTCACCTTAACCACCACCCCTAGATCGTCCTTGGCCTGGTGCATCACCTCCTCGATGACCAGACGCATGAAACGCATCCGATTGTCCAGCGAGCCGCCAAACTCGTCGTGACGATGGTTGGTGTATGGCGACAAGAACTGACTGATCAGATAGCCGTGGCCCGCATGGATCTCCACACAGTCGAAACCCGCCTCACGGGCCAGGTTCACGGCATGACCGAAGTCCTTCACCAAGTCGTAGATCTCCTTCTTGTGAAGCTTCCGTACAAAGGTCGGCGAATAGAGGTTGAAGCCTCTCGAAGCGCCCACCGGCGTGCAGCCACAGGTGGCTCGATGGGTCATGTTGCCGCAATGGCCCAGCTGGATGGAGGCCTTGGCGCCTTCGGCGTGGATGGCGTCGGTCAATTGACGAAGCTCGGGCACGATCTCCTCGCGCATCCACAGCTGTCCGTCAAACGAGAGGCCCGAACGGTTCACCGAGGCATAGGCCACCGTGGTCATACCCACGCCACCTTTTGCAACCGCCACGTGGTAGTTGAACAAATCCTGTGAAGGACGGTTGCCATAGGCCATGTTCTCGAAAGCCGCCGAGCGGATCACCCTGTTGCGCAGGGTGACAGGGCCGATCTGACAAGGGGTGAATATCTTGGATTCCATAGTTTACCAGATAAAAGGAATGAAACGTTTGGTTTTCTTCGTGTCGAGTTCAGCGCCGAACTCCTTGCGGTAGGCATCGTAGATGCGATGGGCCCGAGGCGCCAGGTTGGCGAAGGTCCACCATGCGAACACCGCGCCCGCCCACGACCAGGTGAGCACGGCAAACCCCACCCACTCGACGAACTCGCCGAAGTAGTTGGCCGAGGTGACGTAGCGGAACATCCCCTCCTTGGGGAGATAATGCCTGGAATCGCCTTCCTTGCGGAGGTTGCGGATGATGTCGTCGGACTGGATGTTGATATACAGACCGATGATGAAGATCAGGAAGCCAGTGATGAATTTCGGTGAGGTGAGCCAGTCGGAACCGTAATAATTATCGGGTGAGATATAAAAAATCCAGCCGCCCTGCATCAAGGCGTTGAGCACGTTGAAGGTCACACCCATCAGGATGATGGAAAGGGGCATTACACTGTGGCCGCGCAAGCGGAAGGGAAACACGAAGGAACGCTGAAAATAGTGCAGCTCAAAGAGGAACAGGAATGCCAGCCGCACCAAGTCGCCACGCCTGTCGGAGCAGAGCCACAGCACCAGCATGGCGATGAACACGGGAGCTTCCATCAGCACCCAGCCCAATTTATTGTTGACCGCCGGACCCCATTTCTTGTCATAAAACTTGCCGTAACCGGCATCCACAAAAAACAGGCTCACATACACCACTGCGGCGATGGCAGCCATCACGATAAGGAAGATGTAGTACTGATGCAGCGTCATAAAACCAAAATTCGGGTGCAATACTAGTGAATATTTTGGAAAAATGCTATTTTTGCCGTTGAAATGATTCGATAACACCAATTTTTCACCAATGAATAGGCTAAGCAAAAAATGGCTTTCATCCGACCGCTTCTTCACGCAACTGCTGGGAGCGATGACCCATACAGCCGGTTGGGTCTTAACCATTGTTTTTCTGCTGTTTTTGATCAATACCGTCTTCTCCTACATCGCATTCAAGCATATCTCACCCATTTTGCTGGTGGCGGCCCTGACGGCGTTCGCACTGCTTGCTTTCAGCGTGTGCAACACCCTGACCAACATCTACAACCTGCGTAAAAACGAGAGCGGCATCACATGGTGCCAAATCTCCATCCTCATTATCATCGGACTTTGGATTATCGGTGTCATCGCCATTTTCAACATTCAAATGACCGAGAAGAACACGCTCGTTTTTGGCGTCGTCGGCGGCGTGCTGGCCTGGATCTTCCAAGACAAGGTGAAAGGCGCCCTGGCCTTCATCCACCTGCGACTCCACCACCTGCTGGCCATCGACGACTGGATCCAAGTGCCCAAATATCATGTCGACGGTGTGGTGAACCGAGTGTCGCTGACCACAGTGACCATCTACAACTGGGACACCACCACCTCCACCATCCCCATCAGCGCCCTTCACTCCGACCATTTCGTCAACCTCCAAAACCTGGCCAAAGGAAAGACCTACGGGCGACAGATGACCAAGGATTTCATCCTGGAAACGAGCATGTTCCACCCCCTCTCCCCTGAAGAGGCCGAACAGCTGAAACAGCACGACGAAGTGATGCGTTATCTTCCCGAGGAGGAAATCCACGAAGGCGTCCTCAACGCCCAGTTATACCGACTGTTTCTGTACCATCTTCTCATGAACCACCCCGACATCTCGCAATACCCGTGGCTGATCGTCCGCTGGCTCGAACCCGTCGAGAACGGCTTGCCCTTACAGGTGTACGCGTATATCATGGACGGCGGTTTTGCGTCATTTGAGTGGAAACAATCCCAAATCATGGAGCATATCGTGGAAACGCTTGACTGGTTCGGCTTGAGGCTGTACCAAAAACCGTCAAGTTTCGACTACCGACTGGCTCATAACGTAAAGGAGGCGGAGCAATGAAACTTCAACTGGAAAAACCTTTTGAGTATTTGAAACGGAAGGACGGCTCCCCGTTTTCACCCGAGACCATCCGACACTGGTACGAAGCCCGAGCCTACGTCCTCGACAAGCTGAAGGAGGTATCCATCGGGCCGGATTCCGCCAACCATCTGAAGGTAGTGGTAACGAGCGACTCCCCGCTGATGCTTTCCATCGTCAGGACACTCGCTTTGACGGCGCATTTCCCCAATTTCGACGATGAAAAGGACGGCAACCGGGCGGTCATCACCATCGTAAGCCACGACAGGCAGATTTTTGACAAGTTGGTCAAAGAGGAATATTTGGGCAATCTCCCCTACCATTGCCATTGCTCGGTTTTCGGAGTGCGGTCGGACCAAGGGGACGCCTTCTCTGACATCGAGTTGACCGTGGTGGAGGAATGGAACCAGGATGATGCCGACGGGGCCCTCGTCATCTCAGAGGAGGAAGTTCAAAAATTCCTCGCATCGAAAAGCCAAGAAGCGGTCTACAGCATCGACACACGCAAGGCGGTGATCGCCGACAGGATCTATTCCGTGGGAACGCTCATCGACAACCTGCCGGCCGAGGACATCCACAGTCCCAGCCGATATGCCATGGCACTCGACGCCTTCCAATACAGGCTGTTGAACAAAAACACCAATCCTTTGATCAACCCCAAAAAATGGGAGAATGATCACATCAGCGTGAAAAACGGTTTGTCGAATGTGTTCTGCGCCGATTGTTTTGATATAAGAATGGAATACTTGAGCGAGAAACACATCGAAGCCTATTCGAGGAGCGAACACGCCCGGTGGTTGACCGAGAAGCTCATCATGGGGTTCCGGCCGCTCAACAAACAGGAACGCATCCGCGACGAGCGCATGTTCGGCGCCAACAAAAACAATTACCGGAAGCAGTTGAAGAAAAACCCATCGGACCCCGTCCATGTCGACATCTGCACCTACAGGGACCTGCGCCGCATCGACCCTGACAGCATGAAATACGACACCTTCCTGATGCTGGCCATTCCTTTGATTCAATACTCCATCAGATAGATATCCACGCAGTTGCCTCCCATGCCGTCGCGGCCTTGCGAGGTGGTGTAGACGTACCGGCCATCTTTGGAGATATCCAGACCCACCGGATAGGAGTCGGCCTTGATGCGCGCGATCTCGGTAAAGCTCTCGGTGTCGACCACCACCAGACGGCTGCCGGAGTTGCATGCCGCCACCACATACCGTCCGTCAGGTGTGATGTCGATGGTCCGTGCACCAGGGGCCACTTTGCAGTTTTCCCAGTCCTTCACCGTCACCTTGCCATGCTCCATCTGGCCGATGGCCTCATAAAGCGTTTCCATAGGCAGGCGTTGAACACATCCTTCTTTATTGATACTCAGGTAGATATATCCATTTCTGATAACGATATGGCGCAGATTGGTCTTCATGCCATAGACCTGACCCAGATAGCTGAAGTCGCTCAAGTCGAGGACCGCGATGCCGCCGTTGCCGCCCATGCAGCCCACCAGCAGGTAACGTCCGTCGGGGGTGAATACGGTGCCACGCAGGCAGAGTCCGCTATCGACATCACGGTTGACAGAGGTGGTGAGGCTGTAGTTGAGGTTGAGCTTCCGCTGCACGGTGACGCAGTCCTCGTAGAACCAATCCTCAGGGTTGGGGCCTGTGATGTTGATGATTCCCACCGTGTTGTTGCCCCAGTGGGTGATGGCCACATAACGGTTGTCGCCCGACACAGCGACCATCTTGGGCAGCGGTCCCGTCTCCATAAGCCGGACGATGGAGTCAGTGCGGGTGTCGATGACTGCCACTGCTGAGGGATCTTGCGCGTTGATGTCGTAGCTCCTCCTGTAATAAGGCACCCAGAGGTAACGTCCCTCGTGCGAGAAGGCGCTCTCGACGGGTTTGCCGCGGAAGGTGTTGAGTTTTCTCGTATAATGGGTGAAGGGAAACAGCCCTGAAGGTTTCGACCACAGCAGCGAATCGGCCTCGGTGAAATCATGTTCAATGACCTTGAGTTTGTCGTTGCTGCCGGTCTCATACACCACGGTCTTGCCGCCTTCGAGCGAGTTGACGTAGTATTTCATCCCGTTGGGGTGGATGTTGACCGATTTCGGCGAGCGGATGTCCTTGTCAAGGGTCTGGGCATCGGCACGGGAGAAGTTTTGCTTTTTGTTGACCAAGGTGATGGAGAACTTGCCGTCGGCTGAGCTCACCTTGGTGCCAAGGGCGGGATGTTCGGTCTGGGCCCCAAGCGTGAGGGGCATCGCAAAAAGCAGAAAGCAAAGGATGTAATGAATGGTTTTCATGATATTATTCGGGCAGTACCCTGCAAGCGGTCAAATAACGTATTCGGTAATATTTTTCAGTGGATCTGGAGATGGTGACTCCGAGCTTCACCGTGGCGTGGATGAAGGTGAAGTAGTGTTCTTCGGGATAATTGTCGACCACGATGCCCACGTGACCCAACCTGCTGATGTTTTTCCGTCCCCCGTAAAACACCAGGTCGCCCCGACGGAGTTCAACGGTGTCGTCGATCTCCTTCCAGCCGTCGCGGACCTGTCCCTCGACGGAGCGTTTCAGCGCGTAGCCGAAATGGCGGAACACATAGAGGGTGAATCCCGAACAGTCGAAAATCTTGGGGCCGTTGCCCCCATGTTTGTAAGGCACTCCCATGAAGGTACGGGCGTAGTCGATGATGCTGTCGGCCAGCAGGTCGGTGAAACTCACCGCAGGACTCAACGTCCTCAGGACCGAATCCCATTCCTCCTGAAGCATCCATTCGCACGGGTCGTGAAAACGTCCTCGCTCCAACAGGCGGAGCGAGTCGTAATAATGGTTTAGCGCTTCCATGTCCAACTTGGCCTCCAAGTGAATCTCCTCGAACGGCTCCACCTCGGGCCGGAAGAAGTTCAGCAACCTGCAGCTACCGAGCAGCATGAACGGTACGAGGAGCAAAGCCCGAAGCAGGCCAAGGTGATATTTCGTAGGTCTTTCAGCCATAAAGTGGCAAATTTACGGCTTTTTTTGGCAATTCTCCCAAAAGATTATCAAAATAAATTCGTATCTTTGTAGTTTTGAAATAGTAAAACTCACCCTCCATGAGAACAAAAAACATAGTACTATTGCTATCCCTGTTGGCAGGCTTCATGCTTCACGGGAAGGCGCAGAACGTCACCTTGGTCGTGACCAACCTTAACGGCACGGAACAGTCTTTCCCGATGACCGACGAGGGACGGATGTATTTTGAAAACGGCGAACGGCTTGTGATCGACGACGGCACCGGCACCCCCGTAACGTTCGAGCTTTCCGAGGTGCGCAAACTGGTATGCACTGAGATTACTAGCATGGACGAAAACGCCGAGAGCTCCTTGCAGCTGATTCCCAACCCAATCCACAACAGCTTTATAATCAACCATTTGAAAAACACCTGTCTGGCACGTGTCTACACCCTCGACGGACGTTTGGTCAAGGCATTTGAAGCCTCGGAAGGCATGAGCGTCGACATCAGCGAGCTCGCCGAAGGGATGTATCTTCTCCATATTGACGGTCAAACCCTAAAAATGATGAAGCTATGAAGAAGATCGCCTTACTATTGGTATTATTGACTGGCTGCATCGGCCTTCAAGCCCAGGAGTACTACATCAACCTGCATCAATCAGGGCAGGTGATGTACCAACACAATGTGAACGAGATCCAGGACATCCTTTTCCAGGGAAGCAACCCCGCATCATTACAAATTAATACGAGCAACGGCAACAATGCCTTCCCCATCACTGCTTTCGACAGCATCACCTTTGTGCTTCAGGAGCCTCCGCAGCCAGGCGATGCCGTCACCATCACCTACAACGGCAGTGCGGTCAGCATCGACAACCCGTATGTCGACGACGGCGTGAGCGTCACCCACAACGGCGCCAACGTCACCGTCAACTCCACCAGGGTCAGTGTCAGCTACCGCATCGAAGGCAGTTCGACCAACGGCTCATTGACCCTCTATAGCAACAGCGATTACGACCTCACGTTCAACCAGTTGTCACTGACTTCGGGCAGCACGGCCGCCGTCAACCTGGCCACTGCAAACAACGTCACCTTGACCCTGGAAGGCACGTCAGGCATCGCCGACAACGCCAACAGCAGCCTCAAGGCGGCACTGCAAGCCACAGGCAACCTCACCATCAACGGCACGGGCACCCTGCAAGTGGCAGGCAACGCCAAGCACGGCATCAACGTGGACGGCACCCTGACGGTCAATGGCGGCAACCTGCAGATCACTGACACCGACAGCGACGGCATCCACGGCAACAGCCATGTGATATGGAACGGCGGCACGCTCAACATAGCGGCAGCCGGCTCCGACGGTCTCGACGTCTCGGGCGACGTCACCGTACAAAACGGCTCTCTCGAAATCCACACCAACGCTGAAGGCGCCCGTGGCATCAAGGTCTCCGGGATCTTCACCATGGACGATGGTTCGCTCGACATCCATTGCTCAGGCGCGGATAGCAAAGGCATCAAAGCCGACAGCCTCATGTTCATCCACGGCGGCACCATAGCCATCGAGCATTCCGGCGACATGTCGAAAGGCATCAAGACCGACTGCGACCTCACCATCGACGACGGCAACTTCACCATCATTTCTTCGGGCAGCACCGTGCTTGAGAGCGTCAACAGCCAGAACGTCCCCGCCTATTGTTCCGCCGTCAAGAGCGACGCCAACCTCATCATTAATGGTGGCACCTTCGACATCACCCTGCCCACCAGCAACCACGGCGGCAAGGCCATCAGCTGCGATGGGACCATGACCATTACCGGAGGTGATTTCACCATCGAGACCAACGGCGACGGCGCTGCTTACACCGTGAGTGGCAACACCAAGGACTCGTACACCTCGGCCTGTCTGCGCTCCGATGGCAACATGGTCATCAGCGCCGGCACCTTCAACCTCACCAGCAACGGCAAGGGCGGCAAGGGCATCAAGGTGGGCACCAGCAGCAATAGCGCCTCGCTCGTCATCGGCACCGAAGGCGGCAACAACGACGACCTCACCCTCAACGTCACCACTACCGGCGAACGCATCACGGTCACGTCAGGCGGCGGAGGACCCTGGGGCGGTGGAGGCGACTACGCCAACCCCAAGGGCATCAAGAGCCGGGGCAACCTCACCATCAACAGCGGCGTCATCCGCGTGAACTGCACCCAGACCCAGAACGAGGGCGGCGAATGCATCGAGAGCAAGGCCACGCTCACCATCAACGGCGGCGACATCGAGGCCTACTCCAAGAAAGACGACGCCGTCAACGCCGCCTCGAAACTCGTCATCAACGGCGGCGTGTACTATGCCCATAGCGATGCCAACGACGGCACCGACAGCAATGGCACCATGGAGATCAACGGCGGGTTCAACATCTCCAACGGCTCCCGTTCTCCCGAGGAAGGCTTCGACTGCGACTGGAACCAGTTCAAGGTCACCGGAAGCACCAGCATCGGCACCGGCGGCGGCACCAGCGACCCCACCTCGAGCGTATGCACCCAACCCAGCTTGAAGATCAACACCCAACCGGGTTATGCCATCCAAATCCTAAAATCTGACGGCACCGTGATCTGCACCTATCAATGCCCCAACTTCGCCAGCGGTGGTGGCGGGGGTTGGCCCGGAGGTGGCGGCAACAGCATGACCATGCTCTTCACCGACCCGCAGCTGCAGACCGGCCAGACCTATACCGTGAAGTACAATGGCACCATCAGCGGCGGCACCAACACCCACGGCTATTACACGGGCAACGTCACCTACACCGGCGGACAAACAGTTACGGTCAACGTCAACTCCATGCTCACCACGGTCAGCGCCGGCGGCGGAGGAGGCTGGTAACAAAACCACGCTAATTCTTTGAAGTCGTTTTAAAAAAAATCAAAACAGCTTCTCAAATTCTTGATAATAATTAGTATCTTTGTAGCTTGATTATTTTAACTCAACGATCATGATCAGCTATAAAGAACTCGGCCTCGTGAACACCAAAGCGATGTTCGCCAAGGCAGTCGATGGCGGCTATGCCATCCCCGCATTCAACTTCAACAACATGGAACAGCTGCAAGCCATCATCATGGCTGCGGTCGAAACCAAGTCGCCCGTCATCCTGCAAGTGTCGAAAGGCGCCCGCAACTACGCCAACCAGACGCTGCTGCGTTACATGGCACAGGGTGCTGTGGAATACGCCAAGGAACTGGGCTGCGCCCATCCTGAGATTGTGCTCCACCTCGACCATGGCGACAGCTTCGAGCTTTGCAAATCATGCATCGACATGGGCTTCTCGTCGGTGATGATCGACGGCTCCGCCCTGCCCTATGACGAGAACGTGGCCGTGACCAAGAAGGTCGTGGAATATGCCCACCAATACGACGTCACCGTCGAGGGTGAACTCGGTGTGTTGGCTGGCGTGGAAGACGAAGTGGCCGCCGAAGAGAGCCACTACACCAAACCCGAAGAGGTCATCGACTTCGTCACCAAGACCGGCGTGGACAGCCTGGCTATTTCGATTGGCACCTCGCACGGTGCCTATAAGTTCACTCCCGAGCAGTGCACTGTGGATCCTGCCACGGGTCGCCTCGTTCCTCCTCCGTTGGCCTTCGACGTGCTCGAAGCCATCGAGAAAAAGCTGCCCGGCTTCCCCATCGTGCTTCACGGCTCATCCTCTGTGCCGCAAGATGAAGTGGATACCATCAACGCCAATGGTGGCTGCCTGAAGGCTGCCGTGGGCATTCCCGAGGAACAGCTCCGCAAGGCCGCCAAGAGCGCTGTGTGCAAGATCAACATCGACAGCGACAGCCGTCTCGCCATGACCGCCGCCATCCGCAAGGCCTTTGCCGAGAAACCCGCCGAGTTCGATCCCCGCAAGTATCTCGGTCCCGCCCGCGACAATATGAAAAAGCTTTACATCCACAAGATTGTGAATGTTTTAGGTTCAAATGACAAATTGTTGAATTAATGGACCCCCTAAAGGCTATTTCCCCTATCGACGGACGGTATCATTCCAAAACCGTCGAACTGAATGATTTCTTCTCCGAATTCGCCCTGATCCGCTACCGCGTGATGGTCGAGGTGGAATATTTCATCGCCCTGTGCGAGATTCCCCTGCCCCAGCTGGAAGACTTCGACGGCGACTACGAAGACCTACGTGCCATTTATGAGGAGTTCCAGACCGAAGACGCCGAGGAAATCAAGGAAATCGAAAAGACCACCAACCACGACGTGAAGGCGGTGGAATACTACCTGAAACGTCAGTTCGACGAGCTGGGACTCGAGAAATGGAAGGAATTCCTCCACTTCGGCCTGACCTCGCAGGACATCAACAACACGGCCGTGCCGCTCTCCATGATGGAAGCCCATAAGCTTGTGGTGAAGCCTGCCATCGAGGAGGTCATCGACAAGCTGAAAGGCATGGCCAAGGAGTGGCGCGACATCCCGATGCTCGCCCGCACCCACGGCCAGCCCGCCAGTCCCACCCATCTCGGCAAGGAGATCTATGTGTTTGTGGAGCGCCTCGACGACCAGCTGAAGATGCTCAACAACGTGCCGTTTACGGCCAAGTTCGGCGGCGCCACAGGCAACATGAACGCCCATAAGGTGGCCTACCCCGACATCGACTGGCCCGCGTTCGCCAAGAACTTCGTGGAGAAGAGCCTGAAGCTGAAACGCCAAAAGACCACCACGCAGATCGAGCATTACGACTACATGGCCGCCTACTTCGACGCCCTGCGCCGGGTGAACACCATTATGATCGACCTGTCGCGCGACATCTGGATGTACGTCTCCATGGAATACTTCAAGCAAAAGATCAAAGCCGGCGAGGTGGGCTCTTCGGCAATGCCGCATAAGGTCAACCCCATCGACTTCGAGAACGCCGAAGGCAACCTCGGCATGGCCAACGCCGTGCTCGGCTTCCTGAGCACCAAGCTGCCCATCAGCCGCCTGCAGCGCGACCTCACCGACTCCACCGTCACCCGCAACATCGGGGTGCCGATCGCCCATACATTGATCGCCGTCAAGTCGTTGCTCAAAGGCTTGGACAAACTGTTGCTCAACGAGGACAAGATCTGCCAAGACCTCCAGCAGAACTACGCCGTGGTGGCCGAAGCCATCCAGACCATCTTGCGTCGCGAGCAGGTGGAAGGCGCCTACGAACTGCTGAAAGGCCTCACCCGGACCAATAAACATATCGACAAAGCGACCATCGACGAGTTCATCAAGGGCTTGCCCGTGAGCAAGGAAATCAAGATGGAGCTGATGGCCATCACCCCGGAAAACTACACAGGATTCAACTATTAAGCCATGGCGAAGAGCAGGTCGTTCAAACGGATTCTCGGTTACGTGAGACCTTACTGGTTCTCACTGCTGCTGAATTTGATCTTCAATTTGGTAACGATCTTCTTCTCCCTGTTTTCCTTTGCCCTGCTGGTGCCCCTGTTGAACCTGCTCTTCCAGACCGAAGTCGTCGAAGTGGTGGCCAAGCCTGAATTTGCCCTCACCTCCGACTACCTGATGAGCTACCTCAACTACGTGATGAGCAGCATCATCGTGGAAAACGGACATCGCTATGCCCTGGTCTTCATCTGCGTGGTGATGCTCGTCTCCTTCCTCTTCCGCAATATCGGACGATTCTTCGCCTACTACACCATGGCCAAGGTCCGCGTGGGTACCATCAAGGACCTGCGTCAGGACCTGTATGGCAAGATCCTGGTGCTGCCGCTCTCCTACTATGGCAAGCAGAAGAAAGGCGATGTGATGTCGCGCATCACCAACGACGTGCAAGAGGTCGAGGCCTCCATCCTGAATTGGATCGAGACCCTCATCAAAGACCCCTTGACCATCATTTTCTACTTTGCCTTCCTGCTGAGCCAAAGCGCACGGCTTACCCTGTTTGTGCTTGTGCTGCTGCCCGTGGCCGGACTCGTCATCGGACGCATTGGCAAGGCCTTGAAAAAAGAATCGAAGGACACCCAAAACCGGCTGGCAGGCCTCACCGCCACCATCGAAGAATCGATTTCCGGACTGCGTATCATCAAGGGATTCAACGCCATCGGGTATCTCAGGAGAAAGTTCGGCGAACAGAATGAGGAGTATTCCCGATCGCTGCTCGGCGTGCACCGCAAACGCGACATGAGTTCCCCCATGAGCGAGTTCCTCTCCGCCATCGTGGTCATCATCGTGCTCTGGTTTGGCGGCAACATGATTCTCGGTGGGACCAGCAGTTTAAGTGCTGCTGGATTCATCAGTTATATTATTGTCTTTTCACAGATCATCTCCCCTATTAAATCGTTTGCCCAAGGCTATTTCAACATCAAGAAAGGAGTGGCCTCGGCCGACCGCATCTTCGAGTTCATGGATGAGGACGAGGTGATCACCGAAAAGGAGAACGCCATCGAAATCAAGGACTTCAAAGAGGAAATCTGTTATCAGAACGTCAGCTTCCATTACGAAAAAGACGATGTCCTGAAAGAGATCTGTTTGAAGATTCCCAAGGGGAAAGTCATCGCCTTGGTGGGTGAAAGCGGCGGGGGCAAGTCCACCTTGGCTGACCTGCTGCCTCGTTTTTATGATGTCAGCGAAGGCAACATCCTGATTGACGGGCACGACATCCGCGATTACAAGATTAATGATCTAAGAGGATTAATGGGCATCGTCACCCAGGAGAGTATCCTGTTCAACGACACGGTGTTCAACAACATCGCTTTCGGCATGGAGAACGTGTCGAAGGAGGCTGTCGTGGAAGCTGCCAAGATTGCCAACGCCCACGAATTCATCATGGAGATGGAGCATGGCTACGACACCAACATCGGCGACCGTGGCATGAACCTCAGCGGCGGCCAACGGCAACGCCTCAGCATCGCCCGCGCCGTGTTGAAGAACCCACCTATATTAATATTGGACGAAGCCACCTCGTCGCTCGACACCGAATCGGAACGTTTAGTCCAGGATGCCTTGTCGAAGGTGATGAGCCAACGCACCTCCATCGTCATCGCCCATCGGCTCTCCACCATCCAGTATGCCGACGAGATCATCGTCCTCCAAAAAGGCAAGATCCTCGAGCGAGGCAATCACGACGAGCTCATCGCCCTGAACGGCGTATACAAGAAACTGACAGATTTACAATCGTTTAACTAAAATATAAAACTATGACAATTCAAGAATTACAACCCAGTGGCATTTGGAAGAACTTCTACAGCCTGACGCAGATCCCGCGTCCCTCGAAGAAAGAAGCCAAAGTGATCGCCTTCATGAAGCAGTGGGGCGAAGACCACGGTTTGGAGACCATGGTGGATGACTGCGGCAATGTGATCATGCGCAAGCCCGCCACTCCCGGCATGGAGAACCGCAAGGGCGTCATCCTGCAGGCCCACCTCGACATGGTGCCGCAGAAAAACGACGGCAACCCGCACGACTTTGAGAACGACCCCATCGAGACCCACATCGAAGACGGTTGGGTGAAAGCCAACGGCACCACCCTCGGCGCTGACGACGGTCTGGGTGCCGCCGCTGCCATGGCAGTACTCGAAGCCACCGACGTGGAACACGGTCCCATCGAAGCCCTCTTCACCATCGACGAAGAGACCGGCATGACCGGCGCCAACCTGCTGAAACCCGGTGTGCTGCAAGGCGACATCCTGCTCAACATGGACTCCGAGACCGAAGGCGAGCTCTACGTGGGCTGCGCCGGCGGCATCGACAACATCGGCACCTGGACTCCCACTTATGAAGCCGTTCCCGCCGGCATGGTTGCCTACAAGCTCTTTGTGAAGGGCCTCAAGGGCGGTCACTCCGGCATGGACATCAACCTCGGCCGCGCCAACGCCAACAAGGTGCTCAACACCATGATGCTGATGGCTGCTGAGAAATACGGTCTCCGCATGGCCTGCATCGACGGCGGCAGCCTCCGCAACGCCATCCCCAGAGAGGCCATGGCCATCGTGGTCGTCCCCGAAGCCAAGAAAGCCGAGTTCGAGGCCTACGCCAAGGAATATGAAGAAATTGTGAAGGAAGAGTTTGAAGGCATCGAGCCTGAAGCCGCCGTGCTGTGCGAACCCGTCGAGATGCCCAAGCAAGTCATCGACCTCACCACCCAGGACAACCTGTTCTGCGCCATCGCCCGTTACCCCAACGGCGTCATCGCCATGTCGAATGACTTCGAAGGCACCACCGAGACCTCGTCGAAGGCAAGATCGTGTGCGCCTCGCTGACCCGCAGCCTCGTCGACGCCGACAAGGACAAGCTGGCCGCCCAGATCCGCAAGAACCTCACCGACAACGGTGCCGAGGCTTACTCCACCGGTGAATATCCCGGCTGGAAGCCGAACCCCGACTCCCCGATCCTCAACACCATGAAGACCGTCTACAAGGAGAAGTTCGGCAAAGAGGCCAAGGTGATGGTCATCCACGCCGGCCTTGAATGTGGCATCCTCGGCTCGAAATACCCGAATTGGGACATGGTGAGCTTCGGCCCGACCCTGGTGCACCCCCACTCCCCCGACGAAGCCCTGCTCATCGAGAGCGTCGCCCCGTTCTGGGAGTTCCTGGTGGAAACCCTGAAGAACATCCCTGCGAAAGAAACGGTGGCTTGAAAATAATTTTTTCAGAAAAAGTTGCGTGAAACAAAATATTTTGTATTTTTGCAGCCCGAAATGAAAGATTAGAAATAATTAAATACATCACTTTCCAACCATCGAACAGAAAACGCAGAAACAAACATGGTTTCAGAGAGAGAATGTCAACTGCCAACGGCCGCAAGGTGTTAGCCCGCAGAAGAGCCAAAGGCAGAAAGAGACTCACTGTTTCTGACGAGTACTAAATAAAGATAGAAGCCGTTTCTATTTCTTATTTAAGGTATGGACGAAAGGCGAACTGGTCACAGTTTCGCCTTTTGTTTTTTGACATACGCTCAATTCCTATTTCCTAACAAGACATTTATAGATTATCTCCTCCCCACGACGGGCGAGACGCATCCTTTCTCGTTGCTCTTCTGAGAGTTCGTAGTAGATCCTATCCTCCACCACCTCGAAGCCGGCACGGCGCAACACGTCACCGTAGTCGCGACCGAATTGGCGCACATGGTCGTACTGGCCAAAGAGACGCTCGCGCTCCTTGGGGTCGGTCACCGAAGGATCCTCGAAGGTGTCCACATCAGGATTGATCGGCACCAACAGGATGGCCCATCCGCCGGGTTTTAAAATACGTTGGATCTCCTTGAAGGCCTTCCCGGCATCATCCACATGCTCCAACACATGGTTGCAGATCACCACATCGTAGGTGTCCGAGGGCTGGTCGATGGCCGTCACGTCGAGATGCAGGTCGGCGATGGGCGAATCGAGGTCGGCAGTGGTGTAATCGAGGTTCTTCAAAGCCCGGAAACGCTTCAGAAACGGTTGTTCGGGAGCGAAATGCAACACCTTCAGCAGTGCCGTGAAGAAATCCGTCTTCTCCTTCAAATACAGCCATAGCAGACGGTGGCGCTCCAAGGACAAGCATTTGGGGCACATCCTGTTGTCCACTGCACGGCCATAACCATAGGGCAGGAACTTGCGGAAGTGCTTGCCGCAGACCGGGCATTCCACCTTGTTGCCCCAATAGAACGGCCGGATCAGGAAGCTGAACAGGTAGCTGCACCGAATCAGGAACTGACGGGGAAAAAGTTTGGTTAATAAGGAGATTATCTTTTTCATAAGAGATTCAGTATCACGTTAGAAAGTTTTTCCCAGGAGTATTTCTGCTTCTCCACAAGCAGATGGCCTACGAACTCATCCTTGCGGTCGCAAGCGAAGAAGTCGACCAGGGCATCGGCGATGCTGCGGGCATCAGGAGGGACCGCATAGCCCACTTTGCCATGGGGAACGATTTCATCCAGCCCGCCCACGTTGGTCACCAGCATCGGCTTTTCGAAATGGTAGGCGATCTGCGTCACGCCACTCTGGGTAGCCGACTTATAGGGTTGCACCACGATGTCGACCGCGTTGAAGTAGTCCTTCACCTGATCATCGGGGATGAACTCGTCGCGGACGATGACCTTCTGATCCAACCCCAACGACCAAATCTGTTGCAAATAGGTTTGTTTTTCTTCGTAAAACTCACCCGCCACCAGCAAACGCAACGGATACTGCCGCAGCCGCTCGTCAGCCAAGGCTTCGATGAGCAGGTCCAATCCTTTGTAGGCACGCACCAACCCGAAGAACAACAGGTAACGGTATTGCGGATCGAGGTTCAGGTGCTCCAAAGCCACCTCGCGTGCCTCGCGCGGTCCGAAATGGTCGTACACCGGATGCGGTGACCAAGCCTTGGGCTTCTCCCACCGATCCAGCTTGCGCACATCCTCGAGCACCGCCTCCGACAGAGCCACAAATCCGTCCATGGCCTTCACGAAACGCGGCGCAAAGAGTCGATCCAAGATGGTCTTTTCATGAGGTATCATGTTGTGTACCAACGCAATACGCTTCACTCCCCTTAACCGTCGCGCAATGGCGCAATAGCAGGGGGCGAAGAACGACATCCAGTAGGCGAACACCACCATCTCATAGCCACCCTTGTGAAGCTGACGGCCTACCTTGCCCCAGTTCAAGGGGTTGACGGAGTTGATACAACGCTCCACATGCAAATCGTCGGGTGCCGGTCCCGAGGCATACTGCGTCTTCCCGGGGAACAAAAACCTCGGATATTGCAGTGTGAAGGTGTAGAGATCCACCGCATGGCCCTCGTCGCGCCACTGTCGTGCCAGTCGCTCGCTGAAAGCAGCGATGCCGCCACGATATGGATAGGCCGGTCCGATGATTGCGATTTTCATGAGTGCAGGTTGAATATGGAGGCAAAATTATTAAAAAATATCGTAAATTCGCAGCCAAATAGCAAACTCATTCCCACTGATGAAAAACAACTTCTTCCAAAAGAACAAAAAAGCCTTCGGCATCGCGGCCTGCATACTCGGTTTCGCGCTGATCACCCTGGTATACTTCTCCCCCATCGTCTTCGAGGGCAAGCGCATCAAGCAGCACGACATCGAAATGTTCAAAGGCCTGACGAAGGAGATCAACGATTACCGTGAGGCCACAGGCGAGCAAACCCTTTGGACCAATTCCCTGTTCGGCGGCATGCCGGCATGGAACTCCTCCGTAAAAAGCAACAGCAACCTGACCCAATACCTTGGCCAAGCGCTGAACGCCGGTTTCCCCCATCCCATAGGCGTTGTCTTCATCAGCATGCTGGGCTTTTTCATACTTCTCCTGGTATTGGATTGCGGCATCTGGATCAGTTTCATAGGCGGATTGGCTTACGGGTTGACGTCCTATCTGTTCATCATCCTTGGTGCCGGACACAACACCAAGGCATATGCGATGGCCTACATGGCTCCGGTCATCGCCGGCATCCTGCTGACTTACAAGGGGAAATACCTTTGGGGCTCCGTGTTGACCGCCATCAGCCTGGCACTCGAGATCCGCGCCAACCATTTGCAGATCACTTATTACCTGCTTCTTACCGTCATCATCCTGGTCATCGCACAGCTGATCAGCGACCTCAGGGAGAAGCAAGTGGGACGTTTCATGAAAGCCTCGGGCTGTCTGATGGTGTCGGTGGCCCTTGCCATCCTCACCTGCACGACTAACCTCTATGGCAACTACGAGTTCAGCAAGGAGACCACCCGTGGCAAACCGGTGCTCACACAGGACGCAGCCAACCAAACCAAAGGCCTTGACCGCGACTATATCACCCAGTGGAGCTATGGCAAAGGCGAGACATGGAGCTTGCTTATCCCCAACGCCAAGGGAGGCGCCTCAGCTTACATCGGCAACAACAACCCGGCGCTCGACAAGGCCGACAGCCGTTACCGTTCGGGCTTGGCCCAGAGCAACGCCTATTGGGGCGACCAGCCGGGCACCAGCGGTCCTGTTTACGTCGGCGCCATCGTGGTGTTCCTCTTCGTCCTCGGCGCCCTTTGCGTGAAAGGCAAGCTGAAATGGGCCCTGCTCATCGCCACCCTGCTCAGCATCCTGCTCAGCTGGGGCAAGAACTTCATGGGTTTCACCAATTTCTTCATCGACTATATCCCGGGTTACAACAAGTTCCGAGCGGTCTCCATGACTTTGGTCATCGCCGAACTCACCATGCCGTTGCTGGGCTTGTTGGGTCTGGCCGAAATCGCCAAGACCCCTGATGGTTTCAAGAAAAACGCCAAGAAGTTCTATATCGCCCTGGGCATCACCGCCGGTGTCTGTCTTCTGTTCTACATCGCCCCGAAGCTGTTCTTCAACTTCCTCAGCCAAGGCGAGGCCCAACAGTTCGCACAGATGGCCTCCGGCAAGGATGGTGCCGCCTACCAAGCCTTCGCCACCCAGCTTGAAGACGTCCGCGTGGCCATCTTCCGCAAGGACGCCCTCCGCAGCCTGGCCTTCATCATCCTGGCCGCCATTCCCATCCTCCTCTTCGGCAAGGGCAAGCTGAAAGCCGCACCCGCCTTCATCATCCTGGGCGCACTGGTGATCATCGACCTGTATCCCATCGACAAGCGCTATCTCAACAACACCAACTACATCAACAAAGCCTTGGCCGAAAAGCCTTTCAAAGCCACGGTTGCCGACCAGTACATCCTGAACGACAAAGCCCTCGACTACCGCGTACTCAACCTCACCAAGGATGTGTTCAACGACGCCAGCACCTCTTATTTCCACAAGTCGATTGGAGGCTACCACGGTGCCAAACTCCGCCGTTACCAAGACCTCATCAGCGGCTATCTCAACCCCGAGATCAGGCAGTTCGGCAGCCTCCTGCAAAACGTCGACTCCGACCTCGCACTCAGGCTGGCACTCCAGCAGTTGAGAACCCTTAACATGCTGAATACCAAATACATCATCTATAATCCCGACGCAGAACCCATCGTCAACCCATGCGCCTTCGGCAACGCCTGGATGGTCAACAACATTCAGTGGGTGAACACGCCCAACGAGGAATTTGAGGCCTTGGCCAGCTCCGACCTGCAGCACACGGCCATCCTCCATAAGGAGTTCCAGCCCTTGGTCACGGACCATCCCATTAATGATAGCCTCATGGGACAGATTGCCATGACCGAGTACAAGCCCAACAAGCTCACCTACAGCTTCAATAGCCTTGGTGACCGCCTGGTGGTCTTCTCCGAAATCTGGAGCGATTCGGGTTGGAAGATGTATGTCGACGGTCAGGAACACCCCATCCTCAGGGCCAACTATCTGCTTAGGGCCGCTTTGATTCCTGCCGGTGAGCATCAGATTGTGATGCAATACGCGCCCAAGATTTGGAAGATAGGAAACACCATACAATTGATTAGTTCTTCACTGCTAATCATCGGATTGATTATTGCTATCATCTTCAGTTTCAAGAAGAAAGAGAAGGCGGCATGAAACGGGTATTGATCATCACCTACTATTGGCCCCCGTCGGGTGGCAGCGGCGTACAGCGTTGGCTGAAGATGTCGAAATACCTGCCCGAATACGGCTGGCAGCCTGTGGCTTACACTGCCGAGGGTGCTGAATACCCGGTGGAAGATCCATCGTTGGAGAAGGATGTAAGTCCCGCTGCCGAGGTCATCCGCCGTCCCATCACGGAACCATACAGCTTCTATAAGAGGTTCTTGGGCATGAAGAAGGAGCAAAAGGTGAAGGCCGGATTCATCGATGACACGGGGCACAAGCAAGGCTGGAAGGAGCGTCTCTCCGTTTGGATCAGGGGCAACTTCTTCATCCCCGATGCCCGCTGCTGGTGGGTGAAGCCTTCGGTGAGATACCTCAAGGAATACTTGAAGGCCCATCCCGTGGATGCCGTGATCAGCACGGGGCCACCCCACTCGATGCATCTGATTGCCATGGAGTTGAAGGAAGCCTTAGGCATTCCGTGGATTGCTGATTTCCGTGATCCATGGACCGAGATCGACTACTATAGCAAGCTCAGGTTGACGCGAAGGGCCGACCGTAAACACCATCGTTTGGAGCGCGAGGTCCTCACCAAGGCCGACAAGGTGGTCACGGTGAGTCCCAACTGGGCCGAGCGGCTCGTGAATTTGGGAGCTCCTTCGGCTGAGGTCGTCTACAACGGTTATGATGAAAACGACATCGTCAGGTTGTCTGAAGCCCCGGCGTCAGACAAGTTCACCCTCACCTACCTCGGTGTCCTCTTCAAGGTGCGCAACCCCGAGTGTCTATGGAAAGCTTTGGGCGAACTGGTCGCCGAAGATGCCTCTTTTGCCTCCCAGTTGCAAGTGAAATTGATTGGCCAGGTCGACAAGGAGGTGATGCAGACCATTGCCAAGCATGGCTTACAAGACCATGTCATGCCCTCGGCCTACATTCCTCACGACCAGGTGGCGGTAGCTCTTCGTCGGTCCACGGTGCTTTTGTTGCCCCTTATGCCCGACACCGAGACCGACACTTTGGGCCTCATCCCTGCCAAGCTATTCGAGTACATGGCTTCGGGTCGTCCCATCATTTGCATCGGTCCCGAGACCGGCGACACGGCGATGATCTTGAACGAGACCCAAGCCGGTGTAACGGTGGGATTCGAGGACAAGGACAAGATGAAAGCCGTTGTCAAGGAGCTTTATCAAAAATTTATGGAAACCGCCCTGCCCTCGCATGAAAACCCAGCTATTGAGAAGTACTCCCGCAAAGCCTTGGCTGGGGAATACGCCGCTATAATGGATCTATTACGGAAAAAGCAGTAAAAAAAGCCTCATATGGAAAACGTGACAAACATAGTTGCCAACGAGCTTTGCTCTGGTTGCGGAACCTGCAACGGCACATGTCCCGCCCATGCCATACACATGGATTTCACCCCTTTGGGAAGACTCATTCCCGTCATTGACGAGAAGGTTTGCATTGACTGCGGTCTATGCTTGAGGGTATGCCCGAGCAACGGTTTGGCCGAGATAAGGAAAGCCGCCATTGACACTGAGTTTATGGGGGATGTTGTAAGTGCCTGGTTTGCCAAAAGTGCTGATCCAAGCATTTTTGAGAACGCCCAAAGTGGCGGCGCCGTAACCACAACTCTTGCGTTCCTATTCGACCAAGGTCGCATCGATGCCGCCTTGGTGGTCGGACAAGAAAAACAAAAAGCGCAATACCGTATCGTTACCACAAAGCAGGAACTTTTGGATTGTCAGTCATCGCAATATACCCCCGTTGACCTGAACAGTGCGCTCCCAGAGTTAGCCGATTTTTCACATGTAGCTGTTGTAGGACTTCCCTGCCACATTGAAGGCATCGTAAGACTTAAAAACCTTTTCCCCGAACGTTACTCGAACATCGAATACCTTTTTGGCTTGATTTGCGGCGGCGTTCTTGCCCAGTCATGTGTCGAAGTGGTAAAACGCATTGGGCAGAAGAAAAATGGCCCTATTAGCGACGACAGTCGGATTTTCTGGCGTCTCAGGAAATACAGCAATTACAAACAGGCGAAGATTGCTTTCGTTGACAGAAAAGGTTCGGTAAAGACCCTTGACAACAATGTCCGTCTCTCCTGCAAGGTACATCTCACACCTCCTCGATGCAGGCTTTGCCTCGACAAGATGAACTTGTTATGTGACATCGTTTTTGGCGACAGTTGGGGCATCACTGGCGATGACACCAAAGGCGGCGGCAGCGTCATCATCACACGTAATGCCAAAGGCCAGGCTCTCATGGAAGAAATGTTAGCCAACAAAAGCATCGTCGGCAGGCCATGCCCTATCAGCGAAATCGCTAAGGGTCAACACCTCGCCGAAAAACGAGAGGCTATTGATGGAACCGTTTTCAAGAAAGAAATAGGCACCTTCCTCGAGCGCGAGAAAGGCACCACTGCTGAAGCAGTAGCGGTGATCTGCAAAAAAGTCAGCAAACGGGCAGCTTGGAAACGATTCACTGGAAAAATAAGGAAACTATTGAAAATAGGATAACCATGGTCATACAAATCGATGGTGCGGAAAGCATCAACAAAGGCGCGCAACTCATGTTAGTTACTGTTCTTCAGGAAATCAAGGAACGCTTTCCCGACGCCACTGTCGTCGAGTATAGCAAAAGTCCCAACGAGAAGCTGCTAAGGCAGTATTTCGGCGACAACTATCGACTTGCACGAAGCAAGTTCATGCAAAAATTGATCACCACCTTCCATGTTGAGAAATATGCCAACTTCATCGAATTGAAATACTGGTATCGGTTCACGGTATTCCGTGCCAGAAAAGGTGTTGACATCGTGCTCAATATCGGCGGATTCCAGTTCGGAGACCAATGGAAGCATAACCATGACAACATCCGTTTATGGCGTAGGTATTTGAAAAAACTAAAGGCATACGGCACAAAAACCGTGTTCCTGCCCCAGGCGTTTGGTCCTTTCGAGAAGCCAGGGAGTCGCGAAATCCTAAAGGTGCTCGGCACTTACGCCGACCTGCTCATCGCCCGCGACGAGCAGTCGTATCGCTACCTCGCCGACGGCGGCATCGAACCGAGCCGGCTGGCCCTCTATCCTGACTTCACCAACCCGGTGAAAGGAGTAGAGACGCCACAGTCACAACAACACCGCGGCCAAGTCTGCATCATCCCGAACAACAAGATGCTCAAGACCGGTGTGATGCAAGAAGAGGCATACGTGGCGGCCATGGCTAAGGTAATCAAGCATATTTCCGAAAAAGGCTTTGACTCATTCCTACTCAATCATGCAGGCAGTGGCGACCTAAAACTTTGCAACAAAATGGCTGAAACCCAGCATATTCCGGTGGTCAAAGGGCTTGACGCCGTACAAACCAAAGGCGTCATTGCTTCTTCCTACATGGTCATTTCATCGAGATTCCATGGTGTGGCCAACGCCCTCAGTTCCGGTGTACCTTGCCTGGCTTCAAGTTGGAGCCATAAATACCAAAAGCTGTTGGAAGAGTTCGGTCAAGGGGATTGCCTTGTTGACCTTACCGACATGGAAGGCACCCTAGCAAAGGTGGATCGCATGCTCGATACCAAAACCAACGCCGACACACGCAACATACTCAAAGATAAAACACAACTCCTCATTGAAAAGAATCAAGAGATGTGGAACTTCGTATGGAATCAATAACAAACTTTGCCTTCTACTTGGTTTTATTCATCAGGCAGCCTCAATTTGAGTAAGGAATAACTGTTTTTTTAAGCTATTTTTTGAACTAAAAGAATCTGTTTTTTGTATTTTTGTCAAAAAAAACAATTCTATGAGATACAAACTTTTCCTTGTTTTAGTTCTATTCCTCCCTTTTTTTGGCTCAGCCCAAAACGTTAACATAGGCGACATCCTTTGCACCGACGGGACCACAGTCAAGCCCTCCGATTATGCATCATCAGGCAAAACCGCCGATGGAATTGTCTTTTACGTTGACCGAAACAACACCCAAGGTCTGGTGGTTAGTCTCAGCTGCCAATCCTCCAATATCGACTGGGTGACACAAGAGCATTATTACGACATGTATGATATTCCGGAACTAGAGAATTATGTGTTTTCAAGAGAAGCCATGTACGATTTTGACGGCTATCAGAACACGCTCATCATAAGAAACGCCCATGGGGCAGACTGGTATCCTGCAGCATGGTCTGTTGATTTTGACCACGGCTGGTTTCTGCCTTCTACTGGACAGTTACGTTGGCTCATGGCTTACATCAACGAAATCAACGCTTCGCTTGAAATAGTACATGGAACAACGTTTGTTTACGACCACCCCAGATGGTATTGGACCTCTACGGAAAGAGGAGAAGCCCATGCCGTTGTAGTGAGTCAAACCGGAAGCGTATGCTATTATCCCAAATTGAATTATCTTTATGAGTATCAGATTGGTGTTAGGGCAATCAAAACTTGCCAATTCACAACCTCGCCAAGTCACCATATCGGCGATGTTGTCACTGCGCCAGATGGACAAAAAAGCGTGGTTTATTATATCTCGCCAGACGATGGCTCATACTGGCTTGTGGCCATGAACGACTTGCCAAACGATTACGAATGGGGTCCTTCAACAGACGTCACTGAGCTTACAAATTACAACGACAACGACCAATACATGGCTCTTCATGGTGTGCATTGCGGCTACGATGCCACTTTGGATCTCAGCGAGTCCATTGGAGCATCACCTCAATACGCTTCAACGCACGTTGACCTTGCCAACGGCTGGCACATCCCATCAGCGGGACAACTTTCCAAACTCTTCGCATCGCTGCCGTTTATTGAAAATATTCTTTCTTCCAATGGAGGTTCCACCTTATTAGAAGAGCGTTACTGGTCTAGCACGGAATGCTCTTCCGACAAAGCTTGGACTGTCAATTTTGGAATTAATTTTAACCAAGCCGGAATCTTTGAGCCCGAGCCAAAAAACAATCTCCACCCAATTCGCCCCATCTGGAGCCAGTCCTGTTCAGCTATCCCTCCTGCACCCGACCCAACCCCCGAACCAGGTATCATGGTCTACCCCAACCCCACCAAAGGAAAGTTCGAAATCCTACTTAACGGCATCGAGGGCAACACCACCATCGAGATCTTCAATTACCTAGGACAACTGATCGACCGATTCGAGGTCCAAAGCTTGATCGATGGCTATGTCTTACCCTATTCCCTCACGGGCAAGGCTGCTGGAATCTACCTCATCAGCATCACCAACGGCCACGACCGTTACTACCAAAAACTTACCAAAAACTATGCTGGCGATTACGGCACATATTATTAATCCATAGCCGTAAAAAACCTCACAATCCGCTCACATGCCTTGCCGTCGCCATAGGGATTGACGGCCTGTGACATCTTTCGGTAGGCTTCATTATCGTCCAAAAGGCGAGAAACCGCATCGACAATGGCTTTTTCATCAGCACCGACCAGCTTCACCGTCCCTGCCTCAACCGCCTCGGGACGCTCGGTGGTATCGCGCATCACTAGGACCGGCTTACCCAAACCCGGAGCCTCCTCCTGGATACCTCCACTATCGGTCAACACCAGATACGATTGCTTCATCAGGCCAACAAACTCCAGATACTCAAGAGGTTCAACAAAACGGACATTCCCCAAGCCACCCAAATCTTCGCCGAAAACCTCATGAATCGGCCTGCGCACATTAGGATTCATATGCATGGGATACACGAAGTCCACATCAGGATATTTTTGCGACAATGCTTTGATGGCAAAGCAAATGTTCAAGAAACCCTCGCCAAAGTTCTCTCTCCGATGCCCAGTGATCAGCACCAGCCTTTTCCCGACAGACTCGAATTCCTCCTTCAAGCCCATCCTGGCCACAATCATCTGAAGCGCGTCGATAACGGTGTTGCCTGTAACCACAATCTTCTCATCGGCAACGCCTTCGTCCAACAGGTTTTGTCGGTTCAAGGCCGTGGGAGCAAAACAAACCGAAGCAATACGGTCGGTGATCTGACGGTTCATCTCCTCTGGCCAAGGACTATAGATATCATGTGTACGAAGCCCCGCCTCCACATGCCCCACCGGAATCTGCTGGTAAAACGCCGCAAGTGCCGCCGCCATGCTGGTGGTGGTATCGCCGTGGACCAAAACCACATCAGGCTTGACCTCCTGCAACACATCGCGCATCCCCGTCAGCACCCTCGAGGTAATATCATACAAGTCCTGCCCCTGCTGCATGATGTCAAGGTCATAATCGGGAACCACCCCGAAAATCCTCAAGACCTGGTCAAGCATCTCACGATGCTGCCCGGTGACACATACGCATGTCTCAAAATCACCCCTGTGTTTCTTGAACTCCAACACCAGCGGACACATCTTGATAGCCTCGGGCCGAGTGCCAAATACGATTAATATCTTTTTCATCGGATTTATTGTTAATTTTTAACAACCACATTTTTCCGTCCAAAAAAGAACGGCGAAATATGCAGTTTGTCCATGACCCAACCTATGGCGAGACTGCCCGAAATGCTTACCGCCAGCGAGATCAACAGGAACAACATCCCCGTGGGATCAAACGCCAGATAGGAAATCAAGAATTTGCAAAGGATGGTGAAGATGGGCGAGAAGACAAAGATAGGCAAGGTGTTCTTGCCAAGGAACAACATGGCGTTGCGAATGCGACCACGAATGTAGGGATACACCGCCAGGCAGAAACTCATCACCAGATAAACGATTAAGATACCACCCGCCGTGCTGCTGTATAGGTTTTCAGGATGAACGACAAGGAGCGCCAGTCCTATCAACGACAAAAACGAAGCTCTGAAGACATCCAAAAACGCGGCACGACTTTGATGGACCACCACACCGGCTAGGAAATACAGGGCCCTCGAAAGGGAAATGATGCCCAGATAGGCATAGCCCGCAAAGATGATTCCCAACAAAACACAACGCGAGAAGGTCTTGATCGGAACGAACTTAAAGACCAGGAAATACGTCAACCCACAGAGAATCAGTGCATGAAGATACCAATACGGGCCCAGGGGATGCAAGAAGAGCTTGTCGAGAAACACTGCAACACTCAGGTGGTCGATATGGTCGCCCACCGGAAGCAACGAGCACATCCAGATGTAACCGCTTTCCATGACCAGATAGGGAACAAGCAGCCAAAGCACACCCCGAAGGAACTGCCGAGGGGTTTTGTCGATATTGGTCAGGTAACCTGAAATGATCAGCAGCACCGGCATGTGGAAAGTAAAGACCACCCGCTTGGCGTAAGGATACAAGGTCTCGATATAGACCAGATGAAATGCCACCATCAACACAATCATGATGCATTTCAAAAAGTCCAACTCGTCAATGCGCCTACTCTCTTTCGTAATCATGGTGCAAACATACGGATTTTTTATTACATTTGCGCATTGGAATCTCTTCACACATTATGAAAAAGATCTTTTTCTTTCTGATCGCACTTTTGCCGATGCTCGCCTCGGCCCAATCCGTCAAGGTCGGCGACCTCCTATGCGTGCAAGGCAGCGACACCCTCACCGTGCATCCCGAAGAGTACACTGGCGGGGCCATCGGCGTGGTATTCTATGTGGACGACACCGGGCAACACGGCTGGGCAATCCATCCACACATTCAAGCCCAAGGCATCTATTGGTCGTACATAGACGAGCTTCCCTGGGGCCTGACGGGCTGGCAATCCATACGCGAAGCCATCTATGACCTCGACGGTTACGACAACACCGGATTCCTGCGCGATGCCTCGAAATATGACCACGACCTCTACCCAGGCGCCTGGGTCGTCGACTACGAACACGGCTGGTACTGGCCCGCGCTCGGTCAGCTCAATATCCTTTTCGGCAGCGCCCCCGTCATCAACACCTCGCTCCGACTCATCGGAGGCGAACCCTTCCAAGGCCAATGGATCTATTGGTCCTCATCCGCCTATGGCTTCGACAACGACTGCGCCATTTACCTTTCCTTTAGCGGTACCATGGGCGCTATCTTGAAAGGGAGGGATTATTTGGGGGATTTGCCCATGTTGGTCCGTAGCATCAGGGATTTTTAAAAGTTCACAGCCATGAAAAAATTCATACTCAGCATATTGTTTCTTCTGACTGCCACTTGTGGCCTGAATGCCCAGGGATACTATCTGGGACAAGTGATCACCAACCCTGATGGCAGCAAGGGCGTGGTGTTCTACCTCAACGACGAGGGTACCGACGGCTGGATGGTGGCTTTGCATGACGCCTCCATCTATTGTCCTTGGGGACCCCACGGCAGCATCGACGGACTCAGCAACCTCCCCGTCACCAATTCCGACTACCTAGCCTCGGTGTTCCTCGACCTCGACGGTTACGAACACACGCAAAGCATCCGGACCTATTGCGAAAGCATCGGTTATAGCGGCTCTTACGCCGCTGGCGTGGTCGACTTCGCCAACGGCTGGTATCTGCCCTCCGCGGGACAGTTGAAATGGCTTTATATCAACGCCATTTTCTATGAGCCCGCGCTACAAAGCGCAGGCGGCGAGGTCTTGGGGTTGAACCCTTATTGGTCGAGCTCCGTCCAAACCGACGAAAAGGCTTGGGGTGTCCATTTCGGAGCCCCCTATCCCGAAGAGAACTGGGCGTGGAATGGCCACTTCCGTACCGCCGACAGGACAAGCTTTTATGACAACAACGGCCGATCCAACGCCGTCCGAGCCATCCGCAACCTCGATTTCTCACCGACTCCCATCATCGGATTGCTGCAAACTCCCGACGTCATCTGCGACGAAGGCCCCATAGATTTGGTCCTCCCCAACCTGCACAACGCCGATAGCTATGGTTGGGAAATCGCTCCCGACAGAACCTTTGCAGAGGCCATCGTCTATAATGGGCAGTCTCTGGACACTACCTACAACGGCTGGTACCTGCGCCTGTGGGCCACCAACGAGGAAGGCACCTCCCATAGCAACGCCGTCCCCATCGCGGTTTACACAACCACCGAGAGCCACACCTATCTCACCAATTGCGACCCCTATCTCTGGAATGACAGCACCTATACCCAAAGCGGCGTCTATCAACGCATTTTCACCAATGCCCATGGCTGCGACAGTGTTGCCACGCTTCATCTCACCATCGGCTCCGACTACCCGATCAGTGATATCGAAGGACCGGAATACATCTATTACAACACCAGCGGCTTCTACACCTACAGCATCGACTCGGTCCCTGATGCCTACGGCTACGAGTGGCACATCGATAACGATTGGCCCCTCTCCTATTCGTCAGACGCCACCCAATGCACCGTCGACATCTATTCCAAGGGTCAGGCCACCCTCACTGTGCGGATCTACAACAGATGCGGCTATACCGAACGCTCCCTGCTCATCCACCACGACCTCGAACCCGGCTTCAAAGTCTTCCCCAACCCCACCGACGGCAAGTTCAAAATCCACCTCTATGGGATGGAAGGCCGCACCAGCATCGAGATCTTCAACCCCCTTGGAGAGCTCATCGACCGCTTTGAGGTCGAAAGCGTCCTTCACGGCTACACCTTCCCCTGTTCACTCACAGGCAAAGCTGCCGGTGTCTACACCATCAGCGTCACCAACGATTATTTGCATTATCACCAGAAATTGATCAAAGACTTCCCCGGGGATTACGGAACATTCTATTAATCAAATCATTGACAGATTTGGATACTTTCAGCTTGTAGATGACGAAAAAGCCAAAAGCCATCAGTAGCAGCGACTTCAAGGCGGCATCGATCAACAAGCCGTAGAGGGGTTTCGCGAACCAACCTGTGAACCAAGGGGTCAACTTAATGGTCCAACACCAGTTGAGGCCAAACAGCACCAGCACCACGAAGGCCACCTGCCACATCTCAAATGAGAAAGGCTGTACCCCTATCTTCCTCTTGATGAAGCCGATCAGCAGGACAAAATACACTGCATAAGAGACCACATTGGCCAAGGCACCACCGTTGATATCCCAAAGCGGGACTAGCCAAACGTTGAGCCCGATGGACATACAAGCCAGCAAGACGGTGAATATCAATGAATAATAATAGTATTTCGAGTAACTGAGCACCGTAGTAGTCACTCCCAGGGTGGAATAAACCAGCCTCCCCAGCGAAAGCAACAGCACCGCCCACTTGCCCACACGGTAGATGTCGCCGTTGGGCAGCAAATCAAAGATGAAATCGATATTCATCCATATCAGCAGGAACACAAACGAACCGATGATGAACTGATGCAAAGCCACGTTCTTGCACAACTGGTCAGCCTGAGCCACGTCTTGCTTGGCCATGGCTTCGGAGATGTGAGGACGGGAAATGGCACCCAAAGAGCGATACGGCATCTCCACCAAGGCAGCGATGTTGGTGGCGATGGCAAACACACCTGCCAGACGGAAGCCCGTCAAACCTGCCACAAAGAACTTGCTCAGCATGGGAATGACATTGCCCGCCAAAGCCGCTGTAATCATAAACAAGGTGTAGAACAGGAAGTCGCGCCGCAACTGTGCCGAGACATACCCCCGCTCAATCTTGAACGAGACGCGTTTCAATGAGAGCAGGTAAACCACGTTGATCAGCGTGGCCAATCCGTAGAATACACAGAAACCGACGATGACCCCGTCGAAATCGATGACCTTATAGAAGTACAGCAGGTACACCGCCAAGGTCGCAACCCTTAGGCCCACCTCACGGATGAACTTGGGCAATACGATGCGAAGCAGCAAATTGCTGTTGGTCTCGAACACTGAGATGTACAACATGAAGAAGGCCAGCGGCACGACGAAGATTACATATTTGGAAAACGCCTCCGAACCCACTTCCGTGTCCTTGGTGAAGAAGTCGACGATGGCGTCCTTGAACAGGAAGAAGGCCAGCAGGAAGATGGTGAAGCCGATGAGTGGCACCAAAAGGGTCCATCCAAAGAACCCATGGTCGCGATGCTCCTCGTCCTTGAAAAACGGGTAGTAACGCATCGCCGAAGAGTTGGTGCCCAGCTGGGCCAGGCCGCCAAACAGCAGCGAACATTGCAACAGGATGTCGATGATACCGATTTGCTCAGGCTGCAAGGCCTTGGTCTGGATGAAGAAGGTGGTGACGATACCTACCGCCACACCGATATAGGTGGCGATGGTCCCCTTGATGCTCTGCCGTGCTACGATACCCATGACCTTATTCTTCTTTCTTTTCGTCAATGGCGATCCGCTCGCGCATCGAGTCCATCTCGAGGTTCTGCTGGTCGGCATTGCGCATCTCCTGTTTCAGGAAGCTCTGGTAAGCATTGATGATCAGCTCACTGTCTTTATTTTGTTCTTCCAGGTCATGCACCAAGGTCTCCTTCTCCTTGATGTCCTTGCGCAAGTTCTCAATCCTCCTCGCCCGATGCTCGATGGCTTGTTCCTGACTTTTGATGGACCTGCGGAGATCGTCAATCACAATCTGTTTCTTGCGGTTGTTGTCCTCCGAAGCGCTGAGCCTGTCAGCCTTGCGACGGATGCCCGAGTTCAGGTCGTTGCCCGCCAGGATCAAGATGGCCACAATCCATATCCACAGCAGCAGGATGATGAGTGTGCCGATGGATCCATAGAGCGCATTGTACCGTGAGAAGTTTGATATATAAGTATTGAATCCAACAGTACCCAACACAAACAAGGTGGTAGCCAGGATGGTGCCCGGGCTGAAGAGGACGAACTCACGGTATTTCCTGCCGTTGCGTCTGGGGCGTTTCAGTTCCTTGCGGTAGTGTTCATTGAAACGCACGTTGCCAAAATAATAAAGGAGTGAGATACCGAAGCACAGGGCGAAGATGGCCACTACCCAACGCAGCACATTGAACAGATGGAACATGAACTTGCCCTGAGCGAGAATGTCATGGGTCACCAGGGCATGCAGTCCCTTGCCGCCTGTAGAGATCAGCAGCACTGAGATCACCACCAGCAGTCCGATGATGATCAGCATCATGATGGCGAACAGGCGCTGGATGATCCAGCCTTTCACCGTCAACCCCTTGTCGGACACATAGTTGGCATACACGTTGCGGAAGCCGTTGAAGAAAGCCACCACGCCGCTGGAACCGAACACGATGCAGAGCAGGATACTGATGGAGAGCAGTCCTTCATGGGGTTGGTTCATAATGCCATCGATAGTATCAGTGACATAGTCGAGCGTCCCCGAGGGGATGAGGAAGTCCTTGATCAGCATCATCACCCGCTCGTAGAGGTGTGGGATCGGGATATAGGGGATCAGGGTGAAGAAGAAGAGCAGCAGCGGGAAAAGTGCGACGAAGAAGTTGAACGCCACTCCGGCGGCACGGTCGATGGTACGCCCTTTGGTGAAGAGCTTTAGGAAATCGGTGACCACGTCGAGCAAAGGCAGTTTGGTTCCCGGGAAGCGCACCACTTTCAGGAAGTTATCGTCCTTATGATACCAGTCCCGCAGAGCTTCGTATTTTCGCTTGATCCACATAATCCTCGTAGTAATAATGTGCAAAATTAAAAAAAAAGTAACTTTGCAAACAAAAATTCACGCTATGAGCGAAGAAACCATCTCCCACGAGGGGGTCGTCACCCGGATCACCGACGACATTTTGGAAATCAAGATCCTGGCGCAGAGCGCATGTGCCGCTTGCCACGCCAAGGGTGCCTGTGGCATGGGCGAGCAGGCCGAGAAGATCCTCACTGTGCCGAAACCCGAAGGCCGGGCTTTTCAGCTTCTCCAGAAGGTGAATGTGGTGATGGCCATCAACCAGGGCAACAAGGCGGCGGTGCTGGCCTACCTGATTCCCATCGTCCTGCTGTTGGCGGTGCTGTTCACCTGTCTCGGTGTCGGTTTGGGCGATGGCCTCTCGGCACTCATCGGCATCGCGGCCCTAATTCCCTATTACATCGTGCTTTACACCCAGCGCGACAAACTCAAGAAAAAATTTGAGTACCGCATTGAATAATTTCGTATCTTTGCAGGTTGCAAAAATTGAAACAAACACATAATTTATTTACTAATGAGTAACACTTTACTTATTTCCCTAGTGGTTCTCGGCGTGCTGGGAGCTGTGTTGGCCGTGGTGCTATACATCGTCGCCCAGCGCTTCAAAGTCGAAGAGAACCCCCTCATTGACGAGGCTGAGGCTTGCCTGCCCGGCGCCAACTGCGGCGGTTGCGGCTTCGCCGGATGCCGTGCCTTGGCTGAGGCCTGCGTGAAGCAAGCCGCCGAGAAGGGCAACATCGACGGTCTGGCCTGCCCTGGCACCGACATGAACAAGGTGGCCGCAGTGCTCGGACTCACCGCCGGTGTCTTTGAGCCCAAGATCGCCGTGGTACGCTGCAACGGCAGCTGCAAGAACTCGCCTGCCAAGGTGCATTACGAAGGCGCCGACATCTGTGCGTTCGCCAGCACCCTCTACGCCGGCAAGGGCGGCTGCTCGAAAGGCTGCATGGGTCTGGGCGACTGCGTCAAGAAATGCAATTTCGGCGCTTTGCACATCGACCCTGAGACCGGCCTCCCCGTTGTCGACCCCGACAAGTGCGTAGGTTGCGGCGTATGCGCCAGGACCTGTCCGCGTGGCATCATCGAGATCCGTCCCCGTGGCAAGAAGGACCGCCGTGTGTATGTCTGCTGCTCCAACACCGACAAGGGTGCGCTGGTGGTCAAGAACTGCTCGGTGGGCTGCATCGGCTGCCAGAAGTGCTTGAAGGAATGCCCCTTCGAGGCCATCGAGATGCGCGGCAACCTGGCTTACATCGACCCCGCCAAGTGCAAGGCCTGCGGCAAGTGCGCCAAGGTGTGCCCCCGTGGCGCCATCCACGCCATCAACTTCCCCGCTCCCAAGCCGGAAGCCCCAGCTGAAACCCCGGAAGCTCCCAAAGTTGAACTTGAAAAAACCGTCACAGCATGAACCCGATAAAGACCTTTAAAAAGGGCGGCGTCCATCCCGAGGAAAACAAATTCTCGGCGGACCAAGACTTCCCGATGCCCAAGCAGATCATCGTCCCCCTGGGACAATGCCTCGGCGCACCGGCTGAATGCATCGTCAACAAAGGCGACCGCGTGCTGACGGGTCAGCTCATCGGCACCGCCAAAGGCTTCGTCTCAGCCAACGTCCACAGCCCCGCCACCGGCACCGTCGCCAAGGTCGACGTGGTGATGGACCACTCCGGCTACTACAAACCCGCCGTGTTCATCGACCGTGAGGAACAGGACGAGTGGGCCCCTGGCATCCTCGTCACCGACGAGCTGCTCACCGACATCAAACTCGACGGCAAGGCCATCATCGACAAGGTGAAGGAATGCGGCATCGTCGGCATGGGCGGCGCCACCTTCCCCACCCACGTGAAGATGATGGTGCCCGAAGGCAAGAAAGCCGAATACGTCATCATCAACGCTGCCGAGTGCGAGCCCTACCTCACCTGCGACTACCGTCTCCTCCTCGAGAAGACCCAGGAATTCCTCATCGGCGTGAAGATCGTGATGAAGGGCGTGGGTACCGACAAAGGCATCATCGGCATCGAGACCAACAAGATGCCCGCCATCGAACTGCTCGACCAGACCATCAAGGCCCACCCCGACCTCTACGCAGGCATCGAGGTGCAGCCTTTGAAGACCAAATACCCGCAAGGCGGCGAGAAGCAGATCATCAAGGCCATCACCGGCCGCGAGGTCCCCTCGGGCAAGCTGCCCATCGAGACCGGCTGCGTGGTCGTCAACGTGGCCTCTACCTACGCCATCTACGAGGCGGTGCAGAAAAACAAGCCCTTGATTGAGCGTATCGTCACCGTCACCGGCAAGGCCATCAAGAAGCCCTCCAACTTCCGTTGCCGTTTCGGCGTGCCTGCCGACCTCCTCATCGAGGCTGCCGGCGGTATGCCTGAGGACATCACCGACGTCATCAACGGCGGCCCCATGATGGGTAA
This sequence comes from uncultured Bacteroidales bacterium, assembly GCA_905234455.1. GTDB lineage: Bacteria > Bacteroidota > Bacteroidia > Bacteroidales > F082 > Limimorpha. The sequence goes on along the minus strand of CAJOIH010000018.1, from coordinate 33,054 downwards.
GTCGGTCTCCGTCACCAGCTTCCCCACCATGAAAGGCACCTCGGGCATCCTGCTGATGACCCTCCACGAGGCCCAGGACCGTCGCCAGACCAACTGCATCCGCTGCGGACGCTGCGCCAAGGCCTGCCCCATGGGACTGCAGCCCTTCCTGCTCCACAAGGTGGCCAAGCTCAACGACTTCGACGAGACCGAGAAGAACCACATCATGGACTGCATCGAATGCGGCTCGTGCGAGTTCACCTGCCCGGCCAACATCCCGTTGCTTGACTATATCCGTTATGGCAAAGCCAAGACTGGTGCAATCATTAAAGCAAGAAATCAAAAATAATTGACCATGAATAACTATACGATATCAGGCTCGCCACACGTCCATTCGGCAGAGAACACGCGGAAGATCATGTATCGCGTCATCCTCGCGTTGGTTCCCGCCCTGCTTGTGGCTATCTACTACTTCGGCTGGTATGCCCTCAGGCTGACCATCGTCACCATTGTCACCTGCATGCTCACCGAGTGGCTCATTCAGACCTTCCTCATCAAGGGACCCATCACCGTCACCGACGGCTCGGCCGCCCTCACGGGTTTGCTCCTGGCCTTCAACGTGCCCGCCAACCTTCCCATCTGGATGGCCATCGTGGGCAGTGTAGTCGCCATCGGCATCGGCAAGATGGCCTTCGGCGGCTTGGGCAAGAACCCCTTCAACCCCGCCTTGGTAGGCCGCGTCTTCATGCTCGTGTCATTCCCCACAGCCATGACCACCTGGCCGCAGGCGCAGCCCATCTTCAAGTCAGGCTTCTTCGCCGACGCCATCACAGGCCCCACCCCGTTGGGTCTGCTGAAGGAGTCGGGCGTGGGCTCGCTGGCCGAAGCCGGTGACATGCAGTTCCTCGACATGGTGCTGGGCAACCGCGGCGGTGCCTTCGGCGAGGTCTGTGCCATCGCCCTGCTCATCGGCGCCATCTACCTCCTCGCCCGCAAGGTCATCGACATCTGGACCCCGCTGAGCATCCTGCTCACCGTGTTCATCTTCACCGGCATCTGCTGGCTCGTCAACCCGACGCATTACATCGCCCCGTGGTACCACCTCGTCTACGGCGGTCTGCTGCTCGGCGCCTTCTTCATGGCCACCGACATGGTCACCTCACCCATGACCACCAAGGGCAAGATCCTCTTCGGCGTGGGCATCGGCTTGATCACCGTGGTGATCCGTCTCTGGGGCGCCTACCCCGAAGGCGTGTCATTCGCCATCCTTATCATGAACGCCTTCACGCCGCTCATCAACAAGGCCTTCAAGCCTCAGGTGTTCGGCACCGTCAAACCCTCTAAAAAGTAATCCGCCATGGCTAAGAAGAAAGAATCCACACTGATCAACATGCTTCTGGCATTGTTTGTCATCACGGCCGTCTCGGGCGGATTGCTCGGACTGGTCTACGGCTTCACCAAAGACGCCATCGCCGAGGTCGACCTGAAGAAAAACCAAGCTGCCATCCAGGCAGTGTTGCCTCTTGAAGGCGAGATCACCTATCAAGCCGACACGCTGAGCTACACCGATGCCGGCGTCACCCTGACCTTCCCCTGCAACTTGGCTTATGATGCCAACGGTAACTTCCTGGGTGCCGCCATCAAGACCAGCGAGGGCGGTTTCGGCGGCAAGATCGACATGATGGTCGGCTTCCTCGCCGACGGCACCATCAAAGGCACCTCGGTGCTCTCCCACTCGGAGACCCCAGGCCTGGGCGCCAACATGACCGGTCCCTTCAAGGACCAGTTCGTCGACAAGAACCCCGCCACCTACCGACTCACCGTCAAGAAGGACGGCGGCGACGTGGACGCCATCACGGCAGCCACCATCACCTCGCGCGCCTTCTCGAAGGCCGTCAACAAAGCCTATAACGCGTTCGAAGCCAACAAGGCACAATTCATGAAAGGAGGAACTGACCATGAGTAACAACCTGAAAACCTTTACCAAAGGCCTCATCAAAGAAAACCCCATCCTGGTGTTGCTGCTGGGCTGCTGCCCCACCTTGGCAACGACCACCAGTGCCATCAACGGCATGTCGATGGGTCTGGCCACCACCTTCGTGCTGGTGCTGTCGAACATCTTCATCTCCCTATTGAAGGGCTTCATCCCCGACAAGGTGCGCATCCCCTGCTTCATCGTGGTCATCGCCTCGTTCGTGACCTTGGTGCAGCTGCTGATGCAGGCTTACGTGCCTGACATCTACGAGACCCTCGGCCTGTTCATCCCCTTGATCGTGGTGAACTGCATCGTGCTGGGCCGTGCTGAGGCCTTCGCCTCGAAGAACCCCGTGTGGCCTTCGTTGCTCGACGGTCTGGGCATGGGCTTGGGCTTCACCTTCGCCCTCACCCTGCTGGGCTGCATCCGCGAGTTCCTGGGCAACGGCTCCATCTTCGGCTTGGGCATCCTCCCCGAGACCGCCAAGATCCTGGTGTTCATCCTGCCTCCTGGCGCCTTCTTCTGCCTCGGCTTCGTCATCGCTATCGTCAACAAACTCAAAAAAGAAAGTCACTAAGCCATGAAATACCTTATCATCATCCTTTCGACCGTTCTGGTCAACAACGTGATCTTCTCCCAGTTCCTGGGCATCTGCCCCTTCCTGGGCACTTCCAAGAAGACCTCCACTGCATTGGGTATGGGCGCCGCCGTCATCTTCGTGCTGACGCTTGCCACCCTCGTGACTTGGCTGACCAACCGTTACATCCTGATGCCTCTGGGTTTGGACAAGTTCCTACAGACCATCGCCTTCATCCTCATCATCGCCGCCTTGGTGCAGATGGTTGAGATCATCCTGAAGAAGATCAGCCCTTCGCTCTACACCGCCTTGGGCGTGTTCCTGCCCCTAATCACCACCAACTGCGCCGTCCTCGGCGTGTCGTTGACTGTGGTCACCAAGGAGTTCTCCTTCGTTGAAGGACAGGCCGCACAGCTGCTGAGCCTCGGCGAGTCCATCGTCTACGCCGTCGGCATCGCCCTCGGCTTCGCCCTTGCCTTGATCATCTTCGCCGGCGTGCGCGAGCACATCGACCTGATGGAGCCCCCCAAGGGCATGAAAGGCACCCCCATCGCCCTGATCACCGCCGGCATCCTTGCCTTGGCGTTCATGGGATTCACGGGAATCGTTTAATAGTGAGGAATTAGGAGTGAGAAGTTAGGGCGACGGTGCAAGCTGTCGCCCTAATTTTTTTCACCTTATTAAAAAAAACAGCGGCGTATTCCCAATTTTTTCATAAATTTGCCGTTTATATGAATTATAAACGGGAAAAAGCATGAAAAACCTTTTCTTCAAAGCCTTGGCGATCGGCCTGATTTTACTGGCGATGCCGATGAAACAATATGGACAGAGTGTTAAAAATCACTCCATCGAGTTGGAAGTCGAAAGCATTGTCAACCCTGACTATCGTTATTGTTTATTGTCTGCCATTGCCAACGATTCTAATTTGAATTATACGGTCAACGAGGACTATATGTCGGTATTGATATCTTCAAGCGAAAATTTGCCTGACAATCAATTCCAATCCTATTTCAACGGCATAAAAGAGAAAACTGAAACTGAATTCAATGCTTATCTTTACAAAGACAAAGAAAAACAAGGAGAAATGTTTTCCACTTGGAAAGAACGTCTGCCTCAAGATTTGTTTGTTTTGCTTTTTAAGCAAATGCTGATTGAAAACCCCACCAACCGCGACGGCAACCAAACCTGCGCCACTTCAGATCCTTTTTGCACCACCGAGGTGATATCTTTCCATGTCGATGCAAATCCATCCGGTTCCTGCGAGCCTGGCCCAAATTACGGATGTCTTTCCAGTTATACCGCCAGAAGACCTTATTGGTATCATATGAAAATTGGTGTAGCTGGCAACTTTAGAATAGAGATTAGGAATTCTGCAAATGTGGATATTGATTATTGTTGTTGGGGACCATTCAACGACCCTATTGCACCATGTCCGAATCAATTGCAGAGCATAGTGGACTGTGGATCTACTAGTGCTGCGACCGAATATTGTAATATCCCAAGTTCCGCTCAAGTTGGAAAGTACTATATATTGGTAATTACCAAATGGAACCAAAGCACTGCCACTGATATTACTTTCCGAAAAGTCCCCAACAGCGGCCCCGGCGAGACCGACTGCGGCATTCTTCCTCCTTTGGTATCCAATGGCGGCCCCTACTGCGTTGGCCAAACCATTACCCTTACCGGCAACGCCCAAAACGGTGCCACTTATAGCTGGTCGGGTCCTGGCGGTTGGACTGCTACGGGACAAACCGTTACCCGCCCCAACTGCACCATGAACATGGCTGGCGAATACATCTGCACCATCCACGTAGGCACCCAGACCAACAGCGCCTCTACCGAGGTTACGGTGTTCCCCAGCGCCTCCGCCAACTTCACCTACACCAAGGTGTGCAAAGGCGACCCCACCCAGTTCACCAGCACTTCGACCACCAACCCCGCCAACCAAAATGCCACCTGCCAATGGAACTTCGGTGACGGACAAACTGGCACTGGCGCCTCGGTCAGCCACACCTATGCACAGGCAGGAAACTACGAGGTCACCCTCACCGTCAACACCGGTGGCGAGTGCACCTCCCAAAAGCAACAAAACGTTGAGGTGTATGCCGTCCCCGTGGCCAATGCCGGCAACGACCAGACCGTGCAATACGGCGGCACCGCACAACTTCATGGCAGCGGCGGAACAGGCACCTTCAACTACCATTGGGAGCCCGCCAACAAAGTGACGAACCCCAACGCCCAAAACACCACTACCGTCGGCTTGACCGAGAGCACCACCTTCACCCTCACCGTCACCCATCCCCAAGGCGGATGCAGCAGCACCGACCAGGTGAGCGTGATGGTCAGCGGCTCCAACATGACCGCCACGGCAAGCGCCACCCCCTGCAGCATCTGCCAAGGCGAGACCTCACAACTGAACGCCCGCGCCGTGGGCGGCAACGTCAACAACTACACCTACTCATGGACGCCAACCGCAGGACTCAGCTCCCCCAACATCGCCAACCCGGTAGCCCACCCCACACAAACCACCACCTACACCTGCCATGTCAGTGACGGCTACACCGCCCTCGACGTGCAGACCACCGTCACCGTGAACAACCCCGAATACGAAAACGTCGACCAGTACATTTGCCCCGGAGACTCATACAACTTCTACGGCACCTCCTACTCTGAAGAAGGGGACTACGACTATGTCACCACCACCGCCCAAGGCTGTGAGAAGGTGATCACCCTCCACCTACACCACTACCCCTCCTACCAGAGCGCCCACACTGACAACGAATTCATCTGTCCAGGGACCAGCTACAACTTCCACGGGCACTACTACAACACCTCAGGCACCTATTCCGAGAACCTCCACACCATCCACGGCTGCGACAGTATCGTTTGGCTCAACCTCACCGTATATCCTGAGAACCCAACCATCGTCGACCCGCGTTCCATCTGTGTCGGCCAAACCCTGACCTGGTTCGATGGCAACGAGTACTCGCAAGACGGCGACGTGGCCTACTACGACAGCATCGACAACCACGGCTGCCTCCAAGTATATCAGCTTCAACTTAGCGTAGGTCAATACCAGACACCCCAAAACTACACCCCCAACAAGTATATCTGTGTGCCTCATGACGAAACCCCATTCTACCATTGGGACATCGCCAACAGGGATTACTACCAGAATGCCTTGGATACCATCATCATCCCGGGTCCTGCCGGTGAGTGCGATTATCTCTACACTCTCGACCTCAAATTCCATCAGGAATTCTATCAGACCGACACAGTGACCGTGTGCGACGATTACGAATGGCCCGTCATCCCCGGCAGTAACTACACCAGCACCAACCACCACATCGTAAAGACCTTCTCACATACCGGCGGACAAGGATTCGACTGCGACAGCACCTACATCCTCGACCTTACCGTCAACTATTCCAAGACCAAGACCATCGACACCACCGCGTGCAACGAATATGTCTGGGTCGGTCAAAACAACCAGGTGATGACCATCAATGAATCAGGTACCTACACCAGGCATTTCTTTACAGAACACGACTGCGACAGCACTGTCACCGTGAACATCCAAATCGACTACAGCCCGAGCTTCCCGCGTGTGGAAGGTCATGCCTGGGTCGTGGGCGGATCAGAGTTCCAGTATACCGTTGAAGAGTATTGGGTCGATGCCGATGGCACCCACGAGACCTCCTGGGAACTCAGGGATGTCAACGGACAACCCTTCAACAAATGGGATCTGATCAAATATGGCGACAACTACGACCGCTGCCAGGTCTACATCTATACCTACGAGCTCGACTCCGTCCAACTTCTGGCCACCACCGTCAGCACCGGTTCAGGCAACGAGATTTGCGGCGACAGCTTCACCAAGTCAAAATGGATCCATTGCAGCTCGCACGACGTCCCGGAGATCTCAACACATTGCTCGGTCGACATCTATCCCAACCCCAATGACGGCAACATGACCCTTTCGATGACCCACATGGAAGGTGACATCCTGGTGAAGGTGTTCGACATGCAAGGCGCCATGGTCGACGCGTTCCAGTTGAGCAACGGCTATGAGACCAGCAAACACGTCTATAACACTGAACGGCTGACCGCAGGCGTCTATTTCTTCTCCATCGCGAGCAAGGAAGGCGTGGTCACCAAGAAGGTCGTCATCATGAAATAGTCCAATCGAAATGAGAAAGAGCCTCACCGTCATCCTCCTGTGTTGTGTTGCAGGGCTGTACTCCTGCAAAAACACTGTCAACGGCATCGACCTTGACATCCATGACCCTCAGCATATCCTTTGGGTGGAGGACGTCATCGACGACGATCTTCTGGAACTCTTCGGCGAGGAGCACATCCACTTTGGACACACCCCGCCCAACCTTGATGGCGTCAGCTTTATGGTCAACGGACTGTTCTACGACACCTGTGTGAGGTACCGTAAGGTGACCATCAATGGGGTGAGCAGCATCGAACCTTCCTACGTCAACCCCGGCTTTGAGAACGCCGTCTACAAGCATCACTTCTTTCACCAGGACGGCAACATCATCCAGCAAAGGATGTTCATCGAGGACCACAACCACAACCAGTCATTGATTGAATGCGACACCACTTATTTGGTTGGTTCGGGCGACGACTTCTCCGTCTATTTCAAATGGAAAATCTATTCTGAGCAGGAGGGCAATCCCACATGGGCTTTCCTCGTCTCAGGAACCCTGGTCTATGACAGCACCTCCTTGCTTGGCATAAAAGACTATAGGATTGGCAAGAAAATCATTGACATCGAAATCCCACCTGTCGCGGGCTATTATCCCGGTACTTGTATGATTTTGCATCCGTATAACACCACCATTCCATTCCTCCCCCTGCAAGACTGGGACACCATTCAATGAAGAAGCTATTCGTCATCGGCGCCCTTATCTTATTAGCTAGCACGACGTGCCTAGCTCAAAGGCAGTTCAGCAAGCCGCTGAAATCCACCAGCGAATCGAAACTGGGATTCAGCAATTACAACGTCGGGGTGAAGATGGGATGCCCTTGGGGGTTCATGACCAAATCCGATCTCCATGAAACCGTCAACGATGGCAACTTCGGCTATTTGCTCGGCCTTACCGCCGAATGGAATTTCGGCCGATGGTCCATGGGATTGGAAAGCACCTTTGCCCAGAAAGGCACCAAAATGCACAACGAAGTCCCCTACCAGATCGGTCTCTCCGTACCCCTGGGGACCTTGAAAACCAAATACCAAGTGGCCTACAACGTAGTGACCGTACGCATCCCCTTCACCTTCTATTTTAAAGGCGTGGTGAAAGAGGACAAAGTCGTCCCCTACGTTTTTGCCGGATTGGAAACCGGTATTCCCTTGGGATTCAACCTGAATCTCTGGCCCTTTAGCTACGAGAGTCCTTCCATGGCCATCACCCAGCAATTCGACGGCCCCTTGGGCGAGGATCCCCTGCCCTTGAAAGAAGAGCCGTTCTATCCAGGAATCAACGTCAGCGCTGTGGCTGGATTGGGGTTGATGACTCAGGTCCGTCTGGAGAACTCCTCCATCATCTTCAAGCTCGACGCCGCCTACAACCAAGGGCTCATGAACTTGGCCGTCCCCACCCAGGAGGCTTGGAAATGGCCTTTTGAGTCACAGGAGAAACGCATCTTCGCCAACGATGTTGAAATCAACTTCTCCATCGTATTCCCCATCAAGAAGACCTTACATGACGCCTGTTATTTCTTTGAAAGGTAATTTTAAAACTTCAATATAACTATGAAAAGAATTTTTACTAGAATCCTTGCCGTAACACTACTGGTGCTCAGCACTGGAATGCTTATGGCGCAGACCTTCACCTATCCCGTGAAGGGTCAGCAGGGCTTCGCCCTCACCGAGAAGACCCGTGATGGGTTGCACATCAGCTATCAGCTGGGACAGTTCACCCTCGACCAGCTGAACTACCGTGGCGAGGCCATGTCGGAAATCTCCATCAAAGGCATCGTGCTGCCCAATGAAGCCGGCAGCCCCAACCTGCCCACCGAGAGCCGCATGATGGCCATCCCCACCGGAGCCAAAGCCAAACTCAACGTGGTGCATTATGACACCGAGATCATCCACAACGTGAACATCGCTCCCGCCCTTCGTATCCAGGACGAGAACGAAGAACCCGACATGGAGTACAAGAAGGACATGAAAGTCTATTCGAAGAATGCCTTCTTCCCTGAGAACCCCTTCCAGATGGGCAGTTCTTACATCCGTGGCGTGGATGCCGTCACCGTGGCCATCACCCCCTTCCAGTACAACCCCGTGACCAAGGACCTCATGGTCTACACCAACATCGAGCTCTCCGTGAGCTTTGAGGGCGGTAACGGACAGTTTGGCGAAGACCGCCTGCGTTCCCCCTATTGGGATCCCATCCTCGCCGCCGAGCTGATGAACTATGACCAGCTGCCGGTCATCGACTACGAAGCCCGCATGCAGCAGTGGCTCCGCGACGGTGCCGAAGGTGCCGAGTACCTCATCATCACCCCCAACAACGACGCTTGGGCTCCTTACGCCCAACAGCTGAAGGAGTTCCGCATGAAGCAAGGCATCCTCACCGAGGTCTACCGCCTCGACGAGATGCCCGCGGCCAACACCAGCTCCATGAAGACTTGGTTCCACAATGCCTACCAAAACTGGGAGATCGCCCCTGTGGCCGTGTGTCTGCTGGGTGACCACGGCTCCAACATGAACCAATACATCCCCGCTGAAACCGTGAGCCATCCCTCTTACGGCACCTGCATCTCCGACAACCAATACGCCGACGCCCAAGGCAACGACCACCTGCCTGAGATGATCTTCTCACGCCTGGTCGCCGAGACTGCCGACCAGCTTCCCATTTTTGTTAGCAAGCAGATCGACTATGAGACCACTCCCAACACCACTGCCTCGTTCTACTCCAGCCCTGTCACCGCCTTAGGATGGCAAGACGAGCGCTGGTTCCAGCTTTGTTCCGAGGTGTTTGGCGGCTACATGCGCAACCTGGGTTACAACACCAACCGCATCAACTGCATCTACAGCGGTTCTCCCGGCAGCTCCTGGTCATCGAACCAGAACACCTCGATGGTGGTCAGCTATTTTGGTCCTAATGGAACCAACTACATCCCCGCTTCGCCCGCTCAACTCGGTGGTTGGACTGGCGGCACCCCCGAACAGGTGGTCCAAGCCGTCAATGCCGGCACCTTCTGGGTACAACACCGCGACCACGGTCTGGAGACCGGTTGGGGTGAGCCTGCAGTGCGCAACAGCCACATCGACCAGATGAACAACGTGGGCAAGTTGCCCTTCGTGATGTCCATCAACTGCGAGACCGGCATGTTCAACTACACTGGAGAGGGCGGCAACTGCTTCGCTGAGAAATGGATGCGCCGCACCTACAACGGCCAGAACGCCGGTGCCGTGGGTCTGCTCTGCCCCACGCACGTCTCCTACTCGTTCGTGAACGACGCCTTCGTCTGGGGTGTGTATGACCTCTTCGATGGCAACTTCATGCCCGACTACGGTCCCTTCCAGCCCGCCGCTCCCATGACCGGCAACTGGATGCCCGCCTTCGGCAACGCCGCAGGAAAATACTTCCTCGCCCAAAGCTCCTGGCCCTACAATACTGAAAGCAAGGACATCACCTATCAGATGTTCACCGCCCACTGCGATGCTTTCCTGCGCATCTACACCCAGGTGCCTCAAGCCATGACTGTCAACCACCAGAATATCCAACTCGCCGGCCTCACCACCTTCCAGATCACCGCTCCTGCCGGTACCACCGTTGCCCTGACCAAGGGCGAGGGCCAAGACCTGGAGATCGTTGCGGTCGCCACTGCCACCGGTAGCGTGCAGAACATCGAGATCCCCTCGCAAGTCCCGCCCACCGTGCTGAAGCTCACCGTCACTGGACAGAACTACCTCCGTTATGAAGCCGACATCGACGTCATCCCTGCCGACGGTCCCTACATCATCGTCAACGAATACAGCCTCTCCAACCAGGCCACACAGCTCAACTACGGTGACGAAGCCGGCCTCGACCTCAACCTGAAGAACGTGGGCAACAGCCAAGCTCCTGCTGGCACCGCCACCCTGACCTCCGAGTCGGAATACGTCACCATCACCAATGGCACGGTCGAATTCGACGCCATCCCCTCCAACTTCACCATGGACCTCACCAACGCCTTCGCCTTCACCGTATCCGATGCAGTGCCCAACAAGACCACCATCGAGTTCACGGTGAACATCACCAGCGGCGATGATGTCTATGAGAACCACATCAACCTCAAGGCTTACGCCCCCGAACTTGCCATCGGCAACGCCAGTTTCGAGGAAGTCAACGGCAACGGCAACGGCCGCATCGACCCAGGTGAGACCATCCTCTTCACCTACCCCATCGAGAACAAGGGCAATGCCAACTCCCAAGATGTCAATGTCAGCATTATCATGAACAACGACTGTATGGTTGTCATGGGTGAGCCCACCGCCACCCTCGACGGCATCGCCGTTGGCAGGACCGCAAGCGTTGAATTCACCGTCTACATCAGTGGAATACCCACCGGCAACAACGCCGAATATAACGTCAACGCCCTGTCAGGAGCCTACAACGCCACCAAGCGGTTCGTCGCACGCATCGGCCTCAATGTGGAAGACTTCGAGAGCGCCGCGCTTGACCCGACCATGTGGTCCAACGACCCCTCCTGCCCCTGGACCTTATGCACCGACGAGCCTTACGAAGGCAACTACTGCCTGAAGTCAGGCGCCATCGGCAACAGCGCCGAGACCTCGGTCACCCTCACCTATACAGCCTCCGAAGCCTCCACCTTCTCCTTCTATTATAAGGTGTCGTCGGAGTCCGGTTACGACAAGCTGTTCTTCTACATCGACAACCAGGAGAAGAACAACTGGTCGGGCACCATTGCCTGGACCGAGGCCTCTTACCAAGTGACTCCCGGCAACCACACCTTCAAGTGGAAGTACAAGAAAGACACTAGCATGACTAGTGGTTCCGACTGCTGCTGGATTGACTACATCGTGCTGCCACGCGACATGAGCCTGGTCGCCAGCGCCGGCCTCGACGTCACCGCTTGCCAAGGCGAGCCCGCCCAGCTGCTTGGCTATGCCGCCAACTATGAATCCCTGCTTTGGACCACCTCGGGCGACGGCACCTTCAGCGACGCCGGCATCGCCAACCCGACCTACACACCCGGCGCACAAGATATCGCCACCGGTACGGCAACACTGACGATGACCGCCACCAAGGGCAGCCAGACCATCACCGACGAAATCACTGTGACCATCACAAGCGCTGTCAACATCACCATCCCTGCCAGCTTTGTTGAGATGAGTTACTGCGCCACCAGCGAGCCTCAGGGCATCGCCGTCGAGGTTGAGGGCGACTACACCTCATTCCTCTGGACCACCACAGGCAGCGGCGAGTTTGAGAATGCCAACGAGCTGATCACCACCTATACTCCGAGTGCCGAAGACATCGCAGCCGGTAGCGTGACCCTGCTGGCCACCGCCACCTCGGAAGGCTGCGGTCCCCTCTCCTTCGAGTATCCGTTTGAGATGAACCCCATGCCTTTCATGGACATGCCTCTGCCCAACTGCTACATCACCGTTTGCCAAGGTCAGGATTACACCCTCGGCTTCGCTTCATTCAGCGGCTACATCGACGGCCAGATGACCATCGAAGTCAACGGCGAGACCGTCACTTTGGTGGAGGGTGAGTCATTGGTGCTTCCCACAGCCGAACTCGAGCCCGACTCCTATGTGTTTGAGTTCCACAACCTGAGCAACGGCCTCTGCGAGACCGACCCGAACGCCAGCATCGGCATCCAGGTCCTAGCCACACCCAACATCACCGTCAACGAGACTGTCTTTGAGGTCTGCGAAGGCTTAGGCGTTACCGTGGAATTGACCGCTGAGGGCGGCGATCCCATGGGGCTGAACTACACCGTCGAAGGCGAAGGCTTCGAACCCTTCACCTTTGAAGGAACCAGCTACACCTGGGAGTTCACGCCCACCGCGTCCACCGAGCTCCGTCTGACCAAAGTCACTTCCCCATCCTTCGGCTGCGGCGGCGACTGCGAAGGCTCGTTGGACATCACCCTTTCGATCAATATGCTTCCCGCCGACCTCGTTCCTGAGATCAGCGGCGACGCCGAACTCGACGTGCGTCTCACCCCGACCACTACCTATACCATCAGCAACGACCTCATGGTCAGCTATGACATTACCCCTGCTGAGGCTGCCAAGAGCATGGTGTCCGCCAATGATGGCAAGACCGTCGAGATCACTTGGAGCGACACCTTCAAGGGTGAAGTCGTGCTCACCGCTACGCCTCTGACGGAGTGCCTCGCAGGCAACCAAGGCACACTCGCCATCACCGTGAAGAACTCCACCGACGTGAACGAGATCGCCAACAGCACCCGCATCTATCCCAACCCGACCTCCGAGAAGGTCAACATCGAGTGCGCAGGCATGACCCACGTGACGGTGTTCAACACCCTCGGCCAGATGGTCTACAACGCTGAAGTCGACACCGACAAGGTGGTCGTCAACACCGAGAACCTGCCGGCAGGCAGCTACCTGGTGAGGATCACCACTGCCGATGGCAACTTCGTGAAGCACCTCAACGTCATCAAGTAAGATGACGTTGGACAACCCACGAAAAAAGGCGGCCCTTTTACAAGGGCCGCCTTTTTTACTAGATATTCTAGATTAAAGATCCAGTGTCAAGTTGAATCTCAAAGTGTTCTCCAGAGGATTGGTACCTACGGTGCCGTTCACCGGAACGAGGTAAGAGACATCCAGGCCAAACACATTGTACTTCAAGGCAGCGCCCAAAGTAACATATTTACGGTTGCCCTTCAAGGCGGTCTCGTTGAAATAACCGGCGCGGACGGCAAACACATTGTTGTACCAATATTCGGCACCCACACCTATATTATATTCGCAAAGCTCTTCGTAGAAGGGGCCTTTGCCGACGCGATTGCCATAATCGTCGAAGGAATAGCCGGGAGCGTCGTAGAACGACTGTATGATACCCACGGGCACTGACACGTCGTCAGAGTAGCCGTAGATGATGGAGTCGTTACGATAGGTAGGCGGAGTGGGAACCAGTAGTTTGGTGACGTCGACCATGAAAGCCAAGGAGTTGTACTCGTCGAGTTCCAGTTTCAGGCTGGGACCGAAGCGCAAGGTGGTGGGGATGAAGTCCTTGTCGACGCTGGTGTTGTTGTAGCTCACCTTCGAACCGATGTTGTTGATGCAGACACCCCAAGCGAAGTCGGCGTCCATGCCACTGAACCATTCCACAGGACGTTTGTAGTAGACAGCCACATCGGCGGCCACTGACCAACCCACGGTGGAGCCGTCGCCCTGTCCCTGAGTGAGGTTCGAATAGATGAAACGTCCTGCCACGGCACCCGAGAGGTAATCGGTCAGCATTCTGGAATAAGTGACATCCAGAGCCCATTCATTGGGTTTATAGTCGCCCAGCGAGTTGCCGTTGTTATCACGGAAGGTGATCTCACCGCAGCTGAAGTAGCGTAAGGTGGAAGCCAAGGCCGACTCGGAGTTGAGTTTGTAGGCGAAAGCCAGATAGGCCAGGTTCATGTCGGGCACCAAGTTACGCAGCCAGGGGCTGTAGCCCAGGCCAATGCTCATGTTCTGTTCCAGGAAGGTGTATTTGGCGGGGTTATAATGCATGCTGTAGACATCTGCATCGGAAGACACGCCGCAATCGCCCATGGAACCGCCGCGGGCATCAGGGGAGATGGACACAAAAGGAACAGCGGTGGTGATGACATTGGGATTCAGGGTTTGACCTGTAATCTGCTGCTGGGCATACGATTTCACTCCCAACACGACCATAACGGCCACAAGTAAAAATGCTTTGATTTTCATACGTTCTCAAATAATTACTGATAATAACATGCAAAAATAACGATAAACTCCTTGTATTAGTATATACCCATGGATTTTTTTATTTCTTGACCATCGGATGGGCGATGGTTTTGGTCTTGCCAGCGGCATCGGTGATACTCAACTTGTAGCAATACATCCCTGCGCGAAGCCCACTGCCATCCCAACGGATGGGTGGCACCACACCCGAAACGGCTGCGGTCTGTTCGTGCAGCTGGGCCACACAGCGCCCCATCACGTCGAACACCTCCACGGTCACCTCGAGCGGCTCGGTAGTTTCACCATTGAGGAAGGAGAACCACACCTCGTCCGTGAAGGGATTGGGGTAGTTGCGCACCTCGGCGATAAGCACGTTGCGCTCGACCGAAAGCACGATGGTGGCCTCGGATACGTTGTTCCAAGTGTCCCAGGCCTTCAAGGTAAACTCGTATCTGCCGTCGGCAAGATCGTTGACAGGCAGGTTGAGGCGACCCCGTTGATAGTCGTCGACAGCCGGTTCGTAACGGTCGTTCAAAATCAGGTTGTCGAGCCCGGCAGCATTGCTGTTGAGCACGATGTCGCGGCCGATGCTGACGTTGTAGTGATAGATGCCGTGCTCATCGTACAGTTCGGCGCAAAGCTGGCCATTGGCAGAAACCACGTCACCGTTCTCGAAATCAGGCGTATTCCAATACAAATGGATATCGGGGCCTTGGCTGTCGGTCACACCGTCAGGGGCGGACACCCTCAAATCGTCAAAGGTGCCACAAGCCTCTATCTTGCGGATGCTGTCGTAGGCTGAATAGGAAAGGCGTGCCTTGCCAAGGCCTTGGCTGACGGCCGAGGGCACGGGAACTTCGACGGTAAAACGGCCTTGGGCCACACTGGCTTTGCCGTCGAAAAGCACATCGTTGTGATAGGAATATGAAATTGGGATGTCGTAATTGCCCAGAGTCGTGTAACGCGACTTCTGGTCGTAAAGCCTCACATCCACCACCCCGTTGAATTGGGTGTCGACGGCACCGTCAGGAGTGGCCACATAACCGGTCACGGTGAGGACTTCGGCACCCTGCACCTGCGCCGTCATCACCTGGTAAGAGGGGCAGCCGAAACGCAAGGCAGGATCGCCAAACAGCACATATACGATATTGTCGAGATTGAAAAACTCGGGGTCGCTCTTGGCCAGCCGATAGATGTCACCAAAACGCAAGCTCTGTTGTTGTTCCTTCTCGTAGAGATGCCTGCTGAAAGACTTCGACATCCATTGGTTTTTCATTGCTTGGGTGGGCCTCATGGTGGTGAGCAAGGCGATGGCGCCACCGTTGGGATTCAGCAGCAGGAGCTCACCGCCCGATACCACGGTGGGATCGTCGAACTTGCTGAACTCGCAAGTGGCGGTGTGGATCAAAGGCAACTTGTCGCAGTTGGTCAGC
This sequence comes from uncultured Bacteroidales bacterium, assembly GCA_905234455.1. Taxonomy (GTDB): domain Bacteria; phylum Bacteroidota; class Bacteroidia; order Bacteroidales; family F082; genus Limimorpha. Next base: position 17,170 of record CAJOIH010000018.1, on the reverse strand, counting down.
GACTGGATGTCGGCCAAAGCCAGCACCCATTCGGAACTGAGGCTCTTCACCCCACCATGTCCCGTATAACTCATCACGCCGAAACCTTGTTCAAAATGCTCCATCAGTATTTGATTGGCCATCGGGATGCGGGTGCCCGAGGGGGTGTTCACGATGGGATAGGCATCCAGGTAAAGCTTCTTGACCGTGGCCGCCGGCCATTGGGTCTCGATGATCTCGCCGATGGCTTCGGCATAGGTGGCATAGCTCTTCCAATCGTTGTCGGCCATGATCAGATGGTTGTTCTTCCATGGGCCATGGCTGATGTCGAGATTGGCGTAACGCCTGATTTTCTCGATCACCGCGTCGCCCTGCTCGGGCGTGGTGATGGGGATGCGCCCCACGCCCAGATCGACAAGGCCTTCACAGTTCTGACCTTCGTCGTCGTCCATGAGGCCGAAATAGTCGTCGGAGCACATGGAATACACTTCCCTATAGGGGGTTGTCTCATTTTCGTAGGTAGGCACGAAATTGTTGTCGACGCCTTTGATACAGCGGAAATCGTGTGTTCCCTTGCCTAACAGCAGTACGTATCGCAATGCACCTTGGCTGCGTTGATAAAGCATCCTGATGAAGTCGCGCATCGCCGTGGGGTCGGGGACGCCGGTGCCGAACTCGTTATAAATCTCAGCCACGTCGGCCACCACGCAGTCCATGGCATCGTTCGCGGCATGGAATTCAGCCAGGGCTTGGGCCTGCTGCCAGAATACCTTGGGCGTGATGATGACCAACTCGGCTGTATTCAAGGCATGGAGATTCTGATTGGGGATGCGACGGCACGAAGCCACCTGCCCTACCCCATTGGGATCGAACAGGTGATAATGGTGTTCCGCTTGGTCTCCGATGCCGAAGAAACAACCATCCGTTTGGCTTTCTGTCGTTTGGACCGCTGGACGAAGAGGATGGGTCACTTCCCAGCATACCATATCTTGACTGGCAGCGTCGACTTTCACCCTGGCTGGACTCTCCAGAAGTTGGGGAGGCAGCACCCCGAAACCCTGCTGGTGGCCCACATAACGCAACTCATGCCAGTAGTTGATGACGAAGTAGTCGATGAACAACATGGGATTGCCTTCGAAGGGATCGAAATCGTAACGCAAGGTAAGATGGTTGGCGTCGGGATTGATGTTTTTGTAGGTGTGATGCTCGTTGCCATATTCACGATCGCGGTAGGCCTCGATAGGCTGGCTATGCACCACCGACTGGCCATTGACGGTCAGGTTGTAGGAAACGGCAGGCTTGCAGCGGCCCAACACCTTCGACTCGACCCGAGTGTTGTGATTGAGGAGCATGTAAGGCAGATCCACCTCAAACTCCTTGAACCCTTCCTGACCGGTGAAGAGGTCACCGTACCAAGTCCTGCCCGAGGCATAAGGCGACAGTTCCTCGCTCTCGTGGTAATAGTAGTCGAGATAACGATCCACCACCGGATCGGCGTCTGTGGTGGTTACCGAGCCTTGCTCGGCGACACGCAAACCGTCGACCTCGCTATTGACACAAAGATAGTAAAACACGGTGTCCGTATAGGGATTGCGTTCATAGCTATAATACCTATCGCCAACCGACACCATGTTCACGGGGCCCTGTCCATAAAAAAGGATCCTGTCACCCTCGTCAAAGGAATGGTCGTCGGCACCTGTAACCCAGATGGCAGCCTCGGTAAGGTCGTCGTAACGCTCGTCGGCATTGGCCTCGGGAAGCGGTCCCTGCACATTGCCAAACAAGCGGATCTTGGTGGGATCGATCTGCTGGGGTTGGATCCCCAACGATTGCAGGGTGGCATAGTCGATGCCATAGACCCCATCCTCGGTCACGCCAATCTTGTACCAATCGTGGTCGGCCAGGACGGAACGGTGCGAGGTCCACTGGGCATGGGTTGACCCAACCAAGGCCAAACCCAGCAATAAAACGCAATATTTTATATACTTATATTGAATCATCTGTAAATAATCATTTTAGAGGTGAGGGTAGCGGTTTCGTTTTCATCGTTGACGGCGATGATGGTATAGACGTACATCCCTGCGGGCAGCTTGCTTCCGTAGTTGGAGCATCCGTCCCAACGGATGGGGTTGGTTCGCGCCGAGGTGCCGGCAATTTGCTCGTTGAGCACGGCCACCAAGCGCCCCATCATGTCAAAGACACGGATTTGCACATCCATGTTGTTGCCGATTTGGTTATGCCCGAAGCTGATGTAGGTCTCATCGGTGAAGGGGTTGGGGGCGCAGATGGGATCTTCGAGCACCATCATCTCGCTGTTGACCACGCGGAAGGCGATGCTCGCGGTGCCCGAGTTGTTGTAGATATCCCAGACCTTCAGATTGAGGATGTAATCCCCTTCCTGGAGGTCCTGCATGCGGTAGACCACCTTGCCTTTGCCTTGATAGCCCATGTCGGCCACAAAGTAGTCGTTGAGCACATACGAGGTGTTGGTGGGGCCGGTGAGGGTAGCCACAATGTCGTGGCCGATGCCGGCGCCTGTGGTGTTGATGCCGCTAGCGTCCTCCACATAGGCGATGAGCGTAGGGCTGTCGCCTGTGATGCCGCCGCTCACAAAACGCTCGTCGTCGATATAGAGTTGCAACTCAGGCGATACCTCATCGAGAACGGCATTCTCATAGAATCCACCGATGGTGAAATCTTCGTATAGACCAGAAGCATCTTCCTGATAATCAGTGGCATAGTAACTAACCATACCTTCCCCGTAACGATAGGAGATATCGCGTGGCACGATGAAATTGATGGAGAAGCGCCCGTTGACAACCTCGGTCTTGCCGTTGAACAGGATGCTATGACGGAGGTTGAATTCCTGAGGGGCCACGCCTTCGTCGCCCTGGGTGGTGAAGGTGGTCTCCTTGTCGTAGACGCTGACATAGACTTCACCATTGAAAGAGGAGGCTACATTGCCGTTCAGGTCTTTGACGGCGCCCTCGATGGTGACGGGCTGCAAGGCTTTGATGGTGTCGGGGATCCGTGTAGTTTCTACGGTCCATTTGGGCAGTGGCAGCCGCAAGGCAGGATCGCCGAAGAACACATAGGCACGCTCGAACTCGCGGCCTTGGGGCTTAGCCATGCGAAACACGTCGCCGAGGCGATAATGCTGGCCGTCGACCACCTCGAACAGATGGTCATAGACGGCCGAGATGAAGTCGCGGTTGTTCATCCCCACAGTCACACGCGAGGTGGTGAACATGGCCACCATCCCTCCATATTGGCTCAAGAAGGCGAACTCGCCCAGCGAGGTGCGTTCATGGTCGTCATAGCGGCTGAATTCGCAGGTGCCAGTAATCATGAGGGGATATTTGGGTCCGTTGCGCCAGCTGTTGACGTCCTTGCGTTGCAGGATGCGCTCGGTGGTCAGTTGCACCTCGCCGCCGTGGCCCACGTAGTTGAGCACCAGCGTACCTTTGTCGATGCGGTTGTTCAACGCGGCGTTGACCTCGGGGGCGACTTGCCCGCTTGGAGTATTCTCTTGGTTGTAGGCATCGAGATAGATCTTGTCGACCACCATGCGTTCGCCGCCCGTGGTCTTGATTTGGCTGGCAAACCGCTCGGAATGGTTGAAGAACTGGTTGTTCTCGGCATCGTCGCACAGGAAGGTGATGACGTTGCGCCAAGGTTGCATGGTGCTTTCGTTCTTGGCGAGGTAGTTCTCCACCTTGTCGACCATCTGCTCGGCCTCTTCAGCCGTGGAGACCGGGAAGCGCCCCACGCCGATGTCGGGCACTGAGCCGAACAGCGAGCCTTCATCGTCGTCCATGAAGCTGAAATAGTCGTCGGTGACGTAGGTGGAACGGATATCGCAGGCTCTGGCCTGTTCGTAGGTAGGGACGAAGTTGACCTGCCCGCTGCGGTTCTTGTAGTCGTAGGAGGCATCGCCGAGGAGCAGCAGATAACGCAACGGCCGCGGATCGTTGTAAAGCATCCGGCAATAGTCGCGGATGGCGCTCACGTCGACGGCACCGCAGGAGAATTCGTTGTAGATCTGTTCGGGAGTGGCGATTTTGATATTCAGGTCGGGGTCGTACACGGCATGAATGGCCTTCAGGCGCTCAGCTGCCTCCAGGAAGTCGGGATAGACCACCATGAGATAGTCGTAGCCACGGTCGGCATGCAGGTTCTGGTTGGCAACCTCACCGATGATCACTGGACTATGATACGAGGAGCCGTCGAAGGCGATGAACTCGTTTTTGGGGCTGCCGTTTACCTTGAAGCTGTATACCGAGCCGGAGAGCTGGCCGTTGACCTTGACGGGGCGGATGGAGTCGGTGACATCCCATACCTGCAGCGATGACGAAGCCCCTGAAAGCTGATAGTTGTAGGTCCGGCCTGCCTCGGCGGCATTGGGGTTGCGGAACAGCATCTCATGGTCGGTGAAGGCCAGCGAACGCCAGGCGTTGACTTCGATGTAGTCGACATAGCCGATGGAGGTGGTGCCCGACACGCCGTTATGGGTGAGCGTCACCTTGACCGTGTTGCCCGACACCGAACAGTTTTCCGTCCCTGAGGCCTCATAGGCGAAGGCGTTATTCGAGCCTGCCGAGGTGGTTTTGATGCTATAGGCCTTGAGGAAGACATCGTTGACAAGCAGTTGGAAATGAGCCGGCTGGAAGTTGCGGCCCGCCAAGTTGACCGACACGATGGCCTCGTGGTCGGATTTGAGGTTGGGGAAGCTGAATTCCTTGTTCAGCGTGCCGTTGCCCTCAATGATGTCGCCATAATAGGTCCTGCCGCCATGGATGATGTTGTATCGGTCTTCGTCGTACACTTGATAGTCGAGGAACTCGCTGACGTTGACACCGGCATCGGTTGGTGCCACGGCGTTCTGCAGGCGCAGGCCTTCGCCCTTGTCGACGGTGATAAACACGTAGGAATAGTAATCATAGGCATTGGGGAGATGCGTGAAGCCAGCTTTGAGGCGGCTATACCGCCAGGTGACCGGTCCGCGAGCGTAGAACAGCACATAGTCGTCGCGGTCGAAACTCCCGTCGCTCTCTCCTACCACCACCACGGGGATCTCCATCAGGTCGTCGAAACGGGCCTGGGAATTCACCTCGTTGAGCGACCCACCGCCGTTGTGAAACAGGCGCAAGTTCCGGGGATTGATGCGGTCGACATCGATACCCAAGGCATTCAGGTCGCTATACGTCAACTTATGGATTCCGGTTTCCTCCACTCCGACCTTGTACCAATGGCCTGAGGAAAGCATGGAATCGGAGGCGTGGACACCGAGCGCGGCAAACAGCAGAACGAGTAAAAGTGAATGGTATTTATTTAGCATAGGTGTTGTTCATTGATAAAGAAGGAACGAAAATACGGCTTTTTTATTATTTTTGGGCGTTTTTTCCGATACAAAAAGAAAAAAATGTACTTTTGCACACAATAAACGGGCGACAAGCTAGTTTTTATAGCACCAAAATTATTTGCAATGATTATCAAATCAGGATTGAAGACTTTAGCAATCTGCCTTATGGCAGGTCTTTTATTGGCCTCTTGTTCCAAGAAAACCTCACGCACCACGGGTTGGGCATACAACGACCCCAAGAACGGAGGTTTTGAGGTGACCGACATCAACGAACAGCAGATCGGTCCCGGTCTGGTGGCCATCGAAGGCGGCACCTTCGTCATGGGAGGCACCACCGACAATGTGACCTATAGTTGGGACAACACCCCTCGCAGGGTGACGGTGCCTTCGTTCCTCATCGACCGCACTGAGGTGAGCAATGTGGACTACCGCGAATATGTGTATTGGTTGAACCGCGTCTACGGCGAGAGCTATCCTGAAGTGGCCCGTAACGCCATGCCCGACACTTTGGTGTGGCGTGGCCGTTTGACCTACAACGAGCCCATGATCGAGGTGTACTTCCGTCACCCGTCCTATAACGACTACCCCGTGGTGGGCGTCACCTGGGTTCAGGCCAACGACTACTGCTCCTGGCGTACCGACCGCGTGAACGAGCTCATGCTCATCAAGAAAGGCATCCTCGACTGGGATCCCAACCAGAAGGACGAAGAGAACTTCAACACCGATGCCTATCTGGCCGGACAATATGTGGGTAACGTGAAGAACGGCAAGAAGGACCTCAGCAAGCAGAACGGCGAAGGCATCCGCAACGTCAACATGTCGGATGGCATCCTGCTTCCCTCCTACCGTCTTCCCACGGAAGCCGAATGGGAATATGCCGCTGTCGGCCTCATCGGCAACACCAACAACGAGATCATCGCCCAGCGCAAGGTCTATCCCTGGAATGGCGACGGACTGCGCACCGACAACAAGAAATACCGTGGCAGCTTCCTGGCCAACTTCAAGATCGGTCCCGGCAACTACATGGGTGTGGCCGGCAACTTGAACGACGGCGCTGCCCTGCCCGCCCCTGTGGGTTCCTATTGGCCCAACGACTACGGCCTGTACAACATGGCAGGCAACGTGTCGGAATGGGTTGCTGACGTCTACCGTCCCCTGAGCTTCGAGGACATGGCCGACTACAGCCCCTATCGTGGCAATGTGTTCACCCAGAAGAAACTCGACGAAGACGGCAACATCGCTCCGAAGGATGAGCTGGGCCGCATCGAGAGAGAACCCATCCCGCAGGAAGAAGCCGCAAAACGCCAGAACTACCGCACCTCGTTCAACTCGAACTACGTCGACGGCGACTATATGTCATCCATCAGAAACAACTGGACCGACACCCAGGAGGACCAGCAGAGCTTCACCAAGGACATGTACGACTACGCCACTGCCGACAGCCCCGGTACCACGCTCATCAGCGACGAGTCACGTGTCTATAAGGGTGGCTCCTGGGCCGACGGACCCTACTACCTGAGCCCCGGCAACCGCCGTTACCTCAACCAGAACCAGTCATCGGCCGCCATCGGCTTCCGTTGCGCCATGAACAAGGTAGGCAGTTCGTTCTCCAAATAAAAGATGTCCATCTACAGTTATTATCAGCAATCATACAAGGTAAGCACCGACAGCAGGCATATCGAGCCTGCGTCGGTGTTTTTCGCTTTGAAAGGCGAACGCTTCGACGGCAACGACTTCGCCCTTGAAGTGGCCGAAGCGGGTGTCGCCAGCCTCGTGGTGGCCGACCGGCCCTCACTGCCCGACCATCCCCGCATCGTCAAAGTCAACAACACGCTGGAAGCCCTGCAAGGCCTCGCCATGTTCCACCGGCTCCAGATGAAACAGCTCAAGGTGCTCTCCATCACCGGCACCAACGGCAAGACCACCACCAAGGAGCTGGTGTCGGCCGTCCTCAGCCGCAAGTACAACACCATATTCACCCAAGGCAACTTCAACAACCATATCGGCGTGCCGCTCACCTTGCTGCGCATCACCCCCGATACTGAGTTCGCCGTCGTGGAGATGGGTGCCAACCACCCTGGTGAGATCAAGACCCTGGCAGCGTTGGCCTGCCCCGACTACGGCATCATCACCAATATCGGCAAGGCCCATCTCGAGGGTTTTGGCAGCTTCGAAGGCGTCATCAAGACCAAGAACGAGCTCTACGAAAACCTCAAGGCCTCCAACGGCACTGCCTTCGTCAACGCCGACAACGCGCTGCTCATGGACCTGTCGAAAGACCTGAGCCGCCACACCTACGGCACCCAATCCGCCGAATGCATGGTGAGACCCGCAGCCTGCGACCCCTACCTCAAGGTCAACGTCGAGGGCATCGGCGACATCCAGACCCACCTGGTAGGCAGCTACAACTTCGAGAACGTAGCCGCCGCCATCGCCGTGGGCAGGCATTTCGGTGTGGATGACCACGACATCAAGGCAGCCTTGGAGGAATACACGCCCACCAACAGCCGCTCCCAGGTGATCGAAGGCCGCAACCGCATCATCATGGATGCCTACAACGCCAACCCCACCAGCATGAACGCCTCTGTGAGGAACTTCCGCCAGATCAGCGGCGACGAAGCCCTGCTCATCCTCGGCGACATGCGCGAGTTGGGCGACGCCTCGGAGCAGGAACATCGGGCCATCCTCGACCTGCTCAAGAGCTCAGGCTTCCATCAGGCCTTCCTCGTCGGCCCCTGCTTTGGCAAGTACAACGACAACCCCGAGTACCTGAACTTCGCCACCGTCGACGACCTGATCGCCCACCTCGGGCAGCACCCCGTCGAGGGCCGCACCATCCTCGTCAAAGGCTCACACAGCATCCAACTCGAAAAAGTCCTCCCCTGCATCCAATGAAGACCTGCCTCGCCATTGGACTCATGTCGGGCAGCTCGCTCGATGGCCTCGACTTGGCGGCGGTACGCTTCACCAGCAACCAAAGGCACTACACCTACCATATCGAAGCCGCTGAGACCCTGCCTTATCCCGAGGTATGGCACAATCGGCTCACCGATGCCTACAACCACACACCTCAGGAATTAGAGCCTCTAGACAAGGAGTATGGCACCTATTTGGGCAGGCAGGCCAAGGCTTTCATTGAAAAGCACGGGCTCCAGCCTGATTTCGTGGCCTCGCACGGGCACACCGTGTTTCACAAGCCCGAGCAGCATTACACCCTGCAGATCGGCGATGGCCAGGCCCTGGCCGATGCCTGCGGATTCACTGTGGTCAACGACTTCCGCACCGAAGACGTCGTCAAAGGCGGCCAAGGGGCGCCCTTGGTCCCCATCGGCGACCGGCTGCTGTTTGCCAACTATGACATCTGCCTCAACATCGGCGGCATTGCCAACCTCTCCTACGAGCACGACGGCCGGCGCATCGCCTACGATGTATGCATCGCCAACCAAGCCCTCAACTGGCTGGCCCAACGCGAAGGCCTCGCCTACGACAAAGACGGCCAGCTGGCCCGTCAAGGCCAAGTCGACCCGCTGCTGCTCGAAGCCCTCAACGACAACGGCTTCTACCGGCAGTCGCCTCCCAAATCGCTAGGCCGGGAGTTCTTCGAGACCTACCAGAAACGGCTTCTCGAGCCCCATGGCACCACAGAAGCTTTGGCCACCTTTGTGGAGCATGTCGCCATGCAGATCGCCGCGACGGTCGAGGCGTTGCCCCAAGGCAAGATGCTCGTCACCGGAGGCGGAGCCCTCAACGGGTACCTCATCGAGCGCATTGGGCAGCACACCCGGCATCAAGTGGTGGTACCCGACCGCATGACCATCGACTACAAAGAAGCGCTCATCTTCGCCCTCCTCGGGCTGCTCAGGATGGAAGGACAGACCAACGTGCTCTGCTCCGTCACCGGCGCCCCCACCGACTCGTGCAGCGGAAAAATTTGGCATCCCCATCCACTATCGCAATAAAATGGTATAATTTTGGTTATATTTTTATCTTTGTCCTAATAACAATTGAATCCATGGAAGCAACTGAAATCAAACTCTCCATCCTCGACCTCGCCATGAAAGGCGGCTGGATCATGGCCGTGCTGGCCGTCCTCTCCATCATCGCAGTGTACATCTTCATCGAACGTTTTATCGTGGTGAAACGCGCCACCCAGTTCGACAAGAGCTTCATGGACCGCATCCGAGAATACATGAAAGACGGCAAGGTCGAAAGCGCCAAGGCCTTGTGCAAAGGCAGCAACTCGCCCATCGCCAGGATGATCGAGAAAGGGCTGTCGCGCCTCGGACGTCCCTTGAGCGACATCAACACCACCATTGAGAATGTGGGCACCCTCGAAGTCGCCAAGCTGGAGAAAGGCGTCACCCTGCTTTCCATGATTGCCAGCGCCTCGCCGATGATCGGTTTCCTCGGCACCGTGACGGGCATGATCCGCGCCTTCTACAACATGTCGATGGCCGGCAACAACATCGATATCGAGTTGTTGTCGTCAGGCATCTACGAGGCCATGGTCACCACCGTGGGCGGCTTGATCGTGGGCATCATCGCCTATATCTTCTACACCATCATCGTCGCCAAGATCCAAAACGTGGTCAACCTCCTTGAGGCCAAAGCCACCGAGTTCATGGATGTGCTCAACGAACCTGCCTAACCCTTAGAGACCTATCGCCATGGCTATCAAGACAAGAAACAAGATCGGCGTCAGCTTCAACTCCTCGTCCATGTCGGACCTGGTGTTCCTGCTGTTGATCTTCTTTATGCTGACCTCCACCCTGGTGGCGCCCAACGCCATCAAGCTGCTGTTGCCTTCGAGCAGCAGCAAGACGATGGCCAAACAAACCGTCACCGTCTATATCAACGACCTCTTCCAATACTACGTCGACGAGACCCCTGTCACCGACGAGGACCTAGGTTCGGTGATCGCCTCCAGGATCGCCAATGAAGCCGATGCCACCATCGTGCTGCGGTCAGACAAGAGCGTGCCCGTGCAATACGTAGTCAACGTGATCGACGCCGTCAACGACATCAACAACGCCAGCCAACAGAACCACAAGGTCATCTTGGCCACTTCACCGAAAAAATGAGCAACCCGAAGAAAGATAAAGCCATCGCCGTCGCAGGCACCCTGCTGGTCCACGCCCTGGTCCTACTCGCCCTCTTCCTGATGGCCTTCCGCACCCCCCTACCCCTGCCGGGCGAAGAAGGCGTGGAAGTCGACCTGGGGATGTACAACCAAGGCATGGGACAGGTGCAGCCCGAGAAGCCTGCCCTCCCCGAGCCGGCCGAACCCGAGAAGCCCCACGACGAAAACGACACCAAGAGCAAGGAGGATGTCGTGACCCAGGACACCGAAGAGGCTCCCAGTATCAAGACCGAACAGAAGAAAGACCAGGAGGAGGAGCCGCCCCAGCCCGTGGTCAACCCCAAAGCCCTGTTCAAAGGTGCCGACAAGACCCAGGACGGCGGCTCGGAAGGCATCACCGGGCAACCTGGCGACCAAGGCAACCCCAACGGCCTGGCGGGCGTGAAGAAATATGACGGACAAGGCGGCAAAGGCGACGGTCCCGGCTACGACCTGGGAGGCCGCGGCGCCAAGACCTTGCAGCGACCCCCTAAGGAATTCCCCGAGGAAGGCCATATCGTAGTGGAGATCTGGGTCGACCAGGAAGGCAACGTCGTAAGGACCGCCATCGCCAAAGGCACCGACATCACCAACAGCGAGATGCGCGCCAAGGCCATCGAAGCCGCCCAACGCTCCAAGTTCGTCCCCGACCCCAACGCACCGGAAGAACAAAAAGGCACCATCACCTATACCTTCGTTCAAAACCAATAAATGATGAACTATCAGGAAACCCTTGATTGGATGTTCAAGCAGCTGCCGATGTACCAACGCATCGGCGCTGCGGCTTATAAGCCCGACCTCAACAACACCATAGCCCTGCTCGACCTGCTGGGCAACCCCCACCACCAATTCAAGTCGGTCCACGTGGCTGGAACCAACGGCAAAGGCTCCACCTCACACATGCTCGCCTCGATCTTCCAGGAGGCAGGCTACAAGACCGGCCTCTACACCTCGCCCCATCTGCGCGACTTCCGTGAACGCATCCGCATCAACGGCGAGATGATCCCCGAAGACTACGTCACCGCCTTCATCGAGAAACACCAGGCCGATTTCCAGAAGATCGGACTGTCGTTCTTCGAGATGACCGTGGGCATGGCCTTCCAGTATTTTGCCGAAGAGCAGGTCGACATCGCCATCGTCGAAGTGGGCATGGGCGGCAGGCTCGACTCCACCAACCTCATCACTCCCGAACTCAGCGTGATCACCAACATCGGCCTCGACCACGTGCAGTTCCTTGGCAACACCCTCGAGAAGATCGCCTTCGAGAAGGCTGGCATCATCAAGGAAGGGGTGCCTGTGGTCATCGGCGAGACCCATCCCGAGACCCATCAGGTGTTTGAGGACAAAGCCGCTGCCTGCCATAGTCCCATCTATTTTGCCGACCAACGCTTCGACTGCGACGAGATCCATATCGACGAGGTCCAGACCAAAAAATACGACATCTGGAAAGACAGCGAGCTCTACCTCGAAGCCTGCGAGATACCGCTCACGGGCAACTACCAGAAGAAGAACCTCGCCACGGTGATGTGCGCCGCCGACCTGCTGCGCGACAAGTTCCAACTCAGCGACGACGACCTTCGCGACGGCGTCGCCAATGTGATCCGCAACACCCACCTCATGGGCCGCTGGCAGATCCTAGGCCACGATCCCCTCACTATCGCCGACACCGGACATAACGTCGACGGCATCCGCGAAGTGGTGGGACAACTCGCCGAGATGACTTACAACAAGCTCCACTTCGTCATCGGCACGGTCAACGACAAGGACATCGACCACATCCTCCAGCTGTTGCCGCACAATTGCGAGTATTATTTCTGCAAGGCCGACATCCCCCGCGGTCTCGATGCCAACGTCCTGGCGCAAAAGGCTTTCGAATTCGGCCTGCGCGGCAACGTATACAACTCAGTACGAGATGCTTACCTCTCGGCCCTGAATGCTGCCAGCTTCGACGACATCGTTTTTGTAGGCGGATCAAACTTTACTGTTGCTGAAGTCATTTAGAATTTCTTATCTTTGCGCAAGAATTCATGTCCGTTTTGCGCAAAAGACTCCTCCATATCGTCCTTCTCAGCCTCGTCGCCCTGCTGCTCAGTGCATGCCGCGTGAGCCGTTATGTGCCCGAGGGGAAGTATTTCCTTGACAAGAACGTGGTGGAGATCGACGGCAGCAAGGTGGAATTCTCCAAATCGGACGTATCGAAGTACATCCTCCAGAGCACGCACCGTGTCCGTTTCCCCCTGAAATTCTCCACATGGCTTTACTACGTCACCGAGGACAACAGCGGCAGCGGATTCAAGCACTGGCTCAATGAGCATATGTCGAAGAAACCCGAATACTTCGACCCCGCCCAAGTGAGGACCTCGGCCCGGCAGATCGAGCAATATCTCGACAACCGAGGGTATTTCCACTCGAAAGTCACCACCACTACTGAACTCAACGGATATCGCGCCAAGGTCACCTATACGGTGCATCCTTCCACACCCTACCGCATCAGCAAGGTCGAGAGCCAGATGGAAGACACCGTCTTGCATCGCTCGCTGGCCCGTCTCGAGCCCAGGCTCCCCGTGAAAGAAGGCCAGATCTACAATGCCTACACCCTCGACGAACAGCGTACCACGGTCACCGACTACCTGCGCAACATGGGGTATTACCTCTTCAACCGCAACTACATCACCTTCGAGGTCGACAGCAGCTTCAACAACCACACGCTGGAAGTCACCATGAAGATCGCCAATGCCGAGGACCACAACACCGGCAAGGAGCATCCGCATAAGCTGTATACCATCAACAAGATCAGCATCTTCCCCAATTACCGGCCATCGATGATGCTGAAGCAGCCTACCGACTCCGTCAGCCTCACCTTCTCCACCGGCATACGCAACTTGCCAAACACTCTCGACTTCTACTATTACGAGAAGCCACAGATCCGTCCGAGCACCTTCTCGCAACTCATCATGATCCTGAAGGACCGGCCTTTCCGCCAGCGGCAGGTGGAGATGACCTACAACGCCCTATCCAGCCTGAAGATCCTTGCCAACACCAGCATTGAGTTCGACACCGTGCCCTGCGACACGGCCAACCTGCTCAACTGCCGCATCACCATGCGCAAAGGCAACACCCACTCGTTGAAGCTCCAAGCCGAAGGCACCAACACTGGAGGCGATTGGGGCATCAGCGGCAGCATCACCTATACCAACAAGAACATCTTCAAGGGCGCCGAGGTGCTGACCCTCAGCCTCAAAGGCGGCCTGGAGGCGCAGGAGATCATCAACCTGGGCGACATCACCGACAATGGACGGCTCTTCAACACAGGCGAGCTGATCCTCAACTCGAGCATCTACTTCCCGAAGTTCCTCAGCCCCATCCCGCTGAAGACCTTCGCCAGGGACTACCAGCCACGCACCAACCTCACCCTCGGCGGCAGCATCCAGGAACGCTATGCCTATTCGCGTTACATCACCATGCTCTCGTTCGGCTACGACTGGAAGTCGAACCCCAGGTTGCAATTCGTGCTGACCCCCATCTACGTCCACTACGTCAACGTCAACCCCATCCCTGAATTCCAGGCGGCCCTCGACGAAGTCTCCAACCAGCGCCTCAAGGACCAATATACCGACCACTTCGTGATTGGCGGCCGCTATTCGGTCATCTACAACTCACAAAACTTCTCCAAGACCAACAACTACATCTATATCCGCGGCAACCTAGAGTCGAGCGGCGGTTTGGCCTCGCTCTTCAACCACACCAAGTTGATGGATACCGAGGACGACCATTACACGCTGTTCGGCATCCGTTATGCACAATTCGTGCGTGCCGATGTCGACTTCCGCCAGTACATGCGCCTTGGCGAGAAGTCTTGGTTCGTGACCCGCGAGTTTGTTGGTGTGGGCGTCCCTTACGGCAACTCGTACGACATGCCTTTCGAGCGCAGCTTCTATTCAGGCGGCTCCATGGGCATGAGGGGTTGGCCTTACCGTGGGCTGGGGCCCGGTGCCTACCATCCCATCGTCGACAACCAAGAGCTCGAGCGCATCGGCGACATCCAGCTGGAATGCAATGCCGAGCTCCGCTTCCCCATCCGCGGCATGTTCAACGGTGCCCTGTTTGTCGATGCAGGCAATGTCTGGAACTACCATCCCAACGAGAATTACCACGGTGGCGCTTTCGACTTCAGGACCTTCTACGACCAGATTGCCATCGACGCAGGTTTGGGACTCCGCCTCGACTTCAATATCGTCGTCCTCCGCCTCGACTGGGCCTTCCCGTTGAGGAACCCCTACCCCAACGAAGCCGGATACCATTGGACGTTCGACGATTTCTCGATTCTCAACTCCCGCCTAGTCGTCAACATCGGGTATCCCTTCTAATGCATCGCCATGGACAGAGGGACCTTATATCATCATCTGAACGATGCCTTTGGCTTCACGCCCACCGAAGGACAAGCCACGGCGATGCGGCATCTGGCGGCTTTTCTGCTCTCGGCGAAGCCCAACCCCACCTACCTACTTCGAGGTTATGCAGGCACCGGCAAGACCACTTTGGTGACCACCTTGGTGAAGGTGCTCCCCCAGATCGGGATGGACTATGTGCTCATGGCACCCACGGGGCGTGCCGCCAAGGTCATGTCCAGCTACAGCCAACGCCCGGCCTCCACCATTCACAGGAAGATCTACCAAGCCCAGGCCTTCCCTGACGGCAGCGTGAGGATGACGCGGGCACAAAACAAGCACAAGGACACCCTCTTCATCGTCGACGAGGCCTCCATGATCGGCGAGGAACACGAGTTCGGGCGACGCAGCCTGCTCGATGACCTGATGGATTACGTCTTCAGTGGCGAGCGATGCCGCCTGTTGCTCATCGGCGACACGGCGCAGCTGCCCCCTGTGGGCAACGACGAGAGTCCCGCCTTGGACATCGACTACCTGCATGACCGTTTCCCGCTCACCGTCGCCACCTTCGAGCTCACCGAGGTGAAGCGTCAGGCGCTTGAGTCGGGCATCCTGAGCAATGCAACCCACCTGAGGGAGGAGCTCACCGCCGACAGGAGCGTGTACCAACTGCCGCTGTTCAACCTCGGCTTCGGCGACACCGCCCGCATCGACCCCGAGACCTTCGAGGAGATGCTTTTCAAGGCTTTCGACGGGGAACAAGGCAACGAATCCGTCATCATCTGCAAGTCGAACAAACGCGCCAACCTCTTCAACCAGGCCATCCGGGGCCGTATCCTGAACATCGAGGGTGAGATTGCCACCGGCGACCGGCTGATGATCGTGAAGAACAACTATTTCTGGGCCGACGGCAACCAGCAGATCAGTTTCATCGCCAATGGCGACATGGCCGAGATTCTGAAGATCGCCCATTACGAGGAGCTCTATGGCTTCCGTTTCGCCGACGTGACGTTGGGTTTCCCCGACTATCCCGAGGCCCCCAACCTCGACGTGAAGATTGTCTTGGACACCTTGAACAGCAACAGTGCCGCCCTCACCGAGGAGGAGCACACCCGTTTGCGCGAGGCTGTGGAGGCCGACTACATGGACATCCCCAACCGTCGCGAGCGTTTCAAGGCCATGAAGCAGAATCCTTGGTTCAACGCCTTGCAGGTGAAGTTCGCCTATGCCCTCACCTGCCACAAGACCCAGGGCGGCCAGTGGAAGCAGGTGTTTGTCGACTCGTCGCTCAACCTCAAGGACGAGTTGGAGAAAGAGGATTTAAGGTGGCTTTACACGGCGGTCACCCGAGCCCAGGAACGGCTTTATTTCGTGAATTTCAAGGAAGAGTTTTTTAAATAAAAAAGAGACGGCGTGAAGACGTCGTCTCTTTTGGTTTTTGCAAACGCGGTCCGGTGTTTACTCGGCTGCGGGAGTTTCAGGAGCTTCGGCAGCGGGAGCCTCAGCCACAGGAGCCTCGGCAACGGGAGCTTCGGCAACGGGAGCGGTTTCCTTCTTGCCGCGGCCACGGCGTGTGGTCTTGGCTTTGGGGGCCTTCTTGGTCTCGTTGGTGTAGATCTCGTTGTAGTCGACGAGTTCCATCATGCACATGTCGGCGGCATCGCCAGCGCGCATGTTGGGCATGCGGATGATGCGGGTGTAGCCACCAGGACGTTCAGCCACCTTGGTGCTGACTTCGCGGAACAGCTCGGTGACGGCGTACTTGTTTTGCAGGTAGCTGAAAACAAGACGGCGGTTGGAGGTGTTGTCCTCCTTGGAGCGGGTGATCAGCGGTTCAACGTACATTCTCAAGGCTTTGGCCTTGGCGACGGTGGTTATGATGCGTTTGTTAAGAATCAGCGACGAAGCCATGTTGGAGAGCATAGCCTTGCGGTGTGCGCTTTTTCTTCCCAAGTGATTAAAGTTCTTGTTGTGTCTCATCTTTCTTATTCCTTATCTAATTTATACTTGCTGACATTCATACCGAACTCCAGGCCTCTGCTGCGGACGAGCTCTTCCAGTTCGGTGAGTGATTTCTTACCGAAGTTACGGAATTTGAGCAGGTCTTGCTTGTTGAAGGCGACGAGTTCGCCAAGCGTTTCAACTTCAGCGGCTTTCAGGCAGTTGAGGGCGCGGACGGAGAGGTCCAGGTCGACGAGCTTGGTCTTGAGGAGCTGACGGATATGCAACGAGCCTTCATCCAAGTCTTCGGTGACGGCCTTCTCATCAGGAACGAGGTTGATGTTCTCGTCGGAGAAGAGCATGAAGTGGTAGATGAGGATC
>CAJOIH010000017.1 GCA_905234455.1 uncultured Bacteroidales bacterium | reverse complement strand
ACCGGGCTTCCCACGCCGAGGAAACCACCGATCATGATCGTCATGCCGTCGTGAACCTTCTCAACGGCCTGCTCTAATGTAATCTGTTTGTTCATAATAGATTATGTTTGAAATTTGTTGTGAATACTAAAAATTAAGACCGCAAAGGTAGTGTTTTTTGCTCGTGAAAACAAGCAAAACCTATTTTATTTAAAAAATAATATATATGGAGGTCTTATCCCTGGAGATCTTCAGCAAGCGCCTTCAAACGGGTCATCTCGTCGCGATAGGCGGCTGCGGCGATGAAATCCATCTCCTTGACGGCCTTTTCCATGGCGCGTTTTGCTTCGAGGATGGCCTTGTCAAGCTGTTTTTTGGTCTTGTATTCCACCTGCTCGGCAGCTACGGGGATGGAGCTCTCCTGTTGGGTATAAGTCACGGGACGCCTGCCCGTGGCTTCGGAAAGTGAGGTGTCGATGTTTTTGACGATGGTCTTAGGCACGATGCCATGGGCCTCGTTATAGGCCATCTGTTTGGAGCGCCGACGGTTGGTTTCGTCGATGGTTTTCTGCATCGATTCGGTGATGGTGCTGGCATACATGATGACCTTGCTCTCAGCATTTCGGGCGGCGCGGCCGGCGGTCTGCACCAGCGAACGCTCCGAACGCAAGAAGCCTTCCTTGTCGGCATCGAGGATGGCTACCAGGCTGACCTCGGGGAGGTCCAGACCCTCACGTAAGAGGTTGACTCCCACCAGCACGTCGAATTCGCCCGTACGGAGTCCCCTCAAGATCTCCACCCGTTCGAGGGTGTCGACATCGGAATGGATGTATCTTGCCTTGATTTTCAGGTTGTTGAGATAGGTATTCAGTTCCTCGGCCATGCGTTTCGTCAAGGTGGTCACCAGCACACGCTGCTGTTTCTCCCTCACGCGTCGGATCTCCTCCAAAAGGTCGTCGACTTGGTTCACGCTGGGCCGGACCTCGATGACGGGGTCCAGCAGTCCTGTGGGACGGATGATCTGTTCCACATACACGCCTTCGCTCTGCTGCAATTCAAAGTCGGCAGGGGTAGCGCTGACATAGATTTTCTGTCCTGTCAAAGCCTCAAATTCGTGGAACTCCAATGGACGGTTGTCTAGAGCGGAGGGCAACCGGAACCCATATTCCACCAAGGTCTGCTTGCGCGACCGGTCACCACCATGCATGCCGCGGATCTGGGGCACGGTGACATGGCTCTCGTCGATGACGGTAATGAAGTCGTCGGGGAAGAAATCGAGCAGGCAGAACGGCCTCGTCCCGGGGCTGCGTCCATCGAAATAACGCGAGTAGTTCTCGATGCCTGAGCAGTAGCCCAGTTCGCGCATCATCTCGATATCGTAGTTCACACGGTCCTCCAGGCGCTTGGCTTCGAGGCCTTTGCCCATCTCACGGAAATATTCCGCCTGACGGAACATGTCGTCTTGGATCTGCACGATGGCAGCGTTCATCTTGTCCCTCGAAGTGATGAAAATATTGGCGGGAAACACTGTGACCTCGGAGATCTCTTCGATACGACTACCGGTCACCGGATTGAAACTCTCGATGGCATCAATCTCGTCGTCCCAGAACACGATGCGGTAGGCAATGTCGGCATAGGCAGGAAAGATGTCGAGGGTCTCGCCTTTGATGCGAAACTTGCCCTGGGTAAACTCGATCTCGTTGCGGGTATAGAGCGCGTTGACGAGGGCTTTGGCCAAGTCATCACGCTTGATCTTCTGACCTCGGGCAATATAAATGACGTTGGAACTGAAATCATCAGGATTGCCGATACCATAAAGGCATGATACCGAAGAGACTACGATGATATCCCTCCTACCCGACATCAATGCGGTAGTGGTGCTCAGACGGAGCTTTTCAATATCGGAATTAATCGATAGATCTTTTTCAATATAAGTGTTGGTTGATGGAATAAAAGCCTCCGGCTGGTAGTAGTCATAGTAGGAAACGAAGTATTCCACGGCGTTTTCCGGGAAGAACTGCTTGAATTCACCATAGAGTTGTGCCGCCAGGGTCTTGTTATGGCTCAACACCAGGGCTGGCCGGTTGACTTGGGCCAACACATTGGCGATGGTAAAGGTCTTGCCCGAGCCCGTGACGCCCAGCAAAGTCTGTGCACGGTCGCCCCGTTGCAGGCCCTCGACGAGCTGCTGTATGGCCTCGGGCTGGTCGCCCATGGGTTTGAAGTCCGATACGAGCTTAAAGTCCATGCTTCACGTTGAAGTCCATCATCACCGGATAGTGGTCTGAGCCCCTCACTTTCAGCCGTTTGAATGCCATTGGCTCGATCTGTTCGTTGCCCCACACATAGTCGATGCGCAGCAGAGGCAGTTTGCCGGCATAAGTATAGCCGATACCTCTCCCCGACTTCACGAAACCATCGGTAAAACCAGCACTACTAATCTGGTGATAGGTATATGATAATGGCGTGTCGTTAAAGTCGCCGCACATAATAAATGCAAATCCATCTTTAGGAATCACTTCAAGCATCGCGCCAACCTGGGCGCTTCGTTTCAGATAGGCGGCCTTCAACTTCGAGACGATGGACTTGCCGTATTCCTCCACCTGTTGCTTGCTGTCAGGCCTTTCGGTGAAGACGGTGAGCTCGTCGTTGGTGAGTTGGAATGACACCAGATGACAGCACATCAGGTAAAACACGCCTTTCTTTCCAGCGTCGACACGACCTACGGTGCCAAAGTCTTCCTCCTTGGCAAGCGGAAGACCCTCCTCGACGGCGGTCACGGGATATTTGGAGAAGATGACATTGGCGCAGAAGTTGGCTTTGGTGTTGTAGCGCTGGTACGGCATGCCCAGCATCTCGCCATAGCTTGCGATACAGGCGTAGAGTCCCTTGCCAGGCATGAAGGGTGTGAACTCCTGGATACACAGCACGTCGGGGTTGTTCTCCCTCACGAGCTTAGCCACTCCCTCTGCCACTTCAGTACTGGATTTCTCTTTATCATCTGGATCTTTGAAATTCAACACGTTATACGACATCACACGTAGTTCGCCCCCCTCCTGGGCTTTGCCCGTGGAAAACGACTTGTAGATGCCCGGTATGGCGATTAGCAGCGCGATGACAGAGATCCAGGCCTTGCGCGACCACAACAGCAGAAGCAGTATCAAAACGACCACGTTACCGAGCAGGATGGCCCAGAAAGCCAACCCAAAATAGGAAAACCACACAAATTTGACCGGGTCGACATAGCTGCTCAACACACTCATGGCCATGGCGACGAGGCCCACAAAAGCCAATAAGGCTAGAATAAAGACAATCAGCCGGCCAAAGAAGCCTCTCCGTTTTCCGTTCTCTGTTTTCATCAGTATAAACGTCCTTTCTTTTTCCAAATCAAAATAATGATCAAACCGACCAACATGCCACCGAGGTGCGCGAAGTGCGCCACTTGGTCGCCTGAGGCGCCGAGACCGTTCAGCAACTCGATGACAGCGTATCCGATGACGAACCATTTCGCCTTGATGGGAACGAAGAAGTAAAGGTAGATCATCGAGTTGGGGAACATCATGCCAAATGCCAGCAACAAACCGTAGATGGCACCCGAAGCGCCTACGGTGGTCATATAATTGAGGTATTGCGACATGGGGACGATGTTACCGCCGCCCATGTTGACCGTCTGGTAATGCGACAGTGAAGTCACATATTCGATATACTGCACCCCCTCTTGGATCAGTCCCGCGCCGAGGCCGCATAAAAGATAGTAGATGAGAAACCGTTTCCACCCCCAGATATTCTCCAGGGTATTGCCGAACATCCACAAGGCGAACATGTTGAAAAACAGGTGCGAGAAGTTGCCGTGCATGAACATGTAGGTCAGCAGCTGATACGGCTGGAAGTCGGATGCCATGAAGAAATGCAGCCCTAGGGCTCCGTTCAAGTCGATGCCAAAACGGGTTAGCACTACGTCAGCCAAAAACATAATAAAGTTGATGATCAACAGGTTTTTGACGACAACGGGAAGGAAGGAGAATCCGGTGGGACTATATTGGTTGTTCATGTTTCAGGGAGGAGTTAGGAGTTTTTCAGTTTTCCGTTGATTTCGTCGAGGGCAAGGAGGACATAGGTCTTTTTGCCGTCGGGGGCGACTTCGGCGACAGAGCAGCCGAAGAGCTGGTCGACGATGTTTTCCATCTCTTTTTCGGAGAGGGGGGTAATGGCTTTCACCGACAGCTGTGCGGCCATGGTCTTGGCGATGCCCAGCTTGCGTTCGAGCTGAAGGTCGGTGCGGTTGATCTTGTAATTCTCGAGCATCTTCTCCAACAGCGCTACTGGGTCGGCTCCCGCGAGGTCAGCAGGGGTGCCGTTGATCATGAAAGTCGTCGGGTTGGCTTGTTCCATGTTGAAGCCCACCTGTTGCAGGTCGGGGAGCAACTCCCGCATCAGCGAGGCGTCGTTGGCATTGAGGGTGAAGGGCTGGGGAAACAGCTCTTGTTGAGAGTGACCCGTGCTGGTCTCCATATCTTTGAGGAACTTCTCGAAGAGCACGCGGTAATGTGCCAAATGCTGGTCGATGACGAGAAGCCCCGACTTCACCGTGGTGACGATGTAGCTTTGGTTCAGCTGGAGGTAGTGAGTCTTAAGCTCGGTGTTCGCAGTGGTTTCCTGTGGGTTCTCAGGTGGGGTCTCCTCCCCTGTTGAGTCGGTGCGTTCCCCATAGAGCAGCCGCCAGTCGCCCGAAGGCTTGCTCGGGGTTTGATGCTGGCGGAATGGGTTGTATGCTGAATTGACAGGCACTTCCGGCTGGACGATGGGACTCGATGACTTCACCACTTCGCCGAAGTCGAACCCCAGGTTGGCAGGCTCGTCGAAGTCGATCATCGGCGAGAGGTTGTTCTGCCCGATGGCCTTGCGAACGGCGGCATGGAGGATGGCATATACCAGCTTGACATCGAGGAAGTTGACCTCGGTCTTAGTGGGATGGATGTTCACGTCGATATCCGCCGGGTCGACTTCGATATTGAGGAAATAACCCGGAAAGCTATCTTGGGGGATCATCTCCATGAAGGCGTTCTCGATGGCGTGATGCAGATAGGGATGCTTGATGAAGCGCTTGTTGACGAAGAAATACTGTTCGCCGCGGGTCTTCTTGGCAAACTCCGCCTTCACGATATAGCCATGGATGCTCACCCGGTCGGTATCTTGGTGGACTGCCAGCAGCTTCTCGTCGTAATTGTTCCCGAAGAGCCCCATGATACGCTGCTTAAGGTTGCCCGGATAGAGGTGATAGAGTTCCTTGCCGTCGCTGGTCAGGGTGAAGCCCACTTCGGGATTCATGAGGGTGACGCGGGTGAACTCTTCCACGACATGACGCATCTCGGCAGCGGGCGACTTCAGGAAGTTGCGCCGGGCCGGCACGTTGAAGAAGAGGTTTTTGATGGTGAAGGTCGTTCCCACGGGCATGGGCACCAGCGTCTGTTCCTTGACCACCGAGCCTTCGTTGATGATCTTCACCCCCACTTCATCGTCCTTGCGGCGCGTCTTGAGCTCCACTTGGGCGATGGCCGCGATGCTCGCCAGCGCCTCGCCACGGAAGCCCATGGTGCGGATGGAGAACAGGTCCTCGGCCTTGCTGATCTTGGAGGTGGCATGACGCTCAAAACACATCCTGGCGTCGGTCTCCGACATGCCACAGCCGTTGTCGGTAACCATGATGAGCGCCTTGCCAGCGTCTTTCACCACCAGGTCGATCTGGGTGGCGCCGGCATCGAGGGCGTTCTCCATGAGTTCCTTGACCGCCGAGGCGGGCCTTTGGATGACCTCGCCAGCAGCAATCTGGTTGGCTACACTGTCGGGAAGGAGTTTGATGACGTCGAGCATGGCGGAATCGTTATTTACCCATCAATCCGGCGATGATGTTGGTGAACATCGGGGTGCAAAAGATGAAGTAGAAGGCGACCACCACGACGGCGCCAATGATGATGGCGCGGAGGGTCTTGTAACGGCGCTCCGACGGATCCTCGGCGTTCTTGTCGGTCCCCCACTTCTTGCGCATCTGAAGCCGAAGCTCCTCCTCGTGGCTCAAGCTGGTGTTCATGCCAGCCTCTGCCTTCTTCTTCTCCCACTCATCCTTCTGGGGATCGTAGTAGCGGGGAATGTAGTTGAACCCCTTCGGCTTGTGTTTATAAAAGAATCCCATTTGTATCTGCTTTTGAAATCACTTGCAAAGATACATCAAAATTCCCAATCCCGCATGACATTTAGGAAGATTTCTTATCTTTGCAGTCTGATGGAAACGAGAAAACCGACACGGACCTGGCTGCCGACCTTGCTGATATTGCTGGTCGGGGTGTTGCTTTTCGTACTCAACCTGGTGGTGGGAAGCGTGGGCGTGCCTTTCTCGGAGTTTTGGGATGTGCTGATGGGTGGCGGCAACGAGACCTACCGTACCATCATCCTCGAATACCGTCTGCCACAAGCCATTACGGCCTTGTTTGCCGGTATCGGACTCTCCATCTCGGGTCTGTTGATGCAGACGCTTTTCAGAAATCCCCTGGCCGATCCTTCCATTCTTGGTATTTCAAGTGGCGCCAGCCTTGGCGTGGCCATCGTGGTGTTGCTGACCGGAAAACTCAGCGGCATGGCCGTCAGCGCCATGCCGGGATGGTCGACCATAGGGGTCACCATCGCCGCCTTTGCGGGTGCTTTCCTGGTGTTGCTGCTCATCTTGGCATTGAGTTCTCGGCTGAAGAGCATGGTCAGCCTGATTCTGGTGGGCATCATGATCGCCTATATCGCCGGATCGGTGACCGACGTGCTGAAGTTTTTTAGCCAAAAAGAAGATGTTCACACCTTTGTGATTTGGGGATTCGGCAGCTTTTCCAACGTCGGAAAGAGCCAATTAGGGTATTTGGCAGGCACGATCCTCACCGGAACCGTTTTGGCGTTTTTACTTTCTAAATCATTGAATCTCTTACTCTTAGGAGACAGATATGCCGAAAACCTCGGTTTGAACCTGCATCGTGCCAGCCTGTTGACCATCTTGGTCTCGGGCTTCCTGATGGCGGTGATCACCGCCTTCTGCGGTCCCATCGCCTTCATCGGCCTGGCAGTGCCCCATCTGGCCCGTTTCACCTATCATACCAGCAACCACTTTGTGCTGACGCCTGCCACGGCCGTCATCGGCATGGATCTGGCCCTGCTATGTAATCTCATCGCTAGGTTGCCCGGCTTCGACGGCAACCTGCCCATCAACTCGGTAACCGCCTTAATTGGCGCACCCATAGTGATTTACGTTATCTTCCACCGCCAAAAAGTGTTGTCGAAATGAAAGAAGTGTTGCGCTGTAACGGTCTTCAAATCGGCTATAAGGGCAAGGCCCTGATGCCTCCCATCGACGTGGCTCTGCACGAAGGCGAGGCGGTGGCTTTGGTAGGCGCCAACGGTAGCGGCAAGACCACCCTCTTCAAGACCCTCACGGGCAATTTGAAACCCATCGAAGGCAGCGTGGAACTCTGCGGCAAGCCTTTGTCGGACTACTCGCCGAACGAGCGCGCCAAGCTGTTCAGCTTGGTCCTTACCGAGAAACCCGACGACCTCTTCTTGAAGGTGTTCGACATCGTCGCCTCGGGCCGTTACCCCCATTCGGGATTGATGGCCAAGCTTCGTGAAGAGGATTATCAGATGATTAAAGAAAAACTTCAAGTAGTAGGAGTTTATCATCTTATTGACAGAGACTTTATATCATTGAGTGATGGCGAAAAACAGAAGGTGATGATTGCCAAGGCCTTGGTGCAGGACACCCCCATCATATACATGGATGAACCGTCGGCTTTTCTCGACTACCCCAGCAAGGTGGAGCTGCTCAGATTGATTTCGAGGCTGGCCAAAGAAGAGAACAAGACCATTCTTTACAGCTCACATGATCTGGAGTTATTGATGAAACATGGAGCGAGAATGTGGGTCGTTGCAAAGGGGAAGAAGCTTACAGAATGCCAGACTAACAGTTTTAACAATGAAATTATCAAGAGTTACTTTTTCAATGATTGCGCTACTGTCGATGATCTCCTGTAACCAAAAAACCAACGTTGACCTCATCGTCCACAACGCCATTATTTATACCGTCGATGAACCATTCTCCATGGCGGAAGCCTTCGCCGTGAAGGATGGCAGATTCGTTGCAGTGGGCGACGAAAACGAGATCCTGGATCATTTCACCGCTTCGGAAGTCATTGATGCTCAAGGACATGCGGTTTATCCTGGCTTCATGGACGGTCACAGCCACTTCAGCGGCTACGGAGAGAATCTGGTGCGTTGGGCCGACCTGAAAGGGTGCCGCTCCTACGAGGAGGTCATCGAACGGCTCCAGGAACACGATCGCCGCTTCCCTGCCGAATGGCTGCTGGGTCGCGGTTGGGACCAGAACCTCTGGGAGCCTTCTGTGTTTCCTGATAACCAGCGACTTGCGGAGGTGTTTCCTGGCAGGAAGGTGTTGCTGACCCGTATCGATGGCCATGCCGTGTTAGTCTCGAAGGAAGTGCTCGACCAGGCTGGCATCGATGCAGACTGGCATCAGGACGGTGGCATGGCACTGGTGAAAGACGGCCGTTGCACTGGCATCCTGCTCGACAACACCGCCGACGTGGCCAAGGCGTTGATCCCTCCCATGAGCAGGGAACAAAAGACGCAAGCCCTCCTGAAAGCCCAGGAAAACTGCCTAAATGTCGGTCTCACCAGCGTCACCGATGCAGGTTTAGATATTGAAACCATCACTTTAATTGATAGCCTTCAAGAAGCTGGAGTACTGAAGATTCATGTCAACGCATGGATCAATCCCGACGACGAGACCATGGACCATTTCATGAGCCAAGGCATCATCGACAAGGATAGGCTTACGGTCCGCAGCGTGAAGATCTATGCTGACGGTGCGTTAGGTTCCCGAGGGGCCAAGCTCCTCGCTCCCTACTCCGATGCTCCCGAGACCTCAGGACTGATTCTTGAGTCAGACGAGTTCTATCGTCACGTCTGCCAAAAGGCCCTTGAAAACGGCTATCAGGTGTGCTGTCATGCCATCGGCGACGGCGGAGTGCATCACATCCTCGACATCTATTCCGAGTTCCTGAAAGGCACAAACGACCTGCGTTGGCGCATCGAGCACTCGCAGGTGGTCGCCGAAGAAGATTTTCAGCGGTATCACGACTACTCCGTCATCCCCTCCGTCCAGACCACCCATTGCACTTCTGACATGGACTGGGCCGACGAGCGTCTTGGCGAGCGTATCCAAAACGCCTACGCTTATCAACGCTTATTACAACAAAACGGCTGGGTGATCAACGGCACCGACTTCCCCATCGAGGACATCAGTCCTATTTATACTTTTTATGCTGCTGTAGCCAGAAAACACTTGGATGGCACGCCTTCAGAGGGTTTCCAGATGGAGAACGCCCTCACCCGGGAGCAGGCCCTGAGTTCCATCACGATCTGGGTGGCTAAAGGCTGTTTCCTCGAAGACCGCAAAGGCAGCATCGAAGTCGGCAAAGACGCTGACTTCGTGATGCTTGATAGGGATATCATGACGGTGGAAGAGGCAGAGATCCCTAATGTAAAGGCTCTCATTACTCGGACAAGACTATAAAGCACTTTTCTCAAATTACTCTTTATGGCTTTTTCCCGTATTCCTATTTCGTAGAATATTGTAATTACTATGCTCTTTTTGCTTGAAGGTTTTACCGCACTTCACACATTTATAGGTATAGGTTTTGGTTTCCGACCACTGCTCTTTGTCATACACAACCTCTTGCACATAATCTGTAGTAACCCAATGACCGTCAACATAATTCCACTTCCTATCTTTAAGTTCTGTTCTCCTCTCAACGCCTTCACTTACTTTTGTTCTGTCAGTTTTGGTCGATTCTGTTTCATGAATTGCATAACGGCCACAATACGGGCAGATGTCTTCATTTCTTCCGTTCCAGATCACATAAACTATCGCAACACAGACACCCAGCAACAACACACATTGGATGATTCGATAGACCAATATCGAGTCGTGTTTCGGGATATTGGTGTATAAATACAGATAATAACCCGCCGCCAGCAAGGTCAGTCCAAAAAGAAGATAGGCAAACAACGACGTGGTGCGATCGATATAAAGTAGTGGATAACAGACCACATAAACCATGAGCGGGATCATGAAGGCGAAATACCATGACGGCACCACGCATTTCGTCCCCATGAAAACGAGCAACGCCCCTATGAGAAGAATCCATAGCAAGGCCAGTCCCTTCGTGCGCCGAATGGCCGGAATCAGCAAGATCAATACAATCGCCGCCGTCGCCCATCCAATCCATTTGCAGGCTTTGGCATAGATCTTATGGACATTGACCATCTTGGACGAGAAACGCTGTCCCGTTTGTGCCTCAATGATCTGGTTCGTTTTCTCCGTCTCAGCGGCGCTGAGTACCTCGTTGGTCAAAGCACCTATGGATTGAAGCTGGTTTTCAGCGACCCAGCCGTATCTACTGGAAGGCTCGTCCAACTTCCCATAGCTATATTTGAGGCACCTGACATGAACCCAGTTGCCATTTCTTGCCGTGATTTGAACGGTATCGTTCTGTTGGAGCGAACTCCGGACATTGTCCTTGTTGGCCTTCGGCGACTTGTACAGCTGCAAGGTCTCCGGTTTGACAACACAGGTCTCCAGTTCCTCCTCCAGGTTGTCGCTGCCGCAATACGTCATCTGATTGAGCGGCAGCCAAGCGCTTTTCTTGAACAACAGGTAATTCAGCCTCACCCTGCCCCACTGTCCGGTGCTGTCCTTCTCCACCACCTCGACCGGGACAAACGTATAGAGGTCGCGGATCACTGGAGCGTTGTCCGACGGTGCCTTATAGGCCGTCACCTTGTCACTCGAAATCCAGTATTCATGAACCTTCGGCTTGCAACTTGAGACGCTGAGCGTCAAGGCAAGCGCCCCTAATAGTAACGCTAATCTTTTCATTTTCAAATCCAATGTTTCTGGCACAAAGATAACGATTTTAATTTTTGTTAACATCATTTTGCACAGAAAACCGTATATTTGTGATTTATTTATTGAACGATGGAACACAACAATTCTTTTGCCCTGCAAATCGCCAAGGAGCTTCAGCTCGATACCCATCACGTGGCCAATGTCGTCAGGCTGCTTGGGGAAGGTGCCACTATCCCTTTCATCGCCCGTTACCGCAAGGAGATGACCGGCACGATGAACGAGGAGGTCATCGCAGCCATCCAGAAACGCCTGGAACAACTTGTGGAACTCGAGAAACGCAAAGAGAGCGTCCTCGAGTCCATCCGTGAGCAGGAGAAGCTCACACCCGAGTTGGAACAGAAGATCCTGGAAGCCAAGACGATGCAAGAGGTGGAAGACCTCTACCTCCCCTACAAGCCCAAACGCCGCACCCGTGCCGCCATCGCACGAGAGAAAGGCCTGGAGCCGTTGGCCGCCCAGATCATGGCGCAGAACGTGGACTTCGTGGATCGTCTCGCCGCCCGTTATATCAACGCCGACAAAGGTGTCAACAGCGTGGAGGAAGCCCTTCAGGGCGCCAACGACATCATGGCCGAGTGGGTCTCGGAAAATATCAACGGGCGCAACCGCATCCGCAAGATCTTCCACAACAAGGGCGAGCTCTGCTCCACCGTGATCAAAGGCAAGGAAGAGGAAGGCAAGACCTACCAGAACTATTTCGATTTCCGCGAACCCATCTCGAAAGCCCCGTCGCATCGCATCTTGGCTCTGTTCCGTGCCGAAGAAGAAGGCATCATCAGATTAAAGTTCAAAGTCGATGACGACATCGCGGTCAACTCGCTGGAAAACATCTTCTTAAAGAACGACAACGCCTCCACGGAACTGGTACGCAAAGCCATCGCCGACTCGTGGAAACGCCTGTTGGAGCCCTCCATCGAGACCGAGATCCGTAACATCTATAAGGAAAAAGCCGATGAGACCGCCATCCAGGTCTTCGCCGAGAACCTGAAGCAGCTGCTCTTGGCGGCTCCCATGGGACAGAAACGCGTGTTGGCCATCGACCCGGGGTTCAGGACTGGATGCAAGGTGGTGATCCTGAGCGAGACCGGCGCCTTGCTACACAACGAGACAATCTACCCCCACCCACCCAAGTCGGATGTGGTGGGTGCCATGCGCAAGGTCAAGAGTCTCGTCGACGCATACAAGGTGGAGGTCATCGCCATCGGCAACGGCACAGCGGGACGTGAGACCGAGGACTTCATCCGCTACATCAAGTTCAACCGCGACATCACCGCCGTGATGGTGAGCGAGAGCGGCGCCTCGGTGTATTCCGCCTCGAAGATCGCCCGCGATGAGTTCCCCGAGTACGACATCACCGTGCGTGGTGCCGTCAGCATCGGCCGTCGCCTGATGGATCCTCTGGCCGAGTTGGTGAAGATCGACCCGAAGTCGATCGGCGTGGGGCAGTACCAGCACGACGTCGATCAGAAGAAGCTCGGCGAGAGCCTCGACCAGACCGTGATGAGCTGCGTCAATGCCGTCGGCGTGGAGCTCAACACTGCCAGCCAGCAGCTGCTTTCATATGTGAGCGGCGTGGGACCCGCCTTGGCGGGCAATATCATCAGTTACCGCGAGGAAAACGGAGGCTTCAAGAGTCGCAAGGAACTACATAAGGTGCCTCGTCTCGGCGACAAGGCCTTCGAGCAGTGCGCTGGCTTCCTCCGCATCCATGGCGGCGACAACCCCTTGGACCAAAGCGCTGTCCATCCCGAGAGCTACCACATCGTGGAGAAGATGGCCAAAAAGCTGAATGTGAAGGTCAACGAGCTCATCGGCAACAAGGAACTCATTGCCAAAATCAATCCCAAGGACTATGTGGAACAGGACTTTGGCCTAGAAACCGTCAACGACATATTGAAAGAATTGGAGAAGCCCGGCCGCGACCCACGCAAGACGTTTGAAGCCTTTGAGTTTGACAAGGACATCCGCAGTATCGAAGATCTCAAACCCGGCATGACTCTCAACGGCATCGTCACCAACATCACCGCTTTCGGTGCTTTCGTCGACATCGGGGTACATCAGGACGGCCTCGTCCACATCAGCCAGATGGCCGACCATTACATCAAAGACCCCAACGAGGTGGTCCGACTCAACCAGCATGTACGGGTAAAGGTGCTCGACGTTGATGTGCGCCGGAATCGGATCAGTTTGAGCATGAGAGGCTGAGGCTTCAGCGAAGCTCCTGTCCTGTGATATTGTATTTCTTGCCGTCCTTGAGAATGATAATCTGCCCGTTTTCGAAGACCTTTTGAACGTTGCTTCCCAAGGGCTCGACGATTTCTTCCAGGTCGTAATTGCCCTTGGGCAAGGCATTGGACCACATAATTTCCGATTCGTTGCCGTTGCCATACAGGGAGCTGATGCCATACCGGTACAAGCCGGTGTCAAGCGTCCCCCAAGAGGGATCGACGAAAGAAGTTCCTGTGACTTCCTCAGCAATCATGGCAATCACCCCTTTGTCATCAGAACGATACAGCCGATATTGGATGATAGGCCATAACAGGTTTCGTACTTCAAAGATCTTCAACGAATTATCATAGCACACAAACATAGCATCCTTCCCTTGGCATTTCCCGATATAGGTACCGAAGGAGCGCCCCAACTCCATAAAGCTCCTATCGAAGAACAAATCTTGGTCGATGTCGTAATCGTACACCTGGCCTCCCAAGGTTTTGATGATGAGATGGGCGTCGCCATCTTGGCCGATTAGGAACCCTGAGCCGTTAGGCACCACCTCGGAAGGCAGCAGCGGACCGTATTGAATCAACGCACCCGATGGATGGATGAGCTTCAGTTGGTAGGCTGTATGTTGGCTGTCGTACACCGCGATCCAGATCCCGTTGCGGATGGAGTCGTAAGAGCAGATGGGGGTGTAACCGGTCCTGGTATGCGCTAAAGTGGCATGGTTGGCCAGATCAACAGTGTATAGATAGGCGGTGTTTTCTCCATTGCAGTAGAAGTGATTCCCATCATAGGTAAATGCGGTTGGAAGATGGCTGTTGTTCAGGTTAAAACTCTCAACAAAGCCTCCCTCCAGGGTATATTTCCAGAAATGATCCTGACTGTCGCTTTTACTCAGATAAAGGTCATTCCCGTCAGAGGCCACCCCTATCGCTTTGTCGATAGGAAGCTGTTTCAACAGGGGCCATTCGTTGTGGCCGAAGTCGTCCCAGGTGAGGTCAACAACGTTCTGGCGGGCGGAGGCGGTGATGTCTTGTATGGACTTCAAGGAGAACACGGCCTCGATATTGTCGATGTCATCCAGCGCGACGATGGTGTAATAGCTGTCGAATGAGATGATGCGACCCTCCTGCCTCCAATAGTAGAACTCGAAGTTTTCGGCGGGGACGGCCATGAGGATGCATTGCTGGTCGTTGGTGTACATGCCACTGCCTTCGACGGTGCCTCCCTGGGGCGGAAAAGCCGTGGCAGAGACCAGATGGGGCTCGTTGTCGGGGGTAATGTCGAAGATTGCGGCATTGCTGTTGTTGTAGTTATGCCCTTGAGGGTTCAGGTTACCCAAAGCGAAATACCCGTCGCCGTTGCCGCCCCAGCCCCAGTTGAAGTGCAACAGGTCGTTGACGTCGTAGCCATCACACACGAAGGCGTGCCCGCCATCGCCATGGCCTGAATAAAACACAGGACGTTCCTTGTCGAGACTGGCTTTGATCTTGGCCAGCCATTCGGTCGGGGCGCTACTCATGGTTTCGCGATGAAGCTCGTCGGAATACTTGAAATACTGGGTCAACGCCGCAGGTACATCGTCACCATGCGCCCCTGAACCGTCTGGGGTATATAGCATGTTTACCGAAACCCCGCAATGGAACAGCAACGTTGCCACAGCCTCAATCTCCTCGGTGCTTGAAGTGTCAGTCAACCTATCGGGCATGAGTTCCCACTCGTAAAAGGTGTTACCGAAATCGGCAGTGAGGTTCCCTCCTACAGTCGAATAATAGGTATGGGAGCCTATTCCTTTCGCGGGAAACTGCCAGTAGTTCATGATCTGTCCCATGGCCACCGCTACACAGCCCACTTCGGCATGACCGCAAGGTTGGTTCTCGATGAGAGGACAGAGGCTGTTGTATAGGCAGCCCTGGTGCCATTTCGTGGTCAGCAAAGGTTCCATGGCTTGGACCGACTTGTTATCGTTGAGCCGTCCAGTGGTTTTCACCCTTTCCCATTGCCTTGCCGTAATTTCATCAGCAACGATTTGATTCTCAATACAATATTGTATCCTTGCCACAAAATCATGGAGGTAATCCTCCATCTGGATAGGGATGTTGTTCGGGTCGAACCGGCTTTCGTGTGAATAGCCGATGATAGGCGTCTCGCAGTCGTCGGCGGAGACGATGACGAAACCGTCTGAGGTGTTGAACACATAGAAGGCAGTGACCTTGTTCTCAGTATGGTAGATGGACACCAGGTGAAGCTCCCGAGTTCCCATAAACTTGGCGGCCAAGGCTTGGGCTGTTTCCAGGTCGACTGGATTGGCCTTCAAGCCAAGGACAAAAGTGCCTACCATGACATATATGAGAAGGAGTCTTTTCATTGCTATGGCTTCATTAACGAAAAACCCTTAACCTGATTTTCAACAAGTTAAGGGTTTATTTGGTAGCCCATAGCGGATTCGAACCGCTGTTTTCAGAATGAGGGTCTGATGACCTAGCCCCTAGTCGAATGGGCCAACAAAAAAGGTTCGTTTTGTGGAACCTTTTGGTGAACTAGGCGGGAGTCGAACCCACAACCGCCTGATCCGTAGTCAGGGACTCTATCCAATTGAGCTACTAGTCCATTGCCTTTCGACGCTGCAAAATTACGTATTTTTTTATTACCTGCAAGGATTTTTTTCAAAAAATTTACTTTTTGTGCTCCATTCCCATCTCATAAAGCTCGTCGAGATGCTTCTTCAACCGACGGGCCATCGGACGGAAGGTGTAGTAAGTGATTGTGGCTGAGATGGGTGCACCCACCAAAGGCAACACCTTCCCCACCCCTTTAGCAAAGCTCTCCTTGGTCATGTTGATGCCAATCCACTGGGCGATCTTCACCACATAATGGGCCAACACGGTCTCCGAAATCTTCATGCCGGCATTGGCCGACATCTGGGTCACCATCTTGGTCAATGCCTCAATAGCCACCTTGTTGCCCATCATCACACCGACAAACAAAGTCATGATATTGAGCGACTTGTCATCCAACTGCTTGTTGACGTCGGTAAGCGAGGGCCAGCCATAGAGGTAGATCAGCTTCTGCATCAAGGAGAGGATATGGCCGTAAAACTGGGTAAGGTCGGTAGGGATGGTGCCTGCCATCCACCAACCGCCAGGGAGTCCCATCAAAGCCGAGGTGCCGCACACCATGGTGAGATGGTAGCTGATGCACTGGTTGGCGAGCTTGTCGATCTCCTTTTTGCTTAGTACGCTGAGGGTCCCCACGTTGATCGCGGTGATCACTTCCATCGGGGTGCAGAACTTCGAGAGCTCCTTGGTGAGAAACTCGTCACGATCCACCTTCACAAAGGGAAGCTTAAGGCTTGTTGAAAGCACTTTATTCCAAAGAGTGACGCTTTTTTCGTTGTTTTCCATGTTAGTAACCATATTTTTCCTTCCAGCGTTCACGGAGGTATTTTCGCAGCTCCCGTTCCCGCGGATTGTCCTGTGGCTCATACAAAACCGTGCCAGAAATCTCAGATGGCAGATATTCCAGGTCGACAAAGTTGCCCTCGTAGGCGTGGGCGTATTTGTAACCCTCGTGATACCCCAGGTCTTTCATCAGCTTGGTGGGGGCGTTGCGCAGATGTAGCGGCACTGGCAGGTCGCCGGTCTGCCGCACCAAGGCCTGTGCCGCATCGATGGCCGCCACCGCGGCATTGCTCTTGGGCGAGGAAGCCAGGTAGGTCACCGTCTGCGAGAGGATGATCCTGCTCTCAGGCCAGCCAATTTTGTTGACCGCGTCGAAGCAGGTATTGGCCAGCAGCAAGGCATTGGGATTGGCATTGCCGATGTCCTCCGAGGCCAAGATCAGCATGCGACGGGCGATGAACAAGGGGTCCTCCCCTGCCTCGATCATCCTGGCCAGGTAATACAATGCTGCATTGGGGTCGCTGCCGCGCATCGATTTGATGAAGGCCGAGATAACGTCGTAGTGCATCTCCCCCTGCTTGTCGTATTTCACCAGATTGCTTTGGATGGTCTCCGTAGTGAAGTCGTTGGTCACCAACAGCTCCGTAGCTTCAGGATTCAAATCATCCAGGGAGGAAACCACCAGCTCTATGGCATTCAACAGCTTACGGCCGTCGCCCCCACTGATGCGCATCAGGGCTTCGGGTTCTTGCACACGGATGGGTTTCCCGTAGTCGTATTCCAATGCCTTCACCGCCTTGTCGAGCATCACCGCCAGGTCTTCTTTTTCAAGCGACTTCAACACATACACCTGACAACGTGACAGCAGCGGCGAGATCACCTCGAACGAGGGATTCTCGGTAGTGGCACCGATCAGCGTCACCAGACCTTTCTCAACGGCGCCCAGCAGGGAGTCTTGTTGCGACTTGCTGAAGCGATGGATTTCATCGATAAACAGTATCGGCGCCTCGGGGGCCATCCTGGCCCTGTCGATCACCTCGCGCACTTCCTTTACGCCGCTGCTGACGGCGCTAAGTTGGAAGAACTGGCGCTTCACCTGTTTTGAGATAATATAGGCCAAAGTGGTCTTGCCCACTCCGGGAGGTCCCCAGAAGATCATCGACGGCACCCTGCCGCTCTCAATGGCACGGCGTAACACCGCGTTCTCGCCGATGATATGCTTTTGACCGATGTAGTCGTCAAGCGACGTGGGCCGTAACCGTTCCGCCAATGGGATGCTTGATTTCATCACAATAAATTTTACGCAAAAATAAGGATTTTTTAGGAAAAGACCTATTTAATATTTATATTTGCCCATTCAATCTCAACATTATGGAACAACAGCTCTACATCGTCAGCCTCAATGAGAGCAATGACATGGGCATCGCCAGCCATAGCTCCAACGTGAAGACCTTCCCCCTTGTCGACCTGAAGCCAGGCGCCCGTCTGACCGTCGACGAGGCGTGGGGGCAACCCAACCCCGCCGATGCCAACGACACGGTCCACCTGGTATGGGACTTCACTGTCGACCAACTCACCGACGAGAAAATGGTCTTTACTTTCAAAGAACGTCAATTCATGCTGAACCGTTACTGGCAGGTGCTCGGCACGGGCTATTACGGCATCCCCAATGCCTATATCTCCGTCAGCAAGCGCTTCGTATTCTATTTCAGCGCCGCCGAGCCCACCCCAAAAGATGCAACACGCCAGCTCCAAAAACTGTATAAAGAGATGGGAACCAACGACAGCAAGGGCGACTATTGGAAGAACATCCCCTTGGCCAAAGATGCTCTGCACCTGATGAAAGACGCGGAGAGCCTCCGTACGAATCCCGACTTCAAGGAGTTCTGCGAGACGGTAGTCGAAGACGAGCTTTTCTTCGAGACCGAGACCCCACGCCTGCTGCTCTCCTTCATCGACCTCTACCACGTCATGGCGGGCAACTCCTATCTTTGGAACCAAAAGACCTACCGGCTCCTTCGCATGACCCACCCTGAAGTCAGCGAGGACGAGAAGCTGAAGCTCATGGGCGAGACACGCCACCTCAAATACGACCCCGTGCAGCTCACCGAGGAATGGGAAGAGAACCTCTACGAGGTGGAAAAAGAGATGGATGAGCTCTTCAAAGGCCAGGATCGCTACATGGGCTTCTGCCACGAATACTGGTCGGCAAAACGTGTTGCACTCGCCAAACGCGGCATTCAATGGCGTTCGCCGCAACAGATGAATCCTCGCACCAAATTCGATTAACCATGTTGAAACGCAGATTTGACAAAATGCTCACCTACGGGATGGGAAGCCAGCTGCTGCTGTTGCTCATCGCCGTGATTCTATTCTTTTTGTTTTTCCTGCTCATTTCGGCCATCTGCGGATGGGGTTACGGCTGGCAGGAAATCATCGCCATGTTCCTCGACCCCGGAGGTTTCGGGGGCCATGGTGAGCACGACGGCTTCCGCCTCATCGTCACCCTGGTGGGCATCCTGCTGTTCTCCACCCTGCTCATCTCGGTGTTCAACAACATCTTCGACAACATCTCCGAGTCGGCTCGCAACGGCGCCATACGCTATCGGGTGAAGAACCACATCCTCATCCTAGGTTCCAATCACCACCTCTACCCCATGCTCAACGCCCTCTTCGAAGAAGGCGGCAAGCAGGACATCGTCATCATGACCAAAGGCGATGTGGAGGAACTCAGCGTCCAAATTGCCAACCGCTTCACCAACAAGCGTTTCGTCAACCGCCTCGTCCTGTACCACGGCGCCTGGGACACCCTCGACGAGCTCGGCACCGCCCGTCCGCAATACGCCGAAAAGATCTACCTCATCGGCGACGGTGGCACCGACGGCGACTCAACCAACCTGCGTTGCTACAACCTGCTGAAAGGCCTCTGCGAATCGGCCAAGCAACCCATCCATTGCTATGTGATGATGGAGAACGGCTCCACCTTCGACCTGTTCATGCGCGGCAAGAGTTGCCTGAGCACCGACAAGCTGAAGATCGACATCGTCAACACCCGTGAATATGCCGCCGAGCAGGTACTCACGGGCGACAGCTTCCTGCCCGTCATCAAGGCCGACGACCCACACTACTCACATTTCGTGGTGTTGGGCACGGGCGGCATGGCCAAAGCCGTCGCCTTCACCGTGGCACACAACTCGCACTATCCGAGAATCGACGGTGCCATCCGACCTACCCGCATCAGCATCATCGGCACTGGCATGAAAGCATGGATGAGCCACCTCGCCGCTTCGCGCCCAGGACTCTTCCTGCGTTCACGCTATACCTATATCGCCCCCGACGGCACCGAGGAACGCCATGTCCCCGAACGCGACTTCCTTGACGTGGAATGGGAGTTCATCGACATGAGCGACACCGCCCCCATGGCTCGCAAAATGATCGAGGAATGGGCTTCGGACCGCGAGCATCAGTATCTCCGCATCGCCCTTTGCCAAAGGGAGCAACCCGAACGCATCGCCTCGCTGCTGCATCTTCCGTCGGTGGTATACGACCATCAACGCCCTGTTCCCGTCTGCGTCTACCTTGAAGAAGGCTCCGAGACCGCCCTCAGCGCCATAGCGACAGGCGAATATGGCATCATCAAGCCCTTCGGACCGGCCATGGGCAGCGCCAACGACCCGCTCTTCAAGAACCGCTCCGAACGCGGCATGCTCGTCAACGCCGTTTACAACGTCGGCACCAAGGGAATGGATCACTACCAATTGGAAGAAGCTTGGTACAACGGCTCCGAAACCGACAAATTCGCCAGCACCTACTGCGCCAACGCCCTCCATTTCAGATGGTTTAACTTTGATCCCAAAGGCGACCGCGAGCCCATCTACGAGGCGGAACACCGTCGCTGGATGATGACCAAACTCCTCATGGGGCTCGAACACGTGGGCATCGTCCCCTACGACGAAGTACCCCAATGGAAGATCGACAACTTCAAGAACATCATCGATTGGAAACTCGACTCGAATCCTGAAACACAACTCAACAATTAATGCCATGAATATCAAAGAATATACGCTCCGTTACAGCGAGCATACCGACGGCGAAGACAGCCTTTACCGCAATGTGGATTGGACCTCCAACTACGACAGTCCTGTGAACGACCTCATCCCCGGCGAGGATGTTCCTTTCAAGCCCGACAAACGCCTTAGCGAGCCGGGCATCAGCTGTATCGCTGTGACCGACACTGAGATTGTGCTGCAGTATTCCGGTTACACCGGCGACGGAAGCCAGGGGACGCAGACCATCCAGGTGAAGCTGAGCCCCCAAAACCCGAAATGGGGATGTTTTTTCGGTGGAGGCCGTTACGACACCGATCGCTCACTTATGTTAATCAAGCCAGAAGAAAAATAATACCATGAAATTGATCAAATCCATCCTTGTCATCATACTGCTGGCCCTATTTGGCGAATCGCAGGCCTGCACCAATTTCCTCATCACCAAAGGCGCCTCGGTTGACGGTTCCTGCTTCATCAGCTACTGCGCCGACTCGCATATCCGCTACGGCGAGCTCTACTACACCCCTGCCGCCGACTGGCCCGAGGGCAGCATGAGGATATGTTACGACCGTGGCACCAACGCCCCTCGCGGCGGCATCCCCCAACCGCCGCACACCTACCAGGTGGTGGGTTACATCAACGAAAACCAAGTGTCCATTGGGGAGACCACCTTCGGCGGTCGTGAAGAGCTCGTCGATCCGAACGGCATCATCGACTATGGCAGCCTGATGTTCATCGCCCTTGAGCGCAGCACCTCGGCCCGTGAGGCCATCAAGATCATGGCCGACCTGGTGGAAGAATACGGCTATGGCTCCGATGGCGAGTCGTTCAGTATCAGCGACGCCAATGAGGTGTGGTACATGGAGATGATGCCCATGGGCGAGCAGAAAGGTGCCGTCTGGGTGGCCATCCGCATCCCCGACGGCTATGTGAGCGGTCACGCCAACGCCGCCAGAATCACCACCTTCCCACTGCGTAACGGCAAGACCTCCATCACCGACAAGGATTGGAAGAAACTCTACAACGAGCAAGTGGAAGTCATCTATAAACACGACATCATCGACTTCGCCCGCAGCAAGGGGTATTTCACCGGCAAGGACAAGGACTTCGACTTCTCGGCAGCCTATGCCCCCGTCGACTTCAGCGCCGCCCGCATCTGTGACCTCCGCGTTTGGACCATGTTCAACAAAGTGTGCGACGGCATGGACGAATACTGGGATTACGTCACCGGCAAGGACCTCACCCACCGGATGCCTTTGTACGTCAAGCCCAACCGCAAAGTCAGCCTCAGCGACATGATGGCTTTCCAGCGCGACCATTTCCAAGGCACTGAACTGGATAAGACCCTCGACCCAGGCGCAGGTCCCTTCGGCTCCCCCTTCCGCTTCAATCCCCTGTATTGGAGTTATGAGGGCAAGAACTACTTCAACGAACGCAGCATCGAGGTGGTGCAGACGGGCTTCTCGTTCATTGCCCAAAGCCGTAGCTGGCTCCCCAACCCCATCGGTGGCATCATCTGGTTCGGCGTCGACGACACCAACTCCACGGTCTACACGCCCTTCTACTGCTCCATCAGCGAGGTACCCATCGAATACCGCGTAGGCAACGGCGACATGCTCACCTACAGCGACAACGCCGCCTTCTGGGTGTTCAACCGGCTGGCGCATTTCAAATACCTCTATTACAACCGTGTCATTGATGACATCCAGAAAGTCCAACAAGAGCTGGAGACATCTTACCAAGAGCAGATCCACTATGTCGACAACCAGGCTTTGAACCTCTTGACCGAGAGTCCCGCCAAAGCCATTGCCTACCTCACCGACTTCTCCAGCCAAGCCGGGCACAACACCGTCGCCCGCTGGAAAGAACTCAGCAACTACCTCTTGGTGAAATATCTGGACAGCAACGTGAAGCAAACCGACGATGAAGGACGTTTCCTCCGCAATCCCTTCGGTTATCCACTCAAGCCCAAACAGCCAGGCTATCCTGATTCATGGAAGAAACAGGTGATTGACGCAACGGGAGATCGTTTTGAGAGGTAGTACTCCTCCCTCCTAACTGTTTTTAAAGCTAACGATGGCGTCGATAATCTCGTCGTTGTCATCGGAAATGGTGAGGATCATGTTCTTGAAAACGCCACGGTCGCTGAGGTCCTTGAGAACCGCGTAGGCGGGCATGTATTTCGTGTAATAATCCTTACCCATGAAAATCATCGGGCTGGCAAAGCCTTCGGTCACATAATGGTTCTGTCCGGCGTCTTGGAAGATCTCCTGCATGGTGCCAGCGCTACCGGGCGTATAGATGATGCCGCCCTTGGCCACCGTGACGATGCCGTCCTCACGCACGCTGTTGTCGAAGTACTTGGCGATGTCGGTGGCAAACGGAGCGGTAGGCTCGTGGCCGTAATAATACGTAGGAATGGCAAGGCTACGATATTCGGTGGTCAAGGGGAAGCGCTCCATCACCTCGAAGGAACGGCGCAGCCAACCTTCATCGCAGAAGGTAGGCGAAGGGATGAGCATCTGCAAGGCCTCTTCCACTTCTGCGTCGGTGCGGCCTGCCATATAGGCGCCCAGGTGGGTGGCTTCCATGGCGCCAGGTCCTCCTCCGGTGACCATCAAACGGCCCATCTCGGTGAGTTTCTTACTGAGATAAACGATCTGACGGTACATGGGGTCGTCGCGCCGACGGGCATGTCCGCCCATCACGCCGACCACGTCCTTTTCATCGTAAAGGTCGAGCATCTTGTAGAGCTCGTGGGTGATGAAATGGTCGTGCAGCGCACGGGCCAGCGTCTCGCGGACCTCGTGTCCGCGTTTACCTTGGCTGATGTAGTGCTTGTACACCAGGGTATCGTGGCAGGTCTCGAAGGTCGTCTCGTCGTGCCAGTCGTAGCCCTCATATAGCATCTTGCTGTTGTAAAGACGACGCGGATAGGTGTCGAACGGGACCCCCATCTTGCGGAAATAGAGGCTAAGGTCGTTGTTGGCCAGGACTTCGAGCACCCGGTGTACGATACCTGCGCTATCCAGGCCGTATTTGTGCATCAGCGCCTGGGCTTGGCCCGACTCGCCGAAGGTGTCGTCCATGCCGATACGGATCACCCTAATGGGATGGTTCTCGGCCAGGAACTCGGCGACGGCGCCACCCAGTCCCCCTGTGGTCTGGTGTTCCTCCACAGTAAAGATCAGCCGGGTATCATCGGCGGCCTTCTCCAGGATGGCTCCATCCAAAGGCTTGATGGTATGCATATTGATCACTCGGGCAGAGATACCCATGTGTTCCAACATGTGCGCGGCTTTCAGTGCTTCCCACACCTCGTGGCCGGTCGCAACGAGGGTGATGTCGCTTCCCTCGCGCATCAGCTGGGCTCTCCCTATCTCGAACTCCTGGTCCTCCTCAGTGAAGTCGGGCATCGGCTCACGTCCGAATCGGATATACACCGGTCCATCACATTCGAGGATGGCCTTCTCGGTGGCGATCTTGGCTTGGGTAGCGTCACAAGGCTGGATCACGGTCATATGGGGCAACACCCGCATGGCAGCGATATCCTCCAAGGCCTGGTGCGTGGCGCCGTCGGGACCCACCGACACGCCGGCATGGGCGCCGCCGATGACGACGTGGACGTTGTTGTAGCACACCGAGATGCGGATCTGGTCGTTGGCACGATGGGCGGCAAACACGCCATAGGTGCTGAACACCGGTATCTTGCCGCTCAATGCCATGCCTGCGGCCGTAGCCACGGCGTCCTGCTCTGCGATGCCCATCGAGAAAAACCTTTCGGGAAAGGCCTCCTTGAAGAGGTTCATCCCTACGGAAGAGGTGATGTCGGCTCCGAGTCCCACAACACGTGCATCCTTTTGTG
This sequence comes from uncultured Bacteroidales bacterium, assembly GCA_905234455.1. Classification (GTDB taxonomy): domain Bacteria; phylum Bacteroidota; class Bacteroidia; order Bacteroidales; family F082; genus Limimorpha. The sequence continues at coordinate 55,216 of CAJOIH010000017.1, read as the reverse complement.
CCGCTGCCAGCACGCCTTCACCGAAGCCGAGCTTAGTTGCTTTATTTCCTTTGTTGATGTAATCCATAGTTTTAATGAGGAGTTAGGAGTGAGGAGTTAGGAGTTCTTTCAGGAAGGCAGGAAGTTGTTCCTTGGTGGGGACTTTACCGTGCCATTGGTTGTTGTTTTCAATGGAAGGGACTCCTTTCCCCATGATCGTGTCGGCGATGATCACGGTGGGGTGTTCCCGGGTCATGTCGGCCATTTCCAGAGCCATCTTGATTTGTCCATAGTCGTGTCCGTCGATTTCGATGGCTTTCCATCCGAAGGCCGTCCATTTGTCCTTGAGCGGGTCGATGCCCATCACCTCTTCTGTCCCGCCGTCGATCTGCAGGCGGTTGCGGTCGATGATGGCGCAGAGGTTGTCGACCTTATGGTGTGCGGCGGCCATGGCGGTCTCCCACACGCTGCCTTCCTGCTGTTCCCCGTCGCCCATGATACAATACACTCGGGTGGAGAGTCCGTCCATCTTGGCGGCGAGGGCCATGCCAAGGGATACCCCAAGCCCCTGTCCGAGCGAGCCCGAGCAGGTCTCCAGCCCAGGCAACTGGAACTCATAGCTCGGATGGCCTTGCAGCCGGCTTCCCAGCTTACGCAGGGTGAGCATCTCCTCTTCGGGGAAATAGCCTGCTGCAGCCAGGGTGGCATAAAGCACCGGTGCGGTGTGGCCAATGGAGAGCACCACCTTGTCGCGTCCCTCCCACAGCGGGTTCTGTGGGTCGTGGCGCAGGTGGTCGAAATACAACACCGTGAAGATGTCCACCAAGTCGAGCGAGCCCCCGGTATGGCCCGATCCGGCCTCGGCCAAGGCTGTGAGTATGAGCTGGCGAATATGGGTCGCCGTGGTCTTATAGTCAATCATAACAATCCAATGCTATCTTTCACAATATAGAAAATGCATACCAGCGCATAGACGGTCTTGATGAAGGTGCCGGCCAGGAAGCCCAAAAACGAGCCAAAGGCCGACTTCCATGCCAGTTTGTCGTCAGTGCCGGCGTTTTTCTCGCCGATGTAGGCGCCGATAAATGGACCCAACAGGATGGCGATGAAGCCGATGGGAAATACAATTGTCACCAACAGCCCGAGGATCAATCCAATGGTACTGCCCCTGATCCCAGCCTTGGTGCCGCCCAAGGTCTTGGTACCCCAGATGGGCACCACATAGTCGAGCACGAAGATCACCGCCCCGATGAGTCCCATCACCACCAAAAACTCAGTGGTATAGTCGATGCCAGGCACAAACGAGAGGGCCAACAGTCCGGCGAAGCTGAAAGGAGGTCCGGCAATAACGGGAACGATGGCGCCCACGAGGCCCACGAGCATGAGAACAACGGCGAGAATGATGAGCAGGTACAGCATAATCTGATCTAGAAAAATGCAAAGATACATTTTTTTCATGGATTAGCCGCTCAATATCAGCAAAATAAAAATTTTAAGAATTTTCTATAGAAAAACACTTGTTTCTAAACTATTTTATTTATTTTTGTAGCATGATTAAAACAACATATAAACCCATATTAATACTATTTATTTACCTATTAATTAATAGGTGTCATGCCACTGGGGTGTTGAAACCCATCGGCGGACGTGTAGCCGGCATGGGCCGGATCTCGGTATGCGAGCAGGGTTTGTGGGGTGTAGCCAACAACCCAGCGGGCATGGCAGGGGTGCGAGGCTGGCAGTTCGGGGTGTATTACGAGAACCAATGGATGTTGAAGGAGACCGCCCTGAAATGCGGCGGCATCGTGAAGTCGTTTGAAAAAATCGGCTGCTTCGGCCTGTCGGTGAGTCAGTTTGGGTGGAGCGGACAAAGCGAGAACCTGATCGGTTTGGCGTATGCGCGCGAGTTCGGGCCCCATCTGGCGATCGGGCTGCGCGCCGACTGCTATTGGCTGCATCAGGGCGAGGGTTATCCTGACCGCTTTGCTCCCACCTTCCTGTTAGGGGTACAGTCGCAAGTCACCGAGCGACTCCGTCTGGGTGCCTCGTTGTATAACCCCTTGAACACAAGACTGCACACGCTCAACAACGATGCCTTGCCTGTGGTGATGCGGCTGGGCTGCGCTTATCGGTTCACTGAGGATTTCGTGGGGCAATGTGAAGTGGAGAAAGACAGCCAGGTGGATGGCATCAGCCTCGGTGGAGGCTTTGAATATACCTTATTCAAACGTTTTCAGCTTCGGGCCGGGGCCCAATACCATCCGAACATCCTCTGTTTTGGGGTGGGTTATCGCCTTAGGAATCTACATGTCGACGTGGCAGCGCAGATGCATCAAGCCCTTGGCGCTTCGTTACAGATCGGTTTGGAATATCATATCCTGCAGGAATGAAGAAGGCATTGTTGATAGTATTCTTAAGCTTCTCCTGGGCTCTTCAGGCCCAGGAAGTGGATACTTTGGCCCAAATCGGCCAAAACATCGACTTCCTCTACCAGCTTTTGTTGGAGCAGACTGAGGACCGCCTCGCCGAGACCTTGGAGCTCAACGATGCCGAGGGGGAGGATTCGCACGAAGAACTCATCGAAGACTACCTCTTTTATCTCGAGAACCCAGTGAACGTCAACAGCGAGGAGATCCGGCATCTGGAAGAGATCGGCCTGCTCAGCGCTTTCCAAGTCAAAGCCTTGACCGATTACCGCAGACAGTTCGGCGACCTGATGATTGCCGATGAGTTGTTGATGCTCGACGACTTCAGCGAGGCGACGGTAGCCGTCATCTCCCCGCTGGTGGTCTTCGGAAAAAGCGAATGGGTCAAGGAGCGCGAGCGTATCACCTTGGGGAAGGCACTTACCCGAGGCCGGCACCAGGTCACGCTGAACTATGCCCAGAAATTCGGCGGAGAGATTCAAGAGGATGTTTTGGGAGGGCCGCAAAAGATGCAACTCAAATACACCTACCATTACCTACAGAAGTTCCGCTTCGGCGTGGTCACAGAGAAAGACGCCGGCGAGCCGCGTTTCTTCGACTTCGTCGGGGCGCATGCCTATGCCTCCGACCTCAGAATCACCGATGCTTTGGCGGTCAAGGACCTGGCCTTAGGTGACTATCAACTCAGCTTCGGCCAAGGGTTGACTCTCTGGTCGTGCATGGGTTTCGGGAAAGGCGGCAGTTCGATGATGAAGCGAGGGGCCGGCATCAGGCCCAAGGCTTCCGCCAGCGAAGGCAAGTTCTTCAGGGGGGCGGCCACCACCTTGCGTTACCGCGATTGCTACGTGACGGCGTTTTACTCCAACCGTCTTGTCGATGCCACCATCAGCCTTGCCGACTCGTTGGACGAACCCGAGTTGGCAAGCGCCTTACAGGAGACCGGTTATCACCGAACCCTTAATGAGCTTGCCAAACGCCACACGGTCCGACAACAAGTGTTCGGAGGACATCTCTCCTATGCCGGTCCCCACCTGGAAGTAGGCTATACCATCTATCATCTTCGGCTTAGCGTCCCATTGGAGCTCAAGCCTACCAAATACAACCAATATTTCTTTCAGGGCGACCGACTCACCGACATGGGTGTCGACTTCAGATGGCTCATCGGAAAGGCCGCGTTTTTCGGGGAGCTGGCACGAAGCGACAACGGCGCATGGGCCGGACTCATCGGAATGACGATGAAACCCCAAGGGTATATTAACTTCTCGGTGTTGTATCGCAATTACGACAAGCGCTATCAAAGCCTGTTCCATAGTGCCTTTGGGGAGGGTAGCCGAAATCAAGGCGAAGAAGGCTGGTATCTCGGGCTGCAATGCGCGCCCGTCTCGGGTTGGGACCTCCTCGCCTACTGCGACTTCTTCCGAATGACTTGGCTGGGCAGTCAGGTCTACAATCCCTCGTGGGGACAGGAGTACAGCCTGAAAGTCAGCCATCAAATCAGCAAGAACGCCACCATGCTACTGCGTTTCAAGTCGAAGACCAAGATGAAGAACTCCTCCGACGACCATGTGTTCAGCCACTACCCTATTTTCTATACCAAGCGCAGCCTCAACTTCCAAATCAGCTACGGCATCACAGAAGACCTGTCTTTCAGCGACAAAGTCGCCTATTCCCATTACCTCAACGACGATGGTGTCAACAGCCAAGGCTATCTGCTGTGCCATGACGTGGCCTACAAGCCAGCGGGCAAGCCCTACAGCATCACCTTCCGTTATGCCCTATACGGCTGCAACGACTACAACAGCCGCATCAGCGTTTACGAAAACGATGTGCTGGGGGCTTTCTCCATCCCCAACCTTTACGGCCACGGCTCACGGGTCTATTTATTAGGAAAAATCAAGCTCTACGGCAGTTTGAGTCTCTACTCGCGGGTGGGTGTCAACGTGCTTTCCGAGGAGACCAAGACCGATCTCAAGGCAGAACTGGTTTGGAAACCCCATTAAGCCATCAACTCCTTCAGCTTCTCTGCAAACCTTTGGATATCCTCTTCGGTAGTATCGTAGGAGCACATCCAGCGGACCACATCGGCGGATTCGTCCCAGTCGTAGAAGAAGCAGTATTCCTGAAGGGCTTTCCACACCTTGCGAGGCAACTTGGCGAACACGCCGTTGGCTTGCACGGGATAGACGATCTCCACACCGGAGATGTCTTTCACCGCCTTATAAAGAAGTTGTGCCATGCCGTTGGAGTGTTCGGCATTACGGCGCCAGAGGTCGTTTTGGAAATAGGCATCGAATTGTGCGGCGATGAAGCGCATCTTCGAGCAGAGCTGCATGGCCTGTTTGCGACGGTATTTGAAGTCGGGACAGACCTCGGGATTCAGCAGGACTACTGCTTCGCCCATCATCAGTCCGTTTTTGGTGCCGCCAAAAGACACGGCATCCACGCCGAGGTCGGTGGTCATCTCCTTGAAGGTACAGCCCAAAGCCACTGCCGCATTGGCCAACCGCGCTCCGTCGATGTGGACGTACATCTGGTATTCGCGGGCCAGATCGACGAGGGCTTTGATTTCGTCGATGGTGTAGAGTGTGCCCAGTTCGGTGGGTTGTGTGATGGAGATCAGCTTTGGCTGGCTGTGGTGCTCAAAGCCGAAGCCATGCAGGCGGGTCTTCACCAGCTCGGGGGTCAGCTTGCCGTCGGGGGTGTCAACGGTAAGCAGGCGGCAGCCTGTGATGCGTTGGGGCGCGCCGCATTCATCCACGTTGATATGGGCGGTCTCGGCGCACACTACTGCCTCATGCGAACGCACCAGGGCATCGATACAGAGCGTATTGCACCCTGTGCCGTTGAAGGCAAAAAACACCCTTGCCTGTTCGCCGAACTGTTCACGAAACCGCGCTTCTGTGGCGGCGCAGTATTCATCATCACCATAAGCCAAGGCATGTTCCTTGTTGACACGCACAATGGCTTCCAACACTTCGGGACACACGCCCGAGTGGTTGTCGCTTCCAAATCCTCTTTTCATTGTTTTCAGTGTTTTATCACCGCAAAGATAGTTGTTTTTAAAGACAACCCAAACAACATTGACAACCTTTTAGTTGTTTTCAAAAGCGCCGTCACGTTTCAATTCTGTTAAAACCAGCCTGATCTCATCGAAGCTAAAGTCCTCACCCAGGACATCTTTGGCCGCTCCCAAAGAAGGATCCTCAGTAGCGTCAAAATAATCGCGGATGGTGTCATAATGATCCTCGCTAAGGAACTGGCTGGCATCAAATTGGTCTTGTTCGATTAACCTAGTGATATGGCCATAAACCGTCGTAACATGCAGACCTCGCTCCTTGGCGATTTCTTCGGGTATCAGGCCTTCGTCTATCATCGATTTGGTAATCTCAAAAGTGCTGATTTTCGGCTCTTTCGCCGGTTTTTCCTTTTTCATCTTTTTCTTCTCTTGATCATCGGTTTTCTTAATACGTTTCTTTGGCTTTTCCGGCTTGGCAACTTCCTCTTCACCCAGTACTGCTACGGCTTTGGCACGTTGATAGTCCTTGATGGTAAACCCTTTGGAACAAACATCAAGGCAGCGTTGCTTCACTCGAAGGTCTTCGAGAAACTGTTGCCATGCGTCGTTGAACTGCTTGTTGACGGCTTTGTTGCCCGTTTTTAAATCCAAGTCGGAGATACCTTGTGCTATACTGTCAAGCTGCTCCTTGAAATAGGCCGAGCCTTTCGTCAAACGATCCTGTAGTGCCTGATTTTGTTCACAACAAGGGGCTTCGGCATGGAGTCTACGGATCTGATTCTCAAACTTTGCACTCACCCCGCATAGGTTCTCCAGTATCTTGTTACGCCGCTGCGAGAGATCCTGAATCCTATCGGCTTCGAATATGGTATTGTTGTCGTAAAGGATTTTCATCACCTTGCCCAAAGCCTTGTACAGACCGTAGAAGTCGATGAGTTCCAGCATCGTATCGAGTTCATACTGATGCCTTAGCTGATCCACTTTTTCCTGGGTGGGCTCCAGCTCGGGGATATGCTCCACAAACTGGTCTACCGAGAGGTCGTTGACCAAGGCGCTTGATGGGATACGGGTCTTCAGCACCAGTCCTTCGAGCGAGGTACAGCGACTCAGTGCCACATACACCTGTCCGTGGGCGAAGGCCTGTCCCGCGTCGACGATGAGTTTGTCGAAGGTCAGGCCTTGGCTCTTGTGGATGGTGACCGCCCACGCCAGCCGCAGGGGGATCTGCACGAAGCTACCTATCTCCTTTTCCTCAATGTTCTGGGTTTCTTCATTTATGGCATATTCCATGTTCTGCCATTGCAGCTTCGACACGGTGATGCATTCGTCGTCGCTCTGCACCTCTACCCTGCCTTCTTTTTCGTCGATACTTAGGATACGGCCGATCTTACCGTTGAAGAAAGCCTTGTCGGGATCGTTTTTCACGAACATCACCTGGGCGCCCACTTTCAGTTCCAGCTCCTCTTTGGTGGGATAGCTGTTTTCGGGGAAGGTGCCTTGGACTTCCGCTTTGAAGACGACCGACTTCGAAGGAAGCGCTTCCAGCTTTGACTCATTGATTTGGTCAGCTTGGTAGTTATGGGTAGTGAGGGTGATGTAACCCTCACGGTCGTCGGGCGTAAACTCGGGCAGATAGCGGCTGTTGAGCAGACGCAGGCACTCGGCGTCCATGTGGTTGTCGCGCACCTTATTCAATAGGGTGATAAAGTCCTCGTCGTGCTGGCGGTAGATGTGTTCGAGTTCCACACAGAGATAAGGCGTGTTTTGGAGCACGTGGCTTCCGAAGAAATACACGTTTTGGTAGAATGGCGCCAGGATCTCCCATTCGTCGGGCTTGGCCACCGGTGCCAGCTGATGCACGTCGCCAATCATCAGCAGCTGCACGCCGCCGAAAGGCTTCTGCGACCTACGGGCACGACGCAACACGGCGTCGATGGCATCGAGCACATCCGCTCGAACCATGCTGATCTCGTCGATCACCAGCAGGTTGAGGCTCCGCATGATATTCAGCTTGGTCTTGTTCAGCTTTTGGTATTGGGAAGCCAGGGCTTTAACCGAAGTCATTCCTTCGGCCTTTAGTCCCCGCTGGGCATCCTCCGGGATCTGCGGTCCGAATGGTAGCTGGAAGAACGAGTGGATGGTCTGTCCGCCGGCGTTGATGGCTGCCACCCCAGTGGGTGCGACCACCACCATCCGCTTGTAGGTCTTGTTTTGCAGGTTCCTTAAGAACGTGGTCTTCCCCGTTCCCGCCTTCCCTGTAAGGAAGATGTGGGAGTCGGTGTAGAGGACTAGGTCTTCTACGAAATCAAGCTTTTTATTAATGAAAATTTTCTGCATCAGAATAAATTGATTTCATGTTACAAAGATACAGAAATTTTTTGTTTTGTCAAGAGGTTTGGAGGAAATAATCAATAAAGTTTCGAGCGTTTGATCAGGTAGTTGGTCAGCACCTGGCTGTATTCCTTATTGATATCAGCTTCCACGTAGTCGATTTGGTATTGGTAGCAGTGCTTGAGGATATCGTCCTTGCGTTCGGCCATGAGTTGGCGGTAACGTTCCTGCACCTCCATGGGGTTGAGTTTGAGGGTGTCGCCCGTCTCCAAATCGACGAAACGGTACGGGCGATTCTCGAAGTCGAGGTTTTGCTCCAGCTGTCCGTCGTAGACATGGAACAGGATGACTTCGTGCTTGTTGTATTTGAGATGTTCCAGGGCCTCGAACAACTTATTATGATCATCGAGGTTGTCGAGCATATCGGTGAAGATCACCACCAGGCTGCGCTTATGCGTCATCTCGGCGATCTGGTGCAGGCACTGGACGGTGGAGGTGGTTTTCTTTTGGTTTTTGTCGTAGGTATCGATGAGTTTCTCCAGTTCGGTATAGATCAGTTTGTTGTGCACGGCCGACATCTTGGCTGGCTCGTGGAACACGATGGACTCGTCGAACAAATCGAGTCCCACCGCGTCGCGCTGACGGCACATCAGCTCCATCAGCGAGGCGGCGGCATACACGCTGAAAAACAGCTTGTTGGGATGCTCGAAGTCGATCTTGTCGCGCACTGGGAAGCACATGCTGGAACTCTTGTCGATGACCAGCTGGCAGCGCAGGTTGGTCTCCTCCTCGTAGCGTTTCACGAAGAGCTTCTCGGTGCGACCGTAGAGCTTCCAGTCGATATGACGAATCGGCTCGCCCGTGTTGTAGAGGCGGTGCTCGGCGAACTCCACGGAGAACCCGTGGAACGGACTCTTGTGGAGGCCTGTGATGAAGCCTTCCACAATCTGTCGCGCCAAGAACTCCAGACTCCCGAACTGGGCAAGCCGATTCCTGTCAATGTTGAAGTCCAAGATCAGAGCAATTTCTCGAGTTTTTCAACGAAGACCTTCTTGGGGGCGGCGCCGACGTTCTTGTCGACGGGCTGGCCACCTTTGAAGTAGATGACGGTGGGGATGTTCATGATGCCGAACTTGGCGGCGGTGTCGGGGCATTCCTCCACGTCGCATTTCACGGCGATCATCTTGCCGGCAAATTCTTCGGAGATCTCATCCACGATGGGTTCCACTTTCTTGCAGGGGCCACACCAGGTGGCGCCGAAGTCAACCATCACGGGTACTTCTGATTTCAGGACGACCTCTTCGAAACGGTCGTCAGTCATTTGGATTACTGCCATAGTTTTATTGTATTAATAATTTAGAATTTAGAATTAATCGACGTCGGCGCGGGCCATAGCGTCCTTGTAGTACTTCTGGTTGACGAACACGTCTTCCTTGTAAGGATTAATGTGGCGCTTGCGGGCGATGGCGATGATCCAGCACAGGGCCGCAATATTGGTCACCAGGGCCAGGGCGCTGATAAACATCATCATGGACGGGTTGGCTGCCACTATGGAAGGATCCACGGTGGTACCGACAACGCCAGCAACGGCGTCGGGACCAGCGGCGGCATAAAGCTTCTCAACGGTAGCTACGCCTTCTGGATAGAGCACGGGCAGGGTGGCCCAGCTGTACCATTGGCGACCGTCCTTGAAGGTCTCCTGGAAGAGCGGGAACACTTGGGCGAACATGCACCAGATGGCCAGGGTGTTGGCGCGGTTCTGGATCCAGCCGCCACGGTTCCACAGCAGGGCAGCGATGGTCGGAGCCAGCAGCAGGGCGACGCCGCAGTACCAGCTATGGGTGGGCAGGCAGTTGTAAGTGTAGGCGAAGTTCCAGATGTCGTAGATGACGATGTAGACCCAGGTCATGTCGGCCCAGATCATATCCTGCTTGTTCTTGGAGGAATAGACGCTCCACCAAGCAGTCATGCAGAAGATGTTGAACAGACCGGCCACGCCGTTGAACACATTGTGCCAGCCTCCGTATTGCCATACGCCCTCGGAGGTAAGCCACCACTTGTTCCAGCCCATAATGGCGCTTTCGAAGTCGGAGGCACAGGCGATGAGAATGTTGATGGCCACGATGATGAACGGGAAAGGCTTGAACCAGTGCTTGGCGCCGATGCCCCATTTGTATTTGATCATCATGAAGCCGATGCAGCCTGCGGTGGCCGCATATAGCTTGGCATAGTGGAACCAGCCCTGCATGTACACATGCGTCTGGTTCTCCAGTGCCCACTGGGAACCGTTGCGCACACCCATCCAAATGGCCGACCACCAGGAAAGTAACAATGCCGCCGAACTTGGTGCGACGGGCAAATTCATTGAGGAGAATGAGGCCCAGAAGGACCACAAGCATCATTCCCCATTGGGAGAGGGCATTAGCCCCGTAAACTTGGAAGAACATAGTTTATTAGTTTTAAGTTTGTAGTTGTCAGTTGGCAGTTTTCAGTTTCGTTTGCCGCTCTTTGATAAGGGCGTAGCCGATCCAAACGAGGGTCAGGACCACCGACATGGGCAGACCCACAGTGAGCATTTCCTTGAGCATCACCTCGCCTCCGCCGGCGGATTCGAGGGCGGTGAAGAAGGGATAACGCCAAGTGACCTCGCCGTTGATGACGTGATCGACGATGAGCATCACCGAGCCGCCCCAAAGCATCTTCTCCAAAGCGGGGAGGTGGCGCTTCAGCGCCGAGGCATTGGGGCTTTCCATATCCTTTTGGTGTCTTTTACGGTAAGCCGTGGTAATGACGGCTTGTGTTAATGGAACGATAAAACAACTCATAATTGAATAATTATACTATAATACTATTGATTTCTACTTCATTGCCTTTGAGGAGCCAGGTGTTTTGACTGTTGCAGTGGGGACATTGCTTGCCATATTTGACGGTTTCGTAATCTTGCTGGCAGTCGTCGCAATGGGTGACGGCTGGGATGGTGTTGCATTGCAGCTCGCAGCCTTTCAGAAGTTTCTCCTTGTCGGCCGCCCAGCGCCAGCAGTCGGTCAGAAGGTGCGGCACCACGGTCGACACTTCGCCGATGTCCATCACCACGGTGGAGACATGATCCACATGGTTCTCCTCCGCCACTTGCTTGACGTCTTTGATGATATAGAACACAATCCCGAGCTCGTGCATTTTTATTTCTTTCCAAAGATGATCTTTCCGGTACGTTTGAGCATGTAAGGCAGGATGCCGCTGAACTTGTCCTCCGAGGTATACAGATGCGAAGCCTCGGGGTTGTCGCGGAAGAGGTGGATGGCGTCGAAGCCGCACTTGGTGGTGCAGATGCCGCAGCCGATGCAGCGGTTCTCGTCGACGACGGAGGCGCCGCAGCTCAGGCAGCGCGAGGTCTCCTTGCGTACCTGTTCTTCGGTGAGCGTCACCATGTATTCGCTGAACGGATTCTCCTTGGGCTCCACGCGTTCCACTTGACGCGACGAGTTGTCGTAGCTCTCCACGAGGATGTCGTCTTTATTCAGTTCGATGAAGTCGCGGCGGTTGCGGCCGATGGTCATGTGTCCGCCTTGCACATAGCGGTGCAGGCTCTCGGCGGCTTCGTGGCCGGCGGCGATGGCGTCGATGGCGAACTTGGGACCGGTGAAGCAGTCGCCGCCCACGAAGATGTCGGGTTCGGCGGTCTGATAGGTCAGCTTGTCGGCCACGGGATACACGCCACGGAAGAACTCCACCTTGGTATCCTTTAAGAGGTCTTTCAGGATCACCGTCTGGCCGATGGCGAAGATCACCAGGTCGGCTTCTAGGGTGATGGTCTCGTTCTCGTCATATTGCGGTGAGAAACGGTGTTCTGCATCATACACGGAGGTACATTTCTTGAACACAATGCCGGTGACTTTGCCGTCGCCGAGCACCTCCTTGGGTCCCCAGCCGGGGTTGATGACCACGCCGTCCTCACGGGCCTCGCGGCGTTCTTCGAGCGAAGCCGGCATGATGTCCTCAGTCTCCAGCGAGAGCATGGTGACTTCGGTGGCGCCACCGCGTTTGGCAACGCGAGCCGCGTCGATGGCCACGTTGCCACCGCCGACCACGACCACTTTGCCACTGACTTGTGTTCCGCAGTTGGAGGCGTGCAAGAAGTCGATGGCCGTGGTAGTGCCTTCCAGGTTTTCACGGGTGATGCCAGGCAGTTTGCCGCCTTGGCAGCCGATGGCCACGTAGAAGCCCTTGTAACCTTGCTCGCGCAACTGTTGGATGGTAATATCCTTGCCGACTTCCACGCCGGTATGGATATCCACGCCGATCTCGCGCATGATGTCGATTTCGGCTTTGATGACCGCTTTGTCCAGTTTATACGACGGGATGCCATATTGCAGCATGCCGCCTGGGATGTCGTTCTTCTCGAACACAGTGGGTTTGTAGCCCATGGTGGCCAGGTAATAAGCGCAGCTCAGTCCCGCGGGACCGCCGCCGATGACGGCGATCTTCTCTTCCCAGTGGTCTTGCACGCTGGAGGCGATGTTGATTTCAGGTACGAAGCGGGTGGCGGCATTGAGGTCCTGTTCGGCGATGAATTTCTTCACGGCGTCGATGGCGATAGGTTGGTCAATGGTGCCACGGGTGCAGGCGTCCTCGCAGCGGCGGTTGCACACGCGACCGCAGACGGCCGGGAACGGGTTCTCGCGTTTGATGAGTTCCAGCGCCTCGGTGTATTTGCCTTCGGCGGCTTTCTTGAGGTAGCCTTGCACGGCGATATGGGCCGGACAGGCGGTCTTGCATGGGGCAGTGCCCGTCGGGTAGCAGTTGATGCGGTTCTTGTCGCGGTAGTCCTCCGTCCACTTGTGCTTGCCCCACTTCTTGGCATCGGGCAGCTCCTGTTTGGGATAGGTCTGCTCGCCATGTTTGGTGCAGAGTTTCTGGCCGAGTTTGACGGCGCCTGCCGGGCAGTATTCCACGCAGCGGCCGCAGGCCACGCAGTTCTTCGGGTCGACCTTGGCCACGTAGGCGCTGCGCGACAGGTTGGGTGTATTGAACAGTTGCGAGGTACGCAACGCGTTACATATCTTGACGTTACAGTTACAGATGGCGAATATCTTGCCTTCGCCGTCGATGTTGGTCACCTGGTGGACGAAGCCGTTGTCTTCGGCGATCTTCAGGATCTTCATGCACTCGTCGTAGGTGATGGCGTGACCGCGTTTTGTCTCGATGAGGTAGTCGGCCATGTCGCCAACGCCGATGCACCAGTCGCGGTAGTCGTCGGCGCAGCCCTCGTCGAGTTTCTTGCGGCCGTAGCGGCACGAGCAGATACCCACGGCGAGATGTCCCTCATAGCGTTTCAGCCAGTACGAGATATGCTCGATGTCGGCCGTCTCGTTCACCATGCTGATGGCTTTCTCCACGGGGATCACGTGCATGCCGATGCCTGAGCCGCCCATGGGCACCATGGGAGTGACTTTCTCCAGCGGGAGGAAGGTCATGCGCTCGAAGAACATCGCCAGTTCGGGATGCTTGTTCATCAGCTCCACGTTCATGTTGGTATATTCGGCGCTGCCGGGCACGAACATGGGCACCCAGTAGATGCGGTCCTCGCGGTTATAGGTGGTGCCTGCCACGGGCCCTTCATTGGTGTATTTGTCGCCATAGTCGTACTCCAGCATCCCGAAGTAGGCCAGTTTGTCGAGCAGTTCATCCAGCGAGGCGTCGTCGGGCGTATAGTGTTTCTTGGCGTTCCACTCGTGGAGCAGCTGGTAGGTGCGGTGTTCGCGCACTTTGAGCGGGCTACGCGGCAACATGTCGAGCAGAAGGTCGAGCGAGGCCTCGCGGGTGGTGGCGTCCATCTCGTCCTCGAAGATGCAGGCCAGCCCCCAGTATTCGGGGTCGTCGGTGGTCATCTTGATTTTGCCTGGCACGCGGTCGGTGACATGTTTGACAAACTTGATGAGTTTCGGGTTCGGGTTTTTGTCGCCTTTGTGTTTGGGGACAAATTTGGTGGACATTTCGGGCATGGGCTTATTTTTTATGGGTTTGTACTTGATGGAGCAGCCAGTCGGCAAATTGATCTATGCCTTCGCCGGTTTTGGCACTGATGGGGATCACCTGAGCCATGGGGTTGCGTCTTTTCACGTATTCCTTGCAGCGTTCCAGGTCGAAGTCGAAGTAAGGCATCACGTCGGTCTTGTTGACGAGCACGAGGTCGCACACCGAGAACATCAGCGGGTATTTCAGCGGCTTGTCGTCGCCTTCGGGCACGGAGAGGATCATCGCGTTGGCGCTGCTACCCGTGTCGAATTCGGCGGGGCAGACCAGATTGCCGACGTTTTCAAGGATGACCAGGTCGATATTTTCGAGGTTCAGGTGGTCGAGTCCTTGTCGGGTCATCTCGGCGTCGAGGTGGCACATGCCGCCCGTATGGAGTTGGATGGCGGGCACGCCAGTAGCTTCTTTGATGCGGATGGCATCCACGTCGCCGTCGATGTCGGCTTCCATCACGGCCACGCGTATTTTATCTTTCAGCCGGTTGATGGTTTGGATCAGGGTGGTGGTCTTGCCGCTGCCCGGGGCTGACATCAGGTTGAGGAGGAACACTCCCCAACCCTTCAGTTCCTGCCTCAAGGCATCTGCATCTTTCTCATTGTCAGCGAAGACGCTCTTCTTTATTTCGATGATTTTTACTTCGTCCATTGCACACGATGTTCAAAAGCGCAAAAGTAATCATTTTTTCGAAATAAAGTAATTTATTTAACAAAATCCAGGCAAGCCCTTTGGACGGTATAGGGCCGCACTTTGGTGCTGGCCACCGCCACGTGTTCAGGATGCTGGGCATAGACTTTCAGTGCTTCTTCGTCCTCCAGCGTGCAGTCGAGCATCAGGTCGGCTGTCGACGATGCAATTCGGCCATCGATATGGACCTTCACGTCGATCAAGCCGGGGACTTTGCCCACCAGGCCTTCCAGTCCATTTTTGATACCGGTTTTGACGTTTTGTTTTTCTTCCTCTGATAGTTCCGGATTCAATGTCCAGAGAATGATATGCTTCACCATAGTGTTTGTCGTATTTGTGTTTTCGGATGCGAAAAGAGGATGACCGTTCGGGTCATCCTCTGAATCAAATGCGAAGGCTTTTGCCTGCCTTGGTATTAGTATCCAAAGACCTTTTCGGAGTGTTTCTGATACTCGAGGTAGGCTTTCTGAGTGGCTTCGTCCATCTGGTCTTCCATGCCATAGAGGACATTGCTAAGCTGGTTCATTTGTTTGAACAGCTCGGTGTCTTTGCCAAAGAGACCGTCGGTAACGAGACCATGGCCTTTTTCACGGAGTTCGTCGGCGGGATAATTCTGCTCAAAATAAGTCAGAATGCCGTCGGCTTGCTTAACCACCTCGGGATAATCGGCTGCGGTCAGGCTGAACATTCTTCCGGTAAGATCGTTCACTTTCTTGGCATCGTAGGGCTTGTTACCACCGCCGCCACAGGCAGCCATCATGATGGCTACAACTGCCATTAAAATCAGTTTTTTCATAGGACAATTATTTAGGTTAGTAAAGACAACGGACAAAGATAGTCTTTTATTTGACACGTTGTTCTCCCTTTTTGAAAAAAGTATCAACTAACTGAAAAACTAAAATCACTTCAAGTCGAAGTCGGCATAAGGCAACTCATCCACGATGGGCAACACCTCGTGGGCGGCTACGGTACCAGTGAAAGGCGTCATGTTGCAGGACAGGTTCATCATCGAATCATAAAGATGGACGTTGAACGACTGCTTGCCGGGATGGTCCTTCACGATTTTGATGAACTCGTCGATGGCCTCGGCGTTCATCTGGGCCACGTCGAGCTTGAAGACCACACGCTTGCCGGTGTTCTCGAGCAACGAGTCGAGCAGGCGCACATCCGATACACGGAACTCCAGGTCCTTCGGCACCGCATCCTGCTCCTTGTTCTGATTCCAATAGGGCGTCGAAAGCGTCCCGATCAACAGCACAAACTGTCCCTCGTCGAGCAGGCCTTTCAGCTTGGCGTAGTTCTCGCTGAACAAGCTGAACGAGAAGGCTCCCGTCTTGTCCTCGATGGTGAATCGGCCGTAAGGTGTGTTCTTCTTCGACATCAGATGCTCCGACTTGGTGATCTGACCGCCGAGCTTCACCCCGAAACCGTTGTACTTCTCAGGATTCGTCATGGCGGTCTTCATAGCCTCCACAGTGGTGTTCGAGAAGAACTTCAGCGGGATCTTGAACGAGTCCATGGGGTGCGAACTGATATAGAAGCCGATGCTCTCGAGTTCCATCTGCAACTCCTTGAGCTTCGACCAGCGTTCGCAGTCGGGCATGGGCAAGGTGAGCGACTCGGTGGCGCCACCACTGTCGCCCATCCCGAAGAGGTCCATCTGGGCGGAGTTCTTCTTCTCATTATAAGAAGCCACCATGCGCAAAGCGCGTTCGCTGAAGGGCACCGAGTCGTTCATGGGCATGTAGAACAGCATGGCACGGTGGAAGTTGGGGAACGAGTCGAAACAGCCTGCCGTGT
Source organism: uncultured Bacteroidales bacterium (assembly GCA_905234455.1). Lineage (GTDB taxonomy): Bacteria > Bacteroidota > Bacteroidia > Bacteroidales > F082 > Limimorpha. Next base: position 38,947 of record CAJOIH010000017.1, on the reverse strand, counting down.
CCATGCTCTCCAACGCCCTGCGGTTCAGGCCCTTGTCGGCACAACGCAGCAGGAAGTCGGTGAGGTCCTTGAACTTGCCGTTGGCGGTACGCTCGGCGATGATGCCCGAGATGGCGGCCTCGCCCACGTTGCGGATGCCACCCATGCCGAAACGGATCTGGCCTTTGTCGTTGACGGAGAACTCGTACTCGGATTCGTTGACATCGGGACCCAGGACCTCGATGTGCATGCGCTTGCATTCCTCCATCATGAAGGTCACCTGCTTGATGTCGCCCAACTCGTTGTTGAGCACCGCGGCCATGAACTCGGCGGGATAATGGGCTTTCAGATAGGCGGTCTGATAGGAGACCCAGCTGTAACAGGCAGCGTGCGACTTGTTGAAGGCATACGAAGCGAACTTTTTCCACTCTTCCCAGATCTTCTCCAGACGTTTCTTGACTTCTTCCTCAGGCAGGTTCTCGGTCTTGGTGAGTTTCTCCACACCTTGTTTCATGAACTTGCCGTAGAGCTCCTCCATCTTGGCCAACTGCTTCTTACCCATGGCTTTACGCAGCGTATCCGACTCGCCTCGGGTGAAGTCGGCCAGCTCGCGCGAGAGCAACATCACCTGCTCCTGGTAGACGCAGATGCCGTAGGTGTCCTTGAGGTACTTCTCCATGCAGTCGAAGTCGTACTTGATCTCCTGCCTACCCTGCTTGCGTGCGATGAAGTCGGGGATGTTGTCCATCGGGCCGGGACGGTAGAGGGCGTTCATTGCGATGATGTCGCCTATGACCGAGGGCTGAAGCTCACGCAGGTATTTCTGCATGCCAGGCGATTCAAACTGGAACGTGCCGATGGTGTTGCCTGCGGAATACAAAGCATAGGTCTTCGGGTCGTCAATTGGGATATGGTCAATGTCGATGTCGATGCCCCGGGTCTTCTTAATGTTCTTGAGGGCGTCCTTGATAAGGGTCAAGGTCTTCAGTCCCAGGAAGTCCATCTTGATGAGGCCCACGGTCTCGATCACATGTCCATCGTATTGGGTGACCACAACGTCTTCGTTGGTCTCCTTGTCCTTGATGGTAGCCACAGGTGCCACGTTGGTGAGGTCGTCGGCGCCGATGATGACGCCGCAGGCGTGGATACCCACCTGACGGTTGGTATCCTCGAGTTCTTGGGCGTAGGTCAGCATGGTGGAGACGTTTTCGTCACTGCCTTCCAGCAGATCCTTCAGGGGCTTTACGTACTTGTAACAGTTCTTCAGGTTGACCTTGGGCATCTTCTTGGGGAGCTCGCCTTCGACGGCTTTCACTGCGGCCTCGTCGAACTCACGGTCGGGGATGTAGCTCTTGATTTGGGCCACTTCCGAGAGCGGCACTTTCTGCACACGGCCCACATCTTGAATGGCCGACTTGGCCGCCATGGTGCCGTAGGTGATGATGTGTGCTACCTTCTCCTTGCCGTATTTCTGGGTGATCCAGTCGAGCACGCGGCCGCGGCCATCGTCGTCGAAGTCCACGTCGATATCGGGCAGCGAGATACGGTCAGGGTTGAGGAAACGCTCAAACAGGAGGTCGTATTTCAGCGGGTCGAGGTCGGTGATCTTGAGGCAGTAGGCCACCACCGAGCCGGCGGCGGAGCCACGGCCGGGACCGACGCTGACGTTCAGTTCCTCACGTGCCGCACGAATGTAGTCGCTCACGATGAGGAAGTAGCCCGGGAAGCCCATGGTCTTCATCACATGCAGTTCGAAGATGATGCGTTCCTTCTGTTCGTCGGTGAGCGGGTCGCCGTAGCGCATCTTGGCGCCTTCCCATGTCAGCTTGGCCAGATAATCCGCTTCCAGTTTGATACGATACAAACGGTTGTAGCCGCCCAACTTCTTGATTTTTTTCTCCGCCTCTTCCCTACTCATCACCTCGTTGCCGTGCTCGTCGCGAGTGAACTCGTTGAAGAGGTCTTCCTCAGTGAATTTCTGCTTGTAGGTCTCCACCGTGCCGAAGTCCCCGGGGATGGGGAACTCGGGCATGATGGGATCGGAGTCGATGCTATAGGCTTCCACCTTGTCGACGATCTCCTGGGTGTTCTCGAGCGCCTCTGGGATGTCGCTGAAGATGGCCCCCATCTCGGCCGGGGTCTTGAGCCATTCCTGCTTGGTGTAGTGCATGCGGGTGGGGTCGTCGAGGTCCTTGCCCGTGCTCAGACAGATGAGGCGGTCGTGGGCTTCGGCATGTTCCTCTTCGACGAAGTGCACGTCGTTGGTGGCGATAAGTTTGGTATTGGTCTTCCGCGCCAAGTCGATGAGCACCTTATTGACTTCTTTCTGGCGCTCGTACACTTGGGTGTCGCCACCGGGCTTGTCGGTCTTATGGCGTTGCAGCTCGATGTAATAGTCGTCGCCAAAAAGGTTCTTGAACCACATCACCGTTTGTCCAGCACCCACCATGTCGCCGTTCATGATTTTTTGGGGCAGCTCGCCGCCGAGACAGGCCGAGCAGCAGATCAAACCCTCATGGTATTTCTCCAGTAGGCTGTGGTCGATACGCGGATTGTAGTAAAAGCCGTCGGTATAGGCGATGGAGCTGAGTTTGCAGAGGCTGTGGTAGCCTTGCTTGTTCTTGGCCAGCAGGATAAGATGCCAACCACGGTCCTGTCGCCCGTCACGCTTGGCGATGCTCACCGGAGCGCAGTAAGTCTCGATGCCATAAATGGGTTTGAAGAACTGCGTTTTCAGCTTCTCTATTTCCTGTTGGGCTTGCTGTTTCTCCTCCTCGGTCGCGTCTTCTTTCTTCAGAACGGCTTCTTGTTCCTTGATCTTATCTTTGACCTTTCCATTGACTTTCCCGACGTAGTCAGCGAACTCCTTGATGCCAAACATGTTGCCATGATCGGTCAAAGCGATGGAATACATCCCGTTTTTGATGCATTTGTCCACCAGGTCGGGAACTTTCGACATACCATCAAGGATGGAGTAATGCGAGTGGACGTGGAGGTGGGTGAAATGCTCGGGCACGTAATCGCCGATTTCACGCTGCTCTTCCAGCTTGTCCTCCTCCGCTTCGGCTTCGTCGAAGTTGCTGGTGACCACGATGTCGGCTGGCTGAATCTTGTCGGGATTCGCCTCACGGAATTCGGTGAAGAACTGCTCGCTTTCGGGCATCTCGTTACGACCGAGGACGCCGATGCGGATCAATTCGAGGAACACACGAGCGGTGGCTTGCACGTCGGCGGAGGCGTTGTGGGCTGAGTCGAACTTGGAGCCAAACAGGATCTCATGGATCTCGTTCAGTTTAGGGAGTTTGAAGCGACCGCCTTTGCCGCCAGGCAGCTTGCAGAACTCGGCAGTCTTCTCGGTGCAGGTGTCCACGCGAGGCCAGGCCAGCAGCGGGTTGGTTCCACGATCGCGGAGGAACTCGCAGCCCACGATGCAGAGGTCGAAGTCGATGTTATGGCCCACGAAGTATTTGGCTTTTTCGGCGGAACGCAGAAGGGTGTCGAGCACCTCGTGAAGCGGTTGGCCATACTTCAAAGCATGTTCGGTGGAGATGCCGTGCACCATCTTGGCGTCGATGGGGATGACGAACCCTTCAGGCTTCACCAGCAGGTTGTAGTTCTCCACAAGGCGACCCTTGTCGTCGTGGAGTTGCCAGGCCAGTTGCACCAGACGGGGCCAGTTGTCGAAGTCGGTGAGCGGCGCGTTATATTGTTTCGGGAGACCGGTGGTCTCGGTATCAAAGACTAAAAACATGTGTTTTAAGAAGTTAGAAAACAGAAGACGGAAGTCATGAGGCTTCGTTTTCAGTTTTCAAAGATATGAAGTTTTTAGGGATGGTGCAATATCCCCAAGAAGGTTTTTATCAAAAAAAGATGGTTGAAAACTTTTTATACTAAAGTATTTCCCTAGCGATCCAGGCACAGGCCTCTGCATCGGCCAAAGCATGGTGGTGATTGACCAGATGATACCCACAAGCCTCGGCGACGGTATGTAGTTGGTGGTTGGGTAATTGTTTCCCGAAATGACGCCGAGAGGCTCTGCATGTGCAGTAAAACTGATAATCCGGATAATCCATCTGATAGCAACGCATCACCGCTTTGAGGCATCCTTCGTCGAAGGGGCTATTATGAGCGACCAGAGGCAAACCTTCGATCAAAGGTTCAATCTGTTTCCAAACGTAAGGAAACACAGGTGCATCCTCCGTATCCGCTTTTGTAATGCCGTGAACCATCGTATTCCAATAAAGATAGTAGTTGGGCTCAGGTTGAATGAGCGAGTAGAACGAATCCACGAACTCGTTGTTTTTTACGATGACCACGCCGACGCTGCACACGCTGGTGGGTTGGTTATTGGCGGTCTCGAAATCGATGGCGGCGAAGTCCTTCATTTTTTTTCCATTGTTTTGATCCAAGCCTCAATTTCTTTCACTCGTTGGGCATATTTCTCCATCTGTCCCTCGATGAAGTCGTCGCTATACTTGCGGTCGCAGAAGCCGTTGCCGCGGGCTATATAGTCATCGTCTTCAAGGGAGCTGAAGACCTCTTCATAATTGTCCAGATATTGCTGGTTCTCCGCCAAAAGCCGACGCAGGTCGTCAAGGTCGGCCTCTATGGTTTCGCCAGTGCTGAAGGTATAGTGTTTTTTCATGATTCCAAAACTTTTACTGTTTTATCCCGAAATAGTCAAGTAACCCCTTAAAACTATCCTGTGCTGTCAGACAGGTATCACGTAGGTAGCCGTTGATTTTTCCCCAATTCTGGATGCCTCGGTAATAGAACAAACGCAAATCCTCTGTGATGATGAACGGAACGATGCCCGTTTGCAGACATTGCCAAAACAGAAGCAGTCTCCCCACGCGGCCATTGCCATCTTGGAAAGGATGAATGCGTTCGAACCTCACGTGGAAGTCGAGAAGCGCATCGAAATCGGGGCACTCGATAGAATAATAACTCAACAGCAACGCTTTCATCTGTTTGTGGACTTCTTCAGGTCGGGCAGTTTCCTCCTCTCCTACTGAATTTGCCAATCGTTTGTAATCGCCGACGGCAAACCATGACTTCTGGCTGTCAGAAGTATTGGTTTTCAACAACAAATGTAGCTGTTTAACATGAGTTTCTGTTATTTTGTCGGTGGCATGATCGATCACGTAATCGATGCAGCGGAAATGGTTGACGGTCTCCATGATGTCATCGATACGTGTATTCTCTGTGGTGACGCCAAGAGTGCTCGTTTCAAAGATAAAACGGGGCTTCCTTCAATATGATTGGAATTGTACGTCAAGTCGATTTGAACCCGATGGTAGATACCACCTTTCATCTGAGCCTCTTTTTGTTCGCGCAAAGCGGAAAGCAAAGGAGACAGCTTCTTTTTGCCTCGTTTGGGCAAAGCGGCCTCGGCGGGAATGTTCCATGTCTTTCCTGTGAGGAATGCTCCTTCTATCTTACCCTTAGCACAATAGTTACGGGCGGTACGTTCACTGATACCGTATTTCTGGGCGAACTGACTGACTGAGATATATTCCATCTATCGGCAAGATTTATTCATTTTTCGTTGCAAAGATAGTGGTTTTTTGCCGATATCGGCAAGATTTTGCTTTGAAATGTTTCATTTTTGGTTCACAAAAAGTATCTTTTTATATCTTTGCAAACATAAACAGCAACCATAGCAACTAATCAACTATTAAATACCAAACCTATGAAAAAAGTAATGTTCATGGCAGTGGCAGCCTGCCTGATGATGTTTGCTGCATGTGGCAACAACGGTGGTAGCACCAAGGAAGACAACACTCCCAAAGAGGAAGTGGCCATCCCTGAAGACTTCTTACAGTACGATTGCTCCGGCTTAACCATCAGCTATCCCAAAGACTTGCACGTCTCCTGGGACGGCGACGAGATGGTCAACCTCCGCAACGATGACGGCAGCGTGTTCATTGACGCTACCTTCAGCTCATGGGGCGTCAAAAAGAGCGAACTCAATGGTAGTGTCAAGAACTTCGTCTCCCTGCTCAAAAACCAAGGCTGGGAACCCACTGGCGATCCCGTTGTGAAAGGCTACATCGCGACCTGTGTCCTTCAGAACGAAAGCGAAATCAACAACTTCTTCATCGTCTCCAACGAGAAAGACCACAGCGTTTCAGGCTCAGTGAAATACGACAAGGAGTTGGCCGCAGAGTACGATGCCTTGGTCAAACCCATCATCTACTCCATCGTGGTGAAGTAAGATGAGGCATCGTCTCGCTTTATCCCTGCTTCTGGCATTCCTCTCACTGGCTGCCCTTGGGCAAAACCCGCTGCAAGTGATGAGCTATAACGTCCGCCATTGCGCCGGCATGGACCTCAAAGTGGATTACGACCGCACCGCCGCAGTGATTGCCCGAAACCATCCCGATGTCGTCGCCCTTCAAGAACTGGACAGCATGACCGGAAGCAGCGGACATTGCGACCAACTGGGCGAGCTGGCCATCCGAACACTATACCATCCTGTGTTTGCCTCCGCCATCGACTACGACGGAGGCAAATACGGCGTGGGCATCCTCACCCGCGAGACCCCTTTGAGCATCAAGCGCATCCCTTTGCCCGGCGAGGAGCCCCGCGTGCTATTAATAGTGGAGTTGAAGGATTACGTAGTCGCCTGCACCCATCTTGACCTGGAGCAAGAACAAAGAATGGCATCAGTACCAATCATCGTCGAGGAAGCCCAGCGCTGGACCAAGCCCTTCATCCTTGCCGGCGACTGGAACGACGGCCCCGACTCGGAACTGCTTCAAACCTTGACACAGCATTTCACCCTGCTTTCAGGCCATGAACCCACCTACCCTGCCGACGAACCTTCAGCATGCATCGATTACGTCGCCGCATTCAAAAGCCATTCAGTAGAATCGCTGGAATCAAACGTTATCGACGAACCTGAAGCCTCTGACCACAGGCCTTTGACAGTGAGGTTGCTGCCACATTAAGCCATGGCTTCGCTTTCATCGTCCGACGGACAAACCTCGAGGTAAAAACTGACAGGCCGGAAACCATCGTTGCAGCTGATCATCGCACTGAACGGGTTCTGCATCCAACCGTCATAGAAATTGCCTTCGCCACGGGCCAAAGCCTCCACAAAGGGACGCATCGAATCCCAAGCCGAAGGACATAATCCCGAAGGGCATTGGCCGTCAACGGAGACCCACTCCTCCCCCATCCTTACATCACAAGTGTGTTGGATGGGGTTTTCATATTTGGCCATCAAGTCGGAATAGACGGTCTGGCGGATGGCGGTGATGCGGACTTTTTTCATGGCTGTGAAGTTATTTCTTTTCCGTTAATATCATAAACAAAATGGCAAACAGAATCAAGGCCACCCCAACGGCTACGTTGAAGGTGAAAGCCTCCTTGAAAACCAAAGTGCCGATGACGATGGCCGTCAGGGGTTCCAAGATGCCCAACACCGAGGTCTTGGTGGCACCCACCGCCTTGGTCGAAGCCGCCAGGGTGATGGTGGCAACCGCCGTAGGCAACACCGCCAGCCCCAACACATTGAGCCAACTCACCGCATCGGGCACGGGGTTCAAGCGCAGGCCGAAACCCGATAGCGCCAGCAGCATCAGCGAACCGATGAAGAAACAATAAAACGTCAAGGTGAGGTTGGGAATGGCCTTCACCTGCTTACTCAAGTTGACCATCACGATAAACAGGGTGTAACACAAGCCCGAAGCCACCACCAGCAAGATGCCCTTCCAGTCGATGAAACCGCCTCCACCTTTCATGGATAGCAGCACGGCACCGGCCACACCGGCGAAGATGGAGACCCAGGTCTGCCAGCTGGGAAACTGCCCGAAAAGCATCATGATCACTGCCACCATGATGGGATACACATAAAGGATGCTGGTGGCGATCCCCGAAGGGATGTATTTGTAGGCCTCGAAAAGGGTGATGCTGCAACCGGTGAACAAAACACCCAAAATGGCCATCAGACCGAACTGCTTCCAGCTGATGCGGATCTGTTTCTTGGCCACCAACATGAAAGCCAACATCAACAAGGTGGCCACACCATACCGGTAAAACAGCAACGAGTTGACATCCAGACCTTTATTAATAACGGGAACCCCAAACAACGGATTCATTCCGTAGGTGATGCCAGAGACGATACCCGCTAGATAACCCCAATGAAGTCTATTTTTTGTTTCCATTTCAGGCTGCAAAAATAGTTTTTTTCTATATTTGCCACATTAAACAATCCTACTATGAGCAAAAAACACCTTTCCATAGTCCTTTTACTGCTCTTCGCCGTCCAGACGTTCGCCGCACCCACCAAAGAGAGCCTCAGTGCCACGTTAGCCGAGCTCCGGAGAAACATGAGGCGCGATTACGAACTGATGGCGCGAACCCGGGCCGAACTCGCCCAAAAGAACGAGGAGCAGCACCAACAGATGGTCGACATCATGAAGCAATGCGACGAACTCTCGCTGAAACTCTATTCCCAGAAACAGGAGTTCACCTTCGACCTCAGCTATACTTTGGAAAAGGTGAAAAGTGAATTCAAGGAATTCCAAAGGGACAAGATGCCTTACGACCGTATCGTCAGCAACCTCGACTTGGAGGTGGACCGTTATGCCCGCCTCATCGAAGCGCTACGCCGTCTCCCTCCCGAGATCGACACCATCGTAGGTCTCCCCCTCGACAGCCTGATCTACCACAACGACTCCCTATACCTGCACCACCTCATCAGCGCTTCGAAATTGGAACGCACCATTGAGATAGCCACCCTATCCGACTCCATTACCTTACCGTTTATCCTCGACGAAAAAGGCCAGCAGAACCGCGACTCCTGTATCTTTTATGCCAAAGAGCTCTTGCAGGTGTATTTCGAAAGCAAAGCCATCGTGGTGGCCGACAGCATCCACTACAGTGAGACCTACATGCGCCTGAAGGAGTCCTACGACTATGCAAGCAACTATTACAAACTGCTCCAGCACCGCATCTTCATCGAGGGTCAGACTCCCTGGCCTGTGATCCTTTCCCATTTCGACTACTATTGGGAAGACGCCAAAGACGACGTCAAAGAAAAGTATGGCCTTTACGATTGGAGGGACTTCTATGGAACAGACAGCATCAACCTCCCTCCCCTCGACTCGCTGGCCACTACTCCCATCGACTCGTTGGTTGCTTCCGCCATCGACACTACGGCAACCATGGCCAGTGACTCTTTGTTCGTGGAAAAAACCGAAGTAGATATCACGGAATCACCTAGTTTCATCAAGAAATACGAACTCATCCTACAACTTGCCACCCTATTTCTGCTGTTCGTGGAGTTGATGGTGTTCTGGCTCCTCGCCCGTCTGTTGCTTTTCCCTGTCTTCAAATGGGTGAAACCCGTCAAACGAGTCGTGGCCAAAGAACAAAAACGCTATATTGCCCTGCTTCTGGCCGTCATAGTAACCATCGTGGTCAACGTAGACCTTAAGGAAGAGAGCACGATCGTCGCCAAAGCGTCCAGCCTAGCCAACACCTTCCTCTGGCTGCTCGCCGCCATCATCACCTCGCTACTCATCCGGGTGAAACCCGACCAGATCAAGACCAGCATCAGGCTGTATCGACCCATCATCCTGCTCGCCATCGTGGTCATCGGATGCCGCGTACTCTTCATCCCCAACTCGATGATGAACATCATCTTCCCGCCTTTCCTGATCTTCTTCTTTTTGTGGCAACTATATGCCTGCCTGCGAAGAGCTAAGAAAGTCGACCGCCGCGACCGTATCTTCAACTGGATTTCACTCGCTGTGACAGGATTGGCCATGTTGATCGCCATCTCAGGGTTCATCTTCGCCTCGTTGCTGATCCTCGTATGGTGGTATTTCCAGATGGCTGCCATCCTCACCATGTTGACCATTTGGTACTTGGTCCTCAACTACAAGGAACGGCGGCTGAACCCCAAGGTCAGCGACTACCTCTCCAGTATCACCAAAGTGACCGGTCAGGACAAGAAGACCTTCCTGTTCAAGGTAACCTGGTTCTACGACCTAGTGAGGGAGGTCGTCATGCCCGTGCTGATGATCACCTCGTTCCCGCTCTGCCTTTACTGGGGCATGGACGTGTTTGACTTCGACGACCTTTTCGAGAACATGATGTACAAGCCTTTCATCAGCTACACTGGCGAAAACGGCGTCAACTACTTCATGGTCTCCATCCATTCGATCCTCCTCTTAGTCAACCTGTTCTTCATCTTCCGTTACGCCAACAAAGCCATCCATGTCCTCTGGCAACAGAGCAAATACAACAATTACCTGAGGAAAACCAACCGTGAGACCATCCACAAGGACGAGATCAACCTCTCACTGGGCAACAGCCTCATTAACTTCGCCATCTGGATTATCTACGCCTTGGTCATCATCCTCACCCTACGCATTCCCACCGGCTCACTCAGCATCGTGGCAGGAGGCTTTTCGGCTGGTGTCGGTTTAGCCCTCAAGGACATCATCAACAACTTCATCTATGGCATCCAGCTGATGTCGGGACGACTGAAGATTGGCGACTGGATCGAATGCGATGGCATCCGGGGCAAGGTGAGCAACATCAACTACCAAACCACCCAAGTGGAGACCATCAACAACACCACCGTGTCGTTCCTCAATGCCTCGCTGTTTGCCAAAAATTTTGTCAACCTCACCAAGGGGAATCCCTACGAGTTACTCAAAATCTGCGTCGGAGTGGCTTATGGAACGGATATCCAACGCGTGCGCGAGGTACTCGAAGACGCCATGCAGGTGATGTGCACCAAGGACGCCCTCGGACGCGATATCGTCGACCCGCAACGCGGCATCTACGTCAGGATGGCCAACTTCGGTGAGAGCTCGGTCGACATTGCCGTGAAACAATACATCCTGGCTTCTGAGCAAATCCCTTATATCGATAAAGCCAAAGAGGTGATCTACAACGCCTTGAATGAGAATGGCATCACCATCCCGTTCCCGCAACGCGACATCCATGTCATTAGCGGCGCCAAGGATAATGAAGATGTCCTAGAGGCATAATAAAAACACTTTTTTCACCCCAAACCCTTGCCAGTTTCAGCCGAAACCTCGGGTAGGTTTTAGTTAATTCATTCATAATCAACTTAAAACATTAAATTATGCCTGCAAAGATTAGATTGCAAAGACATGGCAAGAAAGGTCAACCTTTCTATCACATCGTAGTTTCCGACGCTCGCTCGCCACGTGATGGCCGTTTCATTGAGAAGATCGGTACCTACAACCCGCTGACTGAGCCCGCTCAGATCAACCTGAAGTTCGACAGAGCCCTGTATTGGTACACCGTGGGTGCAGTGCCGACCGACACTGTCCGCTCGCTGCTCTCCAAGAAAGGCGTCATGCTGAAGTACCACCTCCTCCAGGGTGTGAAAAAAGGCGCTATGACTGTTGAACAGGCCGAAGTGAAATTCCAGACCTGGCTGAAGGACAAGGAAGCCAAGATGGAAGGCATCGCCAAGACCGCCGAAGAGAAGGCCAGAGGCGAAAGAAAAGCCCGCTTGGAAGCCGAGAAGAAGGTGAACGACGCCCGTGCCGAGGAACTCGCCAAGAAGCGTCTCGCCGAACTCGAAGCCAAGAAGGCCGAGGAAGCCGCCGCTGCTGCCGCCGAGGCACCCGCCGAAGCTGCCGCTGAGGAAGCTCCCGCCGCCGAGGCTCCTGCCGAGAACACAGAAGCCTAAAAAGGTTAAGGGTTAATGTTGATAGGTTAAAACCTAAGATAAAAAAGCCGCTTTCACGAGCGGCTTTTTTTGTAGTACTTGAACGACTCGTTCTTGATGAAGTCGCGGAGCTCACGACAGGCCTGGAGCTCCGTGGGACAAGGCAGGTCGGGACACTCGTACACCGCATCAAACCCCGAGACATCCATAGAAGACTGCTCCTTTGGATGATAGCCTTCCAAATTGATAAGGCACTCATGCATCACCGCGACCAGCATCCTTGGCAAGGCCTCGGCAGGATGCCTTCCGGCCGACACCGCCTCCACACGATCGGAATAATCGTTGAGAAACGCCGCAGCCATCGGCCCACAACAATCATCATGCTCACTCAAGACCAGTATTTTCATCATTTCGTTTTTCTTTGCGAAAATAAAAAGATTTTTTATAACTTTGCACCTTCATTAATAAACAAATAAACAACACCTCATATGGGAAGAGCATTTGAATACCGCAAAGCGGCCAAAATGAAAAGATGGGGACACATGTCAAGAGTGTTCCCGAAACTTGGAAAGTTAATCACCATCGCTGCCAAAGAGGGCGGTCCCGACCCTGACATGAACCCCAAACTGCGCCAGGCCATCCTGAACGCCAAGGCTGAGAACATGCCTAAGGACAACATCGACGCCGCCATCAAGCGCGCCTCCGATAAAGACGCCGCCAACCTCGTCGAAGTCACCTACGAAGGCAAAGGCCCCCACGGCATCCAATGCATGCTGGACTGCGCCACCGACAACACCACCCGCACCGTGGCCAACGTGAAGTCGTACTTCAACAAGTGCGGAGGCTCCTTCCTCCCCATGGGCTCACTCGAATTCATGTTCACCCGCAAGGCCGTGTTCGAGATCGAGATGCCCGCCGGTATGGACAAAGACGAACTGGAACTTGAACTCATCGACTTCGGCCTGGACGAGATCGTTACTGAGACCGACGAAGAAGAAGGCACCACCACAACTACCGTTTACACCGCCTGGACCGACTACGGCATGATGCATGACGCTCTCGAGGAACGCAAGATCAACATCATCAAAGCCAACTTGCAACGTTTCCCCAACAGCACCGTCAACTTCACCGACGAACAAATGGTCGACATCGAGAAATTCCTCGACAAACTCGACGAGGATGAAGACATCCAGGCCGTTTACACCAACATGGAATAACTTAACACCGTCCACATGAGCTTTACCCAAGAGATCCAAGAAAAATGCACGTCGCTTTCCGAAGTCGAATTCGACTATACGACCACCAGCGACTTCCACGCGGCCGACAACCTTTCCGATGACTGCAACGCCATCGTCATGGAAGCCACCGTCATCTATCTTGAGATCAAAAACATCAACTTGCTGCTGAAAACGGGTAAACGTCTCACCTCGCGCGTGTACAAGCTTTACTATAACGCCCTCAAAAGGGTATGCCAGGAAACGGGGGGACACCTCAACTGCTACTCCCCCCATAGCTTCCTGCTCATCTACCCCAAGAGCAAATTCGACATGACCTACGTCGTCGACGTCGCCCTCAAAACCACCAACCTGCTCTGCGTGGAACTGAAAGATTGCATCGAGCGGCATGGCCACAACAACTTCTCGATGGGCATCGACAACGGCAACATCTTGGGCACCAAGACATCCAACGACATCGACAACAACCAGATCGCCTGGTTCGGCAACTGCATCGAGAAAGCCATCACCATCAGCGGCCTCTGCCAACGCCCCTTCTTCGTGGGCATCTCAGGCACCGTGTACCACCATCTCGACGACAGCCTCAAGAAGACCAACAAACGCATCCTAGGCATCAAACGTGAAGTCGACATCTGGACCCGTGTCTCCTACCTTTTCCAAAACGTCAAGAAACACCTGTACCAAACCAACTTCCACAGGGCGTTCGACGCTGACGAATAACCCCGCGCTTGCCCCATCATGAACGTGTTAGTGACAGGAAGCAACGGGCAACTGGGACAAGCCTTGCAGCACTTGACTGCAAGCCTGCCACAATACCATTGCATCTTTACCGATATCGACACCCTCGATATCACCGACCCAGCAGCTGTGGAACAGTGCTTTACGGAGCATCATATCGAGACCTGCATCAACTGTGCCGCCTATACCGCCGTCGACAAAGCCGAAGACGAACCTGAACTGGCCGCACGCATCAACACCTACGCCCCTTCTATCCTCGCAGCAACCTGTTTGAGACACAACGCCCTGCTGGTCCACCTCTCCACCGACTATGTCTTCGACGGTTCAGCCAGCGAGCCTTACCCCGTCGACGCCCCCGTCCATCCCATGTCAGTGTACGGTCGCACCAAAGCCGACGGCGAACAACGCATCCGTGAAAGCGGTTGCAACCACCTGATTGTCCGCACGGCATGGCTCTACTCCGCTACTGGGAAGAACTTCGTGAAGACCATGCTCGCCCTCGGCGACACCCGACCCGAGATCAACGTGGTGAACGACCAGCGTGGCTGCCCCACCTGGGCACCCGACCTGGCACAAGCCATCGTAAGCCTGGTGGACATCTATGGCACGAAACCGGTCCACGAGACCTTCCACTTCACCAACGAAGGACAGATCACCTGGTACGACTTCGCCCAAACCATCATGGAACTGGCCGGCAAACCCTGCCACGTCAACCCCATCACCTCCGACCAATATCCCACCAAAGCCAAACGCCCCGCATATAGCGTCCTCGACCTGAGCAAGATCAAACAAGTTACCGGTTTAGATATCCCGTTCTGGAAAGACAGCTTAGAAAAGTGTATTAAAGAATTATAAATAAAAATATTAATCATGGAACAACAAATCTTAGACAGAGCAAAAGCCTGGCTCACCGAGCAATACGACGAAGAGACTCGTAAGCAGGTCCAGTACCTCATCGACAACGACCCCAACGAACTCACCGAGAGCTTCTACCGCAACCTCGAGTTCGGCACCGGCGGACTGCGCGGCATCATGGGTGTCGGCACCAATCGCATGAACATCTACACCGTGGCCATGGCCACCCAAGGCTTTGCCAATTACATCAAGCTGATGAACCCGGGCGTGAAAGAACTGCGTGTCGCCATCGCCTACGACTGCCGCAACAACAGCCCTGCGTTCGCCAACATCACCGCCGACGTCATGTCGGCCAACGGCATCAAGGTATTCATCTTCGACTGCCTCCGCCCCACCCCGGAACTGTCGTTTGCTGTGCGTGAGCTCCATTGCCACGCCGGCGTGATGGTCACCGCCTCGCACAACCCCAAGGAATATAACGGCTACAAGGCCTATTGGAATGACGGCGGACAACTGGTCAGTCCCCACGACAAGAACGTCATCGCCGAAGTGGAGAAGATCCTCGACCCCTCGATGGTCAACTTCAAACGCAACCCCGAGCTGATCACCGTTCTGGGCGAAGACTTCGACGATATCTATTTAAATAAGGTGTTCGGCCTGTCGCTCTCCCTGGACCTCATCAAGAAGCATAAAGACCTCAAAATCGTCTACACCCCCATCCACGGCACCGGCCGTCGCCTGGTACCCGAAATCCTGAAGCGCAAAGGCTTCGAGAACGTATACTGCGTCGAAGAGCAGATGGTGGTCGACGGCGACTTCCCGACGGTGAAGTCACCCAATCCGGAAGAGCCTGCCGCCATGGCCTTAGCCGTGAAGAAAGCCCAGGAGATCAACGCCGACCTCGTGCTGGCCACCGACCCTGACGCCGACCGCGTGGGTGTCGCCGTCAAGAACGAGAAGGGCGAGTTCATCCTCCTTAACGGCAACCAAGCCGCCAGCGTGTTCCTCTACTACCTGCTCACCCGTTGGCACCAGCTAGGCAAACTCACAGGCAAGGAATTCGTGGTGAAGACCATCGTCACCACCGAACTGCTGTTCGAGATCGCCAAGAAATACAACGTCGACCGTTACGACGTGCTCACCGGATTCAAGTTCATCGCCGACAAGATCCTGGAACTGGAAGGCAAGAAACAATTCATCGGCGGAGGCGAAGAGAGCTACGGCTACCTGGCCGGCGACTTCGTCCGCGACAAGGACGCCGTTATCGCCACCAGCCTGCTGGCCGAAGCCATGGCCTGGGCTGCCGAACAAGGCAAGACCTTCTACGAACTGCTCTGCGACATCTACCGCGAATTCGGCCTTTACAAAGAAAAGCTGGTCTCCCTTACCAAGAAAGGCATCAGTGGCACCGAGGAAATCAAAGCCATGATGGCCAAGTTCCGCAACACCCCGCCCACCGAGATCGGTGGCGAGAAAGTGGTGGAGATCCGCGACTACAAGACCTTGGAAGCCAAGGACCTGCTCACCGGAAAGGTCACCCCGATCCACCTTCCGAAGTCCGACGTGCTGCAGTTCTTCACAGAGACCGGCTCCAAGATCAGCATCCGTCCCTCAGGCACTGAGCCCAAGATCAAGTTCTATTTCAGCATGAAAGGCAAGATCGAAGGGGGCATCGACGAATCCATGGCCCGCCTCGACGAGAAGCTCAACGCTGCAGCAACACAGTTAAGTTAAAAACAGAAAACGGAGAACTAATTTAGTTCTCCGTTTTCTCTTCACTCGGCTTGGTTGGTGACGCGGTTCATGGCGTCGATCGCTAGCTGGTAGTTGGGATAATCTTTCAAAACCTGAGCGTAGATGGACTTGGCTTGGACGAAGTCACCCATCTGTTCGTAGACGTGGCCCTTATTGTAAAGGGCGTCGATGTAGCCTGGGTCGCTTTGGAGCGACTGGTTGAAGTAATTCAGTGCCTGCTCGTTGTCGCCAAGATACACGAAATAGACATAGCCTTTATTAAACAGCAGGCGGCTGTTGCCGGGTTGCAGCATCAGCAAGGTGTCGTAATGCGCCAAGGCCTCCTCTGGATTGCCGTTGTCCTGTAGGAACAGCGCCAAGTCATAGCGCACCATGGGCTGGTCGGGGAAGTTGACCATCATCGAACGCATGAACCCCTCGGTCAGCGGATTGTGTTGCGCCCAATAGATGGCGCAGATCTCACGCTGTGGGTCGTAAAACGTGGCATCCTGTTCACGGGCAATCATGAAGTTCTTCATCGCCGATGCCGTGTCCTGCCGAGCCATATAGGCCATCCCCCTCACAAAGTACGCCTTCGGGTTGTAGGTGTTGACCTTCAAGGCATTGTCGATATACCCAAAAGCCAGGTTATAGTTCTGTTTGAGCAGGTTGAGTTCCGCCAGCTTGACCATCGCACGGGTGTCAGACGGGGCAACCTCCAAGGCCTTGTTGAGGGTGGCGGTGATATTGTTCTCGTCGCCCAGCAGATAATACAGGTCCGAGAGGATGAGCAGCGCATCCACATTCTTCGGGTCAATCTGAATGGCCTGGTTGACATCCATCATGGCCAATCCGATCTGTTCCCGCTCCAGATAGAGTTGTGCCCGATGCAGATAAAGCTGGACGTTGTTTTCGTCCTGGGCGATGGAGTCGCTCAAGAGGGCGAGTGGATCCTTTGCGGAATCCACTCCCTCCTCCTGTTCATTGTTACCCGGAAGAACCGTTGGGGTGTTGTTGTGGCAGGCGACCAGGAACATGGCCAAGCCGAGGAGCCACACGATCGCATTACGTGTCTTCATGCTCAGTCTTCAGTCTTGTCCAATGCTTCCAGAATCTTCTCCGACAACTCGTCGGCCAGTTCGGGGTTGTCATCGATGAGGCGTTTCACGGCATCGCGACCTTGGGCCAGCTTGGAGTCGCCATAGCTGAACCACGAGCCGCTCTTCTTGATGATGCCGGTCTCCACACCCAGGTCGACGATCTCGCCTGAACGCGAGATACCTTCTCCGTAAAGGATGTCGAACTCCGCCTTGCGGAACGGAGGAGCTACCTTGTTTTTCACCACTTTCACTTTCACGCGGCTGCCGGTGACGTTTTCGCCGTCTTTGATCTGGCTGACCTTGCGGATATCGAGGCGCACCGAGCTATAGAACTTCAGCGCGTTGCCGCCGGTGGTCGTCTCGGGGTTGCCGAACAGCACGCCGAGTTTCTCACGCAACTGGTTGATGAAGATGCAGATGCATCCGGTCTTGTTGATGGTGGCAGTGAGTTTGCGCATGGCCTGCGACATCAGTCGGGCCTGCAAGCCCATCTTGCTGTCGCCCATCTCGCCCTCCAGCTCGCTCTTGGGCGTCAAGGCAGCCACGGAGTCCACCACAATGACATCGATGGCACCCGAACGGATCAGGTTCTCGGCGATTTCCAAGGCCTGCTCGCCATAGTCGGGCTGCGAGATCAGCAGGTTCTCCACATCCACGCCTAACTTGGCCGCATAGAAACGGTCGAAAGCATGTTCGGCATCGATGAAAGCGGCGATGCCGCCTTTCTTTTGGGCCTCGGCCACGACATGCAAGGCCAGTGTGGTCTTACCGGAACTCTCGGGACCATAGATCTCAATGATCCTGCCCTTCGGCAGTCCGCCTACGCCAAGGGCATAGTCCAATCCCAGCGACCCCGTGGAGATGGATTCCATTTTTTCAGCCTCGGCACCTAGGCGCATGATGCTGCCCTTGCCGAAGTTCTTCTCGATGTTACCCAGGGTGGCCTCCAAAGCCTTCAGCTTCTCCTGCTTGATCTTCTGGGCATCTTCTTGTGATTTTTCTGTTGTCATAACTGTTTATTTTAAATTATTAATAATTTACACGCTATTTATCCAATTGCAAAGATAATATTTTTTTCTTATAATAATCACAAATATTAAAAATTCCACACTTGTCGCATTGGGGCTTGCGGGCGTGGCATACATACCTGCCGTGAAGGATGAGCCAATGGTGCGCTTTCGACAGCACTGCTTTCGGGAAGTGTTTCACCAGGGTCATTTCGGTTTCCTTGACATTCTTCGAGTTCTTGGTCAGGCCAATGCGGTTGGCCACGCGAAACACATGGGTGTCGACAGGCATGGCGGGCTGGTCGAAAGCCACGGCCATCATCACGTTGGCGGTCTTGCGGCCCACCCCAGGCAGCCGTTGCAGGTCATCCAGATTGCCGGGCACCACGCCACCGAACTCGTTCACCAGGACCTGGGCCATGCCCAGCAGGTTTTTCGACTTGTTGTTCGGATAGGAAATCGACTTGATATAGGTATAGATCTCTTCGGCAGAGGACGCCGCCATCGACTCGGGGTCGGGAAAACGCTCAAACAGCGCCGGCGTGGTCATGTTGACCCTTTTGTCGGTACACTGCGCAGAGAGAATGACCGACACAAGCAATTCGTATGGGTTGCGGAACACTAGCTCGGAGCCGGCCAAGGGCATATGCTCCTCGAAGTAGTCCACAAAAGCATCGTACTTCTGCTGGATCTTGGTGTTTCTCATGGTCCTCAGTACACCATCAGTTTACGCATCACTTCTTGGGTGCCGTCAGTCGCCTTCAGGAAATACACGCCGCTCTTGCAGCCTTCCAAGGAGATCCTGCCTTCGGTGAACTGGCTCTCACGATAGACCACACGGCCCGTGAGGTCGAACACTGCCACCTGCCAGGTGCCTTGGCCCAAATTCACGTAGAAGTTTCCATCAGAAGGATTCGGCATGACTTCGACAAGGGCTTGGGTATGATCGGCGACGTCGGCCGTACCATCGCACTCCACCTCTACCGCCAGTTCATAACCGAAATGTGTCGACGAGGTGCCGGTAAGCAAGGTCTGCCCTTCGGCATCCTGGAATTTGAACAGCGCTCCGCTACCCAGTCCATCGCCAGCGGCATCCAAGACGCTGATCCTATAACAGCCGGCGCTAGGCAATATGAACTCTTCAGTGTATACATGTTTGGGTTGGTCGAAAGTGAAGGACTGCACCACCTCGCCTGTGACCATGTTTTTGACCACGACGGAGGTCTCCTCCGGATTGTTGTCCGTCTTGAGCTGCATCTTCACATAGCCGTCCATGGCCAATGGTTCGGCAAACGACAAGGTGTTGCTATTGTCTCCCTCAAAGCCATCCTCGTGTCCGTTTGGATTGAGCACTTTCAGCACCAGTTGCTCACCTCCGTTCATGTCGAGTTCCTCTGTAGGACATTCCACCTGTTCGCCCACGGGCAGTGTCCCCGACCAGGTCTCGCGGTGGATCTCGGTATTGTCCACAAAGGCGACAATCTCGAAACTGGTCACCGTTTCGTGGCCCATGTTCTTCACCATCAGCGTGGGATGCACAATGCCAGAGCAGTTGGTTTCCGAGGCTGTTCTCACGTCGCTCAGCACCAGGTCATAATCGAGGTCCATGGCCAACGAAAGGCGGACGGCCTGATAGACCTCCCTGGGATTGCTGTTGTCCTGCACCCAAGCGGTGAGGTAGCAGTCGTTCTTGGGCCAATGCATCTCAAACACCTGGTCGATGGTCATCGAAGGGCCCGTGAAGGTGGTGCCGTTCTGGTTGGGAATCAGGTCGCGACACACATGGTGCAGTCCCTGCATGCCCTGCCATGCCACGTCGATGTTGCATTGGGTCAGGGCAATCATCACCCTAAGGTTCGACGACGAGCATTCACCCACTTGATTCACCGTGCAATGCACTGTCCATTGACCCGAAGCGTCAGCAGTACAGGACAGGTCGATGGTAAAGGGACTGGTCTGGCTGATGCGTTGGTTATAGAAATTCAGATAGGAACCATAGTTGGTTTGGCTGGCGCTGCCACCTCCGCTAAGGGAGAGCCTGCCATCGGCCTTCAGCGTCGGATAGCTGTTGATACCATAATAACTGGCTCGGGCATTGGTCTCGGTAGTATAGTATAACTCCGTCGAGAAAGCCGAGGTGTGGTATCCCACCGGGGCGATGGCCAGACCTTCGTCAAGCATCTGGGCAACGGCATTGGCTGCCGCAGGACAATAGGGGCATCTCACACCGGTGAAGAGCTCAAACAAAACGCATTCACGCGCCACATTTTCCTTGGCCTGGGAAAAGCCATTGGACACCCATCCCAGAAGGACGGCGATAACAAGTATGGTTTTCTTCATGACATATTAAATTAGAATGCTGCAAAGATACGGAATTTTTCCTACTTTTGCAGTCCGAAAACAAAAGGAAAAATGCAAAATTTCAGAACGCTTGTCAAAGAGGAGCTCTCCGGCTGGAAGCCTTTCGACATCATCTGGCTGGTGACCGTTTGCGCCGTCATCACCACTGTCACCCTGCTCACTTCCAACACCGAGGCTTTTGGCCTGTCGCATCCCACCCTGTCGGCTGGCGCCGTCAAGGCCTGCGTGGTGTGCTCCATCGTGGCGGCCATCATCGGCGTCATCAACGTGGTGCTCGGCGGTAAAGGCAAGCTTTCCAACTATTTCTTCGGCGTCATCAGCGCCTGCTTGATGATATACATCAACCTCACGGTGAAAAACTACGGCATCATGCTGGTCAGCATCTACAACCTCGTCATGCAGTTCGTAGGTTTCCATGCCTGGTCGAAGAACATGAACAGCGAGACTCACGAGGTCAAGAAGATCCACATGAAGAGCACCAAAAGGTTGGTTTATTTGGGTATCATCGCTGGCGCCACTGTGGCATTAGGCTTCATCATGCGGCAGGTCGGCGACACCCATCCTTTCATCGATGCCTTCATCACCTCGTCCCAGATCATCGCCATGATCATGATGGTGCGCATGTATTCCGAGCAATGGTGGCTGTGGATTGTCATCAACATCGCCAGCATCTATCTCTTCCTTACCTCACGTGAGGTCACCCTCGCCCTCGCCTTGATGTACATGGTGTATTTCGTCAACTCGATCATCATGTGCATCCGCTGGGAAAAAGAGGCCATCGCCAACGACAGAAAAGCATGATACAGACGACCGACATACATAAATCGTTCGGCAGCCTAGAGGTCCTCAAAGGCATCGACCTTCACATCACCCCCAAGGAGATCGTGAGCATCGTAGGCGCCTCCGGGGCTGGCAAGTCGACGCTGTTGCACATCATCGGCACCTTGGATCGCGCCGACCGAGGCACGTTGCTCATCGAAGACACCGAAGTCAACAAACTCAATGACAAAGCCTTGGCCGAATTCCGCAACAAGAAGATCGGCTTTGTGTTCCAATTCCATCACCTCTTGCCCGAATTCACCGCCTTGGAAAACATCTGCATCCCCGCCTATATCGGAGGAACGCCCAAGGAGGTAGCCGTCAAGCATGCCATGGAACTGCTTGAATACCTGAACCTTACCGACCGCAAGGACCACAAGCCCTCGCAGCTCTCGGGCGGAGAACAGCAACGCATCGCCGTGGCCCGCGCCCTCATCAACAAGCCGGCCGTGGTACTCGCCGATGAGCCTTCAGGCAACCTCGATTCGAAATCGGCACAGGAATTGCACCAATTATTCTTTCGGCTTCGCGACGAGCTGGGCCAAACTTTTGTCATCGTGACCCACAACCCGGAACTGGCTGCGATGTCGGACAGGACCATTACAATAAAAGACGGAGTTATCAGTTAGTAGTTAGGAGTTAGAAGTTAGAAGTATCTATGAAGAAAAACATTTTATTGGGGATAATATTAGGCGTTGCAGTGATGTGCTGCACCGGCCTTCAAGCCCAGACAAACGAATCATACGAATCCTTGATGAGGAGCGGCAATACCAAGTTCGCTAGCAATGACTTCATCAGTGCCAAGACGTACTATGAGATGGCCCTTAAACAGCGTCCCAACGATGCTGAGGCCAAGAAAAAACTCGACCAGACCTTGGTGAAGATCCAGCAGGACAGCGAGCGTCAGGAGGTCTTCTATGCCCACCTTGACGCCGGCGACGCCCTCAATGCCCAAAACAAATACGAAGAAGCGCTAGCCGAGTACGAACAAGCCTTAGCCATCTTCCCTAACGACAAATACGTAGGCGGCCAAGCCGAGACCATCCGCGGCATCCTCAAGGAACGCAAGGACAAACAGGATGCCTACGACACCGCCATTGCCCAGGGCAACACCCTGCTCGAGGAAGAGAACTTCGATGCCGCCATCATGCAGTTCGAAACCGCCAAGGCCATCTTCCCCAACGACAACCTGCCCAAGGAACGCATCGCCGAAGCCAAGCGTCTCCAGTCGGTGTACAACGAAAAGGTATCGCGCTTCAACGCCTTGATGACTGACGCCAACAACTTTGCCCTTCGCAAGAACTTCGATAGCGCCATCCAGAAGCTGAACCAAGCCCTTGAGATCTTCCCCAACGACAGCCAAGCTTTGGCAAAATTGCAAGAGCTGCAAGGCTCAAAAGACGTCAACGACCGCTACAACGCCATCATCGCCGAGGCCGACCGACTCTATGAAAACAAAGCCTACAAAGAAGCCAAACTCCAATACCAAGGCGCTTTGAGCGTGGTGGCCGGCGACGCCTATGCCACGGACATGCTCTCCCGCCTCGACCCGCTCATAGCCCAACAGGACGCCGAAGAAGCCGCACGAATCGCCGCCGAAGAGGAAGCCGCTCGTCTGGCAGCCGAGGCGGAAGCCGCACGCATCGCCGCAGAGGCGGAAGCCGCACGTCTAGCTGCTGAGGAAGCGGCACGTAAAGCCGCTGAAGAAGAAGCTGCCCGTCTGGCTGCCGAGGCCGAGGCTGCTCGCTTGGCCGCCGAAGCTGAAGCTGCACGTCTGGCTGCCGAAGCCGAGGCCGCCCGCTTGGCTGCCGAAGCTGCCGCCGCCGCTGAAGCAGAGCGCCAAGCTAGAATCCAAGGCCTCCTTGAGACTGCCCAAGGACTCTTCACGGGTGAGAAATATGCGGAAGCCAAACAGAAGTACCAAGAAGTGTTCACCCTTGACGAGGGCAACGCCATTGCCACTGCCAAGATCTCCGAAATCGACGGCATCCTCGCACAAATTGCCGCTGACGAAGAAGCCGCACGACTCGAACGCGAAAGGATCGAGTCGCTGCGCCCACAATACAACGCCTTCATCAAGGATGGCGACAAACAGTTTGCCTCCAAGGCCTTCGACAAGGCCGTCGAGGCCTACACCAAAGCTGAAGAGCTGAACATCGGCGAGACCTACCCCACCGAGATGATTGAGCGCATCAACAAGATCATTGAAGACAACAAGCTCTACGAACTCAACACCGAGGCCTTCACCATGGCTGCCAACACCCCACGCCGCTTCACCTTCAACCCCGTTGACGTGGCCTCGCGACGTTCCAACTACGTCATCCTGAAAGCCCGCAACCTCACCCCTGGCAAGAGCTTCCCGATGATCGTCTCCTTCGGTGGCGACGGAGGCAAAAACGGCGGCTTCGTGCTCGCCATCAGTGAGAGCGAGGATGTCAAAACCTACATCTTCCGCATTGGCGGACAATACAAATGGTTCAGCGAAAATAACAACTGGATCGAGCTGATTTCCGAGAACGACGACGTGGAAGTGAGCCTCGTAATGATTTCAAGAAGTAACTGATAACTGCCAACTCCTAACCCTAACTCCAAACTATGGACAAATCCGATTGTTGTTACCAGTCCTATCTGGCCATTCTGAAAGAAGAACTCGTGCCCGCCATGGGCTGTACCGAACCCATCTGTCTGGCCTACGCCGCCGCCAAGGCGCGCGAGGTGCTGGGCTCCCTGCCGAAAAGGGTCGAGATCAAGGCCAGCGGCAACATCATCAAAAACGTGAAAAGCGTCATCGTGCCCAACACCAAGGGCATGAAAGGACTGAAAGCCTCCGTGGCAGCGGGTATCGTGGCCGGCAACCCCGACAAGGCTTTGGAAGTCATCGCTGAGGTAACTCCGGAACAGAAGCAACAAATCGTCAAGTTCCTCGACGACACCCTGATGACCATCGTGCCTTTGAATGTCATCGCACAGTTGGACGTCACCGTGACGCTCTATGATGGAAACCAGTCGGCTAGTGTTCGTATCGCCGGACACCACACCAACATCGTCAAGATTGAGAAAAACGACCAGGTGCTGTTCGACACAGGTTATGAGGCCGATGCCAATGCCAAGCTCACCGACCGCAAATGCCTCTGCATGAAGAAGATCTACGACTTCGCCAACACGGTCAATATTGAAGAGTTAAAGCCCATCATCTGTCCGCAGATCGAATGCAACAAGGCCATCGCCATGGAAGGTCTCAAGAACAACTGGGGCGCCAATATCGGAAGCACCATCCTGAGTTTCGGCAACGACATCCGCATCAAAGCCAGGGCATGGGCTGCGGCAGGCAGCGACGCCCGCATGAGCGGCTGCGAGATGCCTGTGATTATTAATTCGGGAAGTGGCAACCAAGGCATGACCGTCAGCCTGCCCATCCTCGCCTACGCTGAGGAATACCATATCGACGAAGAGCGTACCATCCGTGCCATCGCCCTTTCGAACCTGGTGGCCATCCACCAAAAGACCGGTATCGGCCGTCTCTCGGCCTATTGTGGTGCCGTCAGCGCAGGTTGCGCCTCAGGTTGCGGCATCGCCTATCTCATGGGCGAGAGTATCGATGTCATCGACCACACCCTGGAAAACGCCCTCGGCATCGCCGCCGGCATCGTGTGCGATGGCGCCAAGCCTTCGTGCGCCGGCAAGATCGCCGTGTCCGTGGAATCAGGCATCCTCGGCTACGAGATGGCCAAGAAGGGCAATGAACTCCTCGGCGGCGACGGCATCGTGGGCAACGACGTGGAAGAGACCATCGACCACATCGGCCGCCTCGGTCGCCTCGGCATGAAGGAGACCGACGTGGAGATCCTCAAAATCATGGTGGAATAAAACCGTTTATTCCATCATCACTGGAAATTCATCGTAATATTCACAATGACATCCGGATGCAAGGAGCGGCCCACCGGGCAGCTTTCAGCGGCGGCCCAAAGGAGCCTCTGCTGTTGCTGGGTGTAATCACGTGGCGGGAAGTTGAACACGATGTCGATCTGCCCGATGCGGCGCGGATCGGCGTTCATGGTCTTCTTCACCGTATAGGTGGTCCCGTCGATATCGAATTTGTGTCCCTGCGCGCTGATGCCCATGATGGTCATCATACAGCCAGCCAAGGCCGCACAAGCCAAGTCAGTAGGCGAAAAGGCCTCGCCTTTGCCGTGATTGTCGGTAGGTGCGTCGGTGCAAATGGTCGCTCCTGACTGCACGTGGGTCATCTCATTGTGTAACTGACCTTGGTAAACTCCTTTGATTGTAGCCATATTATTCGATTATTATACGATTTACAAACTGCTTGTCATTTTGGTAGGTGACTACGGCATAAACGCCACCAGGGAAGCTTCGGGTGGGAAGCGTCAGCACCTGGGCATCGCTTACCGTTGAATAAACCATGCGACCCATCATGTCGTAGACCTGAACCGTTGCCCCACCCGCTTCGGCAAATCTGATATTAATACAGTTCTTGGCGGGATTGGGGAAGACCTCCACCCTATTATCAACTGAAGTTTCATCGTTGTCCCAAGTGCCACAGGCGGAATTAATCTCCGCGTCGAGCCAAGCAAAACGGGCGTCGAGCCAATTGGCAATAGCATCAAGTTCCGAGGCATCCACTGTATACTCCGGCCACACCTCATGTTCAATGTCGTAGGCGCCGCAGTCCACCAAGAACTGGTATTGCGCCCGAATCATCTCCATGATATGCGCTGTGGTCAGGATACTGTCGCGCAAGCTGTTGTAACGCTCCTGGGCCTTCCCGGCAAAGCCCTTCGACGAGCAATCCTGCACCAACCGGTCAAAGAAACCATTAGACCGCAGACCTTCTTCAGATACAGTAGGTTGTCCATTCGCATCATTGCCCAAAATGCCGTCCAAGTCCCAAGGCACATAGAAATAAGCACTCGTCTTTTTGTAACGGGCGATAAACGTGTTGCGGTCCATATTGTCGATGGCTCCTATCGAATTAATGAACAGGTAATAGTCGATGGCGTTACTCTCCTCAAACATGGTGGAGTATTGCGAATAGAAAGCATTGTTGGTGGAGTTGATGACGAAGTTGACGAAGCTGTAGAGTCCCGACCAGTCGACGGCAGTATCACTCTCGTTGGGATAGATCCATTCAAACTGGTCCCAAACGCCGAGGGTGTTGTCGTAGTCAGGCAGTGCTTCGAAACTGGCATTACCCGGGCCATTGCCTTTGAAGAGTACGCCTCGGAGGTTGCCGTTGTATTTCCTAAGACCGAGCAGCTTGCGGTCGACGCGTTCCGAAAGGGTGTACACGCCCTTGTGTTCGCCATTGACATACACGTCGACATACTCCATAGCCACGCTGGACGCCGCTTCAGGCTCGGATTCCTGGTAGGGTAAGGTATAGATCTCGCGCCAGAGTTCGTTGGCAATCTTGTTGCGCAGACGCAAAGGCTGGTTATACATGGCCTCCAGGTTCCAATCGTCATCGCTGCGCATCCCGAGGAAGGTGGTGTCGGCCATCACCGTACCCGTCTCATCAGCCCAAAGCTCCACACGGTACGACTTCTTGTCATATTGCTGCGACGAGGTGCCACGGATCTTGAATCCGGCATGCATTTCAATCACCGTACCGTTATGGTCGTCCACGGTGATCATGCCATGCACCGCAGGTGTATTTACAATGGGTCCATCGGTAACAATGGTCACCGTAGGCAAGGTAGACTGCGCGGAAACCACACCAGCCAACCCCATCATTAAAACCAAAATTAATAATACTCTCTTCATAACTTCATAAGTCCTAACTCCTCACTCCTAATTATCATCTATACGGACCACCTCCATGATGCCTTCGATGGATTTCAAGCGGTCCATTAGTTGTTCAAGTGATTCAATATCAGGTATTTGAATTGTAATTCTCCCTTCAAAGAAGCCTTTCTTGTCCGTGTTGAACGAGGCGTTCTTCATATCGACCTGCATATCCTCGGAAATGACTTTTGTGATCTTCCCAAGAAGACCTTGCTGGTTGTCGCCATAGATCCGGATGGTCGCCTGCGAGACACCGTTTTCGATGCCGTTCCATCTCACCTTGATGATACGGTAGCCGTATCGATCCTGAAGGCCTTTGGCATTGGGGCAGTTGACCCGATGGATGGTGATGTTGCCTTCATTGGTGACGAAACCGAACACCTTGTCGCCAGGAATGGGGTTGCAGCATTTGGCCAGCTTGTAATTCACGTTCTTGATATCCTCACCAATGGAAAGGCTCTCCCCCTCGAAACTCTCTTTCTTGATGGTCTCCGCCTGTTCCGATGGCTTCTCGAGCCGATCTTCCTTCTGCTCCATCTCGCCTGACAGGAAGTGTTTGACATCCGCCAGATTAATCTGCTCGGTAGCGATTTTGTGATACAGTTGCAGCGAGTTCTCCATCTTGAACTCCTTCACCAGCTGGTCGATCACATCCTCGGTGGTTGGGATCTTCCAGTTCTTCAAGCGCCTATGGAGCATGCCTTTGCCCAGTTCAGACTCTTTCAGTTCCTGTTCTTTCAGGTAACGCCGTATCCTGTTCCTCGATTTCTCGGTGGCCACCCAGTTGAGCCAGTCGGCATTGGGCGACTGTTTCTTGTTGGTGATGATCTCCACACGGTCGCCATTGGTGAGCACATGACGGATGGGAACCACCTTGCCGTTGACGCGGGCCCCGTTGCAGGTCTCTCCCACCCGAGTATGGATCTCATAGGCAAAGTCGAGCACGGTGGAGCCCTGCGGTAGCTGCTTCAAATCGCCTTCAGGAGTGAAGATGAAGATCTTGTCGGACTGGTAATTCTTTTTGTAGGAGTTCTCGAGCGACACCAATTCGGGGTTTTCAAGCACTTGTCTGACATTGACCAGCCAATCTTCCGAGCTCTGCTTGTCCCCTTTATAAAGATAGTGGGCCGCCTGGCCAGTCTCCGCCACTTCATCCATCCTGGTAGTACGGATTTGAATCTCGAAAAACACTTCCTCGTCGAATTTCACGGTAGCGTGAAGCGACTCATAGCCAGAGGCTTTGGGCTTGGTGATCCAGTCGCGCATCCGTTCCGGTACCGGCTCATAGAGGTTGGTGATGTCGGCATACACGCACCAGCAGTAGCTGATTTCGTCCTTGGGCGCGCAGTCGATGATGACACGGGCAGCCATCAAGTCATAGACTTTCTCGAAAGGCACGTTCTGGGCCTTCATCTTGGCGTAGATGGACGGGATGGACTTCACCCGCCATTTGATATTGTAGGTAAACTTGTATTTTCCGTTTTTGATTTCCGAATCCAGGCGGTTTCTGATCGGGGCCAGGAAACGCTCTGCGATATGCCGGCGACTCTCCTCGGTGGCTTCGATTTTCGACTTGATCTCATGAAACACCTCAGGGTTCTCATACAGCATCAGGTTTTCCTCAAGTTCCGCCTTAATCTTATAAAGTCCGAGGCGATGTACAATGGGAATGTAGATGTACTTGATCTCGTGGAAATATTTCCCAAGCCGGTCGGGATCAACATCCTGTTGATTGCGCACATCGTAGACTCGATGCGCCACTTTCAACAAAACGGTTCTCATGTCCTCGACAAGTGAAAGGAAGAGGTCGCGAAAGTTGTCGGAGTTATAGGCCACTTTCTCGGTATGCAGCGCCGAGATTCTGTCGAATCCCTCCAATAGGACGGCAATCGGCTTGCCGAATTCCTCCTCAATCTCACTGATATCGACATGCTCCTTGTAGGTGATGCCATGGAGGAACGAGGCGACCACCGACCTATAGCCCAGGCCCACCTCCAAAACGGCGATGCGTGCCAA
Organism: uncultured Bacteroidales bacterium; assembly: GCA_905234455.1. GTDB lineage: Bacteria > Bacteroidota > Bacteroidia > Bacteroidales > F082 > Limimorpha. The sequence goes on along the minus strand of CAJOIH010000017.1, from coordinate 9,636 downwards.
TTCAATCAGGTGGAACATATAGGCCTTGCCCGAGACCATGTATTTGCCATCGTATTTCTCCAAGCAATAGTGATAAGCATCATCAACAGCTTTAAGCTTCTGAGGATCAAATACTTGTGGCCGAATATCAGCCAACATCAGCTCATACGCCTTCTGTATACTATTTTTTTCTTCAACCGTATAGCCCATATTCAAAACTGCCAACTACTGAATACTAACGTAGAGATGATGATCCAGCATGGCGTCGTAATACGGCTTCAACTCGTTGAAAGTCCCGTGTTTGATGGCACACTTACCCTTGTAATGGGTGATCCAGGCACAGGTCTCTGCCTGTTCGTAGGTATGTTCGCAGACCTCGACAAGGGTCTCTATCACATATTCGAAGGTATTATGGTCGTCGTTGTGAAGCACCAGGCTCTTCTCCTCCTCCACCAGCTCCTCGGTCATCACATCGGCTTCTTCCTGTTCTCTGTTCATCTCTTACTATTTGGGTGTAAAGATACAACTATTTTTTATTTCGGGTGGTTTTCTTGGATTTTTTCCTACTTTTGCGTTCGGAATAAGTCAAAGAGATGCAAAACCGCTTCATCAAGAATATCATCTTCCTGTTGTTTCTCAACCTGTTGGTGAAGCCGTTTTGGATATTGGGCATCGACCGGGAGGTGCAGAACATGCTCGGCGACGCCCTTTATGGCCAGTACCTCTCCATTTTCAATTTTTCCTACCTTTTTTATATACTGCTCGACCTCGGCATCACCAACTTCAACAGCCGCAACATCGCCAGCGACAACAAGATGCTCTCGAAGCATTTTGCGGGACTGGCTGAAATCAAGCTGTTGCTTGGAATAGGCTATGCCCTTGTCATCTTCGCCTTTGGCTACCTCAACGGCTTCCGTGAGGGCTTCCAGCTGAAGATGCTGTTCTGGTGCGGACTCAACCAGATCCTGCTCTCCTTCGTCCTGTTCCTAAGGTCGAACATGCAGGGCCTGTTGCTCTTTAAGGCCGACAGTTTCCTTTCGGTGTTCGACCGTGTGCTTTCCATCCTCCTGATGGCTTTGATCTTGTGGTCGGGATGGTTCTCCCTCGGACGGTTCAACGTGGTGTGGTATCTGCAGGTGCAGACCCTCGCCTACCTATGCACCATCGCACTGGCCTTATATCTCGTGCTGAAGCATGTAGACCATCTGAGCTTCAAGATCAACTTCCAGTTCCTGAAGGAGATCCTGGTCCAGAGCTTGCCTTTTGCCCTGCTGGTGCTGTTGATGAGCGTTTACAGCCGCATCGAGCCTTTCCTGCTGGAGCGGTTGCTCGACGACCAAGGCGTACAAGCCGGTATCTATGGCCGTGCCTATAGGCTCTTCGATGCGGGCAACAACATCTCCAACCTGTTCGCCATCATGCTTTTGCCCATGTTTACCGCTACCTTGATCAACAAGCTGGACCTCAAGAACTTGGTGAAGACTTCGTTCAATGTCATGGTGGCTCTGACCGGCATCGTACTTATCATGTGCATTTTCTATAGCCAAGAGATCATGCAGATGATGTACAACCCTGAGGAAGGCGAGGCTGAAGCCGCTTATCTCATGCGTATCAGCCAATATGCCAAGGTGTTCCCCATCCTGATGGGCAGTTTCTTCTGCCTCTCCACCACCTATGTCTTCGGCACCCTGCTCACCGCCAACGGCAGCCTCAAGCAACTCAACTTGGTGGCCGCCTCAGGAGTGGTCATCAATATCCTGCTAAACCTCATCGTCATCCCTCGCTTCCAGTCGGTGGGCGCCGCCTGTACCAGCCTCTGTGTCCAAGCCGTCACAGCATTCGCACAATACCTAATTTGCGAGAAGATCTTCAAGATGCACCTGGGTTGGCGCTATTGGGTCCATCTGCTGGTATTCATGGGCAGCGTCATGCTCTGCACTTGGCTTATCAAAATGCTCCAAGTGGATTGGTGGGTCTCCTTCGGCATCGCCTTCGCCCTCAATGTCGGTCTCATCTTCGCGACACGACTGCTGAGACTGAAAGAAATCGTCGCCCTTGTGCTCCCTCCCGAAAAAAGATAGGCAAATACCATTTTTTTAATTGTCCTTTCAATGTTTTTTTCTAATTTTGTCATTTATTAGAAAAAATAGCCATTATGGAGGAACAACAAAAGGACACTTACAACTCCAAATACCTGATCAGGCTTTTGGCAGAGTATCGGCAAAGCGTCCTGATCATTTTAATTGTGGCGGCTTTGTTGGCAGTGTTTTTCAGTTCATCGCTGTTCATCACCCCCTTGTACAAATCCACCGCAATTCTTTACCCCACTTCGAGCAATTCTATCTCCAAAGTACTGATTAGCACCACCTATCAGTCAAACAAAGACATCTTGGAATTCGGTGAGAGCGAACAGACCGAGCAGATGCTGCAAGTGCTCAACTCGAACCGCATCCGCGACAAAGTCATCGAGCGCTACAACCTCATGGAGCATTATGGCATCAAGCCCGACTCGAGGTACCCCTACACCAAGCTCAACAAACTGTACGACAGCCGTATCAAGTTCCGCAGAACCGAATACAACGCCGTCAGAATCACCGTTTTGGATTCCGACCCAGCCTTGGCTGCACAGATCGCCAACGACATCGCCGAACTCTACGACAGCACCATGAACGCCATGCAGAAAGAGGTGGCCGTGAAGGCTTTCCAACTCGTGGAAGCCGAGTACCTCAGCCTGTGCCACGAGATGGCCGTCCTGGAGGACTCGCTCAACACCCTTCGCGCGCTGGGCGTGTTCGACTACGAGTCGCAAGTGGAGATGCTCAGCCAGCAACTGGCCGTGGAGCTGGGCAAAGGCAACTCACAAGGCGTGAAGAACATCCAAAACTACCTCGACGTGCTCGCCCAATACGGAGGTGCCTACTACGCCATCACTGAAAAGCTTGACCACGACCGCCTGCAGCTCTCGCTGGTCAAGACCAAATACGAGGAAGCCAAAGTCGACGCCACCGAAGACGTCCCTCACAAATTCCTGGTCACTTCTGCTTTCCAAGCCGAACACAAGACCTACCCCATCCGCTGGATCATCGTCACCGTCACCGTGCTGGCCACCTTCCTCCTGCTGATGCTGTTGCTGGCATTGTTCGACCGTTATGGCTGCTTTTTTCGAAAGGAGGCCGCCGGCGCCACTGAAAAGACCCAAGAAAAATAAGAAGCCCAAAACCATCATAAATACCGAAAAAATAAACACTAAAACTATGGATAACGATTACAACAACCTCTCGCTCGTGCAACTGATCTACAAATGGAAGTGGCACATCATCGTCATCACCTTAGTGGCGGCTGTCTGCGGAGCCATCTTCTCCAGCGCCCGGTTCATCACACCGCTTTACAAGTCGGAAGCCATCGCCTATCCGGCCAACATCAGCCCCTATTCCGATGAAAGCGAGACTGAGCAGATGCTCCAGATCATCAATTCACAGTCCATCATCGACTCCATTGTCGAAAAATACGACTTGTGGACTGACTACAAGATTGACCGTAACTACCAGTATGCCAAGACCTACCTGATGCTCGAGTATCATGACAAGATCAAAATCAGCAAGACCCCCTATGAAGCCGTCTCCATCGTCGTCAACGACAAGGATCCTCAGGTGGCTTGCAATATTGCCAAAGACATCCTTTATTTTTATGACCAGAAAGTCGCCAAGCTGCATCGCGACAAAGTGAGCGAAGTGGTTGCGATGTATGCCCAACAGCTCGAACTGAAACAGCAGGATATTGAGCATCTGAAGCAACAGCTGGCCGACCTGGGCACCAACTACGGCATGGCCAATTACGTGGGACAGAGCCGCGAGATCACCCGTGGCTACCTGAACGGTTCATCGAAAGCCACTGAGCTGATGCGCAACCTCGAACAATATGGTCCAGAGGCCATTGACCTGGAAAACAAGATCATCGCCGAAGCCACCACCTACGTCGATGTAAAACTGGACTATGAGCAACAGTTGCGTTTCTACAACTCCAACCTCACCTACTCCAACATCGTCACTGAGCCCTATCCGGCTGACAAGAAGTCGTATCCCGTCCGTTGGGTTGTGGTGGCGCTTAGCGGATTAGGTGCCCTGTTACTCACCATCCTTGTCCTGTTCATCATCGAAAACAGAAAGAAATTCATCCCTGCCGAGAAATGAGCAAAAAAGCTAAGATAGCGTGGCTCTACGTCATCGCGGCGCTGTTCGTCGCCGTGGCCCTATATCTGCTGGTCAACAAGAACAACTATCTGTTCTTCGCCTTACCGGCAGTGCTGGGTATTCTTTTGCTTTACGTGTTTTCCTTGGACAAGGTGATGTTTTTGATCAGCTTCACGGTTCCCCTCTCGGTAACCTTGAAGGAGCTGGACCAGTTGGCGGTCTCCCTTCCCGCCGAACCCCTGTTGGCGGGAGTGCTGATTCTCTTCATCGCCAAACTGCTTTACGAGGGCAACTACGACCGTAAGATCGCCCGACATCCCATTGCCATCGTCATCTACTGCATGTTCATCTGGATGGTGGTCACCACCATCACCAGCGAGATGCCTGTCGTCTCCATCAAATTCATCGTGTCGAGGCTGTGGTTCATCCTCCCCTCGTTCTTCTTCTGCGCCTTGCTTTTCAAGCGGCCGAAGAACATCGACTGGTTCATCTGGCTTTACATCGCCAGCTTGTGCATCGTGGTGGTCTACACCACCATCAACCATGCACAGCATGGATTCGACAACGACACCGCACACTGGGTGATGTCGCCTTTCTATAACGACCATACCGCTTATGGCGCCGCGCTGGCCATCTATCTGATCCTGGCTATCACCTATGTGTTTCTTCCCGGCCTCAGCGTACGCAAGAGGATCCTCATCCTTGGCGTGGTAGCGCTTCTCAGCCTCGGCATGGTGCTCTCGAGCTGCCGTGCCGCTTGGGTCAGCCTGGCCGCTTCGCTTGCTGTTTTGGCTTGCGTACTACTCAAGATCAAGTTCCGTTGGATATTCTCCATACTGGTTGTTTTGGTAGGACTCTTCTTTGCCTTCCAGCACCAAATCATCGATGCCTTGGAGCATAACAACCAAGACGCTTCGGGCGATATTGTGGAGAACATCCAGTCCATCACCAACATTTCCACTGATGCCTCCAACCTGGAGCGCATCAACCGCTGGCAGTCGGCCTTCCGCCTGTTCGCTGAACGGCCTGTGTTCGGCTGGGGACCTGGAACCTACCAATTTGTGTATGCCCCCTACCAGATGTCAAAGGAGAAGACCATCATCAGCACCAACGCTGGCGACGGCGGCAACGCCCACAGCGAATATATCGGACCTTTGGCCGAACAAGGCGTGATGGGCACCGTATTGGTCCTGGCTTTCGTCATCACCGTGGTCTACACCGGATTAAAAGCGTATCGCAAGGCAAAAAACAAGAAAGCCAAAGTGCTCGTTTTGGGAGCCACCCTGGCTTTCTTCAGTTACTTTGTCCACGGTTTCCTGAACAACTTCCTCGACACTGACAAGCTGGCCGTCCCCGTGTGGAGCTGCGCCGCGCTCATCGCAGTCATCGATTTGTATTACTCAAATCAGGAAGGTTTCGAGGAAATCACTCAAAGTCAACCAACTCAACCTCAAATATCAGATTCGAGTAAGGAGTGATCAACTCTCCTGCTTGACGTGCGCCGTAGGCAAGGTTCGAAGGAATGTAGAGAATACCCTTCTCGCCTTTCGACATCAGTGCAATGCCCTCATCCCATCCGGGAATCACCTGACCCACACCGAGTTGGAATGCGATGGGCTCGCCACGCTCAATGGATGAGTCGAACACCCTGCCATCGAGCAGTTTTCCGGTATAGTGGACCTTGACGGTTTGCTTGTAGCCCGGCTTGGGACCTTTGCCCTTCTTGGTGCAGACGTAAACCAGGCCACTCTCCTGAGGCTGTGTCTTGATGCCATTGGCTTTCAGATATTCGGCAAACACCTCGTTGGCCTGTTGTTGCAAGGCTTCTGCCTCTTGTTGCTTGACCGCCATCTCTTCCATCTTACGCTGTTGGAACTCCTCTTCCGAGAGGGATTCGTCGACAGTGACCTCCCAACGGAGGAACACGCCCGGCTTAATGAAATCAGGAAGGGTAGGCGCGTGGAACTGTTTCCGGAAGGTGGAATCGGCATTGATCATGAACGACATGGAATCGCCCACATGCATCATACGGAAACCTTCGTAAAGGTCGCCCTGGAACACCGACTCGCGCACCATATCATAAGCGGCTTCAGGTATGCTGTTTGTGGTAAACAACAGGGAATCACCGAGATAATAGGCAAGTCGCACTTTGATTACCTCGCCCGTCAAAAGCTTATCGCCATTGCCTGCGACGATTTGTTTGTAATACAAACCCGTTCCAGTGGGCGTATAGCCCGGGAAGGGGTTCTTTTCGCCGCACGAAAGCATCGTAGCGGACAGCAGGAGGCTCATGGCCACCAAATAAAGACTCTTTTTCATTTTTATTGATTTAGTTGTTTGTTATGATTGTTTTTTATTGTACTTCAGTGATTTTCAAGGTATAGATCAAGGTGGCTTTGCTAGGCACGCTCTTCTGGTCACCCAGCAACCCGTAGCCAAGATGGGAGGGAACGATGACATGAGCCACATCGCCGCGATGCAGATGACGCACCGCTTCGTCGACACCAGCCACCACGTCGCCCTGGCCCACGACAAACCTGATCACTCCATCGGTATCCGATGAATAGACTACGTCACCGACAATATCGTAAAGCATATACTCCATTGTCACCCGCTGTCCAGGCTGAATCAAAGAACCATCGCCCGCTTTGACAATCTGGTAGCGCATCCCAGTGCCTGTAGCCACCATGTCCCATTGATGTCGCCGCACATAGTTTTCGATATCCTCCTCTTCATCGTTGGCCAAGTAACGGTTGGCTCGTTCCAGACTCTCTTTCAGCTGCGCGTCCGACACCGTTGGTTCAACAGCAGTCTGAGGCCGTCCGCGGCACGACGACAGCGCTATCAATAGAGCGGAAAAAACGATGACTAGGACTTTTTTCATTGTTGAAGCAGCTTTTCGCGATACTCGGGAAGCACTCGGTGCAATAGGTTCAGTGCCTCATCCATCGAACAGGTTAACGTTCCGCCAGCGGCATTCGTATGTCCCCCACCATTAAAAAACTTCTGTGCCAATTCGTGGACCGAGAAATTGCCTTTGGAGCGGAACGAGAGGCGCACCACCCCTTGACGTTCGGTCACCAGAACAGACATGACCATTTTTTTCATGGATAACGGATAGTTTACAACCCCCTCGGTATCACCAGGTTGATAGTTAAAACGCGCCAATTCCTCTTTGGTGAGCGAAATGATGGTGGTAGCATAGTCGTCGAGCACTTCCATCTTGTTGCTGATGGAATAGCCCAGCAGCCTGAGTCGGTCCTCGGAGAAAGTGTCGTACACCAACTGATGGATCTGGGTGTAGGATGGGGCGTATTTGATCATTTTGGCGCAGAGGGCAAAGGTCTCGGGACGGAACACCGAATGGGCGAACGAACCGGTGTCGGTGACGATACCCACCAGCACATTGGTGGCGATGGAAGCATCGAGATACTGTTCTCCGAAGTGGAGTATGGTTTCGGCCACCAGTTCGGAGGTACTAGACACTTGGGTTTCCGAGAGGGCACAGATGAAGTTGTCGAGATTGGGTTCCCGATGGTGATCTATCAATATCTTACTGGTTTTCAAACCACTAAGTTTATCTTGAACCAAGCCAGAACGTGAGAATTGGTTAAAATCGAGAAGCACTACACAATCGGCTTGATCGAGGATTTTGTCACATAGTGGGGCGTTTTTCTCATAAATATGGATATCGGAGGCCCCAGGCATCCAGGCCAAGAAGCCCGGAAAATCGTTGGAGACGATCACTTCTGTTTCGTGTCCGAGTTTTCGGAGCAACTGTGAAAATGCAAGTGACGATCCAATGGCGTCGCCATCGGGGTTGACGTGGGTGATAAGTGCGAACCTTTTAGGGGTTCTGACCACTTCGTCCAACGTCAGGAAAAAGGAATCTCTTTGCATAACAGACAAAAATAATCTGCAAAGGTACAGATTATTCTCGATTTAAGCTACTTTATTATAAATAAGGTGTGGATCAACGAGGGGAGTAGGTCTCAAAAGTGCCGTCCTCATAGAGAATCATCATGGATTTGATGCCAGAAGGATTGTTGGACACGGCGATTGGGGTAGGGATAGGGGAAGTGACAGGGTTGAGGTCGGGCATTTCGAGTTGGGCATCTTCAGTAGGAGTCAATTCGAGTTGAGGTTCCGGGGTGTTTTCGTTGATTTTGAGTTGGAACGGTTCGGAGGTGGTGATGGGGCCGGTGCCGAAGATGATCCATTCGAGGTTATACTCGGGGAAGGTCTCTTTGATTTTTTTGACGAAGTCGAGGCTCGGTTGGTTTCGACCCGAAAGGATATGTGAGATACCGGAAGGTTGGATACCGAGGAGGGTGGCGAAGTCGGAGGCCTTAAGGTTTTTGGCTCTCATGATATGGGCGATTCTGTCTTTCATGATGTCCCGTTTTTTTTCAATTTCACAACGCAATGATTTCACAAAAGTAAAAATTATAATCTTACATTGCTACATTTTTTGAATTTTATTTTTGTAAATAATTCGGTTTTTGCTAAATTCAAGAAGTTTTGCTTTAGGTTGTTTTATTTATTTATTTGATTTATAATATTTTTAATGCTCTATTATTTATCTACTCAAATTTGGGCTTAAACAGCAAAACCATTAAGAATTTACTATAGATAATATTTGTTATTTATCTGATTTTAAGTGTTTTATATTTGTTTTTCATGTATTTGAGTCATTATTTATTGGTGATCAACTATTTTACTTTGATATCTATATATTAACAATTGTAAATTATTGATTTAACACATTGATTTATAGGTTGTTTACTTTTCTTGTGTTTACATATGTGATTTTATGGTTTTCTGTAAAAACATGAGGCTGAAATCGCAATTCAGCGATCAAAATGAGGTTGGATGAGTCATCTATCGACCCAAAAACAGGGTCGCTCAGAGGGCCTAAAATGGGCTTTAAATTCCCCTCTCCTATTCTCCTGTTTTTTGGAGGTTGGTCTCCATTTTTCGTCCAACTCCTCCGAAGGAAATGTTCTATCCCTTGTGATCAGTTCTCCACTCTTTTCGAATACACCTTATTAATATAATATAGAAGCCCTAGGATAGACCCTGATGCACCTTTTTATCTCTTTCAATTTTTTTTTGAAAATTATTTCTTTGGATTTCAAACGATTAAGATTTTTTTGAATTTTTTTTTCAAAAAAAGCTTGCGCGTAATGTTTTTTGCTGTATCTTTGCGGTCCCAAACAACGAGGGAGATAGACCATTGAAGAGAGTGTTTGGAAAAGTTCTTTGAAAACTTGAGGCCAGCATAAGTCCGAGACGGTTAGCCGAGAGGCTGGTCCGTTTCGAGAGTAAGGAACAAGAGAACATAGCGGAGCCCTAAAACAGGAAAAAGAAAAGTACAACAATAATACAATGAAGAGTTTGATCCTGGCTCAGGATGAACGCTAGCGGCAGGCCTAATACATGCAAGTCGAACGGGAGGGGGTCCTTC